>JAVVVE010000011.1:0-72104 GCA_036652815.1 Lachnospiraceae bacterium
TAGAGCGTCGCCCTGTCACGGCGAAGGTCGTCGGTTCGAGTCCGATCTGGGTCGTTTCGATTATGTATCTATTTGTAATAGCATAAATATTATCCCAAGGGATCTTAGCTCAGCTGGGAGAGCATCTGCCTTACAAGCAGAGGGTCATAGGTTCGAGCCCTATAGGTCCCATTAATGCCGGCGTGGCGGAACTGGCAGACGCACAGGACTTAAAATCCTGCGGGACTTATACTCCCGTACCGGTTCGATTCCGGTCGCCGGCATTTACTAAAAGTGTTTTAAATGTTGATTATATCAGTGTTTAGAGCATTTTTTTTGTGAACATTTAGATGATTACTAGTGGAAGACTACATTTATGCTTTTAATCTCAATATATATTAATTAGTTTGTAAAATATATGAAAAATTTATATAAGATATTAGAAATACAAAGAAGATCATAGAAAAAAGAATGGAATGGAGAACAGTTAAATGAAAAAATTCTACAAAAGAAATTCTACAAAAGAAATTTTTCCGGGGGAGGAGGAAGAAGTAGTAGGAGACTGTTCAAAAACAGCCAAACTCAGTATATTTAGTGGAAAGAAGAATGGAATAGGACAAATTATTTTAAAGTGTATAGGCATTTTATTAGGGCTTATAGGAATTTATTCTATTGCTATGATTTTGGTATTTATGTTACCGGAAGACAAGGTAAAACAGAATATTGAAAACTCTCAGGTAACATTAAATTCCGAGGGTGCATATCCACTTTTTTATGTATATACCAATGCGGGTACTTTGGACAATGTTACGGATGCACTTATGCTACAAAAAACCTTGAAATTAGAAGGAGTCACTGGAAAATTAGATGCAGCATTTAGTGTGGCAGGGTATGCAAGATATTGGCATGGATATGTAACATATTTAAAGCCAATGTTGATGTTTATGGATTATAATTATATACGTATTTGTCTTGGTTTTCTACATTTTATGCTTATCTGTTTTAGTTTTAGTTGTATTCAAAAACGATTTGGGTGGAAAGTTTCAGTACCATTTCTAGTAGCTTGGATTAGTTCCTATGGAATGCTAGCAGCTTTTTCCTTACAATACACAGCAGCGTACGCTATCTATCTATTAGCGAGTATTTTTATGATACAATTTTATAAAAAAGATTCTGATAATAGCTTTTTGCTATATTTTTTTATGATAGTAGGTTCTGTCATTAATTTTTTCGACTTTTTAACATTCCCGATAATTACATTAACAGTTCCACTCATATTAGCTTTATTGGTTGGTATTATTGAGGGTAATGATACATTTAGAAAAAGTATTAAAAAGGTAGGAATTGCCACTATTTCATGGGGAATCGGGTATGGATTCACCTGGATAGCAAAATGGTGTTTAGCAAATATTTTTTTAAATGGAAATACAATAGAAAATGCTATTTCGTCAATATTATTCCGAACACAGGGGAGTGTAGAACAACCGATTGATAGAATTGCAGTTATGAATTGGAATAAAGATTTGATGATAATACTTAGAACATTTTTGAAGTCTCCAATTCCATGGATAGTATTACTTATCTATATATTATTAAGAAAAAGAATTAAAAAAACATTATCGTATATGGTTCTTTTGATTGTTGCAACGTATCCTTATATATGGTACCAGGTGTTGTGCAACCATTCGATGTTTCATTGTAAGTTTACTTATAAGGCACAAATAGGCACTTTATTTGCAATATTAGTCTTTTTTATGTATTTGATTTTTCCATTAAATATCAAATTGCTTACACATAAAAAAAAGAAAATAAAATTGGAATAAATAAAAAAATGTATTTTACATAAATCTGAACATCATGATAAATTACTGAAAATCAGAGAGATAGCTATTTGTTATCTCTCTTTTTTCATGGAGGTATATATGATAATTAGTTTCAAACAGGAATAGTATCTGTAGGTATTTTCGATAGCGGTATCTCAGCAGATTTAGATGTTGAGTATTATGTGAAAAAGGAGCAATACAAGAAAATTGGTGAAGATATTAAAAGTATTACGGACGATTTAGAACAGGGCCACTTAGTTGGAAAAGAAATTGCAGGATTGAAAATTCAAAGCCAAGGCCATACATATAAAGTTAGGACTGCAAATTCTACTGCAAAGGTATGAAAATCTAATGGTTTTAGAATAATATATTATGCAGTAAAGGATGATTTTGAGATATACTTGCTGACGATATATTCTAAAAAGGATAATGGTGCAGAAGCAGTTACTGATAAAGAAATAAAACAGCTTATAGAACGGTATTGTATTTAAGATCTTTACATTGATGTAGAGGTCTTTTTTTCAAAGTTATATTAGCAAATAAGTTTATCTTTCGAGTGGATATTTCGATTCCGGTCGCCGGCATTAAAAGACTCTAGCATCAATCTGAAACACGAACCATTATTGACTTATGTCGATAATAAGAATATAATAATAGCTATCCGGTAGTACGGATAGTTGCATAAGGAGAAGTAGATATGGCTCGACCCATCAAACATAGACGTATCTGTGAGATGCCACAAACCAAGGAATTTATGCCTTGTAATGGAGTCGCGAAAGACACGGTGGAACTCGCAATAGAAGAATATGAGACGATTCGTCTGATTGATTATCTGGGTTTGACACAGGAAGACTGTGCCATTCAGATGAAAGTAGCACGCACTACCGTACAGTCTATCTATGAGATAGCACGTAAAAAAGTAGCAGATGTGATGGTAAATGGTAAGAGGATGTTGATTCAGGGTGGAAATTACGATATCTGTATAAATGCATCGAAGTGTTGTGGTAAGGATTGTAATGAGCATACCTGCCAGGAAGAAAATTGCCAGAATGGAGAATCGTACTGCAGACATTGCTCTAAACAATAAAAAAGATGTATACATTATAGAAAGGGGATTCTTATGAAGAAATACGTATGTATGATTTGTGGCTTTATCTATGATGAAGCGATTGGCATTCCGTCAGCGGGTATTGCAGCAGGCACCAAATGGGAAGACTTACCACCGAATTGGGTTTGTCCTTTATGTGGAGCACCGAAGTCTAGTTTTAAAGAGAAAATGGAGAAAAACACAGAAGTAGAGCAGCCAAAAGACGTATTGCCGGAAGAGCCGGAAGAGCTACGACCGTTATCGGTTGGGGAGATGTCGGCATTATGTTCTAATTTGGCACGCGGTTGTGAGAAGCAATATTTGAAAGAAGAATCAGCATTATTTACACAACTTGCTGAATATTTTGAGCGTAAGACACCGGTTGAAGATCGGGCAAATATGGAGAACTTGCATACTTTAGTACAGAAAAATCTGCAGGAAGAATTTGCTGTTGCAAATAATGCAGCAGAAGCGATGGCAGACCGTGGCGCAAAACGTGCCCTGGTGTGGAGTGAGAAAGTAACTCATATCTTGAACTCCTTATTGAGCCGCTATGAAAAAGAGGAAGATGCATTTTTATTACATACCAATGTATATGTATGTGAAACATGTGGATTCATCTATGTGGGAGAGGCACCACCGGAAGTTTGCCCTATCTGTAAAGTCCCTAATTGGAAGATGAGCCGTGTGGAAAGGAGGCAGACAGTATGATGCATGCAGTAAGGAATATCAGATTGTGTACGAAAGATTGCTTATGCTTATATGTGTGTCCAACAGGAGCTACGGATACGGAGAACAGCATCATTGATGTAGATAAATGTATCGGTTGTGGGGTTTGTGCAGATGCCTGCCCGTCTGCAGCTATTTCTATGGTACCCGCGGAATATCCGCCACAGCAGGAGAAGTCAACGAATGTTGCACAAACGCTTAGAGCATTGGCTAAGAGCAAAGTAACACAAGAACAGATTGCAAGACAGATTGCAGCAGATACGACGAATGCGGTACTTCGTCAGTTAGCGGATGCCATGGTTAAGTCCAATCGACTTATGGCGGAAGATATCCTAAGAGAATCAGGATACATGTTACCACAGAGCAATCAGACCCATGTGTTTTTGCAATCCTTATTAGAAAATAATAAGGAATCAGATTTTCCGGTTGAAATAGTAAAGCAATTATTGGAGATGCTTCCAAATAATGATGAAAAGAGGATATAGAGAGATGAAGATAGCAGTTACTTTTGAGGATGGTCAGGTATTTCAACATTTTGGTCATTGTGAGAATTTTAAGATTTATCAGGTAGAGAATAAACAGATTATAGCATCAGAGGTAGTGAGCGCCATTGGAAGTGGACATGGAGCATTGGCTGCATTCCTGCAGAGCCATGATGTAGATACCCTTATCTGTGGCGGTATCGGCGGTGGTGCAAGAACAGCATTGGCAGAAGCCGGCATTACACTTTATCCGGGAGTCACAGGTGATGCGGATGCAAGTGTTCTTGCACTACAAAATGATTCTCTTGCATTTAACCCGGATACCATGTGCAGCCATCATGAAGGAAATCATGTATGTGGAGAAGACAAGCATGGTTGTGCCGCTAATTAGAGGATTCATCATTACCGATTGGATTACATTAAGAAAGAGAGGCTTTGGGCTTCTCTTTTTTATTGTGATTGCAAAATCCCGGTAAATACATTATTATATAATTTGTATGTAAGCATACGTAGGAGGATAAGCGACATGGGAGAAGATAACCGGTTCCCTTTAAATATTCATAAGCTAGAACCTTGGCAAAAAAGAAAACTTTTTTCAACTTTTTTTATTGTTGTACTGGGAGGTTTGCTTTATCTGTTTCTGACATGCACATCCTTATATCAGGATAAGGTTAGCGAGCGTGATTATTGGGCAAGCGCATTGACACCTTCTCCGGAAGAAGAAGCTTTGGCGCAGAAAAAGAGTGTAGCGGCCACCTCTGTAACAGCAGGGACTTATATAGAAAATATGAAAGAGCTATCCTTAAAGACCTCTTCTTTTCGAACAGAATTCTTAGTATGGTTTCGTTGGGAAGGACAAGAAGAGTTAGATATGATGGAAAATTTCCATATTTACAAAGGAACCGTTCATAGCAAAGAAATTATGAAAGAGTATCATAAAGATGGAGTCAATTATCAATTAGCTCGTATTGATGCAACGGTATCAAAGAATTTTTGGACAAATCGTTTTCCGTTAGAATCACATCAGCTACATATCTACCTGGAATCGGATTATCCGGTAGAAGAAGTTATGCTAATCGCAGATAAAGAGAATAGTGGACTGAACCGAAACCTAAGTATAAATGGATACGAGTTGGTAAGACATGAGATAGGCACGTATCTCGTTACTTACGACAATGCCAGAAATGATCCTGAATATAGCGGTAAAATTATCAATTCGGAATTGGTGGTTGGTATGGAAATCAATCGAAACAGTTGGGGATTATATGCCAAATGTTTTATTGCACTCATGGGTACGATATCATGGGTTATGATTACTTTATTTATTAATACCTTTCATACAGTAGACCCTTTATTGATGATTCCGGCGGCTTTGTTTGGTACGGTCACGAATATTATGGTAGGAGCCAATCTTCTGCCCGATACGCTGACACTTGGACTTTTAGAATATGTCAATCTCTATGGTATTATGACGATTTTGACGGTGGCACTCATCATCATACAGGTAAATCGAATTCGTAATAAATGGGCAGATAAACCATTTGCTAAATTATATGGGCAAGTGATGTTTTATACGATTTTGATTCTGACCGTGCTTGGCAACCTTGCGTTACCGCTCACAGCATATTTATAAAACAGGAGGCAGTTAGAATATGGATTGGGAGAAAAACGTACGAAAAGTAGTTCCTTATGTACCGGGAGAACAACCAAATCAATCTAATATGATTAAATTAAATACAAATGAATGTCCCTATCCGCCCTCTCCGATGGTGGAAGAGGCTATCAAAGCGATAGAAGTGGATTCGATGCGTTTATATCCGGATCCCGGAGCCACTGCGTTGGTGGAAAGTATTGCTGCGTATTATGGATTTAAAAAAGAGCAGGTATTTGTTGGTGTGGGTTCGGATGATGTACTGGCGATGGCATTTATGACGTTTTTTCATGGAAACAAACCCATTTTATTTCCGGACATTACCTATTCCTTTTACGATGTTTGGGCAGATTTGCTTCGGATTCCTTATCGCTGCCAACCATTAGATGAAGCATTCCGCATAGTCCCTGCTGATTATAAGATAGAGAATGGGGGAATCATATTTCCTAACCCCAATGCACCGACGGGGGTGGAGGAGAGTACACAGATGATTGAAGATATTCTGCGTGCCAATCCTAATGTGGTAGTAATTATTGATGAAGCATACATTGACTTTGGCGCTAAGAGTGTGTTATCTTTGGTAAATCAATATGATAACCTGTTGGTGGTACAGACTTTTTCCAAGTCAAGAGCCATGGCGGGGATGAGGATTGGATTTGCGATTGGCAGTAGGAGACTGATTCATTATTTGAATGATGTAAAGTTCTCCTTTAATTCCTATACGATGAATCGACCGACACTGGTATGTGGAGTGGCGGCGGTTTTGGATGATGTATATTTTAAGAAGATTACAACCAATGTCATCCATACCAGAGAACGTGTGAAGAAAGAACTATCTGAACTGGGATTTCATTTTGCGGATTCCAAGGGTAATTTTATTTTTGCTACTCATCCAGGATATGCAGCACAGGAATTGTGGATGGCATTACAAAAATCACATATTTATGTACGTTATTTTAACAAACCGAGGATAGATAATTATCTGAGGATATCCATTGGAACCGATGAAGAGATGGATGCATTACTTTCATTTCTGAAGGAGTATATAGTTAAATAGAGGAGAACAGACATGTTAAAGAAGTTATTAAAAGGTGCAGTAATCGGAATCGCTAATATCATTCCGGGAGTCAGTGGTGGAACTATGGCAGTATCGATGGGTGTGTATGATAAGCTTATTCATGCAGTGACACATATTTTTTCGGAGTTCAAAGAGAGCGTGAAGTTAGTAGCACCTATTATACTGGGCGCATTGATCGGTATTGTTGGACTTTCCTTTGCGATTGAGTATCTGTTAAGAGTTTATCCGGTACAGACTAATTTTATGTTTATCGGGTTGATTATGGGAGGCTTGCCGGTTATCCTGCAAAAATTCAAAGAGACAGGAAAAAAAATCACGATAGGTCGTGGCGCAATATTTTTTATATTTTTTGCAGTGGTTATTGCAATGGCGGTATTGGGCGAGACAGAAGGCAATGCAGCGGATGTATCCTTTTCACTGATCAATGTTGTTAAATTATTCTTTGTTGGCATGATAGCCAGTGCTACGATGGTGATTCCGGGAGTCAGCGGTTCTATGGTTATGATGCTGATGGGTTATTATAATACGATCGTTACAGCTATTACAGAATTTTTTAAAGCACTTTTTTCCATGGATGTTCCGGGGATTTTAGAAGGATTCGGTATTTTAGCACCTATGGGAGTCGGTATTTTACTCGGAATTGCAGTGATTGCCAAGATTATTGAGATTATCTTTGCAAAAGCACCGGATTACGCATATTGCGGCATCATTGGTTTGATCGTGGCTTCACCGATTGCGATTATATTGATGTCAGATTTTACGAGATATTCGTTTGTGTCTATCCTGGTTGGCTGTGTTACTTTTGTAGCGGGTTACTGGATAGCAAATAAACTGGGTGGAGAATAAAAGATGGAAGCATATACAAGCTTTGCCTATGTATATGATACTTTTATGGATAATGTTCCTTATGAAGAATGGGGCACATATATAAAAGATATTTTGTGTGAATATGGTATTACAGAGGGGTTAGTCCTGGATCTCGGGTGTGGCACGGGCAGCTTTACAGAGGTGCTGGCAGATAAGGGTTATGATATGATCGGCGTGGATAATGCCGAAGAGATGCTGCAAATCGCAATAGAGAAGAGAGAACATACAGGGCATGATATCCTCTACCTCTTACAGGATATGAGAGAGTTTGAGTTGTATGGAACGGTAAGGGCTATTGTGAGTATTTGCGACTCGCTGAATTACATCTGTGAGGAATCAGAATTGTTACAGGTCTTTAGACTCGTTAATAATTATCTGGATCCACATGGATTATTTGTTTTTGATATGAATACGCTATATAAATACGAGCAGCTCCTGGGGGATTGCACCATCGCCGAGAATAGGGAAGATTGTAGTTTTATATGGGATAATTATTATGATAAAACAGAACAGATGAATGAATATGAACTGACTATTTTTGTTCGCGAAGGGGCACTAAATAGTAATCAATATAGGAAATATGAAGAACTTCATTATCAAAGAGCATATGAGATATCGCGTGTACAGGAATTACTGAAAGAAGCGGGGATGCAGCTGTTGGCCGTGTATGATGCCGGAACGAAACAGGCACCGAGAGCAGACAGTGAGCGTGTGCATTATATAGCCAGGGAGTGTGGTAAACATGAGTGATTATATTGTAAGGGCAACGGCAGCAAATGCACAAATAAGAGCTTTTGCCGCTAGTACCAAAGAGATGGTGGATGAAGCAAGAAAACGACATAATACCAGTCCGGTAGCGACGGCGGCACTGGGACGACTCATGACGGCAGGGGCTATGATGGGACTTATGCTCAAAGGAGAAAAAGACCTTTTAACGCTGCAGATTAGAGGAAATGGGCCCATACAGGGTATCGTTGTAACCGCCAATGCAAATGCAGAAGTGAAAGGGTATGTATATCAACCGCAGGTGATGCTGCCGGCCAGTCCACAGGGTAAATTGGATGTGGGCGGAGCTGTCGGAGAAGGTTTCTTAAGTATCACCAAAGACATGGGTTTAAAAGAACCCTATACGGGACAAACTGTATTACAGACAGGTGAGATCGCAGATGATCTGACTTATTATTTTGCTAATTCAGAACAGACTCCATCCTCAGTCGGGCTGGGTGTGCTGATGGAACGTGACAACACTGTCAAACAGGCAGGAGGATTTATCGTTCAACTGATGCCTTTTGCAGAGGAAAGGGTGATTGCACAGTTAGAAGAGAATCTATCCCAAATCACCTCAGTTACAGCTATTTTGGATGAAGGCAATACACCGGAAGAGATGCTAGGTAAGTTACTTGCACACCTTGATTTACAGATACAGGATACGACGCCTACCACATTCTATTGTAATTGTGATAAAACCAGAGTTACCAAAGCGATGATTAGTCTCGGTAAAACAGAGATAGAAGAGATGATAGAAGAGGGAAAAGAAGTGGAAGTTAATTGCCATTTCTGCAATACAAATTATACCTTTTCAATAGAAGAATTAGAACAGATGTTACATGGAGGCAAGGTATGAAACACGGTTTTGTAAAGACAGCGGCGGTTACGCCTAAGATAAAAGTAGCAGATCCTATCTACAATGCTACGGCAATCTGTGAAGGAATGAAAGAGGCATGCAATCATGGAGCACAGATTATTGTATTTCCGGAACTGTGTCTGTCAGGGTATACTTGCGGAGATCTCTTTTTACAGGAATGTTTGCTAAAAGAGACCAGAGAACAGCTCTTGGTGATTGCGAATGCGACGATAGGGTGTGATGCACTTATCTTTATAGGTATGCCATTAGAACGGGAACATAAACTCTATAATGTGGCTGCAGTTCTGCAAAATGGAGAGATTCTGGCTTTTATTCCAAAACTTCATATCCCTAATTATGCCGAATTTAGTGAGGGCAGATATTTTGTGCCGGGCAATACACAAGTGGAACTATGCAGATTTGAAGGAGAAGAGATCCCTTTTGGAGCCAATATCTTGTTGGAAACGAGTGTAATGGAAGACTTATCGATAGCCTGTGAGATCTGTGAAGATGCATGGGTGGCGGATACACCGAGTACCACACATGCTTTGGCGGGAGCTACACTGATCGTGAATCTATCCGCTTCGGGGGAGACAGTAGGAAAAGATGCGTATCGTGAGATGCTGGTACGTTCCCTTTCCGGCAGACTATTGGCAGGATATGTCTATGCCAGTGCAGGAGAAGGAGAATCAACACAGGACATGGTCTTTAGTGGCCATAATATTATCGCGGAGAATGGCAGCATCCTGGCACAGGCTCCCAGATTTCAGAATACAACGGTCTATGGTGATATAGATGTTCATAAGATCTGTATGGAACGCAGAAGAATGACTTCTTTTGTACCGATTCAAACAGAAGAATATGTTAGGATTCCGTTTGAATTACAGGAAAAAGAAGTACCATTAACGAGAACCTTTGCCAAATATCCTTTTGTACCGGAAGAAAAACAGGAGAGAATCAAATGTTGTGAAGATATCCTCTCGATTCAAGCCTATGGCTTAAAAAAACGGTATGAACATATAGGATGCCGGACGGCAATCGTGGGTATTTCGGGTGGATTGGATTCTACGCTGGCATTGTTAGTTACGGTTAGAACCTTTGATCTGCTGGGGTTTGACCGCAGCCGGATTATCGCAGTTACGATGCCTTGTTTCGGGACGACAGACAGAACCTATCAGAATGCCTGTAAGATGGCGGTCAGCCTGGGTGTTACTTTACGGGAAGTGGATATTAAAGAAGCAGTACAGATACATTTTAGAGATATTCATCACGACAGCGATACACATGATGTGACCTATGAGAACAGTCAAGCAAGAGAACGCACACAGGTACTGATGGATATCGCCAATGAAGAGGATGGACTGGTAATCGGAACAGGGGATATGTCGGAGCTGGCACTTGGATGGGCCACTTATAATGGGGATCATATGTCGATGTATGGGGTAAATGCAGGGGTACCTAAGACCTTAATCCGTTATTTGGTACAATATTGTGCAGACAGTTGTGAGGTAGAAGCACTGCAGACCGTATTACTGGATGTCCTGCATACACCGGTCAGTCCGGAATTACTGCCTCCTACGGATGGTCAGATTGGACAGAAAACAGAAGATATCGTAGGCCCTTATGCCTTGCATGACTATTTCTTATACTACATGCTTCGCTGCGGGTATGAACCCTCTAAGATATATCGAATCGCAGTACAGAGTTTTAAGGGAGAGTATGACGAAAGTGTCATATTGAAATGGATGAAAGTATTCTATCGTAGATTCTTTACACAACAGTTCAAACGCTCCTGCTTACCGGACGGACCGAAGGTAGGCAGTGTTGGGATATCTCCAAGAGGAGATCTGAGGATGCCATCAGATGCCTGTGCACATATCTGGCTACAGCAGATAGACAATATGTGAGCAAAATAATAATATAGGTATTATTCGTAGATATAGTCTAAGAATGCAAGCGTATTGTCAATATGTGTTGCGGTGATGCTAAAGGAGAGAATAGGAGTGCCGGTGTGATACAAACCGAGTGCTTCTATTTTTTCGCTATCTTGTAATATAATGCCGGCGGGCATCTTTGTACCATCTTCCAAGGTGGCATAGTAGATTTGATCGGATTCTTCGTAGGCAGCTAGTTTTTCCGGTGACATAAAGTCATTCAGATTGGCAATAAAGTTATTCTTTGTATAATAATCGATGACATCCGAGAGCCCAAGGATAGCATCGAGGTCGCCTACCTGTACCATCGCCATCATCTTTTGAGCAGAGGCTATCGTAGCAGGATTCATAGCTACGGAATCACCGAGACTAATTGCATAAGAGTTATCAAAGAAGAGATCCTGTTTCTTAGGATCCATACCGATTTTTTGGGCGAATCCATCGATAAAATCCTCATCTACCGTAGCGACTTCGGTATTAAATAATGCCATCTCAAATACGGATTCTTTATTTGCCGAGATAAAATCCTGTATCATAAAGACCAGCACGATGCCTACTACAATCCCGATAAAAGTATGCATCTTATGATAGTACCAGTAATTTTGCAAACGTTCTTTTATCGTCATAGCGGAAGTTTTTTTTCGCTGTTCTTTTAACTCATCTCTCATAGACATAGTAAATACCTCATGTTCTTTCCCGTGATTTTCTAATCATAGCGTGCCATAGTTTGACTGTCAAGACTTTCACTTAAGGCTGCCCATCATTTAATTAAAGTTTTATAAATAGAAAACAGACTCTTGAATAATCAAACTATATGTAATATGATTAGGGATACATTATGACAGAAAAGAGGAATCGAGATGAGTGAGAATTATATTGAGATATTAGTTAAAAAAGAGAGTACCTTTAAGAACACTTTACTGAGAAGCTTGTGCATTGCTTTAACAGCACTGATGTTTTTCCTGGGAATGTCGTTTGGCCTATTATTTCTGATTGTTGCAATTGGATTTGGTATTTTAACTTATATTGTATGGCTTCATACAGACATCGAATATGAATATCTATATTTGGATAAGGAATTACAGATTGATAAGATTATGGCACGAACCAAACGGAAAAAAGCAGCTACCTTTGAGATAGAACGCATGGAGATGTTGGCACCGGCCAATTCTTACCACCTGGATGAATATAGGAAGAGAACCTTTAAAGAAAGCGATTACAGCTCCGGTCATAAATCACAGCCGGACACCAGATATGTGATGATCTATAATGGAGAACAGAGGATTATCTTAGAGAACAAACCGGAACTTGCCAATATTATTAAGACAGTAGCTCCAAGAAAAGTATTCTTGGATTGACATAGAATATGAAATTTGTAATACTTTTGAGATGGTAGAAGTGAAATAGCAAACAGCAGGAGGAGATAACAGATGGGACAGATTATAGGCGAAGGTATTACATTTGATGATGTACTACTGGTACCGCAATATTCACAGGTGATTCCAAATCAGGTAGATGTAACCACTTGGTTGACTAAAACGATTAAACTCAATATTCCAATGATGAGTGCCGGGATGGATACCGTTACAGAACATCGTATGGCCATTGCGATGGCAAGACAGGGTGGGATAGGTATTATCCATAAGAATATGTCAATAGAAGCACAGGCAGAAGAAGTCGATAAAGTAAAACGTTCTGAGAACGGTGTCATTACAGATCCCTTTTCACTGACTCCGGATCACTTGCTGGCAGATGCAGATGCACTGATGGCGAAGTTCCGTATCTCAGGAGTGCCGATTACAGAAGGACGTAAGTTAGTAGGTATCATTACCAATCGTGACCTTAAGTTTGAAACGGACTTTTCCAAGAAAATATCGGAATCTATGACTTCTAAGGATTTGATTACGGCAAGAGAAGGGATTACGCTGGAAGAAGCCAAAGCTATCCTGGGTAAAGCCAGAAAAGAAAAACTGCCCATTGTAGATGAGAATTATAATCTGGTAGGGTTGATTACCATTAAAGATATCGAAAAGACGATTAAATATCCATTATCGGCGAAAGATTCACAAGGTCGTTTGTTATGTGGAGCAGCTATCGGTATTACGGCAAATGTTCTAGAACGAGTAGCAGCATTAGCAGATGCTAAGGTTGATGTAATCGTATTGGATTCGGCACACGGACATTCTGAGAATGTATTACGATGCATTCGTATGGTTAAAGAAGCATATCCGGAAGTACAGGTTATCGCAGGTAATGTTGCGACCGGAGAAGCTGCCAGAGCCTTAATCGAAGCAGGAGCAGATGCCGTTAAAGTAGGGATAGGACCAGGATCTATCTGCACCACTCGCGTGGTAGCCGGGATTGGTGTACCACAGATATCAGCGATTATGGATACCTATTCTGTAGCCAAAGAATATGGAGTTCCGATTATCGCAGATGGTGGTGTGAAGTATTCGGGTGATATTACCAAAGCGATTGCAGCGGGTGGTAATGTGTGTATGATGGGCAGTATGTTCGCGGGATGTGACGAGAGTCCGGGAACATTTGAGTTATTTCAAGGTAGAAAATATAAAGTATATCGTGGAATGGGTTCTATTTCAGCGATGGAGAATGGCAGCAAAGACCGTTATTTCCAATCCGATGCCAAGAAACTGGTACCGGAAGGGGTAGAAGGACGTGTTGCTTACAAAGGTACGGTAGAAGATACCGTATTCCAATTAATGGGAGGTCTGCGTTCCGGAATGGGATATTGCGGAACGGCTACGATTGAAGAATTAAAAGAAAACGGTAAATTTATCAAGATATCAGCGGCATCCTTAAAAGAGAGCCATCCACATGATATTCATATTACAAAAGAGGCGCCGAATTATAGCGTAGATGATAACAACTAGAGAGAATAGGCATATAAATGATTCAGATAGCAGCACCACAAGAGAATAAGATGGGCATTATGCCCGTGAATAAATTATTACTATCCATGTCATTACCGATGATGATATCCATGTTGGTGCAAGCGTTATATAATATCGTAGACAGTATTTTTGTAGCTAAGGTAAGTGAAGAAGCACTGACCGCAGTGTCCTTGGCGTTTCCGATACAGTCGCTGATCATTGCGGTTGGCGTGGGTACCGGAGTCGGCATCAATGCGGTGCTATCCAGAGCGTTGGGAGAAAAAGATTATGATAAAGCAGATAAGATTGCTAATAATGGTGTTTTTCTTGCAGTATTGGGATACTTTGTATTTGTATTGATCGGCATCTTCTTATCAGGCCCCTTCTATCGAACACAGACGAATAACCCTGAGATCGTCAATGCCGGGATCTCTTATTTATCTATCTGTATGATTTGTTCTTTGGGACTTTTCTTGCAGATTACGTTTGAGCGATTGCTACAGTCAACAGGTAAGACGTTCTATACGATGATTACGCAAGGAACAGGAGCAATCATCAACATCATATTAGACCCGATTATGATCTTTGGCTTGTGTGGATTTCCCAAGATGGGAGTGATGGGCGCAGCGATTGCTACCGTGATAGGACAGACGGTTGCGGCTATTCTTGCGATAGTTTTTAACCTAAAACTTAATTCAGAGATTCATCTCAGGCTCAAAGGGTTTAGACCGGATCGTAAGGTGATAGCACATATTTATGAAGTGGGGATTCCTTCTATTATTATGCAGGCAGTGGGTTCTATTATGGTCTATGGGATGAATCGTATACTCATTACCTTTTCGGCTACTGCAACAGCAGTATTTGGAGTTTACTTTAAATTACAGAGCTTTGTATTTATGCCGGTGTTCGGATTAAATAATGGACTGGTGCCGATTGTCGCCTATAACCTGGGAGCAGGTAAAAAAGACCGATTAATTAAAGCCATTCAACTATGTGCAGTTTATGCGATTAGTATTATGCTGTTGGGTTTCTTGGTATTTCAGGGAGCGGCGTGGTGGCTGTTGCATTTATTCAATGCTTCTGCAATGATGGAATCAATTGGAGTGCCTGCACTTCGCATTATTAGCATCGGTTTTGTATTTGCAGGATTTAGTATTATAGCCTGTTCTGTGTTTCAGTCTTTGGGAAATGGCTTCTATAGTATGTTAATCTCAATCATCAGACAATTAATCGTTTTATTACCGGCAGCTTATGTCTTAGCCAAATTCAGAGGATTGGCATATGTATGGTGGGCATGTCCGATTGCGGAGATTGTCGCAGCCGTAGGGAGTGCTATTTTCCTATATCATATTTATCATAAAGTGATTCAGCATATACGGTTCATACATTAGCACATTTAGACTTGACGGAATCCGCCTTGCCATGTATAATAATTTTTGCTGACATAGAAATCAGTTAGTAGAAATAGGCGGATATGGCGGAATTGGCAGACGCGCTAGACTTAGGATCTAGTGGGGCGACCCGTGCAGGTTCAAGTCCTGTTATCCGCATGATAAGACCTTAGAGAAATCTAGGGTCTTATTTTTTGGCATATCGTGTTGCAAAAGTCATCTTGACAGTATATCGGTAAACCAATACACTGATAGAGAGTGATAAACAACGACAATCATAGCATAACAGCAGAACAGACGCAGGAACAAGAGAGGAGATAAATAGATGCAGAGGATTCGTAAGGTTGACCACATGGTCATTACTACAGCCAAACTGCCTGAGTGTATCGCTTTTTATGAGGCACTTGGATTTCGGGCACAGGATGCAGGAGGATGTTTTGAACTGTTTTCCGGCGATTTCAAAATTAATGTTCACTTAAAGGGGCATGAGCTTATGCCAAAGGCTAAAAACGTGCAGACCGGGAGTGCTGATTTTTGTCTCGAGATAGACGGTGATCTGGCAGCTTGTAGGGATCAGCTCATAGAATGCGGAATCAAGATAGAACTGGGTATTGTAACGCGGCATGGTGCAAGGGGGGAGATGTGTTCGCTCTATCTGCGTGACCCCGATGATAATTTGATCGAGTTGTGCAGCTATCTGTAGCTAGGAGTCGTGTTCGCATTGACATTATTCCCCGAAATGCTTATAATTTAATGATACTTACCTTGTCGAAAAAAGGACAATGGTTAAAAAAAAACGTGGTTGAATGCAGGGAGGGTAGTTTATGTCTTTGTTAAAAACCGTTTTGGTGGTTGATGATAATATCGTCAATCGCAGGATATTGTCACATATATTGTCGAAAGAATACGAAGTGCTTGAAGCCGAAAACGGACAGGCTGCACTACAATTATTAGAGGAGCATACGGAAGATATTTCAGCGATTATGCTTGATTTACTTATGCCGGTTATGGATGGATATGAGGTTTTAGAATCCATCAAGCATCATATAGAGTACAGCAATATTCCGATTGTAGTAACAACAGAGAACAGCAATAGCGACAGCGAGATAAAGGCGTTAACGCTTGGTGCGTGGGACTTTGTCTCGAAACCATATAATCCACAGATCATTATGTTCCGATTACACAATGTAATAGACCGAAGCCAGCTTTCTGCTCTAAAACAATTAAAATATTTAGCAGACTATGATACCTTAACCGGTATTTATAATAAGACAAAATTCTTTACCGCAACGCGCGACATGATTGACGCGAACCTCGGTGAGCGTTTTGTCTTTCTTCGTTTTGATGTAGACCGATTTCAGCTTATTAATTCTTTTTTTGGGATTGCAGAGGGAGATCGCTTATTAAAATATATAGCGGATCGCTTAAAGGAGGATGCACAGACTTGTGCAAAATCGACCTATGGCAGGATAGAATCAGATATTGTTGCATTTTGCGTGCCTTATGATAAAGTCAAAGTGGAGAATATGGTTTGTCAGTCTAAAAAGACGCTTGCCAAATATAATCCCAATTATGATATTGTACCATCGATTGGACTCTATGTGATCGAGGATACGACGATCTCGGTGGAAGAGATGTACAACAGAGCCACACTGGCTGCCAGAACTTGCAAAGGAAATTATGTGGATTTTTTTGCCTATTATAAAGAAAGTATGAGTTTGGCATTATCTCTTGAGCAGGAGATAACCAATGAGATGAATCTTGCACTGCAGGCAGGGCAGTTTGAGATATACTTACAACCTAAATATAATATCCACACCAATTTACCCTGTGGAGCGGAAGCACTGGTTCGATGGAACCATCCGGTTAAGGGCATGCGTTTTCCAAATGAATTTATCCCGATTTTTGAACGCAATGGTTTTATTACCAAGCTGGATTATTATGTATGGGAACAGGCTTGTATCTGTCTCCATACCTGGATATCACAAGGACTGCATCCTTATCCCATTTCCGTTAATGTATCGCGTGTGAATGTATACAATCCTAACTTAGTGGATATTTTGTTCGAGCTCGTGAACCGGTATCAGTTGGAGCCTGCATTGCTGAATCTGGAGCTAACGGAAAGTGCTTATACAGATAACCCCATTTCTATGAAAAAGGTGATGACTCAGTTACAGCACAAGGGCTTTGTTATCTTAATGGATGATTTTGGGAGTGGATATTCTTCTTTAAGTCTATTGAAGGATATTATGATCGATGTATTAAAGATAGATATGCATTTTCTGACCGATACAGATATTCCGGACAGAGGGGAGAATATCATTGCCAGTGTGATTCGTATGGCAAAATGGCTCAATATTCCGGTGGTTGCAGAGGGTGCTGAGACCAAAGAACAGGTGGATTTTTTGAGGAGCGTAGGCTGTGATTATGTGCAGGGTTATTACTTTGCACATCCGATGCCGATTGTAGATTATGAAAGTCAATGTATTCCACTGGTGTCTAATACACACGGATTGCAACACATGGGTCAGGATGAAGAGGGATATGTGGATTCGTTTTCTCTGAATCAAGAGATGAAGCTCTTGTTTAGTAATGCCTTGCAGGCAGCCGTCCTTTATGAGTTTGCAGATAATCAGATTGAGATGATTCGAGTCAATGAAGCTTACTATGCCTTATTGGGACATGAGGCTATGCTGGCTCAGAGGCTGAATCTGTTGGACTGGGTGGAAGAACCCTATCGTGCTCCGGTGCTTCATATGTTTCATTCCTGTATTCAAACACAGGGTACAGCCGAATGTGACTATAAACGTTTGCGGGTAGGTGGAACACCGCTATGGATCCATATTAAGCTTCGTTATCTCTCACTCATGGCGAACAAACATATTTTGGTGGGGGAATTAACCGATGTTACTATGCGTAAAGAGTTGGACGTTGAACTTCATAAATATAAAGAATCTTGGATGAATGGCAATTATAGTATCCATACGGTGCTGATTGTTGATGATGCAGAGATTAACAGGACTATTCTTAAAAAAATATTACAGAATGAATTTCATTTTTTAGAGGCAGGGAATGGGGTAGAAGCAATAGAACTCATGAAGGAGTATCGACACCGTATCGATTTGATTCTGTTAGATATTAGTATGCCTGTTATGGATGGAAAAGCGTTCTTACAGTATAAGAAGAACCTGCCTGAATTTGATGGTATTCCTGTTATTATGATTACTGCGGATGACAGTCAGGAACAACAGATTAGTACGTTTACATTAGGCGCCAACGATTATATCGTGAAACCATTTATTCAGGAGGTAGTCATTAGGCGGGTAAATAATGTACTGGAGGCCAATCACCGATTTAAAACGATGGTACAAGAATACAATAACATGTCAGAGCAGGCCAAAACAGATTTGATGACAGGACTTCTCAATCGGATTAGTGCTGAAAAAATAATGACACAATACATAGAGAATCCAGCCACAACGTCAGCCATGATGATGCTTGATATTGATAATTTTAAGAATGTAAATGATACGTACGGACACGATTATGGGGATAAAGTTATCTGTGCGATTGCAGAACAGCTACGTACATTTTTTGGGACAGAAGAGATTACTGCACGCATGGGTGGTGATGAATTTGCTGTATTAATCAAAGATGTGCATGACCGCGTACTGGTTGAGAGTAAGGCCAGAGCATTTGACAGGAGTGTCGCAGATATTATGATTGATGGAAAAAGTACTCATATTACCTGCTCGGTAGGCATTGCATTTTCATCGAATCAGGTGCGATCCTTTGAATTGCTTTACCAACATGCGGATCGGGCTCTGTACATGGCCAAGTGCTTAGGTAAAAATACAGTTGCTGTCTATGAAGAACAGACAGACCGGACACAAAAGGAGGAATCTACTACTTATGGATGAGCACAGTAATCAAGGGGAGAAAGAATTAAAACAGCTAGAGGAGACCTATACACAGGCAGCCAGACAGTGTGGGGTTACTCTTTGGAAGTATGACTTTGCCGGTAAGACGATCTATGATATGCACAATGCAACGCATTGTAAAGCGTTTGATCAGGTCACAGAGATACACAATGTTCCGGAGGTTTTTGCCGAAAATGGCAGTTCCTTACATCCGGACGATGTGCCGGCCATCCTTGCGATGTATGACAAGATCATGGCAGGAGAAAAACATGCAAAAAGTGTGGGAAGATGGTGGAATGCCGAACATAGTATCTGGTGGTGGTATGAGATCGCCTATACCACAGAATGTGATGAGCAGGGTGTGCCAATCAAGGCAATCGGCACTGCTATCGACATTTCAGAACGTATCAGATTAGAAGAACGTTATGAGGAAGAGATTAAATGGAGAAAAGTACACAATAAAGATGTACTTGGTTCTTTTAAGATGAATCTAACACAAAATACGTGTGAAGATGGTCAAAGTGATCTTCAAACGATTCTCGATTTTCAGGGAGATGGAACAGTAGATGATTTTTTTGAACATGAATATGCGACCCATGTAGATCAGGAAGAACTGAAAGAATATAAAGCTATTTTCTGCCGTGAGAATCTGCTCAAAGGGTATCGAAATGGAAAATCAAGATTTGTACAGGAATCTTATGTCGATTTTAAAAATAATAAGATTCTTTGGATCCGAATAGAACTGGATCTGTTTCTGAATCCTAAAAATGGAGATATTGAAGCATATATTTATGCCTTAGATGTTGATCAAAAAAAGACCTCAACAGCACTTATGCATACTGTTGCTAATATGGATTATGACTATTTGGCACTTTTAGATATTGCAACGGGCAGCTATAGCATCTTTGCAAAGACGGAAAGCCACACTCCGCTGCCTTCAGCTTATACGGACGATTATGAAAAAGAGGCTGTGCGGTATGCAAAACAATTCTTAGTGGAGGAAGATATTGAGACCAATATTCATGATATGTGCTTTCAAAATCTATTGAAACAGTTAGAACAACAGGATATCTTTATCACCTTTTGTCGAGTGAAGGAAAATGATGGCAGTATCAGCCGCAAGAAATTACAGTTTTCTTATCTTGACAAAACGAAGAAAAAAATCATCTTGGCACGAACCGATATTACGGATATTTATAATGAAGAACAGCGTAAAAACGAGGTACTCAAGGATGCACTGCTGGCAGCACAACAAGCCAATGCGGCAAAATCTGAATTTCTTTCCAGGATGAGTCATGAAATCAGAACACCTATGAATACCATTATCGGGATGTCTACTTTGGCGGCAAGCTGTGTGAATGATCCCACACAGGTATCGGAATATTTATCTAAGGTTGGTATTTCCGCACGTTTCTTACTTTCTTTAATTAATGATATCCTGGATATGTCCAGAATAGAAAGTGGTAAAGTCCTGATTCGCCATGAAAGTATTCCTTTTGAAGAGTTTATCAATGGAATCAATAGTATCTGTCATGCACAGGCAAAGGAAAAAAATGTGGAATATGATTCTATCCTCACGAGTTTTACAGAGGAGAATTATATCGGGGATGCCATGAAGCTGCAGCAGGTATTAATTAATTTGATTACCAATGCAATTAAATTTACACCTTCCGGCGGCAAGGTGCAATTTATCATTCATCAGGAAAAGATCAATTACAAGGAAGCTGTTATCAAGTTTACCGTGAATGATACGGGGATTGGAATCAGCGATGCATTTTTGCCAAAATTATTTGAACCTTTTGAACAGGAGATTACAGGTGTTACGACGCCCTATAACGGGACGGGTCTGGGACTGTCTATCTGTAAGAATTTAATAGATTTAATGGATGGAACGATTACTGTTAATAGTATCAAGGGAGTCGGCAGTGAATTTGTGGTGGAAGTAAAACTGGGCATCTCGGAGAATACAAAAAGAGCTGTAAAAGCAAAATGGGATATTCATCTTGAGAATCTAAAGGCATTGATAGTGGATGATGATATCGTCATCTGTCAACAAACCAAAAAGGTGTTATTAGATATGCATATGCAGGCAGAGTACGCAGTTTCCGGTGCCGAGGCGGTAGCCGCTGTACGCAGTAAATGGAAGAAGAAATCCTGCTATGACATTATTCTGGTGGATTGGAAGATGCCTATGATGGATGGGATTGAAACAACGCGTGAGATTCGTAAGATCGTCGGACCGGAGGTGACGATTATTATCATGACGGCATATGACTGGGCCGGAATCGAAATAGAAGCTAAGATGGCAGGGGTCAATCTCTTGATTTCCAAACCTTTATTTAAACATTCCCTTTCTTCTGCTTTTGAGAAGATCTATGGAGAAAAGGATGGAAAACACAGGTCTTCGGAATCGCAGGATTATGATTTTACAGGAAAAAGGGTATTGCTTGTAGAAGACCATATCTTAAATATAGAGGTTGCCAAAAAACTTTTGGATGGAAAGCATCTCGAAGTGGAGGTGGCGGAAAATGGACTGCAGGCGATAGAAACCTTTGCACAGAAACAAGATGGGTATTATGATGCTATTTTAATGGATATCAGGATGCCGGTAATGGATGGGCTGACAGCAGCAAGGTCTATCAGGCAGATGCGAAAAACGGATGCTAAGACCATTCCTATTATTGCGATGACTGCCAATGCATTTGATGAGGATATTGAAAAAACAAAATCCGCAGGGATGAATGCTCATCTGGCAAAACCGATTGAACCGTTACTTTTATATCAGACTCTGCAGCACTGCTTAAATGAAGAGGAATCATAATATGAAAAAAATGTCAGAGATAAAAGAAGATTTAAGGAAACTGGCGCTCCCAATTGGTCTTATTATTACGACAACCTATCCGGAGTACAATATCAGGTTTGCCAATGAGCGATTTTGCGAGATGCTGGGGTTTGAAAAAGGAACGAAGGAGTTTATGGCAAGTCGTAGGTCTGCCTGGGACTGTGTCTATTCAGAGGATATCGCATGGCTGAAAGAAGAGGCAAAGAAGCGAAACGGGACGCAGGAACTGTACGAAATATCTTATCGTGCAGTGAAACAAGATGGTGGTATTATCTGGATCAATCAATGTTCACAGCATATGCTTGACGAACAGGGGCAGGAGCTTGTCTATGCTTATTATACAGATATTACAGCACAAAAGCGTATGGAGAATACGATTCTTGCCAGTAAAAAACAATATGAGGTTTTAGTTAATTCCATCCCGGGAGGTGTGGGCATGTATCGGCTGGATGCGGCTTTTTCTCCTATTTTCGTCAGCGATGGGGTTTATGCACTTTGCGGCATGACGAAAGCAGAATATGCAAAAGCAACGAGCGACTCTACACTGAACGTATTTCATCCGGATGATAGGCAGGGGTTAATCGATGCCGTACAGGCTGCTTATAGAGGAAATCATAGATTTGATTATACACACCGTGTTTTGCAAAAAGATGGCAGTTATCATTGGATGCACGTTTCAGGACAATTGTTAGAAGAACAAGAAGGGGCACCGGTCTTATATGCGGTGTTTACAGATGCACAGGAACAGATTAAAGCAGAACAGGCACTGCGCGAAAGTGAGTTTCGCTATGCTATGGCAATTAGAGCTTCTAATATCAATATCTGGGAGTATTGCTATGCAAAAGATGAGATGACTATTTTCTCAAAATCACCGAAGGTGAAGATACCCAATATTGTCATTCCTAATTACTCCAAATCTGTTATTGAAGAAAAACATATCCGTGAGGACAGTGCAGTTGTCTTTTTTGATATGCTGAACAGATTAAAGCAAGGCGAGAGGGAGACTACGGCTGATCTATGGATTCGGGAGCAAAAGGATGCGGCATTTTGGTGTGAAAGAGTCATCTATACCAATATTTTTGATGAAGAGGGCAGGCCAATCAAGGCATATTGTGTAGGTCATGACGTCACACGTGAAAAAGAAGCAGAAAAACGATACCGTGATGAAGTATCCTATCGAGAAGCGATGCAAAAGGCTACCATGGCTTCTGTGAATGTCAACTTAACCAAAAACACAATCATGGATTACAAAAGTATCTTTTCGGAGGTCGCAGCACGTATCCGTGATTCTAAGACAGCACAGGAATATTTTAATCAGATGTATACCGAACTTCTTACCTCCAAGATGCGTGAAAGCTGTTCTAAGGTATTTAATACGAGCGCATTGTTACAGTCTTTTGCCAATGGAGAGACAACGCTGTCTATGGAGCTGGGCAGAAAGATAGCGGGACGCAGATATTGGACAATATTGACTGCGCATATGATGAAAACAGCAGAAACGAATGAAATCGTTGCCTTTTTGTACTCTACAGATATTACCAATGAGAGAACTATGCAGGATATTATGAATGCAATTGTTAAAACAGATTACGATTTTTTAGTGGTAGTAGATGCACTGCGTGATACGGCGATTCGCTACAGTCAGAATGATTATAATCATAACTATGCACAGGAGAGTGAACATTTTGAAGAAGAGACCTTAACGTATGCAAAACAGTTTATTTGTCAGGAAGATATACAGCGTGTGTCTCAAGAACTCACCATCAGTAATATTTTAGAACAGTTGAATGCTTATGAAACCTATAGTATTTTTTATACTATACCGAATCCGGAAGGTGGAATCTTACAAAAACAACTTCGCTTTAGCTATATTGATCAAGAGCAGCAAAGCTTTTTGATGACTAGAGTGGATATTACGGATGCGGTCAAAGAACAGGAGAAAAAGAATCAGGAGCTGATATCGGCGGTAGAGATGGCAGAGCGTGCCAATGCTGCAAAATCAGAATTTTTGTCACGTATCAGTCATGAAATCAGGACTCCGATGAATGCCATCATGGGTATGGAACGGTTGGCAAAACAGAATATAAACAATCAGACTTATGTATTGGAGTGTATTGAAAAATCGCAATATGCATCTCAGTATTTATTGCTATTATTAAATGATATTTTGGATATGTCTAAGATAGAAAGCGGTAAGGTAACGCTGAAAAATGAAATCATCCACTGTCAGCAATTTTTAGATGCCATTACCACGATTATAGGCGAACAGGCTACCGCTAAGGGAGTACACTATGTGGTGACAGAAGCGGACTGTCATCAGGCAAGCTATCTGGGAGATGGAGTCAGACTTCAACAGATTTTAATCAATATACTCTCTAATGCGGTTAAATTTACACCACTTGGTGGGACTGTCCGCCTTACGATATTCATAAGCTCGACTTCAGCTTCAAAAGTGAATGTTTGCTTTGAAGTTAGCGATACGGGGATTGGCATTAGTAAAGAGTTTTTACCAAATATTTTTGAACCGTTTTCACAGGAGCACAGTGGCTCTACCACCAGTTATGGCGGCAGTGGATTAGGGCTCGCCATCTCAAAGAATTTAACAGAACTGATGGGTGGTACGATTGAAGTTGTTAGTGCATTGGGAAAAGGAACCATCTTCAAAGTCCGGATTCCTCTTGGAGTTAATGAAGATACGGTCAAGATATCGCAGAATCCCGAGCTGCAAATGTCTCAAAATAGTTATGATTTTTTGGGAAAGCATATTTTGCTGGTAGAGGACCATCAATTAAATATTATGGTTGCAAAGAAATTACTGGAGTTTAAACATGCAGTGGTAGAAGTCGCCGAGAATGGAGAAATAGGACTGAATAAGTTTGCCACATCACCGGAACATACCTATGATGCGATCCTAATGGATATTAGAATGCCGGTGATGGACGGACTGCAGGCAGCTAAGGCTATCAGAGACTTAGATCATGCATGGGCGAAAGAAGTCCCTATCATCGCGATGTCTGCCAATGCTTTTGATGAGGATGTTGCCAAATCACATCAGGCAGGTATGGATGAACATCTTGCGAAACCAATAGATGCAGAGCTGTTATATCAGACGCTGAGTAGGCTTATGTCTGTGAAAGGAGAGAAATAGATGGATAAAATGTTAGAACAATTAAGAGAATATGGTGCAGATGTGGATGGTGCCATGGAACGTTTTTTAGGAGATGTAGCATTGTATCACTCTTGTTTTGATACTTATTTAGAGGATGTAGCTTTTAAGGCGATAGGGGATGCTTTGCAAAGAGAGGATTATAAAGAAGCTTTTGAATATGCACATGCACTCAAGGGCATCACAGGAAATATGGCACTTACGCCTATTTATCAGGAGGTATGCCTTTTGGTGGAAGCTCTGCGTAAAGGAGATTCTTCTAATCTGTCAAGCTACTACGTAGGGATCATGAAGCAGCTTGACAGACTTAAGAAGATACAGGAGTCTTGCTCGTTGTAATCGAGCATCCTGCTATAATAATTCTCCGTATTTTTTAATAAAAATATTTTTCAAAATGGTAACTAATGTCATGTAGCATAAAATGATCCCAAGCAAGCAAGGAAAGTAAATGCCTGGTAGACGCACCATACCAAGTAGATTTCCCAGTTTGGTAAAAGGAATCATGGTGCCGATGAGGATCCCGCATGAAGTCAGCAGGGTAAGCTGCCAGGACGCTCTGCTTTGGATAAATGGGATCTTAGGGCTACGAATCATATGAATCACCAGTGTTTGACTCCAAAGTGATTCGACAAACCAACCGCTCTGGAATAGCATCATAAAAGCAATCTGTGCGGTTTGGCCAAGGGATTGGTAATTACCGCCTAACATCATCGGACAGATGAAAAAATACATCAGTAGATAAAGAGTGATGTCAAAGACCGAACTGGCCGGTCCGATCCACAGCATGAAGGAGCTGATGGATGTAGCGTTCCATTGACGCGGTTTTTTTAGATATTCTGCATCTACGTTATCCCATGGGATGGTTAAACAGGAAATATCATAGATGAGATTCAAAGCCAGAATCTGAATCGGCAGCATCGGTAAAAAAGGAAGAAACGCACTGGCTACCAATACGGAAAACATATTACCAAAGTTAGAACTTGCGGTCATCTTGATATATTTAATGATATTGGCATAGGTTTTGCGTCCTTCGATAACACCGCGTTCCAGCACCATTAAGTCTTTTTCCAATAAAATAATATTGGCAGTTTCTTTGGCAATATCGACAGCACTATCTACACTAATTCCCACATCAGCAGCTTTCATAGCAGCCGCATCATTGATACCGTCTCCCATGAAACCGACGGTATGACCATTCTTACGAAGTATCCCCACCACTCTGGCTTTTTGGGCAGGAGAAAGCTTGGCAAAAACGCTGACGTGCTCAACGAGGTCACAGAGCTGTTCGTCTGTTTGCTCTTCTATCTCCGAACCCAGTAATAGATGCTCGGCATCGATGCCTACCTGTCTGCAGATACAGCGGGTCACAGAAGCATTGTCTCCGGTCAGGATCTTGACGTCAACACCATATTCATGCAAAGCCTGTATAGAACTTAAGGTACTGTCTTTAGGCGGGTCGAGGAATGCAAGATACCCCATCAGCACCATCTCACTTTCATCGGCTACTGAAAAAGTATCGATGGGAGAAGGGTTTGACTTTTGTGCCACGGCCAATACGCGCAGACCATCAGTGTTGTATGTCCCCACGGTTTGTAATATTTCTGTTTTAATCGCCTCTGTAATGGGCTTTATAACACCCTGATATTCTACAAAAGAGCAGATGGATAACATTTCCTCTACCGCACCTTTTGTAATCAACTGAGTTTTTCCTTCTTTTGATACCACCACACTCATGCGTCGCCGACTAAAATCAAAGGGAATCTCATCTACTTTTTGATAGCCGTTCCACGTTTCAGACAATGCGTGCTCTGTAGCATAGTGAATGACAGCAATATCCATCAGATTTTTAAGTCCGGTTTGATGTGAACTGTTAATAAAAGCATGGCGCAAGACACGCTCATCTTCTTTTCCGTGAATATCCAAAGAGTGCATCAATACGACTTTATCCTGCGTTAAGGTCCCTGTCTTGTCACTGCAGAGGATGTCCATGGCACCTAGATTTTGAATCGCATTCAAATCTTTTACGATGACCTGATGCTTGGACATAGATACTGCCCCGCGTGCAAGATTGGCAGATACCAGCATCGGCAGCATCTCAGGAGTCAGTCCTACTGCTACAGAGAGTGAAAAAAGAAATGCCTGTAGCCAGTCACCCTTGGTAAAACCATTCACAAATAAAACGATGGGTACCATAATTAACATAAAGCGAATCAGTATAAAGGAGACTGAATTTACACCTTTTTCAAAGCTGGTAAGTGGTTTTTTGCCGGTAATCTCATGAACCATGGATCCAAATATTGTTTCATCACCAATCAGAATAACGATAGCAGTGGCGGCACCACTAATCACATTACTGCCTGTAAAGGCGAGATTATGGCAGTCCAAAGGACTTGTGACAGCACTGCTTTCTTTTTCGGCTGATTTTTCACAGGGGTCGCTTTCTCCGGTAAGTGCCGATTGGCTGATAAACAGATCTTTGGACTGTAGGATGCGTAAGTCTGCCGGTACCATATCGCCGGCGGCAAGATATACGATATCACCCACTACAAGCTCACGGATAGGCAGCTCGATGCGATCGGTCTGTTTGCGTTTGACTGCAATCGTAGTTTCTACCATCGCACTTAGGTGTTCGGCGGCTTTGCCGGAACGAGATTCCTGAACAAAGCGGAGTAATCCACTTATGGTAACCATGGTTATAATGATAATGACTGCGACAGGATCTCCTTCGCCGGGCGCGGCGATTATGACATCTGTGATAAGAGATACTGCGGCCAGTATAAACAGAACGATGGTAAAGGGATTAATAAAGGCTTGTATCAACTGCTGTATATAACTGTTTTTTTTCTGAGGAGTAATCTTATTTTCCCCATATTGTTTTCGCATGGTTTCCACAACTTCGGGTTCATAACCATGATAAGTATTATTAAATTTAGCAAAGAGAGCGTCTTCTGTATTTTTAGCCGCCCATAACAGCCGAGTATTTGGCTCGTTTGTTTGTAGTATTTGTGTAGAATGATTCTGTAATTTTGTCTGATTCATGTCAAGACCTCCTTATTGTTTTAAAAGAAAGGGTGGCATAAACCGTCGGAATCTATTAACTTATAGGGAGAAAAATGGATACAGAAAGAACTGCTTCATTTTTCTCTCGGGTATGACCGGATCCGGCGGTTGTTTGCCGGTACTACTTCCTGCGTCCATGTTTTCTCACCTCCTATGCTCAAAATATC
This sequence comes from Lachnospiraceae bacterium, assembly GCA_036652815.1. Lineage (GTDB taxonomy): Bacteria > Bacillota > Clostridia > Lachnospirales > Lachnospiraceae > SZUA-378. Next base: position 28,692 of record JAVVVE010000011.1, read on the forward strand.
TATCATCAAATCCCAAAGGGATACAAGTATTGAATTATAAGGCTCTAAAAAACCTTTGTCAATCATTTTATTTGCCTTGCTATGTAAAATGTAATATACTATTTTACGGAAAGTGATAATTATTCCGGATGCGAAATCTGTCGCAGAATAGACGTGAGATGAATATACTGGTGTAGAGAGGCAGAGGGTTCTTTTGTGTCGCTGAAAGGAGAATGATTATGTCGATGCCGGTTATTATCCCAAGTACCATTACTGTTACACAAGCAATCTCGGATATGATTGAGTCGGTCGCTATGGAAGAAAGTGGATTATCTCATATTCTTAATGCAGAGGGTGAAAAGATTCAAAAAATAGCAACGATGTCCGACGTGACGCCGGAACAACTGCTGGCAGTCAATGATTCAGTGCAAGCCACGGTGGATGCGATCAGTTACTTGGAGATTATCTTACAGGGTAAACTAAAGCTGTTCCAATGCTCCTATTGTCGTATCAACTGACACAACTCAACGGGTAGGTATTAAAAACCGGTGCAGGTAAGTGGGAAAGGATGATTATTATGGCGGATAACGGAACGATATTACAATATTTTGAATGGTACTTGGAGGACAACGCTTCTCTATGGAGATGTGTAAAGGAAGAAGCTGTGAAACTGGCACAAAGTGGGATTACAGCAGTGTGGTTGCCACCGGCTTATAAAGGGGCAGGTGGCATCCATGACGTGGGATATGGGGTATACGATGTGTATGACCTGGGAGAATTTGACCAGAAAGGTTCTGTTCCAACGAAATATGGAACCAAAACTGAGTATCTGGAGGCGATTCAGGCATTGCATCATGCCCATATTCAAGTGTATGCAGATATTGTGCTGAATCATAAGATGGGAGCCGATGAGACAGAAGAGATCAAAGTCGAGGCGGTTAATCAGGATAACAGAGCACAGGAAACCTCCGGCACACAAACGATTACAGCTTGGACAAAATATACTTTTCCGGGAAGAAATGGAAAATACTCTGATTTTAAATGGAATGCCACTCATTTTTCGGGAGTGGATTGGGATGAGAGAAATAAAAAAAGCCAGATCTATTTGATGTCCGGTAAGGAATGGAATCGTGATGTAGATACAGAGCATGCCAACTATGATTATCTAATGGGAACAGATTTAGATTTTGATAATAAAGAAGTATTGGCAGAATTAGAACGATGGGGCGAATGGTATCTAAAGACAACGGGTGTGGATGGAGTGCGTTTGGATGCGGTAAAGCACATTGATTCGGATTTTTATAAGGACTGGCTTCCCAAGATGAGAACCGCATTGCAGAAAGAATTATTTGCAGTGGGAGAATATTGGAAACCGGAAAAATATACGTTAGAAGAATATCTTTCGGATGTGATAGGAAATATGTCTTTATTTGATGTGCCCCTGCATTTTAATTTTTATCATGCTTCGCAGGAAAAGGAACGTTATGACTTAAGACGAATCTTTGATGGAAGTCTGGTTGCAGAGAATCCGGTGAAAGCAGTTACTTTTGTAGACAATCATGATACTCAGCCGGGACAGGCTCTGCAGTCTTTTGTGGAAAGTTGGTTTAAACCACTTGCCTATGCACTTGTGTTATTAAGAACAACGGGCTATCCTTGTGTGTTTTATGGAGATTACTATGGTATTGTACATGACAAGGTAGCAGCACTCTCTATCCTGCCGTCCTTGATTCAAGTGAGAAGAACCTGCATCTATGGGCAGCAGCATGATTATTTTGAGGATGCCCATGCGATTGGGTGGACTTACGAAGGAGATGAGGAACATGCTATGTCGGGAGCTGCGATTCTTATGAGTAATTGTGGTGTACAGACCAAGCGGATGTATCTGGGGAAGAAGCATGCTAACTGCGAGTTTTATAATATCTGTGGGGCACCGGAGGATATCTCTCTGGTGGATGCGGATGGCTATCTTACCTGCATGGTCAGGGAGATGTCGGTAGCGGTATATATCTCCGGGAGTAAAAAGGATAGGATATTTTGAACATGAGTGTCAAATAATTATTTGACTAATTATGCCAAAAGGTCTATAATTCTTTAATAAAACACTTATGAGAGAAGGAGAAAAGAAATGGAAGCAAAAGGAAAAACACTAATGAAGGTAGTTAGTATTGTCATGATCGTAGGCTCTGTTCTGGGGATTATAGCAGCCATTATTATGTTAATCGGTGGTGGAGCAGTTGCAGCAATTGGTGGAGCAAGCGGCTTAGAAGGCAGTGGCGTGGTAGGGGGAACACTGATCGGACTATCAATCGTTACCATTGTAGTAGGAGTCATAGAACTGTTGGCCGGTATCTTTGGCGTAAAAGAATGTGGTAATGTAGAGATGGCACCAAAGTGTTTTAAATATGGTATTGTTCTTATTATTTTAGTTGCTGTTGAGATTATATTTTCTATAGTTACAGGTGGATTTAAAATTATGGATCTTTTGGGATTTCTATTTCCTGTTCTGTATACGTTAGCAGCTAATATGAATAAACAAACAAACAGCATAACAGACTGATACATACAGAAATAAACGTGAAGATAGATACATAAGCGAAAGAAGAAGTGAGCACATCGGCTGACTTCTTTTTTTCATCTGACAGACAGAAAGGAATCCTATGGGAAATATTGTTGATTATGTAAAAGAAATCGGAAAAATCAGCTTGGCAAAGAGACCTTTTAATTCAGTTGACAGCTTGGTATTGTCTGAATTATCTTATTTTAAATATGATGATATCCTTTCAGAATCAAAGGAAGAACAGGAAGGGTTGACTATGTGGGAGATTAGCCATATAGAAGATTTGGATCGACTGTTTCAGGGGTTGATGGATGTATCTGAAAACAGAGCACTACTGCTGGCGGTAGCTAATAGTAGAAGATTTGGCAAGATGCGCCTTAAATATTATGTCAACCGCATTGATAGAGAGCACGAATCGCAATTCTCAGCAGTCACTTTTTTTCTGGAAGCAGACAATATTTATATTGCCTTTCGTGGAACCGATGAAACGCTCATAGGATGGAAAGAGGATTTTAATATGGGATTCTTAAGTCCGGTTCCGGCACAGAGTGCAGGGTTAGCCTATCTGGAATCAGTTACAGCCAAGTTTCAGGGAGACTGCTATGTGGGTGGACATTCTAAGGGTGGTAATATAGCTGTCTATGCTGCCATGCAGGCATCATTGCCGATTCAAAAGAGAATACGCAAAATTTACAGTCATGATGGACCCGGTTTTAAGGATGCCATATTTGATACGAAGGGGTATCAGGCTGTCAAGGATAAGATCTGTAAGCTGATTCCGAGTTCTTCTATCGTTGGTTTACTGTTACAGCATCAAGAAGAGCATCGTGTAGTCCGCAGCAGTAAGTTAGGAGTCTTACAGCATGATCCGCTGACCTGGATCGTAGAGAAGGGAGATTATCTCTATCTGGATGAAGTAGACAAAAAGGCACTGCTTACGAATCAAACACTGAATCAATGGATCGCTTCTATGACAGAAGATGCCAGAAAAGAACTGGTGGACATCATCTTTGGGATCTTAGAAGCAAGTGATTTAGATACTACCAGTGCTTTTACAGAGGAATGGCGGAGCGCACTGACTGCCATTATCAATGCCGGAAAAGGCATCGATGAAGAGACGGGCATCCTTTTAAAGGAGACCTTTAGGCAATTGATACACATGGGAAGAGAGAACCTGAAAGCACAATTACACACAACTTATCTCTCACAATCGGACACTTAAGTGTTATAATCAATTTATCAACCGTGCAAAAAAGAAAAGTGAGGAAAAGAGTGATATGGCATGTACATTAAAACCGGAAGACATCAAGAGAGTAAAAGATTTGGGTTTTTTAAACAATAAAGGAACTGATTATTTTAATGGACGGGTAATTACTGTAAACGGTAAAATCACAGCAGATCAGAGTATTGCCATTGCAGAAGCGGCAAAAAAATACGGAGATGGAACTGTCTGTTATACGACACGTCTGACGGTAGAATGTCCGGGTATCCATTACGATCATATTGAGCCTTTTATCAAAACTATGGCGGAGAGTGGTTTGGTAACGGGAGGCACAGGTGCCAGGGTAAGACCGGTTGTTTCTTGCAAGGGAACTACCTGTCAATATGGACTGTTGGATTCTTTTGCCTTATCACAGAAAATTCATGATGCTTTTTATACAGGGTATCATGACGTATCATTGCCCCATAAATTTAAAATAGCAGTCGGGGGATGTCCTAACAATTGCGTAAAACCGGATCTGAATGACCTTGGTATCGTTGGACAATTGGTACCTAACTATGACAAAGATTGCTGCAAGGGATGTAAAAAATGTCAGGTGTCATCTGTTTGTCCGACCGGAGCAGCAAAGCTGGAAGAGGGAGTTTTAAAAATCGACAAGGAGATTTGCAACAACTGCGGGCGCTGCGTGGAAAAGTGTCCCTTTGACTGCATGAAAGAAGGCACCTATGGATACAAGGTCTATATCGGAGGCAGATGGGGTAAGTCAGTTGCCAGAGGACGTATGGTGAAGCATCTGTTTACCGATGAAGCAGAGGTGCTCTCTTTTGTAGAAAAAGCGATTCTGCTATTTAGAGAGCAGGGTAAAACAGGGGAGCGTTTTGCGACCACGATTGAACGTCTGGGATTTGACAATGTGGAATTACAATTACTGGGAAATGAAATCCTAGAGAGGAAGCAGATGATACTGGAATGACATTGTATGTTTCTGTAGGTTCATGTACAATAACAGAGAAATACAAGGAGAAAAACAGTGGATAACGAGGCACAATTTGCGATGATGGGGATTAGCTATAAGCAAGCCCCTATGGATATCAGAGATCATGTGGTTTTTACGGATACAAAGAAAATGGATATGTATGAGGAATTAAATAAAATAGGAATTGAACAAGCAGTCATTCTGTCTACCTGCAATCGAAGTGAAATCTATTATCTATATCAGGTAGAGACACAGATAGAACAGGTAATCGGGCTTTATGACCGTTTTTTTAAATATGAAGGTTTACGTGATTATATGTTTCATAAAGAGAAGGAAGAAGCCATACGTTATCTGTATGAGGTGACGAATGGGTTACATTCACTGGTGTTGGGAGAGGATCAGATATTAGGACAGGTTGTACAGGCAGAAGAATTTGCAAGGATCAATGGATGCAGTAAGAAGATTATGAACCATATCTTCAGAGATGCAATTACCTGCGCCAAAAGAGCAAAAACAGAACTGCGCATCAGCGAGCATCCACTCTCTCTTAGCTATATCGGGATAAAACAGCTAGAGATAGTATGTGGTCTTGAGGGAAAAGAAATCATGGTATTGGGAAGTGGAAAGATGTCGGCCTTGGCTATGCGGTATTTGTATGAAGGGAATCCCAAGAAAATCTACAATGCAAACAGGAGCAAAGAGCGAGCAGAATCTCTGACCAATGAATTTAACCAATTAGAAGTCGTCAGCTTCAAAGAACGCTATGAAGTCATCAAACACTGCGATATCTTAATCGGAGCGACTTCATCGCCCCATGTGATTATCAGAAAAGAAGATATGGTGGATAGAGAAAAAGATTTGTATATCGTGGATTTGGCTTCCCCCAGGGATATCGAGTCATCTCTTCGGGAAAAAGAGCATATTTATCTGTATGATATGGATTATTTAAGTAAAATAGCAGAAGAGAATAATCAAAAACGTCTGGAAAAAGTGTCGGAGTTATCTGATAGGATTGAAGAAAGTAGGAAAGAAACGTTTGACTGGATGCGATCGAGTCGCATGGACACTACGATACAGACGCTGCAGGAACGGATCAATGAGGTGAGTGAGGATACCTATACGTTGTTAGAACACAAGCTTGAGTTAAGTGAGCATGATAAGAGTGTATTAAAAAAGGTGTTAAAATCCTCGATGAAGCGCTTGATGCGTGACCCGATTATCTCTTTAAAACAGGTGGAGGCAGAGAAGCAGGAACAGTATCATGAAGTTGTGAAGGATTTATTTCATTTGGAATCATAGATGCTATGGATGGAAGGGGCAGTATATGAATATCAGAATAGGAACCAGAGGCAGCACTTTGGCATTGTGGCAAAGTGAATATGTCATGCATGAGATGCAGAAACGTTATCCCGAGCATACCTATGAGACGGTTATCATCAAGACAAAAGGGGATCGCATACAGACGGTAGCTCTGGATAAAATAGGGGACAAAGGCTTGTTTGTCAAAGAAATTGAGGAACAGTTGCTGACCGGATCTATCGATATTGCCGTACACAGCATGAAGGATATGCCGTCGAATCTGCCACAGGGATTGGTTTTTTCCAAGAGCCTAAAAAGAGAAGATGCAAGAGATGTTTTAATCTTAAAAGAGGATAGTGACTTACAAACACTTAAAAAGGGAGCACGTATCGGTACAGGGAGTAAACGCAGAGCCATCCAGCTAAAAGCACTGAGACCGGATCTGACGATTGTTGATATTAGAGGGAACTTAGATACCAGATTGCAAAAATTGCAAACAGAAGCATACGATGGAATCGTAGTGGCGGCAGCAGGAGTAAAGCGTTTGGGGATGGAGTCGATGATCAACTATTATTTCAAGGTAGAAGAAATGATCCCGGCAAGTGCACAGGGAACGCTGGCGATAGAAGTAAGAGAAGACAGGCAGGACTTATTGGCACTGCTGGATCCCATGGGAGATGAAGATACCGAACAGTGTATCCTTGCGGAGAGAAATTTTTTACAAGCGATAGGGGGTAGCTGTCATATCCCGGTAGGAGCACATTGCATCAAGCAGGATGCATACTATACGCTGTATGCCATTTATGGGGAAGGTGACAGAAGTCAGTCTTGTATCATAACAGGTACACATCCGAGGGACATGGGCATTCTGGCAGCGGAGAAACTAAAGAGAGCAATGGAGATAACAGGATGAGTGGTACTGTATATTTGGTCGGGGGTGGTCCCGGAGATTTGGACTTATTGACGTGCAAGGCATATCGATTAATCAAAGAAGCGGATTGCATCGTTTATGACCGCCTGATTGACCCTAAGATATTGGAGAAGGCAAAAGAAAACTGTGAATGTATCTATGTAGGAAAAGAAAATCATAATCATAGTATGAAACAGGAGGATATCAATCAATTATTAGTGGAGAAAGCTTATATCTACAAGACAGTAGTTCGCTTAAAAGGTGGGGATGTATACGTGTTTGGAAGAGGTGGCGAGGAAGCACTGTACTTAAGAGAACATCAAATCCTTTTTGAAATCGTACCCGGTATCTCTTCTGCGATTGCGGGACTGTCTTATGCAGGGATTCCGATTACACACAGAGGGATTGCCGGAGGCTTCCATGTCGTCACGGCACATAATAAATCCGATGAATTGGCAGAGATCGATTTTCATGCAATGGCAAAAAGTGAGGACACCTGTGTATTCCTTATGGGTCTGACAAAACTCACAGAGATCGTTTCACATTTAATAGAAGCAGGGAAAGCGGGCGATACCGAGATTGCTGTGATTGCTAATGCAACGCTTCCTACACAACAGGTGCTGACTTCGACGTTGGCACATGTGATAGGAGAGTTTGAACAACATCCCTTAAGCTCTCCGGCACTCATCGTGGTGGGGCGAGTCGTTGCCTTACGAGACCGACTTAACTTTCAAGAAGAAAAACCCCTCTTTGGAGTTAAGATTCTGCTGTCTAAGGTAGGACATACTGCTTCTGCTATCGGTGAGCGTTTGCAGGCATTGGGTGCTCTGGTGTGTGAAGTACAGACCGGTTTGCTGCAAGAGAATCGAGAGGCATTAGATTCGATTGTCTATGAAGAGTACACGCATATTATAGTAACCAGCAAAAATGCAGTTCATTATTTTATGAATAGTTTACATAAGAATAAGATAGACGTAAGAACCCTGCATGCGATTACCTTTGTGGCAATCGGGCCTGCAACAAGAGCCTGTTTGGAGGAATATGGTATTTATCATGCGATTGCTCCACAGATTTATCATCAGGATGCTCTGCTTGCATGTTTACAGGAACAGTTGCAGCCGAATCATCATATATTGTTTCCCAAGGTAGCACCGCTGAATGAAGAGGGAATGGCACTGGAACAAGCTTTGGAGAAGATATGTCCGGTCAAAGTCGTAGCATTATATGAGAATATACCGGTTGAAAAGAGTGAGCTTAAGAAGCAGATAGAGCAGTATGCGAGCATACCCTTGACGAAAGAGATGCTGGTATATACCTGCAGCAGCAGTGTACGCCGTTCGATAGAGATCGTTCGGCAGGTACAGGAGATATCATGTGCTCAGATATTCTCCATCGGAGATAAAACCAGTGAGACTTTAAGAACCTATGGAGTGGATGCTATCATACAATCCAGGCATGCTACTTTGGATTCTCTTTTCGACACCATCAAAGAGCAGGCAGAGTATACTCAGAAAAGGAAGGCATAGAGATGTACAGAGGAAGAAGACTTCGCACCAATGAGGCGATTCGCAGTTTAATGAAAGAGACCACCTTATCGGCAGCAGATTTGATTTATCCGATTTTTGTGGTTGAAGGAGACAATATCAAAGAGGAAATCGGTTCTATGCCGGGCATCTATCATTATTCGATAGACCGTTTACCGGAAGTGGCACAAGAGATGTGTGCTGTGGATGTAAGGAGTTGTATCTTATTCGGTATCCCGGCACATAAGGATGCATACGGAAGTGAAGCATATAGAGCGGATGGTATCGTACAAAAAGCAGTACGGATATTAAAGCAGACAGCTCCCGAGCTCTATGTGATAGGGGATGTATGTATGTGTGAATATACCGATCACGGACATTGTGGTATCGTGGATGAACAGGGCGATGTGAAGAATGATGAAACCTTGACCTATTTAAGTCGTATCGCAGTGAGCTATGCAAAAGCAGGCATCGACATGGTTGCACCGAGCGATATGATGGATGGACATATTGCAGCTTTAAGACAGGCACTGGATCAGACCGGATATGAGATGTTACCCATCATGGGATACAGTGCAAAATATGCCAGTAATTATTATGGCCCATTTCGGGAAGCGGCTGATTCGGCACCACAGTTTGGCAATCGTTTGTCTTATCAGATGGATTATGCCAATGGGAAAGAAGCGTTACGTGAAATAGAAGCCGATATTGCGGAGGGTGTTGATATTATTATGGTCAAGCCGGCACTCGCTTATCTGGATGTGATCAAGGAAGCCAGCCTGCGGTACGACATGCCCATTGCGGCTTATAATGTAAGCGGTGAATATGCGATGCTTAAGATGGCAGTAGAACAAAAACTTATGCGAGAAGATGTTATTTATGAAACGTTGCTATCCATCAAAAGAGCAGGAGCTGATTTAATTATTACTTATTTTGCATTGGATATTGCGAAACAATTGAAAGAGGGAAAGTAGATGAATCACATACAATCAGAAGCTTCTTTTACAGAAGCCTGTCAAGTTATGCCGGGTGGCGTCAACTCTCCGGTACGGGCATTTCGTTCTGTCGGTATGGCACCGATTTTTATTGACCATGCAAAGGGCAGTACTTTAGTAGATGAAGACGGCAACCAATATATAGATTATATCTGTTCATGGGGGCCGATGATATTAGGACATAACCACCCTTTATTACAGGAGAGTTTGCAATCGGCGATGACAAAAGGACTCAGCTTTGGGCTACCTACCTCTATCGAGGTACAACTGGCGGAGCAGATTATCGAAGCTTACCAAGGGGTAGACATGGTGCGAATGGTAAATTCCGGAACAGAAGCCACCATGAGTGCGATTCGGGTTGCAAGAGGATACACAGGGAAAGATAAGATCATTAAATTTGAAGGCTGTTACCATGGACATAGCGATGGACTGTTGGTTAAAAGCGGATCCGGGACACTAACCTTTGGGGTGCCTACCAGTCCGGGCGTTCCGGAAGATATCGTTAAAAATACATTGGTGTGCCAATATAATTCGATCGCTTCGGTGCAAGAAACCGTGCAAGCCAATCCGGGACAGATTGCCGCGATTATCATAGAACCGATTGCAGGTAATATGGGAGTGATACCGGCACAGCTTATTTTTTTACAGCAGCTACGGGAGTTGTGTACCGAAGAACATATTATTTTGATTTTTGATGAAGTGATCAGTGGATTCAGAATCGCTTATGGTGGAGCAGCAGCTTACTATGGTGTCACACCGGATATGGCCTGCTTTGGCAAGATCATAGGCGGTGGACTGCCGGTAGGGGCATATGGAGGCAGGCGTACTATCATGGAGATGGTATCACCGGTCGGACCGGTCTATCAGGCAGGGACTTTATCCGGCAATCCCTTAGCGATGCATCTGGGGAGTACACTGCTAACTTATCTAAAAGAGAATCCACAGGTATATGAGCAAATCAATCATGCGGCGGCCTATTTGGAAACAGAGATGACAAAGCTGATTCATCGATATCACAGACCATATCAAGTGAGCCGCTGCGGTTCTTTATTAACGGTATTCTTTACCGAGGGAGAGATTCACAGTTACGATGATGTACAAAATTGTGATACCGAGGCTTTTGCACGTTATTTCAGAGTCATGCTACAAGAACATGTGATGATTGCTCCAAGTCAGTATGAAGCGATGTTTGTATCCGATGCACATACACAGCATCAATTAGACGCCACAATAGCAGCCTTTGAAAAGGCGATGATGATCTCGGAAATCGAGGAAAAAAGATGATAGGGGAAATAGAGGTAAAAGGAAAAAGGGTAGTGATAATAGGTACCGGGCAGCAGGCATGTGAAAAGGGAAAACACATGGAGGAAGCGGGAGCAGAAGTATGCTATGTGCAGAAAGCATATGAGCCAACAGATATTGCAGGTGCTTTTTTAGTCTATGCCTGTACGGATGACAGCAGCCTCAATCATCAGATTGTGCTGGACGCCAATGCCAATCAAAGTCTGAGTGCCAGTGTACATCAAGATGACAGTGCAAGTTTTCATGCATTACGGTCAGAGGATTTTGGATTACTCCGTGTGGCAGTCAGTACGAAAGGAGCTTATCCGTCGTTTGGACAAATGGTAATCGAAGAACTACGTGCCCGATATACGGATAGCTATGCATCACGACTATTGATTCTTCAGCCGTTTCGTGCCAAGATTCTACAACTGTATGCACAAAAAAAAGAGAGTGATATAGATGAAAACATAGATATTAACATAGAAAAAAGGCAGATTCTGAGTGATTTGGCCTATGCGTCTGCAGAGGAACTTGATTTTTATGAGTGTGCCATGCGGCATAACAAAGCTCTGATCTGTGTGTTTCGTGGAGATGAACGGGATACACCCCATGACTGTATACAGTCATTTTTAAAAAGATTTACAAGAAATGTAACGAAAGAAGCTATGCTGCCGATATGGTTTGTGCATCGGCATGAGTGCGTGAGAGAAGCATATAATGAACAATATCCGGATCTAAGAATGCTGTCCCCGGAACAGATGAAGCATAATTTGTATTGCTTGGAGGTAACAACGGTGCAATACGAAGAGGCAAGCTATTTTCAAATTTGACATATTGTTCCATTTGTGCTACATTATTGAATAATCCAAAAGGGAGTAGTTATCAGATGCATCCAACAATCTCCCGTATATAAACGGTGGTTGCATCCCTATTGTGAAGTATAGACTGAGACAAATAGGAACGAGACTTTTGGTACACAGAATAAGTGTGCCATGAGTCTCTATTTTTATGCATCCACAGAGCCGGCATAGCAGGAAAAACCTGCAGAGAAGGAGAACAGAGCCATGAATATGTTATTACAGGTCGTATTACTCGTGATCGGATTTGCTATGCTGGTGAAAGGGGCAGATTGGTTTGTCGAGGGCAGTTCGGGCATCGCAGATAAATTTGGCATCCCGCAGATAGTCATTGGTCTGACGATCGTAGCATTCGGAACCAGTGCACCGGAGGCAGCCATCAGTATCGGTGCAGCATTAAAGGGCAGTGCAGAATTGACGATAGGTAATGTGGTAGGCAGTAATATCTTAAATATCTTATTGATCTTAGGAATCACAGCCCTGATTACGCCACTGGCGATACAGAAGAATACTTTGAAATATGAGATACCGTATGTGCTAGTGGTTACATTATTGTTATTGGGACTTGGAATCAATGACAATATGATCAGCCGATTGGACGGCGCTATCTTATGGGCTTTTATGATCCTGTTTCTGGTATACCTGCTCATCATGTCCAAAAAAGGTGCAGTTGATATAGAAGAGATACCGGATGAAAAGAAACTCAGTGTCTGGAAATTATTAGGCATTACAGCGGTTGGTATGGTATTGATTATCGTAGGAAGTGATTTTACAGTAGATGCGGCAACCAAGATTGCAGAAGCTGTTGGAGTAAGCCAGAGAGTAATCGGTTTAACAGTAGTCGCATTTGGGACTTCTCTACCGGAGCTGATTACCTCAGTAACAGCCGGGATTAAGGGAAAAGCAGATATTGCAGTTGGTAACATCGTAGGCAGTAATATCTTTAATATCTTATTTGTAGTCGGTACGGCGGCCGTTATTACACCGGTAGCATTTGCTTCTAACTTTGTACTGGATAGTATCATAGCGATGCTGGCTGCAGTGATACTGTGGATCTGTGTTTGCAAAGACTTACGTTTAAAGAGAAGTGCGGGTATCATGATGTTAATTGTGGATGCAGTGTATTTTGTTTCCCTCTTGATTTAGATGGTAGAATCTGTTATACTTTTTTCGGCTATTAATGAATCATGGAAAAGGAGAATGTACAATGAAAGGTAATATTATAGTAGGACAGTCAGGCGGACCAACAGCCGTTATTAACTCAAGTGTAGCAGGTGTATTCAGTGCAGCTAAGAGATTGGGCGTAGATAAAATCTATGGTATGGTTCACGGTATTCAGGGATTCTTGGATGAGAACATTGTTGATTTAAAAGAACAGATTAAAGATGAGACAGATATCGAATTATTGAAAAGAACACCTTCTGCATTTTTAGGTTCTTGTAGATATAAGCTTCCTAAGATAGAGGGTAATGAAGCAGTTTATGATAAGATATTTGCTATTTTAGATAAGTATAATATTGAATGTTTATTCTATTGTGGTGGTAATGATTCTATGGATACCATCAAGATGTTATCCGATTATGCAGCTATGAAAGGAAAAACACAAAGATTCGTTGGAGTGCCTAAGACCATTGATAACGATCTCCCGATTACCGATCATTGCCCCGGATATGCTTCCGCAGCAAAATATATTGCTACTTCTATCAAAGAGATTATTCGCGATAACGAAAGCTTTGGCGTAGAGAAACCTACCATCTGTATCATAGAGATCATGGGACGTCACGCAGGATGGCTGACAGCGGCAGCAGCACTTGCCAAAGGAGAAGATTGCTCCGGTGTAGATGCTATCTACATGCCTGAGAGGACTTTTGACCTTGATAAGTTCATGGAAAAAGTAAAAACTCTTGCAGCTACTAAATCCTCAGTTGTCATCGCAGTATCAGAAGGTATTACATTGGCTGATGGACGTTTTGTATGTGAGCTTGGCAATGCTTCTGATTTTGTGGATGCATTTGGTCATAAACAATTATCAGGCTGTGCAGTTACGCTGGCTAATAAAGTAGCAGAAGCAACAGGATTGAAAACACGTGCGATTGAGTTCTCAACATTACAGCGTGCAGCGACTCATATGGCTTCTTTAACAGATATTAATGAAGCATTCCAGGTAGGAAATGACGCAGTTCTTGCAGCCGAAGAAGGTAAAACCGGTATGATGATTACGCTTGACCGAAATGGAGATGCACCTTATGAGTGTGGTACGAGTGCTTATGATATCCACGCAATCGCCAATGTTGAGAGAGCTGTTCCGGATGAATGGATCACAGCAGATGGCACAGGACTGAATGAAGGATATGAAAAATATGCAAGACCGCTTATCATGGGTGAATTACAGCCGATGATGGTAAATGGCTTACCGAGACATTTGGTACTTAAGACTAAATAAATGAATCATTCACAATACCGCCAAGGTCGAACAACTTTGGCGGTATTTTTCTTATGAGAGGTTTGTGTGCAATATGGTATCAATTAAAGATGTAGCAAAAGAGGCGGGAGTCGCCATCTCCACGGTTTCCAAGGTCTTAAATCATTATCCCAATGTAAGTGAATCTACCAAACAAAACGTAAGACAGGCGATTGCAAAGCTACACTATGTGCCTAATACAATAGCAGCCGCACTCTCTTCCAAGCAATCGGGGCGGGTGGCACTCCTTATGAATCTAGAGACGCAGACGCAGGCAATTGACGAGATCGGGATGCAATATCTGTCCGGCGCGATTTGTGCCGCTACAGAATTGGAGATGGATGTTATTACTGTCTTTTTCTCTATGATTCAAAATAAACCGTTGGAAGAGATTGTGCGATATTTTCAATCTCAAAATATTACAGGGATCGTAATCTATGGGATTTCGAAGAAAGATAGGATCCTGACACAGTTGATTGACAGTGAAGTATTTAAGATCGTCGTTGTGGATGCACCGTTGGTTAATGCCAGCACTTCCTGTGTATGGATTGATTATAAGCGGGCACAATATGACATTGCTCGAAAAACCATTACAGAGAATCATGCAAAACGCATCCTCTATCTGGCAGGAAAAAGAGAGGCTTATCCGACCAATGAGCAGATTAGCGGGATACAGAAACTGGTACGGGAACAGGACTTGACCTTACTGATTAGAGAAGGGCGCTCCAGCGAATTGGAAGCCAGAAAATTGACCTATCAGTACGGAGCACACAAGGATATCATCGTATGTGCGACTGACCTCATGGCAATCGGTGCAATGAAGGCACTGATGGATATGGATATTTTTCGCCCGGTATGCGGTTTTGATGGGATTATTCTGATGGGCTATGTAGGAAAACAGATGAATACTGTGAAACAAAATTTTTATCAGGTGTCCGGAGAAGCAGTCAGAGAAGTGCATAGACTGATGGCGGATGGACAAGGTAAGAACATCGTTTTAGATTACAATCTGGTGCGGATGCGTTATATCGACATTATCTGCTAAAGATAAATTAATACTTGCGGAAAACGTTTTCCTGTGGTATGGTTTCTTTTAGAACGATAAATTTGCTGATAAAACAGATCACAAAGTGTGGAGGAATTAAATTATGACGTTACAACTTAAGATGCAAAGAGAAGTTATGCTGATGAACCTGGAACAAAGACTGGAAACACTAACACAGGAAAAATACAACAAGACAGTGTCTGATTGCACCGACCGTGAATTATATTATGTAATATTGTGTTTGTCTAAGGGATTGATGAATGTTACAACACCGATTTCGGGGGATAAAAAAGTATATTATATTTCTGCAGAATTTTTGATTGGTAAATTATTATCCAATAATCTGCTTAACCTCGGGGTCTACGATAAATTAGATGAGATTTTAAAATCAAAAGGAAAGAGTCTGAGTCTGATTGAAGAAGTAGAGCCGGAGCCATCTTTGGGAAATGGGGGACTGGGCAGACTGGCAGCTTGCTTTTTGGATTCCATCGCTACGTTAGGCTTACCGGGAGAAGGAATCGGTCTTAATTATCATATGGGACTCTTTAAACAAGAATTTAAAGATCATTTGCAAAATACTGTACCGAATGATTGGATTGAACCGGAATCATGGCTGAATAAAACAGATGTTACGTTTAAGGTTAATTTCGGTGACAGACAGGTTGTGTCCAGACTTTATGATATTGATGTGGCAGGATACAATAACGGTACGAACAAATTACGTCTCTTTGATATAGAATCCATAGACGAATCTATTGTGAAGGAAGGGATTGATTTTGATAAAGAGGATATTGAAAAGAATCTTACACTCTTTCTTTATCCGGATGATTCTGATGAAGCGGGACAATTGTTACGTATTTATCAGCAATATTTTATGGTTAGTAATGCGGCCCAGTTAATCCTTTCAGAGATGCGCACAAAGCAATACGACCTTCGTAAGATGTATGAACACGCAGTGATTCAGATTAATGATACCCATCCTACCATGGTGATTCCGGAGTTGATCCGTATCCTGATGGAAGAAAAAGCCTTTACGATGGACGAGGCGATTGAAGTGGTCAGCAAAACTTGTGCCTACACCAATCATACCATATTGTCAGAAGCTCTTGAAAAATGGCCATTGGCATATCTGGAAAAAGTGGTACCACAATTAGTTCCGATCATCAAAGAATTAGATAAGAGAGTCGCAGCGAAGTATAAAGATCCTCGGGTACAGATTATTGATAAAGAGAAGCGTGTGCATATGGCACATATTGATATTCATTATGGATTTAGCGTAAATGGCGTAGCAGCGATCCATACGGAGATTTTGAAAGAAACTGAATTGAAACCTTTCTATGATATTTATCCGGAGAAGTTCAACAATAAAACGAACGGTATTACGTTTAGAAGATGGCTCTTGTCCTGTAATAAGGAGTTGGCTGATTATTTAACACAGACCATAGGAGAAGGCTATAAGCGAGACGCCACACGTTTGGAACAGCTATTAAACTATCGTGATAATGCGGATGTGTTAGATGCCCTGTATCAGATTAAACAGGTAAAGAAGCAACAGCTTGTAGAATATGTGCAAAAAACACAGGGTGTGACCTTGGATCAAAATGCTATCTTTGATATTCAGATTAAAAGATTACATGAATATAAGAGACAGCAGATGAATGCACTGTATATCATCCATAAATATTTAGAGATTAAAAAAGGCAAGAAACCGACGACTCCGATTACTTTTATCTTTGGTGCCAAAGCAGCACCGGCCTATATCATCGCGCAGGATATCATTCATCTGATTTTGGTATTGCAGGATATCGTGAATCACGATCCGGAGGTAAGTCCGTATATGAAAGTCCTGATGATAGAGAACTATAACGTCAGCAAGGCTGAGAAACTGATTCCGGCATGCGATATTTCGGAACAGATCTCACTGGCATCCAAGGAAGCCTCAGGAACCAGTAATATGAAATTTATGCTAAATGGGGCTGTAACACTGGGAACCTCAGATGGCGCAAATGTGGAGATTGATGAACTGGTAGGAGAAGATAACATCTATATCTTTGGGGAGAAAAGTGAACAGGTTATCGCTCATTATGAAAAGAAAGATTATATACCAAAGAAGCTGTATCAGGCATCACCGGTCATCCGTGAAGCAGTTGATTTTATCGTAGGAAAAGAGGCGATGAAGATAGGACATGCCAAGAACCTAAAGAGATTATACGGGGAACTGCTGTCCAAGGACTGGTTTATGACATTACTTGACTTTGAAGATTATATCAAGGTAAAGGATCAGATGTTTAGAGATTATGAAGATAAAATGAAATGGAAGAAGAGGATGCTTGTCAATATTGCAAAAGCAGGTTTCTTCTCATCCGATAGAACGATTGCAGATTACAATCGGGATATTTGGAAACTGAATACAAAATAAACACAAAACCGGCCACAAGATGGTAAAACGTCTGTGACCGGTTTTGTGTTCGATATCCCGGAGGTAAAAGCAGGGGCAGGTTTCAGTTGCTTTCAGAGGATGGTGGAGGAAGAATCTGTGCCTTGGTGAGAGAGGCCTGAATCGCATCCAATAACACCATGCTGGTATATTTGTTGTCATCAGAATAGGTAATACCATCAAAAGACTGGTTCTCACAGATCTGATTAACCAGGTCTTGAAAAGAAGGTTCGATCAGAGGGTACATGGTAGTCACTGCTTCATCCAAATTTACCAGACGGATAGAATTGATATTATTTTCGTCAACAACAACTTCGATATCTATGGTATTGTCATTCAGGGTAAGAGAGGTAGTATAGACCCCCGGTATGTAGGTGCTTGCAGGTACAGCGGTGTTTGGATTCTTCTTGCCGTCCGGTAGGAACATGATTATGATAAGTATGACAAAAAGAATGCCAAGGGCGATAAAAATACCGGTATAGATCAGTTCCTTTAGATGCAGAACAACAATTTTTGTTTTAGAACTCATAGTAATATCCCCATTTAATTTGTTTTTTATATTCTATGAAAGGAAGGGGAAAAGTATGAATAAAACCAATCAACCTGAAAATATTGACAGAGAGCAAGCCACCCTTTATGATAATACCATAAAAGGATCCAACGGCAGGGCTGGAAAGACGGGGTAGAAGGAATATGAAATTTACAAAGATGCATGGTTGTGGCAATGATTATATCTATGTGAATGGGTTTGAAGAGCAAGTGACAAATAAGCCAGAAACAGTGAGACGGTTGAGCGACAGACATTTTGGTATCGGCGGGGATGGGGTTATCTTTATCAATCCATCAAAAGAAGCGGATTTTGAGATGGAGATGTATAATGCAGATGGCAGCAGAGGACAGATGTGTGGAAATGGAATTCGCTGTGTGGGTAAATTTGTCTATGATAAAGGGATGACAGATAAGACTCAGATTAGCGTGGTGAGCTTTGGTGCTATGAAATATCTGGATCTTACGGTAAAGAATGGAGTGGTAGACAGTGTATGCGTGAATATGGGAGAACCGGAATTAGAGGCAGACAAGATACCGGTTATTTCGGAGCATGCAACAGTTCTGTCAGAACCTATTGAAGTGGATGGTATCTCTTATCTGATGACCTGTGTATCTATGGGAAATCCGCATGCCGTGATATTTGTGGATGAGGTATCAGAGCTGGAGTTGACCGGGATCGGCCCTAAATTGGAAAAGCATGCGAGATTTCCAGAGAGAACGAATACAGAATTTGTGCAGGTATTAGACCGTCATACGGTATCGATGCGAGTCTGGGAGCGAGGTACCGGAGAGACACTGGCTTGTGGAACAGGGTGCTGTGCTACGGTGGTTGCCGCTATCTTAAATGGTTTGACGGATAATGAAGTAACTGTTAAACTGTTAGGTGGCAGTTTGTTGATACGTTGGGATCGCTCCACCAATCTACTCTATATGACAGGACCTGCGGTTACTGTATTTGAAGGTACCATCGATCTATAAGCAGCTTTTTTAGACAACATACGATGAAAGAATCAGGAGGAACAAGAATATGTTTCAGGTAAATGATAATTATCTTAAATTACAGGGCAGTTATCTATTCTCAACGATTGGGAAAAAAGTGGCGGCTTACTCACAAGAACATCCGGACAAAAAGATTATCAGACTGGGGATTGGTGATGTGACACAACCATTGGCACCGGCTATTATCACAGCATTGCATACGGCAGTGGATGAGATGGGGGATGCTGCAACCTTCAGAGGATATGCACCGGATATGGGATATGAATTTTTACGAACAGCGATAGCAGAGAATGATTATAAAGCAAGAGGCTGTGAAATCTATGCAGATGAGATATTTATCTCGGATGGAGCCAAAGGAGATTCCGGTAATATTCAGGAGATATTTAGTGTAAATAATAAAATTGCAGTATGTGATCCGGTCTATCCGGTGTATGTGGATACCAATGTAATGGCGGGCAGAACCGGCACCTATGATGTCGCAACAGAGAACTGGAGTGATGTCATCTATATGCCATGTACCGAAGAAAATAATTTTGCACCGGAATTACCAACGAGAACGCCGGACATTATCTATCTGTGTTTTCCTAATAATCCGACAGGTTCTACGATTACTAAGTCACAATTACAGGAATGGGTAGATTATGCCAATCAAGTAGGCGCTGTGATCATCTATGATGCTGCATATGAAGCATATGTATCCGAAGAAGACGTCGCACATACCATCTATGAATGTGCGGGAGCCAGAACCTGTGCGATAGAACTCCGTTCTTTCTCTAAGAATGCCGGATTTACGGGAGTACGCCTCGGTTGTACCGTGATACCGAAAGAACTGAAATCGGGAGAAGTATCTCTGCATTCCCTGTGGGCAAGAAGGCATGGTACCAAATATAACGGAGCTCCATATATTGTGCAAAGAGCGGGAGAAGCAGTCTATTCAGCAGAAGGAAAAACACAGCTGAAAGAGCAGGTCGCTTATTATATGAAGAATGCAAAGTATATTTACGATGGATTAAAGACAGCCGGTTATCGCGTATCGGGTGGTGTGAATGCTCCTTATATCTGGCTAAAAGCACCAAACCACATGACTAGCTGGGAATTTTTCGATTACTTATTAGAACGTGCCAATGTCGTAGGAACACCGGGTTCGGGATTCGGGCCAAGTGGTGAGACTTATTTCCGGCTGACTGCATTTGGCAGCTATGAGAATACCGTAGAAGCGATGAAACGAATCAAGGCTCTCTAGTGAGACCTGAGAAAACATACAAAATACACAAAAACAGGCACCCATAATTGGAAGTAGTGACAAAGTTGTATAAAAGTGTTGCATTCCAAGGGTGTCTGTGATAGTATCAATTTAGAGTTAATGGAAACGTTACCGACACCGATACCGACAACGGTACCAATGATGATACAGAAGAGAAAAACATGACCTATTAATTCGGGGAATAAGTAGTCCCAACGATGTATATACTGATATAAGCTGTATTAATACAGGAATGGGATTCAACACATTTATGGAAAAGAAAGAGAGAGGTATCAGTTATGAAGAAAAAAGTAATTAGTACATTGTTAAGCGTAGCTATGGTAGCTACCTTACTGGTAGGATGCGGAAGCAAAGCAGAAGCACCAGCAGCAGAGACACCGGCTGCAACAGAAGCGGCACCTGCAACAGAAGCAGCACCTGCAACAGAAGCTGCAGCAGCAGGAGAAGGCAAAGTATACTACTTGAGCTTTAAACCTGAATCAGATGCGATTTGGCAAGACCTTGCTAAGAAATATACAGCAGAGACCGGTGTAGAAGTTAAAGTGGTAACAGCAGCAAACGGAACCTATGAGCAAACTTTGAAATCAGAGATTGCTAATACAGAAGCACCTACTTTATTCCAAATTAATGGACCTGTAGGATATCAATCATGGTCAGAGTATTGTGCAGACTTAAAAGATACCGAACTGTATAGCTGGTTACTCGATAAGAGTCTTGCAGTTACAGGAGATGACGGCGGCGTTTATGGTATCCCTTATGTAGTAGAAGGATATGGTATCATCTACAACAACGCGATCATGGATAAATACTTTGCAATGGATGGCGCAAAAGCAGCTTCTATGGACGAGATTAATAACTTTGATACTTTAAAAGCAGTCGTAGAAGATATGCAGTCTAAAAAAGATAAGTTAGGAATCGAGGGCGTGTTTGGTTCTACTTCTCTGACTCCCGGCGATGACTGGAGATGGCAGACACATTTAGCTAATATTCCGGTATACTATGAGTACAAAGATAAGAACGTTACAGATACAGATAACTTAGAATTCACATACAGTGATAACTATAAGAATATCTTCGATTTATACATCAACAATTCTTGTACAGAACCGGGACTGCTTGGCAGCAAATCAGTAGATGATTCTATGGCTGAATTGGCATTAGGCAAAGCAGCTATGATTCAAAACGGTAACTGGGGATGGGGACAAATCGCAGGCGTTGATGGTAACGTTGTGAAAGAAACAGATGTTAAATTCTTACCTATCTATACCGGCATCAAAGGAGAAGAGAAACAGGGCTTATGTACAGGTACAGAGAACTTCTTCGCAATCAACAGTCAGGCATCAGAAGCAGATCAAAAAGCATCTATCGCATTTGTAGAATGGTTATTTAGTTCTGAAACAGGAAAAGCAGCAGTTACTAATGATTTAGGATTCATCGCTCCATTTAATACTTTCTCAGACGCTGAGAAACCAAAAGATCCATTGGCACAGGAAGTTATCAAATATATGGCAGATACTTCTAAGACCAGTGTAGCTTGGAACTTCACATCATTCCCTAGTCAACAGTTCAAAGATGACTTCGGTGCAGCATTACTTGAATATGCAGCAGGAAGCATCAAATGGGATGACGTTAAGACAACCGTTGTAGATTCATGGGCAGCTGAAAAAGCGGCAACTAAATAGGACTCATAACTCTAATTCAAAGGGTGAGGACGGGGCAACCTCTTCTCACCCTTTTTATAGAAAAAATGAAAGGAGCATGGTAAGATATGCAAAAGACATTAAAAAAATATTTTGTGGTCTTTACAGTACCAACCCTCATCGCTTTTTGTTTTGCGTTTATAGTTCCATTTGCAATGGGATTGTATTTATCTTTTTGCAAATTCACAACAGTTACCAATGCAAAATTTATAGGATTTGATAATTATATTCAGGCTTTTGCAAAACCGGATTTTGTTAACTCCATGTGGTTTACGATTAAATTTGCAGTGGTTGCGATTTTAACCATTAATGTATTTGCGTTTGCTTTATCATTATTATTAACGAAGAAAATAAAAGGAACCAATATATTCAGAACGGTCTTTTTTATGCCCAACTTAATCGGTGGTATTATTCTGGGCTATATATGGCAGTCTATGATTAATGCACTTTTAGTAAACTATGGCACAACATTAGTTGCCAATGCAAAGTTTGGGTTTATTGGATTGGTAGTGCTGATGAATTGGCAACTGATTGGATATATGATGATTATCTATATCGCCGGTCTTCAGAATGTTCCTATGGATCTCATTGAAGCGGCCGAAATCGACGGAGCTACCGGTTGGCAGACCTTACTTAAAATCAAGATACCGATGGTTATGCCATCTATTTCCATCTGTTTATTCTTAACATTATCAAATTGCTTCAAGTTATTTGATCAGAACTTAGCTTTAACAGCAGGGGCACCTTCTAAGAAAACAGCGATGATGGCACTTGATATCTACAATACCTTTTATGGGAGAGTCGGATTTGAAGGTGTTGGTCAGGCCAAAGCGGTTATGTTCTTTATCCTTGTGGCAGTGATTGCCATTACACAATTAGTAGTTACAAGAAGTAAGGAGGTAGAACAATAATGAAAGCGAAGACGAAAGAAGGCAGAACTTCTAATCTAATAGGATTCATTACACTTTGCATTTTAGTTGTTGTTTTTCTGGTTCCTATTTTCTTTATTGTGGTAAACTCTTTTAAAGGAAAATTATATATCAGTGATGATCCTTTTGCATTGCCAACAGCAGTAACCTTTGCAGGTTTTACTAATTATGCCAATGGGATAGCAAAGACTAATTTCTTCTCGGCATTTGGATGCTCTTTGTTTATTACCGTGTTTTCAGTAATAGCCATTGTATTCTTTACTTCTATGACGGCTTACTATATTACGAGAGTAAAATCAAAGCTAACCACAGGCATCTACTATATGTTTGCCTTTTCGATGATTGTACCTTTCCAGATGGTTATGTTTACGATGTCAAAATTAGCGAATATGTGCCACTTGAATAATCCGGTCGGTATGGTTATACTATATTTGGGATTTGGAGCCGGATTATCTGTATTTATGTTTAGTGGATTTGTTAAATCGATTCCGATAGAGATAGAAGAAGCTGCTATGATAGACGGTTGTAATCCACTTCAGACATTCTTTAGAGTGGTAATGCCGATTCTGAAACCTACAGCGATTACAGTAGCAATCTTAAATGCAATGTGGATATGGAATGATTATTTGCTGCCATATCTGGTGATTGGGATTAGTACCAAATATAAAACCATTCCGGTAGTAGTACAATATCTGGTTGGCTCTTATGGAGCAAAAGATATGGGTGCTATGATGGCATTGCTGGTACTTGCGATTATTCCTATTATTATCTTTTACTTAGCATGTCAGAAGTACATTATTGAAGGAGTCGTTGCCGGTGCGGTTAAGGGATAAGGAGAATTATTATGAGAAGAAGCGGTATCTTAATGCCGATTTCGAGTTTACCATCACGATATGGCATTGGCAGTTTTTCAAAAGAAGCATATCGGTATCTTGATTTTTTGAAGAAGGCAGGGCAGAGCTATTGGCAGATACTGCCTTTGGGACCTACCGGATATGGAGATTCACCGTATCAGTCTTTTTCTACTTTTGCAGGCAATCCATATTTTATTGATTTGGATACCTTGGTAGAAGAAGGATATTTGACCAAAGCAGCATGTAGAAAGTGTGATTTTGGAGACAACGAGGAATCGATTGATTACGAGCTGCTCTATCGCAGCAGATTCAATTTATTGTATCAGGCTTATGAAAAGAGTGACATAGGAAAAAAGGAAGAGTTTCAGTCATTTATTCGGGAAAATCATTTTTGGTTGGATGATTATGCACTATTTATGTCAATTAAGAACGCTGAACATGGTAAGAGTTTTATTGAATGGGAAGAGCCTATCAAAAAAAGAGACCCGGAAACGATAGCCCGCTATCGGGAACAATATGCAATAGAGATAGAGTTCTACCAATTTCAACAATTTGAATTTTCTAAGCAATGGGAAAAATTAAAAAAGTATGCAAATGATCTACACATAGAAATTATCGGGGATATTCCGATTTATGTTGCTTTTGACAGTGCAGACACCTGGGCTAATCCTGAACTATTTCAATTTGATCAAAATCTAACACCACTTGCAGTGGCAGGATGCCCACCGGATGCATTTTCGGAAACGGGACAACTTTGGGGGAATCCACTCTATCGATGGGATTATCATAAAAAAACAGGCTATGAATGGTGGATGAAACGAATCGCTTATAGCTATAAGCTGTATGATGTAGTACGGATTGATCATTTTAGAGGGTTTGATGAGTATTATGCGATACCTTACGGACATCTGACCGCAGAACATGGGAAGTGGAAGAAGGGTCCGGGACTGGATTTTTTCAAAGTTATGAAAGCTACGCTGGGTACGAAAAGAGTCATAGCAGAGGATCTGGGATTCCTAACCCCGAGTGTTTTAAAATTAGTAAAGGATTCGGGATATCCCGGTATGAAGATATTACAGTTTGCCTTTGATTCCAGAGAGGAAAGTGATTACCTGCCACATAATTATGTGCGCAACAGTGTTGTATATACAGGGACTCATGATAATGACACAACTGTCAGCTGGTATCAAAAGCTGGATAAAGCAGATAAAAAATTAGCTAAGACTTACTTAGATATACAAGATGATACTCATGTCACATGGACTTTTATTAAAGCGGCATTAGCGAGTGTGTCAGAGACTGCGATTATTCCGATGCAGGATTATCTGGAACTGGATGATACGGCAAGGATTAACACGCCATCTACGCTGGGTAATAACTGGAAGTGGCGAATGAAGAAGGACGCTATGCGAGCACCGCTTGCCGGACAAATCAGAGAATTAACACGAATATACAGCCGGTTGTATGAAGAAGATATAACCTGCTAGACAGAAGGTATTGTAATGGAAGAGATGACGATTAAAGATATTGCAAGGCTATGTGGAGTCGGAGTCAGCACAGTGTCCAGAGCCATCAATAATCATCCGGATATTAATCCTGAGACCAAAGAGATGATTATGGATATTATTAAACAGAATAGTTATATTCCTAATAATAGTGCGAGGAACCTCAAACGAACAGAGGCCAAGTCCATTGCGGTATTGGTAAAGGGAATGTCCAATCTGTTCTTTTCCAAGATGATTAAAGTGATGGAAGAAGAGATTAAAAAGAAAAAATATACCATGGTATTGCATCATGTGGATTTTAATGAAGATGAAGTGGATGTGGCATTGGAACTGATTAAAGAAAAAAGGCTGGCAGGTATTATATTCTTAGGAGGATATTTTTATCAGGCAGAGGATAAACTGGAGATGCTTCATGTACCATTTGTACTTAGTACAGTGAGCGGTGCTCCCGGAAACTTTAATCGTCAGAATTATTCTTCTATCTCCGTAGATGATGAAGGAGAGAGCTTCAAAATGGTAGAACATCTGATTCAATTAGGTCATAAACGGATTGCCATCCTTTGTGCTGTGTCGGAGGATGAGAGTATTGGTAAGCTTCGTCTGGCAGGCTATCGCAGAGCGTTGACACAATATCATATCCCGCTTGATGAATCACTGATTCAACCGATGCGTAAGGATATGGAACAATATTCTATGCAGAATGGATATGCAGTTACGAAGCAGATGTTAGAAGAAAACAGGCAGTTTACGGCACTCTATGCGATATCGGATATGATGGCAATCGGTGCCTGCAAAGCCATCATGGATAGTGGCAAAAGGATACCGCAAGACTATTCGGTGGCAGGCTTCGATGGTGTTGACATAGGTGCTTTCTATAACCCATCTTTAACAACGATTCAGCAACCTGTAGAAGAGATGGCGAGAGCTACGGCAAAGCTGCTGTTTCATATTTTATCCAAAAAAGAAGTGCATCAACATGTTTTGTTCCCGGCAGAACTGGTGGAACGTGATTCTACAGCAATACAACTGTAACAATAACGATAGAAGGATGGAAATTTTTACTCCCTGGATAGTAATCTTTTATAACTGATATCCATTCCAAAGGCACCCAGTGGTGCGGTAATGATAATAGAAAGTACGGCTACAGATAAAACGATTTTGCCACACGGAAGTCCCAGTGCAAGAGGAACAGAGCCGATGGCTGCCTGGACAGTAGCTTTTGGAAGATAAGAAATCACACAAAATAAGCGTTCTTTGTAGTTGAGCTGTGTGCCAATCAAGCAAAGCATGACTCCGACAGAACGGAAAACCAAAGCAATCAGTATCATGAACACTGCGCCCAGACCGGCTCCCATGGTATAACGAATATCAACCGCAGCGCCTACAAGAACGAACAGAATCACTTCCGCAGCCAGCCATAGCTTACCGAATTTTTCGGAAAGTCGTGTGGAAACAAGAGTAACGCTGCGCATCTGTAGGACACATGCCATGCTCATAACGGCCAGCAATCCGGAGATGGCGATGATCCCGTTCAGCCAGTCCTCAATAGCCAGCATCAAAAAGGCACATCCAAGGATAATGATCACTTTGATGCTGTTGCGTATGCCGTGTTTATGTGCATAGTTAGTTTCAAAAAATAAAGCAAGCAGCCATCCGGTGATGGCTCCGACGGCAATGCCCAACAAAATGGAAATAGGGATATTGACAAAATCCATGACCTTGGCAGAACCACCTTGTGCGATACCCACAAAAGCACCAAATAAAACAATGACAAAGACATCATCCAAAGAAGCACCTGCCAGAATCAACTGCGGGATGCTTTTTTTGGTTCCGTACCGGTGCTCCATTAAGTGCACCATTTTGGGAACAACAACTGCAGGCGAAACAGCACCCAGCACAGCACCCATGATAGCCCCTTCTATTACAGTCACAGAGAGTATCGCAGGTGCCAGCAATATAAATGCCGCAATCTCAAATAATGCCGGAATAAAGGACATTAAAATCGCAGGACGTCCTACTTTTTTAAGATCACTAATATTGAGCGATAAGCCTGCTTTGATTAAGATGATGACGAGTGCGATCTGACGAAGCTGTGCAGAAATATTAAGAATAGAACTGTCCAGTAAATCCAACACATAGGGACCAAGTACGATACCGGTCAGTAACATGCCGATGATGCGAGGCAGTTTTAGACGACTGCAGATGGAGGCCATGGCCAGACCAACCAGAAAAACGAGAGCAAGTGATGTTAACATATAATTTCCTCCTAAATATAATTATCCGGCATTGACGCAATTAGAAGCATACGGAACAGAGAACTTAGGCACGGCTGAGCGTTGAGTTGTGGTAGGCAGTGTCATAAGTGACATCTTCTAAGAACCAGTCAGGAGCGACAAAGGCATTAGACATAGCTTCACTGGGGAATTCTACCTCGGCAATGATCAGCGGAGCAAAAGGAGCATCAAAGACGTCTAATTCTATCATAAGTGGCACAGCATGTGAGGTATCTGGTTCCAGGGGAATCAGGTATCTTTTTTTAGTTATGACGGTACCGTCAGCTTTTGCAATGAGATGCTGATAGGCTTCATCGGTCAGTGGCAGATTGTATTCTTCTCTCGCCATGAGTCCGCTGCCTTTGTAGGTAAGATAATAAGTTTCATCCTCTCTTCGCACCCGAACAACGGGTTTTGTACACAGATATCCTTGCTCGATTAGATGATAAGGGTAGGAAGAAAGATTTTCCGGTAATTTTTTTATTGTATATTTTCTTTCGATTTCCATAGGTTTCATGGTTAAGACGCCTTTCCTTTAGGATTGTTTCTACTTGCTTCTTTTTAGAGTATAGCATAAAATTAGATTGGATAAAATAAAGAAGAATCAAATTCATAAAAAACAGAAAATAATGAGGAAAAAAATGAGCAAAGTAGGCGTATTTCTGGCAGCAGGATTTGAAGAGATTGAAGCATTAACGGTAGTGGATCTATTAAGAAGAGCAGAGATTGAGACGGATGTCATATCCATAGAAGAGGAACTCTTAGTTACCGGTTCGCATCGCATCAGCGTAAAAGCAGATATGCGATTATGGGAAGCTGATTTTGACCAGATGGATATGCTGGTACTGCCGGGTGGGATGCCGGGAACCAAGAATCTGGAAGCATGTGAACCACTGATGAAGCAGGTGGAGCTCTTTCATCAACAAAAAAAATATATCAGTGCCATCTGTGCAGCACCTCGCATCTTGGGAGAACGCGGCATGCTACAGGACAGACGTGCCTGCTCTTTTCCGGATGCAGAATCCTATCTGTCAGGGGCAATCGTAACCAAGCAGGAAGTGGAAGTATCAGAACATATTACGACAGCCAGAGGAATGGGATGCAGTATCCCGTTTGCATTGGCGATTGTTTCAAGATTGCAGGGAGAAGCAGCAGCACAGACGCTGGCACAAAAGATCGTGTTCAGACAAAAATTACCATCATAATAATCACAAGACCGCTAATACTAAGAGCAAGATAAGTAATGAAATCAACACATATCAAGTGAGAAAGTAATTGCTTATCTTCCAAATAGATGAGGATAGCTAACTATCTACAACCAACAACATGATTAGCGGAGGTGAACAACAATGACAAACAGCAAATCAAATAAAACAGTAGTCCCTGAATCCAAAGCAGCAATGGATCGTTTTAAAACAGAGGTAGCTTCTGAATTAGGTGTAAACCTTAAGGAAGGTTACAATGGAGATTTAACGTCAAAGGAAGCCGGTTCAATCGGCGGAGAAATGGTTAAGAGAATGATCGCACGTCAGGAAGAGCAAATGAAATAAATTATTTGTAGAAAACTAAATAAAGATACCCCATCGATAACAATCGTCGATGGGGTATCTTTTAGTCATTATTTTTAAGAGATTTTTGCAGCGGGATCCAGATAATATAAGCGAGGGCACTGCCGATCAAAGCGGTTACTAACTGTGTAACAGAGAAGGTAATCTTAGCGGCAGCTAATATCTTAGGTAACATCTCCGGTTTAGGCAGATGTGCGGCGATGCTGCTACCCATAAGAGGTAAGATAATCAGGACAACGACAACGCCCATAAAGACAGCTTTCACAACGGAACCCAGTACAAGCCCGGTTGCCAGATGTAGTTTAAACTTACATTTGTTTTCATAGTAATAAGTGAAGAATACCAAGATAAGATTTCCCAACATAATAACAGGGAACATAAGAGGTATCGCTGCCATAATCGGAGAGCCGGTGAAGAAAAAGGCTGTAATCGGGGCGATAATAGACAGTAGGATACCGCTGTAGAGACCGGCACCTAATACGGCGAGAATCAAAGTGGCATTGACAATCGGTCCTGTAATATAAGGAGAGATGTTCTTAAAGTACTGGCTGCCGATGCAGATAGCTAATAGAAGAGCGGTTGCGGTCAGTTGCTTGGTTGTGATTTTTTTCATAATGATAGCTCCATTCTGCCTGTGAAACAGGCATAGTATTTTATTGTTTAGATTGCATAGATTTGGCAGTAATGCCTTGGATACGCCCCAGCTTACCGGATAATGCACTGATGGTATCAGGCGGTGCACATACGATAATAGACATAATATTAACTGATTTTTCATGGAACGGAATCCCCATACGCCCGATGATGCAGGAGGCATATTCGTGCAGAAGATCATTGACCTCAGCGGCGGCAGACAGCTCCTTTACAAAGATTCCGATAATTGCTATTTTATCATCCACGTTATTTTCACCTCTTTTCTTGTATTGCTGATATCATGGCAAATGGATTGCATAAAAAAATCTCTTTGCACGGTACACAAAGAGATATCATTCTTCACATATGATATGTTCTTAGCATCAGGAGTACCTTGGCTTCAGTCATTTATTCTTCCGGATAATTATGTGGCTATAGGAACAGGAGTATCCTTTGCTATTTCTATAGGCAATCCCTAGTATAAACACAGTGGAAGAAAAAGGCAAGAAAAAAGTTATAGATTGAGCCGATAACTTTTCATAGATGGAGCCGACAACTTTTCATTGTATTTAGGAAAGCCTTATGCTATAATCGTAAAATGACTGTGAGTATGGGAAAATAGGAATAGACACAGATATCTGAAGGAGGAAATAGTAATATGAGTTTACAAGTAGAAAAATTAGAGAATAACATGGCAAAGCTTACCATTGAAGCATCCGCAGAAGAGCTGAATAAGGCGATCCAAAGTGCTTATCAGAAAAATAAAGGAAAGATCAGTCTTCCGGGATTCCGCAAAGGAAAAGCACCTCGTGAAATGATTGAGAAGATGTATGGAAGAGAAATCTTCTATGAAGATGCTGCGAATTTAATAATTCCGGATGCATATGAGAAAGAACTGAATGACTGCGAATTAGACATTGTATCACAGCCTAAGATAGAAGTAGTACAATTGGAATCAGGTAAACCATTCATCTTTACGGCAGAAGTTGCATTAAAGCCGGAAGTAACACTCGGCAAATATAAGGGCATTAAAGTAGACAAAATCGATACCGCTGTAACAGAAGAAGAAGTTGCGGCAGAGATTGATAAAGAGAGAGAAAGCAACTCAAGAATGATTACCATAGAAGACAGACCTGTCAAAGATGGTGATCACACAGTCATTGATTTTGAAGGATTTGTAGATGAGGTGGCTTTTGAAGGTGGAAAAGGAACAGATTATCCATTGGTAATAGGATCGGGTTCTTTTATTCCGGGATTTGAAGAACAGTTGATTGGCGCAGAAATGGGCAAAGAAGTAGAAGTGAAAGTTACTTTCCCTGAGGATTATCAAGCAGAAGAGCTAAAAGGAAAAGCGGCTATTTTTAAATGTACGGTAAAAGAAATCAAAGAAAAAGAACTGCCGGAGTTAAATGATGAATTTGCAGGAGAAGTATCAGAATTTGATACCTTAGCAGAATATCAGGCAGATGTGAAAAGCAAATTAACAGAGAAAAAAGAAGCTGATGCCAAAGGCGCAAAAGAAGATGCTGTGATTGAAGCTATTATGGAAGATGCCAAAATGGACATTCCGGCAGCTATGATAGAGACGCAACAGAGACAACTGGTAGAAGATTTTGCACAGAGAATTACGCAACAAGGTCTTACCATGGAACAATATTTCCAATTCACGGGATTGACAGCAGAGAAGTTTATTGAACAAGCAAAACCACAAGCAGAGAAACGTATCAAATCAAGACTTGTCTTAGAAGCAGTCGTTGCAGCAGAGAAGATTGAAGCAACTGATGAAGAACTAGAGACAGAACTTGAGAGAATGGCAACAGAATATAAAATGGAAGCCGATAAAGTAAAAGAGATGATGGGCGAGAACGAGAGAAAACAAATTAAGGAAGATCTTGCAATCCAAAAGGCTGTTGAGCTTATCGTATCCTCTGCCAAAGAAAAATAAGAGTTTCTAATCAGTATATTAAAAAAATCTTAATTAAACAGACACCTTATTGTCAAGATGCAGCTTGTGCGTTATGATACTCAACGTTACAATTGATTGATGAAAAGAGTCTTAGGAGGAATTGCAATGAGTTTAGTACCTTACGTCATAGAACAAAGCAGCAGGGGAGAGAGATCTTATGATATCTATTCCCGATTATTAAAAGACAGAATCATATTCTTAGGGGAAGAAGTGAATGATGTGACAGCCAGTTTGATTGTTGCACAATTATTATTCTTAGAGTCTGAGGATCCGGAAAAAGATATTCATCTTTATATTAACAGTCCGGGTGGTTCTGTTACGGCAGGTATGGCTATCTATGATACGATGCAATTTGTAAAATGCGATGTATCTACCAACTGTATCGGCATGGCAGCCAGCATGGGTGCATTTTTATTAGCCGGTGGAGCAAAGGGAAAGAGATGTGCATTGCCAAACGCAGAGATCATGATTCACCAGCCATCCGGTGGTTCACAGGGACAGGCAACTGAGATTGAGATTGCAGCGAAACATATCCTCCAGACCAAAGATAAGCTGAATCGTATTTTATCAGAAAACACAGGGCAACCATTAGATGTCATTGCAGCAGATACAGACAGAGATAATTGGAAAACCGCAGAAGAAGCGAAAGCATATGGTTTGATTGACAATGTGTATACGACACGTGCCAATGCAGCAAAGGAACAAAAATAGAGTAAATGGGAGCCAAATCTAATGAGCAAGAATTCTGACGACAAAGTAAGATGTTCTTTTTGTAATAAGACACAGGATCAGGTAAGAAAGTTAATCGCCGGTCCGGCAGGTATTTTTATTTGTGATGAATGTATTGATATCTGTGCGGATATTTTGGATGAAGAATTTGATGATGAGGATGTGGCTACTGCACTCCCACCTGAGATTAATCTTCTTAAGCCACTTGAAATCAAAGAATTTCTGGATGATTATGTGATTGGACAGGAAGAAGCCAAAAAGGTATTATCCGTAGCTGTTTATAATCATTATAAGAGAGTAACAGCAGAAGAGGATGATGAGGTCGAGTTACAGAAGAGTAATATTATTATGGTTGGTCCTACAGGGTCAGGAAAGACTCTATTAGCACAGACATTGGCCAGAATCATTAATGTGCCATTTGCGATTGCGGATGCTACCACTCTGACGGAAGCAGGCTATGTAGGAGAAGATGTTGAGAATATCTTACTCAAGCTATTACAAGCTGCTGATTATGAAGTAGAGAGAGCACAATATGGTATTATCTATATTGATGAGATTGATAAGATTACAAAGAAAACAGAGAATATGTCCATTACCCGTGATGTATCGGGAGAAGGCGTACAGCAGGCACTGCTTAAGATTATTGAAGGAACGATAGCTTCTGTTCCACCGCAGGGTGGTAGAAAACATCCACAACAAGAATTAATACAGATAGATACCAGTAATGTCTTATTCATCTGTGGTGGTGCATTTGATGGACTGGATAAGATTGTGGAAGAGAGACTGGATCGTAATTCGATTGGATTTAATGCTGAGATTGTAGATAAGAATGAGCATGAGGTCAGCGAGCTGTTGAGTGCAGTCACACCACAGGATTTGGTTAAGTTTGGATTGATTCCTGAATTCGTTGGACGTGTTCCGATCAATATTTCGTTACATGGTCTTGATAAAGAAGCGTTAAAGAGGATTATGCAAGAGCCTAAAAGTGCGCTTGTAAAACAATACCGCAAGCTCTTTGCATTTGATCATGTGGAATTAAATATCGAACCGGATGCTATCGACTTAATTGCACAGAAGGCGATGGAACGTAAAACAGGAGCAAGAGGGTTACGTTCTATTATGGAGAGCGTTATGATGGACTTGATGTATCGCATACCTTCAGATGACTCTATAGAGAGCTGTACGATTACCAAAGGTGCGGTGGAAGGAACCAGTGAACCGCTGATTGTACATGCAGAACAATTAAGAGAAGCACAGTAATACAGAAGAGTAGTAACGCCACCACTTGAATAGGGTGGCGTTTGTTTATGATAGGAGAATAGGATATGTCAGAGGATACAACAGAGAAGATGCAGAAGTTACCTGCAGTTGCGCTGAGGGGATTGACGATTATACCGGATACCATTATTCATTTTGATTTAAGCCGCCAGAAGTCGATTCAAGCGGTGGAACAGGCGATGATGGGAGAAGAACGTATCTTATTGATTACGCAGATTAATCCGGAAGCAGAGGATCCCGATTATGATGCACTTTATCATATTGGGACGATTGCGACGATTAAACAGATTACGAAGTTACCCAATCATATTATTAGAGTCATGGTAGAAGGACATGGAAGGGCAAGATTGTTGTCCTTGTCATTAGAAGAAACTGCATATATGGAAGCTTTGGTTGTTGCCTTGTCGCCTGTTACAGATACGATGATGCCGATGGAAGAAGAGGCGATGATTCGAGAGACAAAAGAATTATTTATTCAGTACAGCCAATATCATCCCAAGATAGGAAAGACACTAATCCAACGCTTTGAGCAACCTATCAGTCTGGATAAATTACTGGATAGTATCACCATGAATATTCCGCTGGCCTATACCGTAAAACAAAAAATATTAGAATGCATCGATGTAAAAGAGCGATATGAATACCTTTCGGATATCTTAGCCAATGAAATCGAGATTGCACGTTTGAGGGGGGAACTCGGCGAACAGATTAAGAATCGAGTAGAGAAGCATCAAAAGGAATATCTGTTAAGAGAACAGTTGGGATATATTCGTGAAGAGTTAGGGGAAGACAGTACATTCTCGGACGCAGATCAGTTTGCAGAAGATTTAAAAAAATTAAAAGCAAGTAAAGAAGTCAAAGATAAAATACAAAAAGAAATTAATAGATTCAAGAATATAGGCGGCAGTAATTCAGAGAGCAGTATGGAAAGAGCTTATATAGAAACATTATTAGAGCTCCCATGGGATAAAACTTCTCGTGATAATGAAGATATTGTGAGAGCAGAAGAAATATTGAATGCAGACCATTATGGACTGGAACAAGTCAAAGAACGAATCTTAGAATTTCTGGCAGTAAGAAGCTTGACGAAACAAGGGGAGAGTCCTATTATTTGCTTAATAGGGCCACCGGGAACCGGTAAGACAAGTATCGCCAAATCTGTAGCAAAAGCACTGAACAAACAGTATGTCAGAATCTGTCTGGGCGGTGTAAGAGATGAAGCAGAGATAAGAGGACATCGAAAAACTTATATTGGTGCTATGCCCGGTCGAATCGCAAACGGATTAAAGCATGCAGGCGTTAAGAATCCATTGATCTTATTGGACGAGATAGATAAGGTAAGCAGCGATTATAAAGGAGATACTGCATCTGCCCTCTTGGAGGTGCTGGATTCGGAACAGAACAACAAATTTAGAGACCACTATGTTGAGATTCCGTTGGATTTATCGCAGGTGCTATTCATTGCTACTGCAAATTCAGCGTCAGATATTCCAAGACCTTTATTAGACCGTATGGAAGTGATAGAGATCCATAGCTATACAGCAAACGAAAAATTTCATATAGCAAAACAATTCTTAGTAACGAAGCAGTTACAAAAGAATGGCCTTAGCAGCAAACAACTAACCATTAGTGATAGTGCGATTCGCATGATGATACGTTCTTACACCAGAGAAGCAGGGGTGCGCGAACTGGAACGTAAAATAGGCGATATCTGTCGCAAAGCAGCCAGACAAATTTTACAAAATCGTAAAAAGCAGGTCTTGGTTATTCCAAGGAATCTGCATTTACTGCTGGGTAAAGAGAAGTATTCGGTGGATAAGGCCAATAGGAAGGATGACATAGGCATTGTGCGTGGATTGGCATGGACAAGCGTAGGTGGAGATACGTTGCAGATTGAAGTGAATGTGATGCCCGGCAAGGGTGAACTGGAGCTGACCGGACAACTGGGAGATATCATGAAGGAATCTGCCAAAACAGGTATGAGCTATGTACGTTCTATTAGTAAAATGTATCAAGTAGAAGCGGATTTCTTCAAAGAGCATGATTTTCATATTCACATTCCGGAAGGGGCAGTGCCAAAAGATGGTCCTTCTGCAGGGATTACGATGGCAACAGCACTGCTGTCTGCGATTACAGAACGACCTGTGAAGGCAGATGTTGCCATGACGGGAGAGATTACGCTTCGAGGCAGAGTATTGCCGATCGGAGGACTAAAAGAGAAGATACTGGCAGCCAAAACCGCAGGTATTAAGACTGTTTTAGTACCTTCCGAGAACAAAAAGGACATAGAAGAAATCAGCAAAGAGATTAAATCCGGTTTGGATATTCAATATGTAACAACAATGCAGGATGTGATTCCAAAAGCATTTGCATAATAGGAGAAACAATATGGTAATTAAGAATGTAAATCTTGAGACAGTATGCGGAATCACCAGCACCATTCCGCACAATGAACATCCGGAGATTGCTTTTGCGGGTAAGAGTAATGTTGGCAAATCTTCTTTGATCAATGCGTTGATGAATCGTAAATCTTATGCAAGGACAAGTGCCAGTCCCGGCAAAACACAGACTCTCAATTACTATAATGTGAATGATGAGATCTATCTGGTTGATCTTCCGGGATATGGATATGCAACGGCTTCTGAATCTGTCAAAGTAAAATGGGGAAAAATGATTGAAGATTACCTGCATCACTCAGAACAGCTAAAAGCAGTGTTTCTATTGATAGATATCAGACATGCACCTTCTGCCAATGATAAAGATATGTATGCGTGGATCCTTCATAACGGTTTTAACCCGGTGATTATTGCCACCAAACTGGATAAGATCAATAGAAGCCAGATCCAAAAAAATGTGAAACTGATTAAACAAGGTCTTGAAGTGGAACCGGATACCTTAGTCATTCCATTCTCCTCAACCACCAAGCAGGGTAGAGAAGAAATATATGCATTTATAGAAAAGTATATTTAGGAGGAGCCTATGCAGCAATCAAAAGGATATGGAAAAATAGCATTAAATCTAGCCATTGCATTTCTTATATTACTGGCATTTTTGTTTGTAATCCCGCGGATTTTGATCTTCTTTATGCCTTTTGTAATTGGCTGGATTATCTCATTACTGGCCAATCCACTGGTAAAGTATCTGGAAGAAAAACTAAGAATCAAACGAAAAGCCGTATCGGTACTGGTCATTGTTCTGGTGCTTATCGTGATAGGTGGCGTTGGTTATTTGGCTGTATCCAAATTATTGCTTGAATTAGCAGGATTTATAAGCAGTTTACCGGAGCTATGGAATAGCATGCAGGCGGATTTTGAAGAGATTGGCCGGAATATGGATGTATTCTTAAAAAAACTTCCGGTGGAAATACAGAATAGTATTCTGGCAATTGAGAATCAGATGGACAGTGCAATTGCCGGCATCATGAAAAATGTCAGTGCACCCACATTTATTGCAGTGGGATCTTTTGCGAAGAACATTCCATCTGGTATCATTGCTGTTATTATGACGGCACTGTCATCTTATTTTTTTACAACAGAGAAGAATTATGTAAGTGAAAAAGCAAAACATTATATGCCACTTTCTCTCCAAAAGAAATGGAATATTATGTTTGGAAGTTTAAAACGGGCAGTAGGTGGTTACTTTAAAGCGCAATTGAAGATTGAGGTATGGATGTATCTGCTGCTTGCAATCGGCCTGATGATTCTACATGTAGACTATGCGTTTTTGATAGCATTAGGCATGGCATTATTGGATTTTTTTCCTTTTTTTGGAACGGGGATTGTATTGATTCCATGGGCAGTGGTAAAAATACTAAGTGCAGATTATATGATGGCACTGGGGCTGCTGATTATGTGGGGAGTCGGACAATTGGTTCGCCAGATTATACAGCCAAAGATAGTAGGTGATTCTATCGGTATGCCACCGATACCAACACTGTTTTTACTGTTTATTGGATATAAGGTGGCCAGTGTATTTGGGATGATTATGGCTGTGCCGATCGGTATTATTATCGTGAATCTCTATGAAGCGGGTGCTTTTGATACAACAAAGACCAGCCTAAGGTTATTGATCAAGCGTGTGAATGATTACAGAAGATATACCAAAGAAGAGATATCCTATCTGGAAGAAGAACTGCAGGAAGCAGCAGCAGAGGATATGATAGAGAGTCAGGAACAGCAAACGGACGTTTTTGGGAAATAAAAAAGGAGTGAGAATGAAAATAGGAGTGACGGTCTACAGCTATCGTGAATTTGATGAAGCAAAGTGGTTTCATGAGTTCAGTCGAGAATACGGTATTGAGCTGAACGTATGTGAACAGGCTCCCTGTGCTGAGAATGTCTTAAATGCAGAAGGAAGTCTGTGTATTGATATTTTGACATCACCCATGGATAGAGACTTATTAGAACGATTTTATCAGTGTGGAGTACGTTATATTACAACACGTACGATAGGATATGATCATATAGATATCCAAGCGGCAAAAGAACTTGGCATCACCGTAGCCAATGCGCCTTACGGGGCCAATGGTGTGGCTGATTATACATTGATGCTGATGCTTATGAGTATCCGTAAGATGAAATGTATTATGCAGAGAAACATAGTGCAGGATTATACTTTGCGAGGATTGCAGGGAAGAGAATTGGCGGATATGACGGTGGGCGTCATTGGAACAGGCAGAATCGGACAGGCTGTGATACAGCATCTATCAGGATTTGGATGCAGGATAGTAGCATATGATCTCTATCCTAATGAAACAGTGAAACAATATGCTTCCTATGTCGATTTGGACACTGTTTGGCAGGAATCAGATTTGATTACTTTTCATGCACCGCTCATGGATACTAATTATCATATGCTGAATCAGCAGACCATAGGCAGGCTGAAAGAAGGAGTTGTGCTGATTAATACTGCACGCGGTGGATTGATAGATACCCAGTCACTGATAGAAGGAATCGAATCCGGTAAGATTGGAGCAGTTGGGCTCGATGTGATAGAAGAGGAATTTAGCCTGTATTATTATGATCGCAAATCGGATATTTTACAAAACAGAGAGTTGGGGCTTCTTCAAAGCTATCCCAATGTAACGATTTCCCATCATATGGCATTTTATACAGATAATTATAGTAAAACAGTGATTAGAGATTCACTGCAAGGCTGTGTTTATTATGCACAGGGAGTTGACAATCCGTGGGTTGTGGCATGATAATCAATCAGGATAAGAATATTAGGATTACGATTCAATATGAAGGCAGTAGATATCAAGGATGGCAGAAACAGGACAGTACAGAGAATACCTTGCAAGGAAAATTTGAGGCCATTTTGACTAAGATGGCAGGAGAACAAGTAGAAGTACAGGCTTCCGGAAGAACTGATGCAGGTGTTCATGCGTATGGACAGGTGGCTAATTTTCATATTAAGACCCAGATGCAGCCGATAGAGATTATGGCATATCTGAATCGATATCTGCCTGAGGATGTGGCAGTGATTGCAGCGACGGAAGCAGATAACAGGTTTCATAGTCGGTTATCTGCCAGAAGCAAGACTTATTGCTACAGAGTCTTAAATAGTGAAGTGCCACATATCTTTGAACGAAGATATGTATATAGGATATCGGAACAATTAGATATGCAGGCAATGCAAAGAGCAGCTACAAGACTGTTGGGGACACATGATTATAAAGCATTTACTTCGACAAAAAAGGGAAAGAAATCTACGGTGCGTACGATAACGAAAATCAATATTGAGCGAATCGGAGAAGAAATTAGATTTACCTATTGCGGAGATGGGTTCTTATATCATATGATACGCATCTTAACAGGAACCTTGTTAGAGGTTGGGCAAGGCAGGATGAACGAGGGGCATATCATAGAAATCATGCAGTCGGGCCTGCGGGCGCAGGCGGGTCCGTTGGTGCCGGCACAAGGATTAACGTTGATGGAAGTGAGCTATTAAATGAGAAAATATGGCAAAATGCTATTGGTGCTGTATAGTTTGGTGATAATCAAATTAATTATATTTAAGTATTCGTTTTCGGAGGTACATTATATCATCAATTATTGGGATCGTGATCTGCTGTGGAAAGGAATCCATTCCGCTAATCTCATTCCGTTTCAGACGATAAAGATGTATATCCATTATTATAACCAACTGAATAGTTTTGAGAACTTATTTGGAAATATACTTATTTTTATTCCCTTTGGGATGATGGCATCCATGTTTTCTGTACGGCTTTATAAACTGAGATGGCTATTGCCTCTGTCTTTTGTTTTTATTTTGGGGATAGAAACCTTTCAATTGATTACAAGATTAGGTCAATTTGACATTGATGATATTATGTTAAATATGTTTGGTGTGATATTGGGTTGGCTTATCTGCAGAGCTGGTAAATATGTGATAGGTAGGATACAGTATCAAAAGAGAAAGGATGGGATATAGTATGATTCATGCAGGATTGATTTTGGAAGGTGGGGCTGTGCGAGGTGTATTTACGGCAGGAGCACTTGATTATCTTGTGGAATGTAAGATTGAATTCTCCCATGTAATCGGAGTATCGGCAGGCAGCTGCAATGCTGTGGATTATGTAGCGAGACAGAAGGGAAGAACGAAGGCATGTTTTATTCCGGAGGATAAGGTTAATCAATGTATGTCTCTCAAGAATGTTTTTCTTGGAAAAAGTTTATACGATATGGAAAAAGCTTTTGTGGAGTATCCTTCTGAGATTTATCCCTTCGATTTTAAATCCTTTTTTGCTTCACCGACTACTTGCGAGATTGTAGCAACAAATTGCCTGACAGGGGAGCCGAATTATTTTCAAACGAAGCGAGAGCGTGCGACGCTCATGAAGTATTGCAGGGCATCCAGCAGCCTTCCTCTGGTTAGTTCGATGGTACAGGTAGACGGAATCCCTTATCTGGACGGTGGGCTGTCGGATTCAGTCCCTATTAGGCACAGTATCGAAGCGGGTAATCGAAAAAATGTCATTATTTTAACGAGAAATCCTGGATATCGTAAATCAAGCTCCACCCGTTTGAACCATCTGTATGAAAAGAAGTATGCACAATATCCAAACTTAATTCATACGATTGAGCATCGAGCACGCATGTATAATAAAACGATGGCGTATATTGAGCATATGGAGCGCAAGGGTGAGGTATTTGTTCTAAGACCGACAATACCATGCCCTTCCAAGATAGAGACGCATGCGGATGTCTTAAATGCGTTCTACGAGCATGGATATCATAAGATGAGGAAAGAACTGGATAAGATGATGGATTATCTGTATGCTAAGGCGTAGTAATAGAAACGGCATCGCTATCTAAGATGAGATGTCCATTTTTTCCATTTTCTTTTACTTGATACATAGCGTCATCCGCTATTTTCATTAATTCTTCATAGGTGGAGGAGCCATTGGAAATAACACCACCGATACAGCAATAGAGAGGAATACGTTGTCCGTATATGCCAAGCGGAACTCCAAGACGTAGAGAAACCGTAATATTACGAACTAAAGTCTCTATGGCTTCTACTTCTGCGGGGTTGATGATGCAGACTGCAAATTCATCGCCACCGATGCGTCCACTGATTCCCTGACACTGCCATCTTAAGGTATCGGCCAGAAAACATAGTGTTTTATCTCCCCCTGCATGTCCATAATTTGAATTAAAATTCTTAAAATCATCCAAATCAATAAATAAGTAAATAATCTTATTTCCATTTGCCTGTGCATAAGTCAGTTCTTTGCGCATGGCGTCTTCTATGGCAGATTTATTTAATAATCCTGTTAAGGGATCTTTTTCTGCTTTGTCACGCAAATAGCGTTGTTTATTTTTCTCCTCGTCAATATTGTGCTCAATCTGTTCCAATAGTGTATTAATCTCTGCAGATACGGTTCCCAATTCGACATGATCGGCTAATTCCATGCGGATGCTATAATCTTTTGTTTCGGTAATCAACTTGAATTTGTGAATCATTCGGTCGAGTGGCTTTACGATTCTGGCGGAGATAATATAGTTTACTGCAAGGAGCATCAACAGAACGATGAACAACAATGAAATAAGCAAAACGGAATATTGTTTCTGCGTATGCAGATTCTGCTCAACACTGATCGTTGCCAACATGTTCCATGCTGCATGCTCGAAACCGGAATAGTAGGTTATGTAGTGTTCTCCTTGTATCTTATAGTCTAAAATACCGGAACTTGCAAATTTATCACGTGCATTCCAGGCATTGGTAAAAGCATGATTCTTGTCTTTGGGAAGAACAAAGTTTTGCCGAGAAGAAGCTCCGGTGCCTGCGGTAATGAGCTGCCCTTTTCCGTCAATCAGATAGATAGTGCCATCATGCAACAGATTGGCAGATAGCCTTACTTTTTCA
This sequence comes from Lachnospiraceae bacterium, assembly GCA_036652815.1. Taxonomy (GTDB): domain Bacteria; phylum Bacillota; class Clostridia; order Lachnospirales; family Lachnospiraceae; genus SZUA-378. The sequence goes on from JAVVVE010000011.1 coordinate 70,860, forward strand.
AAAAAATTCAGATTGATCTCTTCTACAATATAACCCAGCAAGTTACCATCCACTACAATCTGTTTGGTTGCAAGCAAGACTTTTTCGGTATTACCATGTTGATTTTCTTCAAAAACCTCAGTAAACTGTAATTCTGGTGTGTGATATTTGGAATCCAGGTTCTTTAAGATACTGACTTCACCGGCGGGTACCCATTGGCTACAGGCAACAATCCGAAATTGTGCATCTGTCAGGGTAATGCTTTCGATATATTCATTCTTATCAACGCGTACTTTGAGGATATTATCAAGATTGGAACGATCAGAAGAATGTATTTGTACATTTTCTTGATTGGATAAGTTTAGCAGATCGTGAACGACATCAAACTCGCCTATAATAGATACCTCGATGTCGCGTTCGTTTAAAAAATTATCAATGGAATCTATTTGCGTGGATGCAGCAATACTCAATTCATTTTCCAGGACATGGAGTAGTTGGTGACTGTAAAAAGTAGTAGAAGAAATACCAAAAATCAATAGTGGTACTATAGATAAGACGATAAATAACATAAATAGCATAGTCTGCATTTTCATTTTATGAAACATAGTACCATATGTCCTTTCTGTTATTAATCTATTAGCCTTTTAATCATAACAAAAGACATGGAGAATGTAAAGGGACAGATACTATAAAAAAAGCTGCTGCCCTTTGACCATAGGCCAAAGAACAACAGCTCTTCTGTGAGTTTAACTATGCGATACAAACATTAACTGCCTGTAATCCACGGTTTCCTTGAGTGGTCTCAAATGTAACTGCCTGACCATCTTCTAAAGTTTTGAATCCTTCTGTAGAGATTCCTGAGAAATGTACAAATACATCTTCTCCTGTGCTCTCGTCTGTAATAAAACCAAATCCTTTAGTGCTGTTAAACCACTTTACTGTACCTCTATTCATTTTGGGTACCTCCTATTATTTTATTATATCCGAATGAAAATAAAAAAAATCACACATTTTCGTAAACCATTACATTAATGTATAATGACTTACAAAAACGCGTGAAAATCAGAATCTCATTAAAATACTTCTTCATCCTACCATCGAAAGAGTGGTCTGTCAAGTGATTTCGCAAAATAAGTTCAGTTAATGTCAAAATAAAAAATAATGAAAATCATAATTCTATTGACGAATAGACCGGGATTGGTTAAACTATAAATCACATACATCGTGCATTTTCTAATGCACATGCATTCCATTCCATGTTCATCA
>JAVVVE010000012.1:0-68013 GCA_036652815.1 Lachnospiraceae bacterium
GGATTAGAGCAGGGATTAGAGCAGGGATTAGAGCAGGGATTAGAGCAGGGATTAGTTGCTGTTATTCGTAAAATATATGAAAAGAAATTACCGATGGAAGAAATTGCAGACCTTTTGGAGCAGGAAGAGGTCTATGTACGACAAGTCGTAGAGCTTTTCAAGTCCAATCAGGCATTGACAGATGCGCAGATAGCCGAGAAACTACAGAAACAGCACTCATGACAAGTATAGAAATTGTATAGTTTCATATGTATTTTAATCTTCTTGCTGCAGCTTGAGTGGAAAAGCTTTTTGCTCAATATACCAGCCCTTGGTACTTGAAAATGCTTGATATAAAACCTGTGGCAAGGAGTCGGCATCATCGACTGTACATACGTTAACATAATATTCTGCTGAGGCAGTGCCCTCTGTAATATATCCAATCGTTTTCTCATTTAAATATATCCTATATAATCTCAATTGCTCTTCCATATCCTCCAGCTGAATCATTCCGTTATTCTCGGAAATAGCTTCTATCCGGAAGGAACTGTTAATGACTAGACTGTCATCGAGCATGCACATCAATATAGCAGCTTCCGGTGCAGGGGAAGCAAGCTCATAGATATCGATGGTAGTCCAACCGGTAGAGGCTTCTGTGGGTGGACTGTCACTCGTATCTATCATGGAGACAGACGTTTCGAATACATCTTTTTTCTCATGACAACCAACTAAAGAAATGCCCAATAATATATAAGTACATCCCAGGATAACTACATTTATTTTTTTCATAAGGAACCTCCCATAAACGATATCTCTGTTATACCTATATATAATATTTTATAAAAAAGAAGATTCTCCTTTTTTCATAAGATACATGTTTAAATCCGCATCATGAAGAAGTTGATCGGTATTGTGTGAATATGTTGGATAAACGGAATAGCCAATACTAATAGAAATCTGAATTGGAATATCATTGACGAGAATGGGAGTGCAAAATAATTGCTCAATATCCGCTTGAATTTGTTTGTAGTTTACAGCGGAAGAATCCTGTTTGACAATAATTGAAAATTCATCACCGCCGTTGCGAAAAGCAAAATATTGATCGCTGCAATAAACAGAGAGTCTATGAGCACATTCTATCAAGAGCAAATCGCCACAGCTATGTCCATAAAGGTCATTAACTTGTTTAAACTTATTTAAATCCAAGAAAAACAGAGCAAAAGTAATTTCCTCTTTTACAAAATTAACCAAAGTTTTAGAAAGCATTCTGCGATTGGATAAATTAGTAAGACTATCGGTAAAAGAAAGCTTTTGCATCTCACTTTTTTGGATACGTGCGATATAGTAACTTTTAACCAATAATGTAATTAATACACTGAGTACAAGAGCAAATAACGCTTCGCATATGATTTGCGTTATGTTGAACCATCCATTTGTGGGTGCAACTCGGAAGAACCAGGTAGCATTAGGAACGGGAAAAGAAATCTCAATGGGATTAAGTAAGGTGTTTTTTGAAGATTCATCAATGACCTGTATCTTCTTAGTGTCGGGATGGATACGATAAAGCTGATAAGAGTATCCTTCTTCTACAAATTTGTCGAGTTCTGCGGGATAGAAAGCTTCGGGTAAATCTAAAACAATAATGGAAAATCCCCAAAAATTTTTTTTGAAAGCACTATTTTCCAAATAAATTGGGCGGCGTGCGATAGCACCGAGTCCACCTTGATAAAGTTCGAAGGGACCTGATAAGGTCATTAACCCGCTGTCTCTTGCATAAATAGCCTCGGTGGATCTCAATGGGTCTGCAAACAAGTCACCAAAGGCTTCTTCGTTTCCTTCCATAGGATAGACCATACTTACAACACCATTAGGTGCAAGCTGTAAACTACGGATAGCAGTATTATCAATCAGCGATTTTGCAATATAATCAAATTTTTCAACCTGACCATTTGATTCCACAACTAACATTTCAAGTGATTGTGTTTTTAAAAGTAGCGTATTCATCACATATTGCAGTTTATTTACCTGTGAATGAGTGACATAATTAGCACGCTCCCGCATATGATTATAATCGCTGTTTTCCTTTATGAAAATTATTAACGTACAAAGAGATAACAGCATGACAAAAAGCAATATAAGCAAAATTTGATTTTTCTTTTTTAACATGTTAAACCATTTCCTTTCGGAGCAAAATTCTTGAGTAATGGGTGGTCTGCTTTTTATCAGTATATCACTTATCTCTTTGCAAAATCAATGTTTACATGGCACTTTTACTTGCCAAAGGATAACAAAAAATTAAAAAAATAAATAATATCATATACTTTTTGAATTCTTGACCTTTATTATAAGAAGTGTTATTATTTTAACATATTGAATGTCCAATAGATCGACATTCTTTCACAAACAATAATGATAAGGGGTGCAAATCAAATGAGTAAGAGTTTTGAAGATTTATTATCCAAAGTATCCACCTACAGTATGAAAACGGTAGCTGTTGCCGTTGCACAGGATGAAGCTGTGCTAGAAGCCGTTCACGCTGCCAAAGAACGTCATATAGCCAACGCTATTTTAGTGGGAGACGAAAGCAAGATTCTCGAGATTGCCAAAGGACTACATATGGACTTATCCGGTATCGAAATCGTTAATGAACCCGACATTGCTGCTGCTACACTCAAGGCTGTAGAGTTAGTGCATAACAAAAAAGCAGATATTCTTTTAAAAGGTCTGGTAGATTCTAAAACATTCCTAAAAAGCGTATTGAATAAAGAAGTGGGACTGCGAACCGACAAGATGATGTCACATGTCTGCGTATTTGAGATTGAAGGCATCGACCGCTTATTATTCTTTACAGATGTCGCTTTCAATACCTACCCTAATTTGGAAGAAAAAGTTAAGATAATCAACAATACTGTGGAGATAGCAAGAGCTTGTGGTATTGAAACACCAAAGGTGGCACCTATCTGTGCTGTAGAAGTCGTCAATCCCAAGATGCCTCCAACCGTCGATGCTGATGAATTGACTAAGATGAACGAACGTGGAGAAATTAAGAATTGTATTGTCCATGGTCCATTGTCTATGGATCTTGCAATCTCCGAAGCTGCTGCCAAACACAAGGGTGGACTGACCAATCCAGTTATAGGCAATGCCGATATCCTGCTATTTCCTAATATCGATGCCGGTAATATTACTTATAAATTATTAGTTCAAACTGCTAAAGTCAAGAATGGCAACATGTTAATCGGTGCATCTGCTCCGGTTATCCTAACTTCCCGTTCAGATGGCTTTGAGATTAAAGTAAATTCCATTGCATTGGCTTCTGTTATAGCTGAATCTTTAAAACAAAAAGAACAATAAACACTACCATAAAGAACAATCAGAAAGGACTTTAAATCATGTCAATTAAAAGTTTAATTATTAATCCGGGTTCTACCTCCACAAAAATTGGTGTCTTTGAAGATGAGACGCTGTTATTTGAAGAGACGCTGAGACACTCCACAGAGGAAATCGCACAATATGCTTCTATCGTAGATCAAAAAGATTTTCGTAAGAACATCATTTTAACACTTCTCAAAGAAAAAGACTTCGATATCCATTCCCTAAATGTCATCGTAGGTCGTGGTGGTATGCTAAAACCTATTCCAGGCGGTACTTATGCCGTATCTGATGCTCTCCTGGCTGACTTAAAAGTAGGGATTCAGGGACAGCATGCTTCTAACCTAGGTGGTATCCTTGCCAGAGAAATCGGTGATTCTATCGGAGTACCATCCTATATTGTAGATCCAGTTGTAGTAGATGAATTAGAACCGATCTCCAGATATTCAGGTGTTCCAGAATTACCGAGAACCAGTGTATTTCATGCCCTGAATCAAAAAGCAGTAGCAAAACGCTATGCAAAAGAATGTGGCAATGCTTATGATGCACTTAACCTAATCGTTGTACATATGGGTGGTGGTGTCTCTGTGGGTGCACATAAATCCGGTAAAGTCATTGATGTATTCAATGCACTCGACGGAGATGGTGCTTTCTCTCCCGAAAGAGCGGGCGGTGTCCCTACCGGAGCTTTAGTCAAGATGTGCTTCAGTGGGCAATATACCGAAAAAGAAGTCTATTCCAAATTAGTTGGTAAAGGTGGATTTAACGCATATGTAAATACCAATGATATGAGAGATGTAGAAAAAATGATAGATAATGGCGATGCCAAAGCGGAAGAGATCCGCAGAGCTTTTATTCTTCAAGTATCCAAAGATATCGGTTCTATGGCTACCGTGCTGAATGGTAAGGTAGACCGAATCGTTGTAACCGGAGGAATCGCTTATGATAAAGCAGTCGTTGCCGGATTGAAAGAACGTTGTGAATGGATCGCTCCATTTACTGTATATCCCGGTGAAGATGAATTACTGGCTCTGACCCAAGGAGCTCTTCGCGTTATCAATGGAGAAGAAAAAGCATTGAATTACTAAGACAGCATAAATAGTACCTGCAATTTAATAAAGAAACATGCGCCGCCAGGTGCACAGTCAAAAAAAAGTCACCCTCTCTTTTGAGAGGATGACTTTTTTTGTCTTTATCACTCATTATTCAATGATGAAACTACTGATAGCACTCTGAAGCTCTCCCGACTGCATACTCAATTGTTCTGCTTCCTGATTCAAATCTTCTGAAGCCTGCACTTGATAAGAGGTATTCAGTTTCACATCTGCAGCTGTTGCCGCAATCTCATTCAGAACGGTCGTGATATTCTCTAATGCTTCCATCGTAACGCTCTTAGCATCTCTAATATCTCTGATTCCGTTGGTAATGTCATTCATATTACTATCCAGACCTTCTACATGTTCCGTAATATTATTAAAAGCATTTACCGTGTTCTGCAAGATAACTTCCTGCGCAGACAAAAGTGCACCGGCATCACGAGCTGTTGAGGCTGTATTTCCTGTCATCTGCTGAATCTCCTGTATAATACCTGCAATCTGCTTAGAGGCATTCATGGAGGCTGTCGCTAATTTTCCTATTTCCTCTGCTACTACGCCGAATCCTCTTCCATGCTCTCCCGCTCTTGCCGCTTCAATAGATGCATTGAGGGATAAGAGATTCGTCTCTTCTGCTATATCATTAATCATCACCACAATACCACTAATTTGCTGGGATTTGGCATCCAGCTCATCAATATCAGTGATGACACTGCTCGTAATCTCTGAGGTTTCTTTGGCTTTCTGTTCCAGCTCCTCTACTGTATGTAACCCTTCTGCGGATGCTTGTATCGTAGCAGTCATAGACTGTGATATCTGTTTCGCTCCATGATGTACTTCTTCCACCTTCTCTTCCAGAAGACTCATCTTATCAAGACACTGTCTTGCATCTTGTGCCTGCATCTCGAGACCGGACTCCATCTGACCGATGACTGCTGAGATCCCTTTAGAGGTCTCCACCATCTTCCCTGAGGCATTAGCTACCGCAGTCGACGCATTGAAAATAGACGCCGATACCTGTGCAGCTCTCTGAATCAAGGCTTTCATACCAGATAGCATGGCTCCCAAATGCCTAGTTAATGCTCCAAACTCATCTCTTCGTTTGGTATCGGTACGCACGGTAAGATCTCCATCTGCTGCTTTTTTAGCCAGACGATTCATCTTATTCATCATGTTCCCGATCCCCGCTGCTAAGATGAGTGCCACTAGAACAGCAATCACAATCGCAATTAGTACCATCATATTGGTTAAATTTTTAATTCCGGCTGTCTGTGCCGTAATGGCTGCTTCCGGAATAAGGGCTCCCATCATGTTGCCGGTTGTTCCTATCTTGGCATATAGATACAGATAAGGCTGTCCTGCGTACTCAAACTCTTGTAATCCTGTGTTTTCAGTGCTTTGAACTGCTGTGTTATAAAAATCTTGACCAAAGAATTCTTTCTCGGTGTTTTCACCTTCTGCTGTGATTTCACGTCCATCTACTGTAATAAATGCGCTCTTACTGCCTTCCGGTAATTGCAGATTACAGATCGGTTTTTGAATCGCTTCCATCGATACATCCATAATAACCACACCGATAGGCTGCATACTATTCCCAACGATTTGTCTGCTGACCGATACTCCATACTGTGAATCTTTGATCATCAACGATTCATCAATCGTTCTGTGATAGCCACTCCATACCGCCTCACCCTTTTGTTCTGCGACTAATTTTCCTTCCGGCATCTCCATAAATTCTGCATACTTATCTGCTGTAATGGATGATACTGTCGTGGCACTTCGTCCATAAGGTGCCAAAACACAAACATGTCCTATATTAGCATCACTGTCAACGATCTCTTTTGTCTTACCGGTAATCTGATTATAGGTGTCTCCTTCTTTCGCTGTATTTCCTGCATAGATTCCCTCATAATAATGACGAATCTCATTATTCGTGGCTAATTCCGCTGATTTAGCTGAAACTGTCTGCAATAAGATATTATAGTATTCCCCTATTTGCTGCACTGTGCTCTGCGTAGCATCTTGATAATTGGCAATGATGACTTCAGATGCTTTCTGTGTGGAAAGCTTACCAAGGAGCACAATCAAAACCACCGGAATCAAAAAAGCACCTAGTAATTTTGTTCGAATCCCAAAAAACATTGCATGTGTTTTCTCTTTTTTCTTTCTTGTAGCCTTCATTGGAATACCTCTCTATCGGATGGCTTGAGAAAATATATCATAAGCCTTCTTCCACTGTTCTGTATCCTGTGGTTCATATACCTTAATCTCCTGTGAAGCTGCAATCAATGCTCTGGCTTCCTTTAAATCTTTTACATCCCCTGATGCCACCAATTGTAACACCAGATTTCCGAGAACTGTCGCTTCTATCGGTCCGGCAATTACCTTTCGTCCACACGCATTGGCGGTAAACTGGCAGAGTAGCTGGCTCTGTGTTCCTCCACCTACCATATAAATAGTCTGATAGGTTTTATTAGTACAATCTTCTATCTCTTCTAACGCTTTACGATACGTTAATGCCAGACTTTCATTAATACAGCGAACAACTGCACCTATGGTCTCCGGAATCGGTTGTTCTGTTTCTTTACAGTAAGCACGGATTCTATCGGGAACATTACCTTGAGGAACAAATTGTGGTGCATCCGGGTCGATAAAGCTCCGCAGCATAGGAGTTTCTCCTGCTAATTTCTCCAAATCTCCAAAACTATATTCGCATCCTTCCCGTATCCACTGCCGTCTGCTTTCCTGAATCAGCCAAAGTCCGATAATGTTCTTCATAAAAGTAGTTTTATTATCACATCCACCTTCATTGGTAGCATTATATCCCTCTGATTTATCATTAATAATAGGTTCTGCCAATTCTGTTCCCAACAGTGACCATGTCCCACAGCTAATAAAGATGAAGTCTTCTTCTTTTGCCGGAACTGCAATAACTGCACTCTGTGTATCATGGGATGCTACCGATACCACCGGTACCTCTGATACCCCCAGCTCATCGCAGATTTCCTTACTTAAATTACCTATAATGGTACCACTTGGTACAATCTTTGGGAAAATATCAGTACGAATACCCAGACTGTTCATGACCTTTGGGGACCACTCTCTTTGTTTGGCATCCATAAGCTGCGTTGTAGAAGCAATCGAATACTCTGTACTCTTAATACCGGTCAACATATATGCGAAGAGATCGGGCATCAATAATGCGGTATCCACCCGTTCCATCAGTTCCGGACGTTTCGTAATTAGCGAAAGCAATTGAAATGCGGTATTAATCTCCATAAATTGATTGCCGGTAATCGCATAAAATTCATTTTGGGGAATCAGTTCGAAACTACGTGCCAACATACCCTCTGTTCTATCATCTCTATAATGAATCGGATTTTCCAGAAGGTTACCTTTTTGATCCAACAATCCAAAATCAACACCCCAGGTGTCAATACCGATACTTTGGAATCCTCCTGCGTTTTTTGCTTTGATGATACCCGTCTTAATCTCATGGAATAGGCGTAAAACATCCCAATACATCACATGGTTCACGACAACCGGATCATTGGGAAAACGATGAATCTCCTCTAGCTGAAGGGTCTCACCATTATAAGTTCCAATCATTGCTCTTCCACTTGAAGCTCCAAAATCAAATGCCAATACTCTCTTTTCCATTTAAAGTACCACCCTTCTTTATTCTTCGAATCTAATATGGATACCCTCTCGTTCTATGGTATCAATCCATATCTCATTCGGTCTCAAATCTGTAACAAAAGTATCCATGACCGATAATTCTCCTAATTTCATAAATGAAATTCTGTCAAATTTAGTGCTATCTACTGCTAATATCTTCTGTTTGGCCGCTCGTAACATATGTTTCTTTATCTGTACATCCGGCTCGTTGGAATCAGTGATGCCATACTCTTTATCAATCCCTTTACAGGATATGATGACTTTATCCATATAAAAATTATCTATCATCTGCTCTGCCTGTTGTCCAACCAAAGAAAGGGCACCTTCTTTTAGAAGCCCACCTGTAGATAATACTTTCCATTCTGTTTTATCAGCCAGCTCCAATAAAATCTCAATAGAATTGGTAATGACTGTAATATTTTTACGCTGCTTAATCTCTTTGGCTACATACAATGCTGTGGAACTGGAGTCAAACATAATTCTATCTCCATCCATTATCATATCAGCAATGAGTTTTGCAATCTTTTGTTTTCCTTTTATGTTAGTTCGTTTTCTAATATTATAGGGAAGTTCGAGATTGAGATTATCACATAGGATCGCTCCCCCATAGGTTTTCTTTGCAAAACCGTCCTGCTCTAATTTCTCCAGGTCTCTTCGTATCGTTTCCTCTGTCACTTCATAATACTGGCTTAAATCGCTTACCAAGACCTTACTCTCATCCTGTAATTTTGCCAGAATCTCATTTCTTCTCTCAATGGCTAACATCTATATAATCATACTCCTTTCAATACATGCAAGAAGCGACTATAGGATGCTGTCCCACAATTGCTTATCCGGATTGGCAATCACTGAACTATCCAGTAACATACCATTCTCTCCAACTGCTCCCTTGGCTTTCTCTATCGCTGCTTCCACTGCTGCTACTTCTCCTGTCAGCATCAGATATGATTTACCGCACATACCTCTCGCAATACGAAGTTCAATTAAGTCAACCTGTGCTGTCTTGGCTGCTTCATCTGCTGCCACAATAATCGCCGCTGCTGAATAGGTCTCCAGAACACCCAGTGCTTTCACATCTTCTATCACTGCCGTTCCATAGATAGCCGGGAATATAGAATCATGTGGATTACCCAACACAAAGCTATCAATCAGATGCTCTTCAAAATTATGTTTTGAAGCTTCTACAGATGCCTGTACCGCACTTAACTCACCACTAAACAAGACGATATATTTACCGGGACATACGGTCTGTGCTTCAATAATTTCAACTTTTGCTGTCTTCAAGACTAAATCAGTTGCTTGTATTCCTGTTGATACGGTGGCATATTCCACCATTCCAATTGCTTTACCCATTTTTCTTGAATCCCTTCTATCAATTGTCTGCTTGTATTATAACATAGGTATCTGTGACTTCCAATACATGACCGTTAAATGGTGCATGATAATAAATTGATAATTTTGTACCATCTGCCTTTGCAATGCGCTGATTCTTGATAACCAAATCGTGAGGATGTACCAGCGTAATCGCAGGTGCTCCTATATGTTGATTAATTCGAATCGCAACACGTGAGCTCTTGACTTCTGTCTCGCATAAAGGTGCCGGTATATCATATTTTGTCAAACCCAATCTTGCAATCAAGCGACGCATCGGTACTAATCTTTGTTCCCTCAATGAATTTACTTTACTAAGTTTTGGTTCTGCAAGTGGCGGAACTCCCTGTTTGCGCAATCCATTCTTATAATTGCCGATTAAAGTCCTTGGTGATAAATTCTGATTACAGGAATACATCTCACATAACCCACACTGAGAACAATAATAAGTATCTAAAAATGGTTTTAAATCCTTGGTTACACCGGTTGTGGCTGCCCGCATAAAAGCATGTGGTTCAATTGGATGCCCCAAAAGATGTCTCGGACACAAATCTGTACACATCTGACACTGACAACAGCTTGCCATAGCTCGTTTCATGTTAATACTGTCTCTGCCACGTTTCTTCTGTACTACCAAATGAGACTCATCAAATACCAAAACAGCATTGGATGTCTTTGTAATGAGTTCTGTATCCTCTACCAGATTACCTGTCATCGGACCGCCATGAACATATGCAGGATGTTTTGTGGTAACTCCACCTGCCAGTTCCAATACTTCTCTGATTCTCATTCCAATCGGTACTTTTACGGTTTTGGGTTCTTGTACCTCACCTGCAATCGTAAGATATTTATAAGTAACCGGTTGTTTCCAGAATACCGCACGATAAATATTGTACATCGTCTCCACATTAAAAACGGCTACACCTACTTCAAGCGGTATCTTGCCCGGCGGTACAATCTTACCGGTTGTCTCATAGATGGTGATAACCTCATCTCCTGCCGGATATACTTCCGGGAGAAATCCAATGCGAATCGGAACCTCCAGAGATATCTCTTTAAAAGCCTGCTCCACTTCTGCAATAGTCTCTGTATAAGCTTTCTTGACGGCTATAATAATCTCTTTGGCTTCTACTGCCTCGGCTACTTCTCCAAGTGCTTCTACAATTTCATGTGCATGGCTGGCAAGTAACTGTCTGTGTACTTTTAAGAGAGGTTCGCATTCTGCACAATTTAAAATGACCGTATCCACACGCGAATCTAGTTTCCCGTACGTCGGGAAACCGGCTCCGCCTGCTCCAATAATACCATTTTCCTGCATAATCTGCTTTAATTCCTGAATATCCATGGCACTCTACTCCAGTCCTACTCCATCATCTACAATACCTACAATCGCTGCATCGACAGGTGATTTATCCAGACCACAGCCAATGCGTGCCGCACTGCCCGTTGCTACAAGCACCATCTCGCCGATTCCGGCTCCTACATTATCAATGGTAACGATTCTGCCATGAGCAGCATTACGCATGTGTTCCAACGGTTCTACAATAAGGAATTTAGACCCTACCAGATTCTCATTCTTTCTGGTTGCAACAACACTTCCTACCACTTTTCCTACGATCATTTTTTCACCTGCTTATCTGTCTTTTTATGCTAGCTAACTATAACTCCGCTGCTTCCTACACCAAGATCAGCTGCATTGGCTTCATCTGCATCGATATGCATCTCCAATGTAAAGCTATCATCTACCCTGATCTGTACATGCGTAAAGATAGTGCCTCTCTCATTGTCAACTTGTACGGATACAACATCGCCCTCTTTCACGCCTGCCTTAACAGCATCCGTTGGAGTCATGTGAATATGGCGCTTTGCCACAATACAGCCTTCCTCCAGATATACACTGCCACGTGGTCCTACAATCGCAATAGGTGCCGAACCTGCTACATTACCGGATTCTCGAATAGGTGCTTTCACACCTAATTTGAAAGTATCTGTCTTTGATATTTCAACCTGCGATTTAGAACGGGTAGGTCCCAGAATACGAATATTCTCAATGGCTCTAAGCTTGGTTCCCACAATCGTGACCTGTTCATTAGCTGCGAATTGTCCGCCCATCAGATCTTTCTTCTTCGTAAGTTCATAGCCCTTACCAAACAGTATCTCTACATGTTCCTGCGTAAGATGAATGTGTCTTGCAGATATTCCAATAGGAACCATGAATCCAATCTGTTCCATATTATTTGTTTCCAATCATCTCACCTACTCTCTGCTTTTTAGAATGTCTTATTTTAAAGTAGGTAAAATCTTCTCTACATCTGTATGTGGTCTAGGGATTACATGTACTGCTACTAATTCTCCTAATTTAGAAGCGGAAGCAGAACCTGATTCTACAGCTGCCTTCACAGCGCCTACATCTCCTCTTACCATAACAGATACGAGTCCTGAACCAATCTTCTCTGTTCCAACCAACTCAACGTTAGCTGCTTTTAACATTGCATCTGCTGCTTCAATTGCTGCTACCAAACCTCTTGTTTCTACCATTCCCAATGCTTGCTGTACCATAATTTTTTCCTCCTTATTTTGAATTGTCTGTGTCGTGTGCTCTTCTGTATCTACTGCTTTGGCTATTACTGTTGTTTTTTTAATGTCAGCCATATTGAGTCCTCCTACCATTTGAATTTATTGGCACTCATCTCTACCAGTCTGATAATCTCCTCATGGGGATTGGCAATGACCGCATGAATACACGGTTTCATAGCCTTCGCTACCGCTGTATCTACTGCTTCTGTCACAGCGGCTACTTCGCCTTGTACAATAATCGTAACAAGACGTCCACCTAGTTTTCTCTCCCATGTAACAAGCTCCACATCTGCGGTTTTACACATGTTATCTAAAGCGTCTATGGCTGCTGTTGTACTTGGTATCTCAACAAATCCCAATGATTTCATTATACGGTCTCCTTGCTGTGTCTACTTACCGGTGTCTTATTTTAATACCGGTAAAATCTTCTCTACATCTGCGTGTGGTCTAGGGATGACATGTACTGCTACTAATTCTCCTAATTTGGAAGCTGCCTGTGCGCCTACTTCTGTTGCTGCTTTTACTGCTCCGACATCTCCTCTTACCATAACAGATACGAGTCCTGAACCGATTTTCTCTGTTCCGATTAATACTACTTCTGCTGCTTTTACCATTGCATCTGCTGCTTCGATTGCTGCTACCAAACCTCTTGTCTCTACCATTCCTAATGCTTCTTGTGACATAATTGTTTCCTCCTGATTTTAATTGCTGTTGTTAGTTAGTTGTTAGTTAATTGTGTATTTATCCTTTATCAAAACCACTCAGCTTCAACATCTTCTCGGTATCTGCTGTTGGATTTGGAATAACATGGGTTGAAATAACTCCCGTAAGTGCTTCTGCTGTTTCCTTAGCTGCTTCAATCGCTGCCGTAACATCTTCTACGCTTCCTCGAAACTTCACCATAACGATCAGCGGAACCGGCAAACTGTCTGCATTGGCTGGCTTATTCTTATCGAATTTCTCAAGGGTTACATTTGCCGCCTTACAACCTGCGTCTGCTGCCACAAAAGCTGCTGTCAATCCGAACACTTCTATCATTCCTACTGCGTTTGCCATTCTCTTACTCTCCTAGTGAATTCTACTGATTAATAATTGCAATCTTAAAGCCTTCCATTGCAAGATTCGTCTTGTGTCCTTCATTAATCTGCTCTAGCGGATACGTATGGGTAATCAGTTTCTCCATCGGTAACCCGATTCCTTTTGCTCTCTTTAAGAAATCAAAAGTAGTTGCATAATCTCTTAAGGTATATACCCAGGAACCTACGGTTGTAATCTCTTTGGAACAGATGTCAAAGTGAGGATTAATCGTAGCGTCTCCGCCATTAATGAAGAATCCAAGTTCACATAAACCACCACCATTGCGAATAAATTTATAGATGTTGGAATGTCCTACCGGTGAACCGGTACACTGGAATGCAAAGTCTGCCAGATAACCACCAAAAGCATCTTTCACTCCTTCTGCCAAAGCTTCCAAACCTTTGAAGTCTTTAAAATTAACTGATTTGGTTGCTCCCATCTCTTTTGCAAAATCAAGTCTCTTATTCTCACCATCTACTGCAACGATGTTTTCAATGCCCATTGTCCTTAAAACCGAGATACAAATCAGACCAATCGGTCCGCAGCCCTGTACTACCACTCTGCTGTTAAATCTTAAAATACCTGTTGATTTTGCTCTCTCGACTGCATGTATTAAGACTGCACATGGTTCGATTAAGATCCTTGAATACAGATCCAGATCACTTACATTGAAAATGGTAGAACCTCCTCTAATAAGGATGTAATCTGAAAACCAGCCATTTAAATGAATCTCGTCATCCGGAAGTAATCCGTATACATCAGCACCACCAACGTTTTGCTTATTTAGATCAAACATTGTAATGTCCGGATTATCCTTAAAGATCATGCAGGAAACTACTTTATCTCCTACCTGTAAGGATTTGCCTGCGCTGTCCTTCTTTACATTTTTACCCATCTTAACGATTTCGCCTGTTCCCTCATGTCCCAGAACTACCGGAATCAAACTAAATGGATCTCTTTTAAATTCATGTGCATCTGTTCCACAGATACCACAGCCTTCTACTTTTACTAAGATATCGTCATCCCCTACCGCCGGTATTGGGTATTCCTTAATCTCATAATGCTCCAATGATGTCAGCATAGCTACTCTGGCTGTTTTGGGAATCGTTGTGTTCTTATTCTTCGCCACGCTCTTGGTATCATCTGTGGTCATGCCCTGCAGTACTTGTTTTACAATGCTTTCAATATCTTTTTCGTTCATGTATTGCTCTCCCTTCTGCTATCTCTAACGGATGCATAAGCTATCCGACATAACACATCTTCTTCGTTTGGTAAAAGTACTTGCCGAGGTAAGTCCTTCTCCTGTTCTGCTGGCAATGGTAAACGTACAGAATCCTTCTCCACCAAATCCAAGTGCTGCATAGGAAGGTGCATTCTTAACCAAAATCGCCGTATCAATGGCTTTTCCATAACGCGTAATATTATCAATGTTCTTAGAATGCATATGTGCGGAATGCTTATTACCATGTTCTAACCATACTGCTGCCTCAATTGCCTCATCAATATTCTTTGTACGAACCATTCCAAGGATCGGCATCATTAACTCAGTCGCAATCAATGGATGTTCTTTTTCGCCTTCAAAGATAATGCATCTGGTATCTTCCGGTGGTGTAATCCCTATCATACCAAGTAAGGTCTTCGCATCTCTGCCGACACATTTTCTGTTTAAGCCTTTCGGTGTAATGACAGTAGCAGTCAATTTATCCTGCTCCTCTTTATTAATCACATAACCGCCGTTCTCTTTCATAAAATACATCAATTCATCTGCAATCTTATCAACTGCCACAACTTCTTTCTCTGCAATACAAGGCAGATTGTTGTCAAATACACAGCCGTTGATAATATCCTGTGCTGCTTTTTTAATATCTGCTGTCTCATCTACCAGTGCGGGTGGATTGCCGGCTCCTGCGCCGATTCCACGTTTCCCTGAGGATAATACTGCTGTTACAACTCCGGGTCCGCCGGTAGCTGCTATCAGATGGATATCTTTATGTTTCATCATAATGTTACTGGATTCTAAGGAAGGCTTGCGAAGAGAAACTACTACATTGTCAGGTCCTCCTGCTTCCAGTGATGCTTCGTTTACAAGATGAATCGCATAATTGGATACTTTAACTGCTTGTGGATGTGGACAAAATACCACGGTGTTACCGCCTGCTAACATCCCTATACTATTACATAATATCGTTTCGCTCGGGTTCGTGCAAGGAGTAATCGCTCCAATGACACCAAAAGGTCCCATCTCCACCAAGGTAAGTCCTCTGTCTCCTGACCATGCCTGTGTGACAATATCCTCTGTACCCGGAGTCTTTTCTGCCAACAGATGATGTTTTACCGTCTTATCGCCAACGTTTCCCATCCCTGTCTCTTCTACGCCCATCTGTGCCAGTAATTCCGCATTTTTATTTGTTTTCTCGCGAATACTTGCTATAATCTTTTCTCTGCAGTCCATAGGCATCTTCTGCATAATAACCTGTGCCTTCTTCGCTGCCTCGATGGCTTCATTCATATCATCAAACAATCCTAACTGTTTGGTTCCTGCTCCTGCGTCCATCCTTGCGATTACTTCTCTTACAATCTTTTTTATTTCTTGTTCGTTGACTGCCACAATATAACCTCCTCTATGCATTCTGCTCCATATTGTGCTAATGCACTATCCTGTTCTTCTGTTCCACCACTGACTCCCAAGCCACCTATTAGCCTGCCTTGATACCACAAAGGCTCTCCGCCTCCAAAGATGACGATCTGTCCCTGATTGGTATACTGTATGCCATACAGGGAGCCACCCGGCTGGCTGAGTGGTTTAAGTTCTGCGGTAGACATCTTTAATGCCACTACCGTATAGCTCTTCTGTAAAGCCACATCATAACTGGCAATATAAGAATCATCCATGCAATGAACTGCTACCGGTCTGGCTGCATCATTGGATACCGCTACCACCGCGGATACTCCCATCTGTGCTGCCTTTTTTTCTATTCGATTCATAAGAGCGGCTGCAATCGCCAGCGTCATATGGGTAGCTTGTGTCTGCTGCATGACTGCGGAAACAATACTTTTAACCTCCGCTTCCTTCATTCTCATTCCTCTTTTCTAACAAAATACTGGCTCTGATCAATACTGTTTTAGTTGAGATTCAATTCTTTCATAACTTTTCTGGTAATCTCTGATACCAAAGCATCGGAAGCCTGTACATTCTGTGATCCGCTTGCACAACTGCCACCGCAGTTATGACAGCTCTTCTTGCCTGCTACGGTATTCGGGCACAGATTAGCCGGATGTTTCCCTGTCATACCAAATTGTCTTCTGATCTCATATAATTTTTGAACCTGTTCTTCACTTAATTCCTGTGGTCCACCAAGATGTTCTGCGATATACAAAAGCTGTGCATAAAACTCTACAGACTCCATCTTCATATAAGCTGCAAGCAGAGAATCTGAATAAGTTAAAGCACCGTGATTCTCTAAAAGCACTGCATCAAAGTATTGTAGATATTCTGAGACTGCTTCCGGTATCTCGTTGGTAGAAGGAGTACCATATTTAGCAATCGGTACACAACCCAGTGCGATAACCGCTTCCGGCATAATCGGCTGTGTCAAAGGTCTGCCTGCAATGGCAAATCCGGTTGCATACATTGGATGTGCGTGTACTACGGATCTTACGTCCGGTCTTTCCTGATATACTCTCATATGCATCTTAATTTCTGAGGATGGTTTGAATTTACCATTTGCCTGAAGCACTTTACCGGTAGCATCTACTTTACAGATATATTCCGGTGTCATGAATCCTTTGCTGACACCTGTTGGTGTACATAGGTATTCATTGTCGTTTAGTTTCACTGAGATATTACCATCATTGGCTGCTACCATACCGCGTTTGTAGATTCTCTGTCCGATATCACACATTTCTTTTTTAATCTCAAATTCGTTCTGCATCTCTTTCCTCCTATAATCCTTTGCTTCGTTAGTGAGTTGATTATGAATCTAAATATTGTAACAGTTCTTCTATGCCGTCTCCGGTATAGGAACTAATATAAAATATAGTTGTACAGCCTGCTAATTCTAGCCACAATCTTGCTCTGTCTATATTCGCATCTACCGTATCCGTTTGTGTAATAATACCGATTACTTCTCTGGTTGACTGACTGACTATATTCGGCGGAAATAAAGAATATTGGTCATTTGCCTGAATAACCAGTCCCACAATATCTGCTTCATAAGAATAAAGTGCCAGTGCACCTCCCAGATTCTTGGTTTGTGCGTATTCTCCCGGTGTATCAATCAGAAAATCCATATAATCCACAGCTTGTGTTTTTTGGTAAGCAAGTGCCTCTCCACGTAAAGCCTGTTTCAAAGTCGTCTTTCCACATTCACTTCTTCCGATCAGCATCAATTTCTTCATGCGTTATGTCCTTGTAATATTACATACCGTAAACTGAAGTGTTTCCAGACAATACTCCACCAAAGCTCTAAGTGACGCTTCTACTTCTGATACGGTACCGGTCACAATCAGCGTACCACTGAAACGATCTACAAACCCAATCTCAATACCGGATGCCTTTAATGCAATATCTCCTGCTATAATCGCTGTTTCGCTCGGACTCATAGTTACAATTCCGATTGCCGATTTAGAGTAATCGATCTTGGGATCCAATCCCAGTTTGCGATAGAGGATCTCGTCCGGATTAGCAATGATATGTGCCAGTGTAATCTGTTTTCCGGGCACAATCTCTTGAATAATTCGTAATTTATCTGTATCCATCTCTATCTCCTTTTTCATCCGCCGATCTGTCCTCGTAACCCGACATGAGATACCTCTTGCAGCAATCTCATCATCAATTCGGGACTTGGAGGTGTAATATCGTCTAATTCATAGGTTCGGTTTAAACCGGTATATTTGTCTCTTCCCAGTCTATGATAGGGGAGTAGATGCATCCTGGTAACTCCCTTGAGGGAAGCTGCAAATTCTGCAATTGCTCTAATCTCTTTTGGTGTATCGTTAAATCCAGGTATCACCGGAACCCTGATGGTAAGATTAGCACCTGTCATAGCTATTTTCTTTGCATTCTCTAAAACTATGGCATTGTCTCGTCCAATGAATGCCTTATGTTTGAAAGGATCCATATGTTTGATATCTAATAACACGTTATCGACAACCGGAAGCAGGTGTTCCATAACCGAATATTCTGCCGCTGCGGTCGTTTCAATAGCTGTGGTAAGCCCCCGTTCTTTTGCTGTATACAATAAAGCATATGCAAAGTCCGGTTGACAGGTACATTCTCCACCTGATAAGGTAAGTCCGCCTCCGCCACTTCGTTGATAAAAAGGTCTATCACGTTCTACTTCTTTCATGATCTCGCCAACACTGATGTCGTATCCTATGGTTTTGGCTTTTCCTTCTACCATCATGGTCTGAATCCCATATTCCTGTGATTCCGGGTTGCAACACCATTTACAGCGGAAGAAACATCCTTTTAAGAATACAATGGTTCTTATGCCCGGTCCGTCATGGATGGAAAATCTCTGAATATCAAAGATTCTGCCTATTTCCTCTGCATAATTTGTCTTCATAAAGCCTCCGGTCATTGATTAAAATCCTACTTGTTCTGTTCTGTTAATGATGTCATCCTGTAAAGATCTTGACAGTGAAGTAAATAATGCACTGTAGCCTGCGACCCTTACTACCAAGCTCTTATATTGTTCCGGATGTTTCTGTGCATCAATCAAAGTATCTTTACTGACTACATTAAATTGAATATGACTTCCTTTTTGATCAAAGTATCCTCTGATAAAAGCTGCGAAATTTTCCAATCCTGACTGTCCGCTTAGAGCGGAAGGATGAAACTTTTGATTGAACAAAGTACCGTTGGAAGCAATACCGTGATCTAATTTAGCAACTGAATTGGCAACTGCTGTAGGTCCATGGGTGTCTTTGCCTGCGGAAGGCGATACGCCATCTGCTACCGGTGTTCCTGCCAGTCTGCCATCCGGAGTAGCTCCTGTCTGTGCTCCTAAAGGTACATTCGCGGATACCGGATATAGCCCTGCCTGATATTGACCGCCTCTTGGATTATGATAAGTCTCCAATGGCTTGGTATAGGTATATGCAACATCTTTTGCAAAGGCGTCTACCACATCGATATCATTGCCAAACTTTGGAACCTGTTCGATTAACGCAAGTAACTCATCATATCTTTGTCTGTCTGCTGCCTCTCTGCCATAAGATGCTATCGTGGCTGCGATCTTTGTAACCTGCTCTGCATTGACAGTAGTTCCATTTTGCAGCAAGGACTGTACTACCTCTTTGGTCAAGGTCTCCACTTTGTTCCTTGGTATGCCATGTCCATAATTCTCTGCTAATGCTTTTTTATATTCCTGTAACGTTACTTTATGCTCTTCAAATACTAATTGTTTAATCGCATACAGCGAATCTGCCATGTTGGCAACACCAAATCCCTGCGGACCTGTGAAGTTATAGATAGCTCCGCCTTCCTGTACTGTCTTTCCACGCTTAATACAATCTTCTACCATACAGGATAGATATGGTAATGGACAACGCTCTTTATGTGCAACATCGATGGCATTATCCGCATTTACTAATAGTTCAATGCAATAATTCATCTGCTTCTTATAAGCAGTGTAAAATTCATCAAACGTCTTCATTTTGGTTACATCACCGGTCTGTACCCCGACTCGCTCCCCATCTTCATAGCCATTAGAAAATACCAGTTCCAGTGGTCTGCACATATTGAAGAATGCGGCATCATGCCAGCCTTCTGTCTTACCTGCTTTTTGTGGTTCCACACATCCGATAATATTATATTCTCTGGCATCTGCCAAGGTTAAGCCTCTGTTCATTAACGATGGAATAATCACTTCATCGTTGTAATAGGCAGGCAATCCAATCCCTGTTCTGGTTACCGCAGTAGCCTTTATTAAAAAATCATGCGGTGTTTTATTCCATATACGAACAGATAAAGATGGTTGTGGCAGCTGCACATGCATAGAAGCCTCTAGGCACATATAGGATAACTCATTGGTAACATCTTCTCCATCTGCATTCTGTCCACCGGCAATCAGGTTCTGAAACAAACCATACCCTGCGAATCCCTCTGCACTGCCTGCATCTCTGACTTTATTCAAATCATTTAATTTAATCCAGATACAATCTATCAGTTCCTGTGCCGATTCTTTGGTAATCACACCGGTATCTAAATCATGTTGATAATAAGGATACATATATTGATCAAATCGACCCGGAGAAATGGAATGTCCGCTAGATTCTATCTGTAACAGCATCTGTACAAACCAAAACGACTGACATGCTTCATAAAAAGAAGTAGCTCCCGTTCTTGGTACTTTAGCACAATTATCTGCTATTTGTAATAATTCTTTTTTCCTTGTGGCATCTGAACACTGCTTTGCCTGTTGTTTCGCCAGACTGCTATATCTGGCCGCATAATCAATCACTGCCTGACAGCTCATAATCACTGCTTCTAAAAAATGACTTCTGGTCGCATAATCAGCATCTGCAATATTAGCCAAACGTAATTCGTCAGCTGCTTCTTTTATAATGCCTTCATAACCAACTGCTAAAACTTTCTCATACGCCACTGTCACATGACCGACTCCGTTATAATAATAGTTGCCCGGTGTAAAGATATTGTGTGCAATCGCTGTGCGTGCTTCCGGTGCCATATACTCTGTTGCCAACTCGCTGGTGGTCTTGCCCTTCCAATACCGATATACCTGATGAAGTGTTTTCTTCGTCTCTTCTGAGATGTAGAAAGGATCTGCACTCCTCGTTGCTACCGTATCAAATTCCTCTTCTAACCATGCATAGGAGAATTCAGGAAACACCTGACAGCTTCTTGGCTGGACAGAAGCGCTGCCAACGATAAGTTCTTCCTCTCGAATCGTAATAGGAATCCCCGCCAAAATATGTGCAAAAGCTTTCGCCCTTCTGGTAATCACAGGCTCTCCCTCAGTCTCCTGATAAGATTCTGTGATGAGCACTGCTCTGTCCGCTTCAATCTGTGGCATCTTCTCAAACAGCATCTCCTGTAGTCTGACAATTCTGGCACTTTTTTTAATCTCAAATTCTTCTATAGTTCCGTTATTCATCTTGTTATTGCTGCTCATGGCTCCTCCTTCGAGTAGTCCAAATCCCTACCATATCATCCGGCTCTATTATTTTAGTTCAGCCATAATCTTCTTTGCAATCTCTGCAACCAGTGCTTCCTGGCTATTCTCTGCATCATGATGATGTAACATAGCTTCACCCGGATGTCTGCCTGTAAGACCATAATTCTCACGCATACTGCATAACTTCTTTACTTCACTATCCGGTAACTCCTGTGCTCCACCCAGTTGTTTTGCGATAAATAGCAGTTGTGCATAGAATTCTACAGACTCCATCTTATGATAAGCACCCAGTAACGAATCAGAATAAGTCAAAGCACCATGATTCTCCAATAATACTGCATCATAGTTCTGTAAATATTTAGATACTGCATCCGGAATCTCCATCGTAGAAGGTGTTCCGTAAGGAGCGATCGGCACTTCACCTAGACCAATGACTGCCTCCGGCATAATTGGCTGATCTAACGGTATCCCTGCAATAGCAAATCCTGTTGCATACATCGGATGTGCGTGAACAACGGACTGTACATCTGCTCTTTCTGAATAAACACGCATATGCATCTTAATCTCAGAAGATGGTTTGAATTGACCATTTGCCTGCAACACTTTTCCGGTCTTATCCACTTTACAGATATAGTCCGGTGTCATAAATCCTTTGCTGACACCTGTTGGTGTACATAAAAATTCATTCTCCGATATTTTGACAGAGATATTACCATCATTAGCTGCTACCATACCCTTGTCATAGATTCTTCTTCCTATCTCACATATTTCTTTCTTAATTTCATATTCTGATATCATATTGTTTCTCCTTCTCTTTATGTTGTTTGTACTGTGTTTTGTTGGTTTCGTGTCTGTTTGAATGAATTATATCACTGCTTCACAAGAAAAGCAACTATAATCCGCAAAGAAAATTCTTTTTTATATAATTTTTTACTTCATTTTCTTCCTTTACCCAATATCCATAATCTGCAGTGTCCAACAGTTCTTTATCGTTGTCCTGATCTCCAAAAGCAAGTACTTCATCCGATGGTGTTAAAAACCGCTGTTTTACAGCTTTTAGTGCTTCTCCTTTATGGATTCCACACCTCGTAAAGTCAAGCCAGGTGTCTCCCCAGTAGGATGCATGCAAGGTTTCCTGCCATCTTTTTACAAAAGGTTCTGCCTGTATCTCTTCCTTTCTATGATCATGATAAACAGAGATGCGGAGAAATGCTTCCGGGATATCACGCAAAGCTCTTACATGCATGGGGTGTAAATTGTTTTTGCTCAAATAGCTCAGATACTCCTGTTTTTCAGAAGCAATGTAGCACGTATGCAGCCCTGCCGCCAGCCATTCATATTCTGTATGTTCCTTGATCTCACGAATACAGTCAATACCGGATTGATAAGGAATCGTTTTCTGGTATTGAATCTCTTCATGATACATAATCAGTGCTCCATTCTCACAAATATAAATGATATCATATGATACCGGTGCAAAGAATCTCTTTAATTCCTGATAGCTTCTGCCACTCGCAACTGCAAATAAAATACCCTTCTCTTTCAGTTGTCGAATCATGCTGATTATCTCTGCATCCAATTCTTTATGTCCCGCCGGAAGCAGTGTTCCGTCCAGATCACTCACAATTAATTTTATCATATTGACACCTTTCTTAATTAAAATGATTTTTAAAAAAATCTCCTCTTCGTTCTGAAGAGGAGATTCCTTAAGTATGACTATACTCCTTACACAAACTATTGACTAATCGTATAAGTTCTGTGCGATTTCTTCGCTGTCCATGTTTGCTGCTGTAAACCATTGGCATCCTGTATCAACATCTGATACGGTCTCGCCTTTGGCAGCTTTAACACATAAATCAACAACTGCTTCGCCCATTGCTACTGGAGCCTGTGTAACTGCACCGATAAATGTGCCGTCTTTTACAGCGCCTTTGATAACAACACCTGAGTCAAATGCAACGCCGATAACTTTGTCATCTGTTGCGCCGAATTTCTTCAAGTTTTCATTAGCTGTTACCATAGCTTCGCCTGAATGCTGGTTAGAACCGTAGATACAGATTGTATCTGCTTTGTTCAATAATGTCTGGCAGTCAAGTGCTGATAATTCTGAAGTAACCTGAGCCGGAACTGCAACGTCGATAATAACGTTTGCTTTGTCTGCTTTTTCTACTTTAGAGTCAGATACATATCTGTCATTACCTTCAACAGATACTGTCTTGCCATCTGCTGCGATTAAAGAAGCCATTTTGTCAATGAATCCAAGACCACGGTTTACGATAGATTCTGATGTAGCATCTTGTCCCATAACACCGATTCTAACAGGATCTTTTGCTGCTGCGATTCTGTCTTTCAATACTTTATAGGTTTCTTCTGCTGCTAATTCGCCTGCTGCATAGTTATCTGTAGAAGCATTAGCTACAACTGCTCCCTCTGGAGCATCCGGAACACCTGAGTCAAATCCAACAATAGGGATACCAGCTGCTTGTGCTGCTGAGATTGCATCAAGACATGCGCTTGTATCTAATGCTGCTAAAGCGATTGACTGTGGTTTTGTGTTGATAGCACTGTTTAACATCTGTACTTGATCAGCGATATCTGATTCTGAGTTAGGTCCTACGAAATTAATCTTAACGCCTAATTCGTCGGCTTTTTGCTGTGCACCCTTTAATACTGCTTGCCAGTATTGATGCTGAAATCCTTTTGATACGATTTCAATGCTCATGTCACCTGCCGGTGCTGCTGCTTCTTCTTTTACTTCTTCTGTTGCTGCAGGTGCTGCTTCTGTTGCTGCAGGTGCTGCTTCTGTTGCTGCAGGTGCTGCTGTTTCTGCTTTTGCTCCACAGCCAACCAGCATCGTTGCAACTACTGCTACTGATACTAATACACTAACTAACTTTTTCTTCATTTCTTTTCCTCCTGAAATGTTTTATTTATTAAAGTCACCACCATGGTAACACTTAATACACTTAACAATAACTTGCCTTATGCAGCTCTTCGATTCTTAATCACATCGATTAATACCGCTAACATAAGAATAATACCTGTGATGATCTGCTGCCAGTTTGCCTGCAATCCAATATAAGGAAGACCGGTCTTTAGTAATGACATAACGAATACTCCTAATAATGTACCTGTAATCGTACCTGCTCCACCGGTCATCGAAGTTCCACCTATAATAGCTCCTGCGATGGCATCCAGTTCCAATCCTGCTCCGGTTCCGGGTGCTACCGCCTGGAATGTCGCTGCATATGCAACGCCGGCGATCCCTGCAAAAGTACCGGAAATGACATAAGCTAGGATTTGCCATTTTACCACATTAACACCGGATAGTCTAGTAGCTTCTTTATTACTTCCCAAAGCGATAATATAACGCCCCGGTCTTGACTTGTTCAAAAAGATCGACATAAGCACTACGCAGAGCAATACCACTACAAATCCAATCGGTATTAACAACGAGTCCGTATTAATCTTGAAAATACTGCGGAACCATCCTTGTGCAGTACTTGCCGGTGGCCATGTAACGCTGATTCCACCTGTTACGATAGAGCCCAAACCTCTAACTGCCATCATCGTACCCAGAGTAGCTATAAATGGCGGCAGATTCAGTATCGCCACTAAAAATCCGTTAAAGAGACCAATCAACGTACCTGCAAGAATCGTAATTAATATACCAACTATAACCGGTGCGTTCAAATGCGTGACACAAAATCCACCAATCAAACCACAGCATACCATACCGGTTCCAATAGAGAGATCAACCCCTCCTGTAATCAAAGCAAACGTAACACCAATTGCCATAAAGCTAATGTAATAAGAATAATCCAAGATGCTGACAAGTGTTGAATACTGTCTGAATGGTGGGCTGACAACACAGAAGAAAAGTGCCAGGAAAATAATAACAAGTACTACCACTATTCGCTGTGTACCGATTGTTTTCACAATAGGGTTATTCATAAATGCGTTGTTTTTCTTTGTTTGATTCGTCATTTCCTTCATCTCCTCCTATTGTCCCCTCGTAGCGACTTGCATAATATTCTTCTGTGTAGCTTCTGAGATATCCAGTTCTCCGGTTATCTCGCCTTCACACATAACGACAATACGATCGCTCATTCTAAGAATCTCTGTCATCTCAGAGGAAATCATGATGATGGATTTTCCTTCTGCTACCAATTCATTAATCAAGTGATAAATCTCACTTTTTGCTCCTACATCGATGCCTCTAGTAGGTTCATCAAAAATCAATATATCGCAGTTTCTAACCAGCCACTTTGCGATAACCACCTTTTGCTGATTACCACCTGAGAGATTGATGACCTCAGTATCTACGGATGGAGTCTTTGTTTTTAAAGAATCTACATATTTCTGTGCAATCTCGGCTTCTTTCTTTTTGTTAATAAATAAGCCTTTCATGAAATGGTTCAAATCTGCCATCGTTGAATTCTCAGCAATGGTCTTATCTACAACGATACCATATCGTTTTCTATCCTCTGACAAATAGCCGATTCCATGGTTAACTGCATCCATAGGGCTCTTAATCTCTACTTTTTCTCCATTGATATAGATGGTTCCGCTTTCTTTGGCATCTGCTCCAAATAAAGCTCTGGCTGTCTCTGTTCTGCCGGCTCCCATCAATCCCGAGAAACCAAGGATCTCACCTTTATGCAAAGTGAAGTTGACATTTTTAACCATCTTCCCTGCGTTTAGGTTTTCAACCTTTAGAACGACCGGTGCATCTTTGGCAACATTGCTCTTGGTCTTTGGCTCTTCATAGATAACACGCCCAACCATCATGCTGACGATATCATCCTTGGTGCAGTCCTTAGTAATCAATGTGCCTACATAACTGCCATCTCTCATAACCGTTACTCGATCGGTAATGACTTTAATCTCGTCCATACGATGTGAGATATATACGATACCAAGTCCTTTTTCTCTCAAATCGCGAATAATCTTAAATAGTTCTGCAATCTCCGTCTCTGTCAATGCTGCTGACGGCTCATCAAATACAATAACTTTGGCCTCATGAGAAATAGCTTTTGCGATCTCACACATCTGTTGCTTACCAACTGTTAATCGGCCCATCTTTTCCGTTGGATCAATCTCGATATTAAGTCTTTCAAAAAGTTTGTTGGCTTCCTGGTTCATCTTATTATCATCAATTAATTTTCCATTCATCATCTCACGACCGATGAATATGTTCTGAGCTACGGTCAAATGGCTCATCATATTTAATTCTTGATGTACGATAACGATACCCGCTTCCTGTGCTTCACGCGGATTGGAAAACTCCACTTCTTTACCTTCGTAGGTAATCGTGCCATCGTCTTTGCTATAGATTCCGGTAAGTACTTTCATTAAAGTGGATTTGCCGGCACCGTTCTCTCCCATAAGAGCATGAACTTCGCCTTTTTTTACTTCTAAGTTAACATGATCCAGAGCATGCACTCCCGGGAAAGTTTTATCAATCCCTTTCATTGTTAATATTATATCGCCCACGTTATCACTTTCCTTTCACTAATTTCTTTTTTTGCGGCTTCGTACATCTGCATATACTGCTGCAAGCACGATTAGTCCGGTAATTACATATTGCCAATCCTTCTGGAATCCCATTGCCAAGATACCTTCTTGTAATAATGAGATAATCATAACACCGATGAAAGTACCGCCTATCGAGGCAACGCCACCTGCCATGGATGTACCACCCATTACACAGCTTGCAATCGCATCATTATTGAAAGTATCTCCCAGTCCCGGCTGCACTGTGGTGTAAGCACCTACATAAGCAATCGCTGCTACTCCGGCCAGTGTTCCGCAGATCACATAAGCGAGCATTTCCCATTTTTTAACATTAACTCCCGAAAGACGTACTGCTTCTTTGTTGCTTCCAATACACAGGATGTAACGTCCTGCTTTGGTTTTTTGAAGTACAATAGCACAAAGAATAGCTATAATCGTAAAGAATATCAATCCCGTCGGAATATTAATCCCATTCACATTCAGTTTGACAAACCCTCGAAACCAGCCGTTATCCTGCACTGCCTGTGGCCAGCTGATGGACTGAGTCTTTGTAAATACAGAGCCGATACCTTTGGCTAACATCATGCTTGCCATGGAAGTAATAAAAGACGGCAATCCCAAATATGCTACCAAATAACCGTTTAATATTCCAAAAGCGGTTCCAATCAGAACCGATATAATCATACACAGTGCCAACGGAACATTGAATTTAAGTAATAGCTGTCCGCTAATCAATGCTGCGCAGAACATAACTGCTCCTATCGAGAAGTCGATTCCTCCCGTTGCTATAACAAAGGTAACTCCCAATGCCAAGAACCCCAAAAAGTATGCATAATTCAAGGCGCTCAAAATTCTGGAAAAGCTAAGGAAGGTAGGGCTCAGAATAGCAAATACTCCGTACATCAACATCAGTACAAAGAACAGCACCACCCTATTAAATCCTATTTTCTTAACCAGCGCATTATTTTTAATCTTATTCACTCTGCATTCCTCCTATTTCTGTCTGTCGCTGTATCTAATTCTTTCAGATATTGTCATTATATTGCTAATATGGAATCTTGGTAATTGAATATTCTATGAAAAAAGGTTAAATATTTACTTATCAGTTTGCTTTTCTTCTTTTGTAACGGCAGGTTGTTCCACAAAAGGAAATAAAAGTTTTTGATTTTCTTCCGTATACATATTATTGGCGGTGATTAATTTAGCACCGGAATTAATATTGGTCTGTGTTTCTTCCCCCTTCAGTTGCTTTATCGTCTGTTCGATGCCAAGATACCCCATGGAAAATGGCTTTTGTACAATAATACCCTGAAAAATACCCTCTTCCATAAGCTGTATCTCTTCGATTGAGCTGTCAAATCCAAGCATCTTAACCTGTTTCTGCATACCACTGTCTCTGATAGCTCTGGCTGCTCCCACTGCTGAATATTCATTTAAGCCTATTATCATACTTAAATCCGGATATTTTTTAATCAGACCGAGCGTTAATTCATATGCTTTTCCAAAGACAGAACCGCAGAAAACCACTTCCTTAACATCTGCTTCTCTGGCTCCCAGTCCAAGTCGGACTCCCTTCTCACGGTCTTTGGCTGTAGATGCTGCCTGGATATGCCCTACAATAGCGATCTGTGCGTGTTCCGGTAAAATAGAAGCAGCATAGGTTCCGAGTTCTTGTCCTGCGGCAATATTATCAGTTGCAACAATGCAGTCTGCGATCTCTTCCTCCACTACAGAGTCTACAAGCGTCAATGTAATCCCCTGCTCTTTGATCTTTTTTAATGCTTCTGTGGAATCCAGATAACTGCAGGGCGATACCACAATAGCATCCGGTTTTTGGCTGACTGCCCATGCAATCAGTTCATTTTGTCTGCCTATGTCTGCTTCTTTTTCCCCTGCTACCACCTGCAATATAGCACCATTTTCTTCCGCAGCCATCTTGGCACCCGCGATTACTGTATTCCAAAAGTCATTATTCACGCCTTCTTCCTTTGGGATATAGATAATACGATACGGTTCCTTTTGTCTTTCACTAAGAAACATAATGGCTGCAAACGTCAGCAGTATTGCTACGATTACTATCGATATGATAATATGTTGTTTTCTATTCTCCACCATAACATCGTGACTCCTCGTTTTCTTTAGATTGTATTTTGGCAAAAAGGAATCGTAATGGTAGCTATCGTCCCTTCTCCCTCATGGCTGGTATAGGAAATACCATATTTTGATCCATAATATAACTGCAATCTCTGCTGTACATTATAGACTCCAACACCATTCGCATTATAATTCACTTTATGAACATCAAAAATATGGTCTAAAGCATCCTGTGACATACCGGCTCCATCATCCATAATCGCAATTACTACATCTTCATCTATCCTTCTTCCTTCTATAATAAGGTGCCCTTTTGTTTCTTTATATTTTAAGCCATGATAAATCGCATTTTCCACAATAGGCTGCAACACAAGTTTGATAATCTGAACATTCTCAATCTCAGGTTCTAACTCAACTTCGTATTCCAATTTATCCTTATATCTCATCTTCTGAATCGTCAGATAGCTTATAATATAATCGCGTTCCTGCCGTATGCTAATCAGCTCATTGTCATTACTGATACTTTTACGCAACAGCTTCGCCAGTGCCGATGTCATCAATACAACTTCATCGTTTTGTTTCCCCTCTGCCATCCAAATAATAGAATCCAGCGTGTTATATAGAAAATGAGGATTAATCTGCGATTGCAAAGCTTTTAATTCACTTTTTCGCTTTTCCTGCTGTTCATATACGATCTCTTCCATCAACACTTCGATATGATTGGTCATGACATTAAAAGATCTTGTCAAACTCCCGATCTCATTATTCGTCGTAATCGGGATGTTGGCTCCTTTGAACTCTCCCTGCTCCACCTTGGACATCGAATCTTTAAGCTGTTCTAATGGTCTTATGATACTATTGGTAATAATACTCGACAAGGCAACTGCTCCGACTAACAGGACTGCTGCCACCAGCAGATACTGCATCTGCATCTGCTTACTGTTCTTCAATAGTTCAGAAACATAAGAAGTACCCACTACCGTCCATCCAGTACTCGCAGATTTGGACATCGTGTAGAGACGGCTGTCATTGCCTTCCTTCATGACCAGATAATCATCTTTGCAGGCTAGAATCGCATCTATATTTTCTGTTTTTAATCCTCCGTATATCAATTGTTGTTTGGGATGATAGATAATATTTCCTTTGTCATCCAAAATAAAGATGTAACCCTTCTTTCCAATTTGGTTTCTGCTGCACAGATCACTGATTGCACTATAATTCAAGTCAACAAAAAAAACACCGCTTCTTACCCCTGTTCTTTGGTCAATCAATGCACGGCTCAGTGTAATCACCCATTCATAACTGCTCCAGATTGCATTCTGCACATGGGAAGAAGACAGGGCTACTCCTGTCTCGCTCTGTATCGCAGCCTGATACCAGTTGAGCTTCGTTACATCAATATATTGATTGGAGCGCTCGGTACCATTATTCACGATTGTCTTACCATTTTCCGCAAATGCAGCAATGTTGGAAATATCTTTCCTGCCTTCCAATACAGTCCTAAATTGACTCAGGATCCTTGTTCGCTGATCATTTTCCAAACTTCTTGGCTGATTTGTTACAAACAAATAGCTCTGCACATCTTGATTCTTAACCATCAGTGTTGAGATATTCTCCATGTAAGCAATATAGGAATCAATATCATAATTCACCTGATCTATCAGCCTCGAGGTATAGGCTATTGAATTATCAATTACTGTTTTTTTCGTATAATTTAACGCAATTAATAAGAAAATCAACAGGGCAATTATGGTTAAGAACGAAAAGGAAACCAGCATCGCACTTCGTATGCTTTTAAATCGATCCATAATAGTGCTTTTAGTTATATCCGCCCGTTTCTTCACTATCATGATCTCCTTTTGCATATTCCTTTGGGGATTGCCCGGTTGCCTTTTTAAATGCAATGCTAAAATAGTGCGGGTCGCTAAACCCTACCCGTTCTGCAATCTCATAATTCTTTAAAGTTGTCTGTTCCAATAATTCTTTTGCCTTTTGCATGCGCATCTGAATCAAAGTCTCCATAAAAGTATTTCCGGTAGTTTCTTTAAAAATATTGCTGAAATAGCTTGTACTAATCCCCAGATATCCACACACATCATTTAGATTTAAGTTGGAATCCGCATAATTTGCTTTCATATAATCAATGGCCTTCATGGCCTGCCTTTGTCCGCTCGAATGTCCTGCTTTATTCACAATATCACATGCTTCATAAGCATATTGTTCTACTGCTCCCAGTGCTATTTCGCAGGTTCTTCCATTCACAATCTCATCATAAACTTCATTTCTTCTATTGATATGTACGGGTTCCTTCCCTTCCATATCCAGAATCACCTCAGTAATACTTCCCAAAATCTGTTGCAGGCATAATGATATTTTAGTACGCCCTACGATTTCTTTTCTAAACTTCTGCATAATCATCTCAAAAACAAGATGTATATGCTCTGATTCTGCATTCTTAATGTCAGTCATTAATTCATTTATCTCTTTATCTATGTCAACATAACCATTTAACAGCAGCTCCTGATTTTCCCGGTCCATTAGGATACCCTCTCCTAACGTATAACGGTAATTCAATGTCTCAACTGCTGAGTCATAAGATAAATGTAGTTCATCCAAACTACTCACGTATTGTCCCATGCCAATAGATACCCGAAGTTTTAGCATATCGTAGATACTCTTTTGTATTTTAGTGCACAGTTCCTTTGCCTGTTTCAAAAAACTCACAGGCTGATTGGTCTGGAGTATCATGAAATTGCAGTTACTGTCATCTTGATATACAAGGCCGCAATGACACTGTTCCATAATCTCCTGACAGATATTACCAACCGCAAAGGACATCAATGCACTTTCCGTTTTTTCTATTTTCTCCGTTTCATCGGTTCCATAAAGATTGGAATACAAATCAATGTCAATCGCTACCACACGATAATGGGTCGCTTGCAAACGTATCCCCATCTCTTCCAGTTCCTGTAAGCAATCTTCTGCTTTCTTCGTTCCCATCACCAGATAACTAAGTGTTTTGGATACAATTACTAATTCGTTTTTCTTATATCGTTTTTTTGTCTGAATCAAATCATCTATCTGTGCTTCTCTTTGTCGCTTAACAGATAATTTATCATGCAGTCTTACCAGCACTTCCGAAAGCTCCACCGCTGTAATCGGCTTTAGAAGAAATTCCGAAACTTTGTATTGAATCGCTTTTTGAGCATACTCAAATTCACCAAATCCACTAAACACGATAATCGCTGTCTCCGGATGATTTTCATACAAATATTTACATAATTGCATCCCATCTACATAGGGCATACAAATATCCGTCAGTACTAAATCTACATGCATTTCTTCTACAAATGCAATTGCTTCTTTCCCATTTTCACAATCTCCAACCAATTCATAATCCAGTTGTGTCCAGTCAATATTCTCTCTAATGGCATTACGAATCAATATCTCATCATCTACTAGCAGTACTCGATACACGGATTCACCTTCTTTTCTCTTCATTGGTCTATCGAGTCTAATTGTAATTCAAAAAAGAGTATTTATCAATCCTTTCGTGATTGATAAATACTCTTTTCCTTTCATTGCAGTTATTATTACTCTACTACAACACCTTTTTGTAACATAACATTGGCATAGAGTGCTTTCTCTCCTGTTGCGATAATCGCATAGGCCGTCTTTGCTTCTTCATAAAAAGCAAATCTCTCAATATTGCCAATCGCTGCTTTGCCTCTGGTATCATGTTTTGCAACAATCTCTTGATACGTATCCCAGATTGGAGTCTCCGCCGTGTCTCCCGGCATCACTTCCATCAAGTTCATCGGATGTTCCACATAGGTATCTAATGGAAATACAGTCAAAATCGCATCCAATATTTCCGGTACCCCATGTCCATCGCAGCGAATCACGATACCACCCGCTCCCATAGACTCTGCCGGGAAGTTTCCATCTGCTATGATAATTCTATCACTATGTCCCATCTCACATAGTACCATCAATAGTTCCGGTGATAAAATAGCCGGTACGCCCTTTAACATAATAATAGCCCTAACCTTTCCTGTTGCTGAAATGATGTGATTGATTTATTTGTACATTGGACCATATGCAGCACATGCTCTGTAATCCTGTCCTTCTTTATCCATGCCATATGCATTCCATGCAGCAGGTCTAAAGATCTTATCTTCCGGTACATTGTGCATCGATACAGGGATCCTTAACATAGAGCACATCGTAATTAAATCTGCTCCAATATGTCCATAGCTGATTGCTCCATGGTTAGCGCCCCAATTATTCATAACATCATAAGCTGTTTTAAATGCACCTTCGCCTGTTGTTCTTGGTGCAAACCAAGTAGATGGCCATGTATAATCTGTTCTCTTCCATAAAGTGTCATTCACTTCTTCCGGTAAGTTTACCGTCCAGCCTTCTGCAATCTGAAGAACCGGGCCCAAACCCTTAACCAAATTTAAACGAATCATCGTAACCGGCATCTCTGCTGCGGTATAATATCTGGAAGAATAACCACTTCCACGGAAATATCCATAATCTGCTGCATTCCATGTGGTCGCCTGCATAATCGCATCCTGATCTGCTTGTGTTACATCATACCAAGGTTTCATGACCGCATTACCATCAGCATCTTTAGCTGCTCCTGTAGCATCCAGACAAGCTGCTCCTGAGTTAATCAAATGAATAAATCCGCCTGCTGCTTTAGCTGCTCCCTCTATCTCATACCCTGTTGCTTTTTTAACAGCTTCCGGGCTCCAGTAAGTACGAACATCTGCGAAAATCTGTGCTGTATTGGTTAATAATTTACTAAACATCATGCCAAGACCATTCAAAATATCGTTCTCAGTTGCCAGTACATATGGTTCTCTGGCTCCATTCCAGTCAAAAGAGGTATTGAGCATTGCTTCTGCAAAATCACAGTTTGGATAGAAATCAGTCCACTGTCTTTGTCCCTGGAACCCTGCTGCAATCGCATTGTGTCCCACCATCTCTTCTTCTGAACCTTCCGGCAGGTTTGGATTGCCATTCATAAGGTCTTTGATGATACACATCATCTTAACAACAAATTCCCAGTCTTTTTCTTTCTCTTCTGCGGATTTCTGTACTTCCGGTGGGTTCTTATCAAATCCCTCGACACATTTTGCTTTGGTCCATGCCAATGCTTTTTTGTATTCTTCTTCGTCGTAGATGCCTTCTGTCATTCTTCTGATAATCTCAACTTCATCAACAGATTCAACTCTCATACCAAGATATTCTTCGATAAATGCCGGATCCATGATGGAACCGCCAATACCCATACAGATAGAACCGATCTGTAAGTATGATTTACCTCTCATGCTGGCTGCTGCTACTGCTGCACGGGCAAATCTTAATAACTTTTCTTCTACATCTGCCGGAATATCTGTATTATCTGCATCTTGTACGTCATGTCCATAGATTCCAAATGCAGGTAAACCCTTCTGTGCATGTGTTGCAAGTACTGATGCCAGATATACGGCACCCGGTCTCTCTGTTCCATTGAATCCCCAAACGCCTTTAATCGTCATTGGATCCATATCCATTGTTTCTGCACCATAGCACCAGCAAGGTGTTACCGTTAATGTGATATCTACACCTGCTTTTCTGAACTTGT
The DNA here is from genome assembly GCA_036652815.1 of Lachnospiraceae bacterium. Taxonomy (GTDB): domain Bacteria; phylum Bacillota; class Clostridia; order Lachnospirales; family Lachnospiraceae; genus SZUA-378. Next base: position 34,539 of record JAVVVE010000012.1, read on the forward strand.
CTGCACAAGCTGCTGTCTCTCCAACGCGTCCGATAGTCGTATCTGCGATGACTACTTTAACCGGTTCCCCGTTAGAATATTTTAGATTCTCTGTGAATAATTTAGCTGCTGATTTAGCCATATTCATAGTCTGTTCTTCCAGTCCCTGTCTTACTTTTAGATAGCCTCTTCTGCCATCAATCGTAGGTCTGATTCCAATTACCGGATAATCTCCAATAAGTCTGCTCTTTGCCATGTTTATAACCCTCCATTGGTATAAAATATATTGTTAACAAGTTGCTACATGCCCTTATTATACTATAAGTTCCTTTCGTAATAATTGTGTTATAGTGGCATAATATATAACAATATTCACATTTTACTATATTTTTATCTTAATCTCTGATATAATTTGGTATAATCATAGAACCGATAGTGAAAATCCCTGTTATGGAAACGTCAAGCAGAAAGAAGGAACGGGAAAATGCAATATTTTGAGTACAACGAAAAGAAGAAAAGAGGTACTACTGATTTTCCTTTTGATTTTTACCATATTGATGAACAGCATCCACAATATATTATGCCTTATCACTGGCATATTGAATATGAGATTATCCGTATCTTAGAGGGAACGTTTACCATTAGTCTGGATGAACAGGAATTCATAGCGCATCCCGGTGATATCCTATTTATCGGAGATGGTATTCTCCATGCCGGCATGCCACAGGACTGTGTCTATGAATGCATTGTATTTGACATGAATACTTTTTTGACGCACCATACTATTTGCCGCAAATTAATACAAAATATCATAGATCATTCGATTTTGATCCATCATTATTTTCCAAAATCCAATACACAGATTCATGAAATCGTATGGCATATGTTTGATGCCTTTTCAAAGCAGCCGGTTGGCTATCAGTTAAGCGGTATCGGTGAGTTTTATCATTTTTTTGGTACGGTCTACAGTAATGGCCTGTATTTAACCAATCCCAAACAGACTCCGCAGGATCATAAACGTATTATGCAGATTAAATCCGTCATGGAATTTATCGAATCCTCTTATGCTTCCACAATTACACTGGAAGAGCTATCCGGGATCGTCCATATGTCACCAAAATATTTCTGTAGATTTTTCTATGAGATGACACGCCAAACACCAATAAGTTATGTCAACTCTTATCGAATTGAACGTGCCTGTCATCAATTATTAACAACCGATCTCTCGGTTACTGAGATCGCATTTTCCTGCGGTTTCAACGATACCAGCTACTTTATCAAACAATTTAAGCTGCAAAAATCCGTAACGCCAAAACAGTATGCGAAATAATCCCTCTGCATCATAAAAAGAACCGGAATGAGGAAGTTGCCTCCAATTCCGGTTCTTTTTATAGGATACCTCTATCGGTTTCCCTGTCGTTCTAGTTTGCCAATGCTTTTAACTGTGTTGTCAATAATGGAACTATCTTATTCAAATCTCCAACGATGCCATAATCCGCTACATCAAAAATAGGTGCTGTTTCATCTTTATTGATTGCAATGATCAGGTCGGATTCTTCCATACCTGCAAGATGCTGAATCGCTCCTGAGATACCGATAGCAAAATATACCTGTGGACGAACTGTTTTACCGGTTTGTCCAACCTGTTGGTCTTTTTCTGTCCAACCGGCATCTACACAGGCACGAGAAGAACTAACTTCTCCACCGATCGCTTCTGCTAAGTCTGCGATGATCTTAAAGTTCTCTTTGCTGCCGACTCCACGTCCACCGGATACTAAGATCTTGGCATCCATGATGTCTACTTTATCGGAAATCTTTTTGATAATCTCCATGACTTCAACATACTTATTGTTTTTCTCAAATCCCGGATTGAACTCTTCTACATTTGCTTTTGCGCCTGCTTGTTTTTCAATCTTCTGCATAACACCCGGACGTACGGTTGCCATCTGTGGACGGTGTTCCGGACATACGATAGTTGCCATAATATTACCGCCGAATGCCGGACGGGTCATCCTAAGATCTTTCGTCTCTGCATCTACTTCCAGTTTGGTACAGTCTGCTGTCAGACCTGTCTTGACTCTGGCAGATACACGAGGTGCTAAATCACGACCGATTGCAGTTGCACCATAAATAACGATCTCCGGTTGATATTTTACAATAACGCTTTCCATAGCATGTGCATATGGCTCTGTTGTATACTCCTTTAAAGCAGGATCATCGACTACGATAACTCTATCTGCACCATAAGCTGCAAGGTCATCTGCCAATGCTTTGATATTAGAACCAAGCAATACTGCTGTTACCTGTGTTCCAAGGTCTGCTGCAAGTTCTTTGGCTTTGCCAATTAATTCATAAGACACACCAGATATCTTGCAGTCAAGTTGTTGTGCGAAGACAAATACGCCTTTATAATCTTGTAAACTCATTCTTACTCCTATCCGCATGCTTTAACATGCACTCAATTCTATTTCGATTTTATTAGATTACATATTTTTCTTTTAATTTGGCTACAATATAATCTGCTGATTCTGCCGCATCCAAAGTAACTTTCGTTCCTGCAGGCTTAACGCTCTTAGGGAAAGACTGTGCTACTTTAGTAGGAGAGCCCTTTAGACCAATCACTTCATCTGCAACATCTAAATCAGGACGTGTCCATACGGTTACTTCTTTTTCTCTATAAGCATCAAAGATGCCACCCGGAGTCATGTAACGCGGTTGATTCATCTCACCTAAAGCAGTAATCAGACAAGGCATCTGTACTTTGACTGTATGATATCTGTCTTCATATTGACGTTTTACAATAACGTCTTTTCCTTCTACTTTGATGTCTTCTGCATAAGATACATTTGGGATGCCAAGGTGCTCTGCTATCTGTGGTCCTACCTGTGCGGTATCTCCATCGATTGCCTGACGTCCTGCGATAATCAAATCATAATCCAACTTCTTAATAGCTGCTGCCAACGTAGTAGAAGTAGCCAACGTATCAGCACCTCCAAAAGCTCTGTCTGTTACCAGATATGCCTTATCTGCACCCATTGCCATAGCTTCTCTCAGCACTGCATCTGCCTGAGGTGGCCCCATCGTAATGACACTGATTTCTGCCCCTGTTTGCTCTTTCAATACAAGAGCTGCTTCTAGTCCTGCTTTATCATCCGGATTAATAATACTCGGTACACCATCTCTGATAAGAGTACCTGTAACCGGATCCAATTTAACTTCATTCGTATCTGGAACTTGTTTAATACATACAACGATTTTCACTGTATTGTCACTCCTTTTATTTTAAATTATAGTAAAGAACCTAAGATAACTTTACGTTTACAGCAAAGAGCCTGAGATAACCATACGCTGCACTTCACTGGTGCCTTCATAGATCTCGGTAATCTTAGCATCACGCATCATACGCTCTACATCATATTCTCTTGTGTAACCATATCCACCATGTAATTGAACAGCCTTAGTCGTTACTTCCATAGCTACTTCTGCTGCATATAATTTAGCCATAGCTGCTTCTACAGAGAATTTCTTCTGTGTATCTTTCGCCATTGCTGCTTTATAAACTAAGTTTTTCGCTGCTTCTACTTTGGTTGCCATATCAGCAATCTGGAATTGTGTGTTTTGGAATTTAGCGATAGATCTGCCAAATTGCTTTCTTTCTTTTACATAAGCAATCGTGCTTTCCAATGCGCCCTCTGCAATACCCAGTGCCTGTGCTGCGATTCCGATACGTCCGCCGTCCAATGTCTGCATTGCAACGCCGAAGCCTTTTCCTTCTTGTCCGAGCATATTTTCTTTTGGAATTCTGCAATCCGTGAAAATAAGTTCATAAGTAGAAGAACCACGGATACCCATCTTCTTCTCTTTGGTTCCGAAAGTAAATCCAGGAGTCCCTTTTTCAACAATAAATCCTGTGATTCCTTTGGTTCCTTTTGATTTATCAGTCATGGCAAAGATGACATAGATATCTGCTTCTTTACCATTGGTAATGAAAATCTTGCTGCCGTTGATGACATATTCATCTCCGTCAAGTACTGCCTTGGTCTGTTGTCCGGAAGCATCTGTTCCTGCACCTGGTTCTGTCAATCCAAAAGCTCCTAGCTTCTCGCCTTTAGCAAGTGGAATCAGATATTTTGCTTTCTGCTCATCTGTACCAAACTTCTTGATTGGGTCAGCACACAGAGAGGTATGAGCAGATACGATAACGCCTGTAGTTGCACATACTTTAGATAACTCTTCCACACACATAACATAAGTCAGTGTGTCACAGCCTTGTCCACCATATTCTTTTGGAATCGGGATACCAAGGAAGCCAAGCTTTCTCATCTTATCCACTGTTTGTCTTGGGAATTCTTCCGTCTCATCTACTTCTTGAGCTAACGGTTTTGCCTCATTCTCTGCGAAATCTCTAAAAAGTGTTCTCGCCATTTCATGCTCTTTACTTAATGTAAAATCCATGTTCTTAATTCCTCCATCTATTTATATTATTTTGAATAGTCGTAGAAGCCTATGCCTGTCTTTTTACCAAGTTTTCCGCCGCGAACCATTTTCTTAAGAAGCGGAGCCGGACGATATTTAGAGTCGCCTGTCTCTGATTGCAATACTTCCATAATCGCAAGTACAATATCAAGACCAATCAAATCGCCTAGAGCCAAAGGTCCCATTGGGTGATTAGCACCGAGCATCATAGCATTATCGATACCCTCTACACTAGCTACTCCTTCTGAATAGATAAAGATAGCTTCATTGATCATAGGAACTAAGATTCTGTTAACCACAAATCCTGCTGCTTCATTAACCTGAACAGGAGTCTTGCCAATCTCCTCTGAGATGGTTTTAATCTTATCTACAGCAGTATCAGGTGTGTTAAGTCCTGCGATTACTTCAACCAGCTTCATAACAGGTGCCGGGTTAAAGAAATGCATACCAACCACCGGTCTGTCTAAGCCTGCACCAATCTCTGTGATCGATAAAGAGGAAGTATTGGTTGCAAATACGCAATCTTTTTTACAGATATCCTGTAATTCTTTAAATGTTTGTTTCTTAATATCCATAACTTCCAATGCTGCTTCTACTACGAGGTCACAATCTGTACAAATCGTCTTAACGCCTGTTGTAATCTTCGCTAAGATTGCATCTGCTGCTGCTTGCTCCATCTTGCCTTTTGCAACACGTTTTTCAAATCCTTTTGCTATCTTGTTCTTGCCATTCTCTGCGAACTGGTCATTGATATCACATAAACATACTTCATATCCTTCTGTTTGTGCAAAAGCCTGTGCGATTCCCGAGCCCATTGTTCCTGCTCCAATAATACCTACTTTCATTGTAGTTCCTCCTTAAATGTGTAATAATTTATATTGATGGTATCGTAACTCACTATTTATTCAAAAATGCTTCTACTTTTCTTTTTTCAAGGAAAGCAGCCATACCTTCTTTTTGATCATAAGATTCAAAACATCCGCCAAATAATTGTTCTTCAATGACAATAGCTTGATCCATATCTACCTGTAATCCGTCATTGATGGCTTTCTTGCAATTACGGACAGCAATCGGTGCATTCTTTGCGATACCTGCTGCCATCTTCTCTGCTGCCGGAATCAATTCTTCAATCGGATATACGGCATTTACAAGACCGATTCTATAAGCTTCGTCTGTCTTAATATTGCGGGCAGTATAAATCATCTGTTTTGCCATACCTGCACCTACCAGGCGAGCCAATCTCTGTGTTCCGCCAAATCCAGGAGTAATACCCAGTCCTGCTTCCGGTTGTCCGAACACGGCATTGTCAGAACAGATTCTGATATCGCAGCTCATCGCTATCTCACAGCCGCCACCCAGTGCAAAGCCGTTAATAGCCGCAATGACCGGAATAGGGAAAGTCTCTAATTTACGGAACACATCATTTCCTTTTTTACCAAAAGCTTCTGCTTCTGCCTTTGTAAGAGAACTCATCTCTCCAATATCCGCTCCTGCTACAAATGATTTTTGACCTGCGCCTGTTAAAATCAAGCATCTTACTTCGTTTAGTTTAACCTCATCCAAAATCTGATTTAACTCATCCAGTACTGCTGAATTTAAAGCGTTTAACGCTTTTTCACGATTAATGGTAATCGTTCCTACTGCACCCTTTTGTTCATATAATACATATTCCATAGTAGTTCTCCTTTAACTGTTAGATTGAATGAAAGATATTAGTCACGGGATACGATTGTTGCACATCCCATACCACCACCGATGCACAGTGTTGCAAGACCTTTCTTTGCATCCTGTTTTACCATCTCATGAAGTAAAGTAACTAAGATACGACAGCCTGATGCTCCAACCGGATGTCCAAGTGCAATGGCTCCGCCATTCACATTTAACTTAGCAAGGTCAAAACCCAAATCTCTGCCCACCGCAACAGACTGTGCTGCAAAAGCTTCGTTTGCTTCAATCAAATCGAAATCGCTAACGCTCATACCTGTTTTAGCCAACACTTTTTTGGTTGCTGCAACAGGTCCGATACCCATAATCTTAGGATCAACACCTGCCAATGCACCTGCCACGAAAGTAGCCATCGGTGTCACACCAAGTTCTTTTGCTTTTTCTTCACTCATTACGACGATTGCCGCTGCACCATCATTGATACCCGATGCATTGCCTGCTGTTACTTTTCCACCGGGATTAATAGCACGTAATTTAGTCAATCCTTCGATCGTAGTTCCCGGACGTGGTCCTTCATCTTTATTGAACACAATCGTTTCTTTTTTCTTCTTTACTTCAACCGGTACGATTTCCGCATCAAACTTGCCTGCTTCTTGTGCTGCAACCGCTTTATTCTGGCTTACAACTGCAAATTCATCCAGTTCTTCACGAGTCAGTTTCCATCTATCATCTTCACAAATATTATCTGCTGTCTGAATCATATGATAATCATTAAAAGCATCCCAAAGAGCATCTTTAATCATAGTATCAACCATAGGTGCATTACCCATTCTATAACCATATCGTGCTTGTGGCAGTGCATAAGGAGCCATAGACATATTCTCCATACCGCCTGCTACTACGATATCAGCATCGCCTGCCATAATCATCTGTGCAGCCATATTCACACAATTAAGTCCTGAACCACATACTACGTTCATAGTAACTGCAGGTACTTCAATTGGCAATCCTGCTTTGATGGATGACTGACGTGCTACATTCTGTCCCAGTCCGGCCTGAATAACACAGCCCATATAGACCTGGTCTACCGCTTCCGGTGCAACGCCCGCTCTGTGTAACGCTTCTTTGATAACAATAGCTCCCAAATCTGCTGCAGGTGTTGTGCTTAAAGTTCCACCCATTGTTCCGATTGCAGTACGACAAGCTCCTGCTAAAACTACTTTCTTTGCCATTTTATCTTCCTCCATGTTCTAAATTAATTGTTCTGATTGACTACGTTTACAATGATTGTTATTTTTTTATCATTGCCCGATGTTTTCATTTTATCATAGCATTTCTTTTTTTGCAATGACTAATGTATAAAAAAAAAACCAACAAAATAATGTTGGCTTTTTCTCTTCTTATTAACGGAATCCTTCTCTTATACCTCCGGTTCAATCAAACCATAGGTGTTCCCTTTTCTCTTATACACAACGCTGACTAATTCCGTCTCGGCATTCATAAATACATAGAAATTATGTCCTAATAATTCCATCTGGATACAGGCATCCTCTGCATACATCGGTTTAATATCAAACCGCTTTGTTCTAATAATCCGAACCTCTTCCTCATCCATATAATCTTTGTCAATAAACTCCTGCTTGAAAAAACCATTCCCCTGTTTCTGTTCTATTAACTTATTCTTGTATTTCTTCAACTGTCTCTCGATAATCTCTTCTACTAAATCAATCGATACATACATATCATTGCTGACTTGCTCCGAGCGAATAATATTACCTTTTACCGGAATCGTAACTTCAATCTTCTGTCTGTCCTTCTCTACACTTAATGTAACATGTGCTTCGGTCTCTGACGTAAAATACTTCTCCAGTTTTCCTATTTTGTCTTGAACTGCACTTCTTAATCCTTCTGTTACCTCGATATTCTTGCCACTAATAATAAATTTCATGCCGCTCATCCCTTCCATTGGTTACTTTTACAACTATCTGTCTTAGAATCATTACGTTGTAACTTATTATAGCACAATTATTCCTATAATTGCAATCTTTATGGCAGTTTGTCTTAAATATTTAGACAGTTTGAATGTCAACCTTTATTCTATATTTTTCGACATTTTTCTATTTTTTATGATAACTATACAAAACGTTTGTTTCTATAGTTACCATAAGACATATCAATAAATTACTCTTTTGCATTGTGGATACTGTGGATAAGTCAGTGTATAAATTCATTTTCCTTATATTTGCGACCTTTTATATGTGGATAACTCCATCGTGCCTTGTCTGAATAGATTTTTTTTTCTTCTCTTATTTTATGTCTTTTTGTGCATCTTTTATACATGTCTTATTTTTCCCAAAAAATATTAACTGATAATTAAGAAAAGACTAAACGCTATCTATGAAATGATTGCGTTTAGTCTTGCTGTGTTTTTTAAAAATGGCCTAGAGAATTCTTCTTACAGATAAAACATTTCTATAGCCTGCATTGGATATTTTAATACCTGTCTGTGCTGTACTTGCGTGTACAATATTACCACCGCCAATATAGATGCCTACATGACCTGAGTAACATACGATATCACCCGGTTGTGCATTGGAGAGGCCACCCACATCTGCGCCAACGCTTCTTTGCTGACCTGAGGAACGTGGAAGTGCAATGCCATAATTAGCATAAACACTCTTTACAAATCCGGAACAATCTGTTCCATTGGTTAAACTGGTTCCCCCATATACATATGGATTACCAACAAACTGTGTTGCATAATTGGCAAGAGAACTGCCGGTTGCACTTCCCGGAGCTGCAATTACTTGATTTGAATTGCTGTTCTTAGAAGAGTTGACTGATTTTTTATTGGACTTAGCAGTTGCTTTTTGTGCTGCTGCTCTTGCTGCACGTCTCTCATCTTCTTCTCTTTGTAATCTTGCTTCTTCCGCTGCTTTAGATTCTGCTTTGACAAATTCTGTGGTTAAGTCTACATATTCTTTAGAAACATAACCCTCGCCTTCTTCAATCGATACTTTGACCCAGCCGTCCATCTCTTCCAGAACAGAAAGTTCATCTTCGATGGGTACTAAGCCCAGGACTGTTGCACTTTGGCTTGGTTGTTCTCTTACTTTTAAAGTAGTAGTGGTAACAGTAGCAAGTCTATTGCCTACTTGTTTGGCAAGTGCAATCGCATCCTCACCCGTTACTACATATTCTGCTTTGACATATCCCGTTACATCTCCAGACTGTATCTCGTACCAGCCATTCTTTTCAGAGACCAGGGTTCCTGCTGATTTATCATAGAGTTTGCCGATTACCTCTCCGGCTTCCTCATCTGCATCATCTCTTACATTAACATAATCATTAACTTTGGCAATTACCATATTGGAGAATTCTTTTTCTTCTTCCGACATCTTTTTTTCAGCTATAACCGGTGCTGATTTTGCTTTTTTGTCCTTAGCCGAATTCATCACGGTCGGTAATACCTCAGGTACTACTGTTTTGCCAATGCCCTCCGGACTCGGAATCACAGTTTCTGTGGTCGGTTCTTCACGTTTGGCATCTTCCAATGTAGTCAACGTTGCCTGTGTGGTACTAAGTACTGTGCTGACTGTTACTTTTTCCGCTGATCCTATATCGCTGATAATCGCTCCCGTAAAAGGATTGATTGCTGTTGCTTTCGCACTCATCTTCTGTAGTTGTATATTCTGAATGGATGTTCCTTCTTCAAGTTGCAATGATAATCCGGCTACCGGTAATGCGTTGGATACTCCTGCTGCATGAGATTGAAAACTAGCTCCCGCGAATAAACACGTACCCGCTATCATATATACTGCAATTTTCATTCCTGTCTGTTTCATTGAGTAATTCCTCCATGTGATATGTAATAAAGATTTATTACATATTGTTACAAACTTGTTACATCTGTAAAATAATATAGCATGTGTTGTAACATTTGTCAACATATGGATTGAATTACCAATAAAAATTATCGATGTATATAGTATTCCTGTACCGAAGTAACTGCATTGGCACCATCGGCAACCGCCGTCACGATTTGCCGCAGTGATTTCATCCTGGCATCTCCTGCCACAAAAATACCGGGAACATTAGTAATTCCCATCTCGTCCGCTACGATATATCCCTTGTCGTTTGCTTTCAGCAATGGCAAAAACGCTTCTGTATTTGGATGGATACCAACCGCAACAAAAACCCCCTGTAATTCTAATTGAGTTACTGCTTCTGTCTTAACATTTTGGATCCGAATCGCCTGTACTTGTTCTTCTCCTTCTATATTAATGACTTTGCTGTCCCAGATCATCTCTACATTAGGTAGCCGTAAAAGTGCTTCCCTTAATATTTGTGCTGCACGCAATTCATCCCGTCTATGAATCACATACACCTTATGGCAAAAACGTGCCAGAAAAATAGCATCCTCCACTGCCACATCACCACCGCCAACCACTGCTACTGTCTTATTCTTAAAGAAAGCGCCATCACAAGTAGCACAATAAGAGACTCCCATACCGGTCAGTTCCTCTTCTCCTGCAACTCCTAGTTTGGCATGACTCGCCCCAGTCGCTATAATAACTGCTTTTGTTTCATAAGAGTCGGCAGATGTCTCAACGATCTTTGTTTTTCCCTCATCTTTTATACCGCTAACACAACCGTCGATAAAGCCGGCTCCTAGTTTATCAGCATGTTCTCTCATTTTTGTGCCTAGTTCATATCCGCTGATTCCCGGTAAACCGGGATAATTATCTACTTCATAAGTCGTCAAGACTTGTCCACCGCTAACACCTGTTTCTTCTATAACTAAGGTATTTAATTTAGCTCGTTGTGCATAGATAGCTGCCGTTAGTCCTGCAGGTCCCGAACCTACTATAATTAGATCATATTGTTTTTGCATCTGTATACTCCTATCTTTCTAATTCGTTGCATTTAGTGTATCAGCATTCAACTTTCTTTTCAATATTTTTACCATCATTTGAAGAATTATATCCATTTTCAAAAAACTTGTAGTATACTAATAACAAAATGACTCTGAAGGGAGCTGCTATCATGTTATCCAATAGAAAAATCGCTATGATCACAGGTGCTTCCCGTGGAATTGGCGAGGCCATCGCACGAGCCTTTGCACAGGAACATTATCATCTTATCTTAACCTGTCACAAAAATAAGGACTTATTAGATGCTTTAACGCATGAACTGGAATCAACTTATCAGATTTCATGTCTTTCCTTTGTTGGTGATATTGGAGATGCTGCTTTTGTAAAATCTATCTTTGATACGCTAGACACTATGCCTATATGGCATGATATTGATGTCTTAGTGAATAATGCCGGTGTCTCCTACATAGGGCTCTTATCCGATATGGATCCTTGCGACTGGCAGATGGTATTGCATACCAATCTAACATCTGCATTCTTATGCAGTAAGTATGTGATTCCAAAGATGGTTCAAAAGCAATCCGGTAAAATCATCAATATTTCTTCTATCTGGGGCAATATAGGAGCCTCTATGGAGGTAGCTTATTCCGCTTCCAAATCCGGCTTAAACGGATTTACGAGAGCTCTTGCCAAAGAACTGGCACCCAGTCACATTCAGGTCAATGCCATCGCTTGTGGTGTCATCGATACCACAATGAATGCCTGCTTTGACGAATCCGAGGTAACGGCTCTCATTGAGGATATCCCTGCAGACCGCCTGGGGCGTCCCGATGAGGTCGGACAATTAGCGCTTAGTCTGGCAGCATCCGGTGATTATCTAACCGGGCAGATTATAGGTCTGGATGGTGGATGGGGCTAATCGGTATTCTTAAGTGCAATAAAATAAGCCTTATCGAGAAAGTATAGGGAGTACTTACTCGTTAAGGCTTATCCATTTCACTTGTCCTACATCTAGGGAATGTAGAAATTATATGTAACATATAATGTGAGGGAAATGAGGTTTGGTAATTGTTCTTCTGTATCATACTGCATTACGCGCAACCAAAGTGCAACTTTTAGTTCTATTTAAAACTATCCAGCTGTCCTCTTCCTCTTGTCACATATCGTCCGCTGTTCTCTACCAGTACTGCTCCATCTCTCGCTACCAGTTCCCCATGCAGATATACCTGTTCAGCCTTACCATGTACTCTTTGCCCTTCAAACGGACTATAATCCACATGTGCAACCTGATTAGCAACAGATAATACCCATTCACAGTCAGGGTCCCATACTACAATATCCGCATCACTACCGGGTGCAATACATCCTTTTTGCGGATAGACTCCATATAGTTTCGCCGGATTCTCTGTTAGAAGTCTGCACATCTGCTGCAAGCTCAAATGATGCTGTAAGACTCCATACTGGTAAAATAGTACAGGTCTCGTCTCGACTCCCGGCATCCCTCCCGGAATCTTTGTAAAATCTGCCTTTCCCATTGCTTTTTGTGCCAGGGTAAAACTACAATGATCGGTAGACAATGTCTGAATCTGGTTTTTCTGTAAGGCACTCCACAGAACCTCTTGATCTTCCTTTTTACGTAATGGTGGTGCAATCACATACTTCAATGCTTCCCCATTCTCTAATGCATAACAGGTTTCATCTAACAACAAATATTGTGGACAAGTCTCTAAGATCACACATTGTCCCCGCTCCCTTGCATATTGCACCTCTCTAAATCCTGCCGCTGAACTTAGATGTACAATAATAATAGGCGTATCCACCAATGCCGCTATCTTAAGCAAGCGGCTGATAGCTTCCGCTTCTGCTTCTGCCGGCCTTGTAAATGGATGTGCCAGTGCTGTTAGGTTACCTGCTGCCTTTTCTTCCGCTATCCTTGCTTCTATAATCCCTTTATTCTCACAATGAACACCCGCGATACCCCCCAGTACCTTCAGTCTTTTTAATACCTGATACAACTCTTTATCATCCAGCACCATATCATCATAAGTCATATATAGCTTAAAAGAAGTCACACCCTCTGCTATAATATCTTTCAGTTCTTCTGAGATAGGTTCCTTCCAATCTGAGATTGCCAGATGAAACGCATAGTCACAGGAGGAGCATGCATCTGCTTTATGATGCCAGTTCTCTAACGCCTGATGCAGGCTCTCCATCTTGTACTGTGTTGCAAAATCAATGAGTAAAGTCGTCCCCCCGGACACTGCTGCCTTTGTCCCTGTAGAAAAATTATCCGCCGTTACTGTACCTGCTACCGCAAGATCCATGTGGGTATGTGCATCAATAAATCCCGGAAACAAGAGTTTGCCGGTAACTTCCACAAGTTCTCCCGCTTCTCCTATTTCTTCCGCAGCGATATGTTCTGCCACCTTTATGATGATTCCATCTTCTATCAGAATATCTGATTTTTTACATTCTTGTCCGGATACTACAGTTCCGCCTCTCAGCAATTTTCTCATATCTACATCTCCATTCATCCAAGCTTATCTATTGATATTGTTTACTTGCGATATGCCGTATGTTCCAATGGCAGTTTGGTTCTAAATACTCCGTCATACTTATAATATGCTCCTTGCACTGCAGGTGCTGTCGGGATCGAAGTAATCTCTCCTATTCCGACGGCTCCATATGCTTTCGTATCCGGATTCGTCTCTATAATAATGCTCTGCACATCCGGTGTCTTATCCGCTCGAAACAATCCAAGTGTCCCCATCTTAGCCGTTGGTTTCCCCTGCGTAATCGGATAATTCTCAGTCAGTGCAAATCCCAAAGACATCACAACCCCACCTTCAATCTGTCCCTCTACCGATAAAGGATTGATGGCTTTCCCGACATCGTGTGCGGCAACTACACGTTCCACCGTTCCATCTTCTTTGAGCAGAACTACCTGCGTGGCATAGCCATACGCTACGTGAGATACCGGATTCTTCTTGGGACTACCCATCGGGTCTGTTGCCGCCAAATATTCACCGTAATATTCTCTGCCATTTAACTCGGTTAACGTATGTCCTTCCAGATCTTTCTTTAAATGGTCACAGGCTCTGCGTGTCGCTTCTCCTGTTACCAGTGTTTGTCTGGAGCCGGATGTAGTGCCTGAATCAGGTGATAAAATCGTCTCTGCGGGTAGATATCTGATATCATCCCCTATCAGTCCGGTCGTTTCACACACGATCTGCTCTAAGACGGTGCCAAGTCCCTGCCCGATACAGGATGCCCCTGTACGGATCTGCACTTTACCATCCGCAATCACCAGTTTGCATCTACCCCAATCCGGGATGCCGACTCCGACTCCCGCATTCTTCATCGCACAAGCGATGCCTGCACGCGGATGCTGTTCAAAGATATCTTTTACCGCTTCTAGGGTCTCTACCAAGGCAGTTCCTTCTGTCGCAATCTGTCCATTAGGCAGTTCTTCTCCCGGACGAATCGCATTACGATATCGTATCTCCCATGGTGAGATGCCAACCATCTCTGCCAAAAGATTGAGATTACATTCACTGGCAAAACAAGTTTGGGTAACACCAAAACCGCGAAAAGCTCCTGCCGGTGGATTGTTTGTATAGACAGCTGTCCCTGTAATCTCTACATTATGATAATGATAAGGTCCTGCTGCATGGGTACAAGCTCGTTGTAATACAGGTCCTCCGAGGGAGGCGTATGCTCCTGTATCTGTAATGAGTGTCGCTTTTAATGCTGTAAGATTACCGCATTCATCACAAGCTGATGTAAATTCCATCTCTGCCGGATGACGCTTGGGATGTATTAAGATGCTCTCCTGGCGAGTCAATTTTACCTTCACCGCTTCTCCCGTGTACCATGCCAGTAATGCTGCATGATGCTGGACTGATACATCTTCTTTACCACCAAATCCACCACCTACCAGCTTATTAATCACATGTACCTGTTCCGGTTTATATCCCAGCATGCGGGCACACTCTTGTTGTGTGTCATAGGTTCCCTGATCCGTAGAATAGATGAGTGCATCTTCATGCTCTCTGTCCACTAATGCAACTGCACATTCCGTTTCTAAAAAAGCATGTTCTGTAAACGGTGTGGAATATCGCTTGGTTACCACATGTGCTGCTTCTGCAATGGCTTTGTCCGCGTCTCCTCGAACCAGATGCTCCTGTGCCAGAATATTACCTTCTGCATGCACTAAAGGTGCTCCCTCACGCAGAGCCTCTTCCGGCGAGAATACGCCCGGCAATTCTTCATAAGTAATCTCAACAAGCGATTTAGCCTGTTCCAAGAGTTCTAAGGTATCTGCTGCCACGAGACAGATTGCATCTCCCAGATAACGCGTCACTTCTCCAACCGGAATCATGGTATCCCAATCATGTTTCAGATGTCCAACCACATTTTCTCCCGGAACATCTGCCGCTGTCAAAACTGCTTTGACTCCCTCCAGTGCCAATGCTTTGGAAGCATCAATCGACAGGACTCGAGCGCGCGGATAAGCAGCACGAACAGCACTGCCAAATAGCATGCCCGGTATCTCAATATCATCTGTATATTCTCCATATCCAAGTACTTTTTCGGGTACATCAATACGATGTGCTCTCTGTCCCACTCCTGTAATCATAGTTGGCGTTAGCTCTGCACAATTTTCACGCAGTAGCTTTGCAGCCATCATAATAGCATCTATGATCTTCTTATACCCTGTGCAACGACATATATTACCGCGGATTGCATAGGCAACCTCATCCCTGGTAGGCGATGGGTTGCGGTCAATCAAGCCCTTAGCACAGATTACCATGCCCGGAATGCAGAATCCGCATTGAACCGCTCCCGCTTCACCAAACGCATAGACATAGACTTCTTTCTCTCTTGGCGATAATCCCTCGACTGTGATAATCGAGCAGCCGTCAAACTTAGAGACTTTCTGTACGCAGGCTTTCACTGTCTTCCCATCTGCCAATATCGTGCAGGTACCACAAGCTCCTTCGCTGCAGCCATCCTTGACTGATGTTAGTTTGCAATCATGACGCAATACATCAATGAGCTTCCTATCTTCTTGCACCGAGATGTTTGTTCCATTTACCACTAGGTGATACATAAACGTAACCACTCCTTTCTGACAACTGACAGTGTATACCACAAACATGCATTATTGGAATAAATAGCGATAATCCCGATTCACGGTCTGCATGATTTGGCATAATCCTTCCGGTACCTGACTGGATGTATCACTTTCTTTCCATAGATACGTATTACCTAAGAATCTAACCTCACAAGTTAATTCTTCACTGTCCAGAATCGTAAATCCTTGATTTTCACTCTGCTCCATATCCGTCTTGGTCGCAAACAGAGTGAACTTATCCCGGTATGGTGCACTATCATATGGGCAGAAGCTTCTGCAGTTACCACATTCATTGCAAAGACTATCCACATGGATAATCTGGTGTTTGCTCATGCCCGGTACCAAAATAGATACATTGGCACGATTTGGACAGACCTCCACACAGTTCTCACATACAGTCGCACAAGTCAGACAACGTTCGCTCTCCTGTTTCGTGTTGATTCCTTCTGCAAGGATTCCTCTCTTCTGATAGCTATCCTGTATAGCTACCTCGATAGCTTCCTTAGATGCCGATGGAACATCTCGTGTGACAGCTTTTGAAAGAATAGCCTCCGCTGCTTGTTTGGCATCCCGAATCGCTTCTACCACCGTACCCGGACCATATAATCCATCTCCTATTACATAAACACTGTTTTGATTGGTTTCAAGGCTGACTGTATCTACGACTGCTTTGCCACGCTCCGACACAGTAATACCGTTTTGCTGTAAAAATTCAGTTGGAACCTGTTCGCCCACTGCGCTGATAACACTATCCGCCGGAAGGAATACCTGCTCCCCTGTTTCAACGACTTGACGTCTGCCCGATGCATCTGCATCCGCAAGCTTCATGACCTTACATACTAATTGTCCCTGCTCCAGCTTAAGAGGAGATAACAATTCTCTGAATTCTATGCCTTCTTCCAATGCCATTTGCAATTCTTCTTCATCCGCCGGCATATACCGTTTGGTTCTTCTATATACCAGAGATACCTTGGTAACACCTTTCACTCTTTTTGCAGCTCTTGCTGTATCCATGGCTGTATTACCACCACCGATTACGATTACCTGACTACCAAGCTTAGACTGATTCTCTGCCTTACCTGATTTAAGCTCTGCTAAGAAAGTAAGCGCGTTTAAAGTATCTCCACACTCTAACTGTAAGACGCCATGCTTTGATGCTCCTGTTGCTATTACGATATTGTCATATCCTTCTTGGCGCAATTTTTCTATGCTCTCAACCTTAGTCTGTAATCTGACCTCCATACCCATCGCCTGTACCAGTGCAATATCTTTTTGAATCGCATCCGTTCCAATTCGGAATTCCGGAATCACATGTCTAATTACACCTCCAAGACTATCTGCCTGCTCAAATAATGTTACTTTCATTCCCTCTCTGGTAAGGAAATAAGCAACTGCCAATCCCGCAGGTCCACCACCTATCACAGCCGTTTTTTGCGTATAGTGATCTGTTCTCGGTTGTATGTGGTTCATCAATGCGGTATAACCACCCTCCGCCGCTAATAATTTCATCTGTCTGATACGTACCGGTTCTTCGTAGAAATTTCTCGTACATTTACTCATACAGTTATGAGCACAGATGGTTCCTGTAATAAAAGGAAGAGGATTCTTCTCTGTAATCACGCGTAATGCTTCTTCGTATTTTCCTTCTCCGGCCAACTGCATATAAGTGGTAATATCTTGATGAATCGGGCAGCCCTCTTTACAAGGTGCCGTAAAGCAATCCATCAGCGGTACTGTTTCACGCATCTTTCTCGATGGCAGTGGCTTAATAGCCTGCACATGGTGGTTATCTGTCAATGCACTCTTTGCTAATTGTTCTACTGCTTCTACCTGTACGCCATGATACACAACTCCTGCCTGCTCCAGACTCTTCGCCATCTGTGATAGCCTCTGATAACCGCCCGGTTTTAAAAGTGTCGTTGCTACCGTTACCGGCCAGATGCCCGCACCTACGATGCCGTTAATATTATGATAATCTGCTCCACCCGAATAGGAGATACGCAGTTTACCATCAAACTCTTTGGTTAATCTGGCTGCCAGAGAAATGGATAATGGATATAAAGACTTCCCTGACATATACATCTCTTCCCCCGGTAACTCATTTTGCTTGATATCTACCGGAAATGTATTCGTTATCTTAACACCAAACTCCAATTGATGTTTGGCTGCTAAAGCAAGCAGTCTTTGAAGCATCGGTACTGCATCCCCATATTGCAAGTCATCCTTAAAATGAAAATCTCCAAAAGCAACATAATCGTAACCCATATCATCCATTGTCTTACGTGCAAACTCATAGCCCAGCAACGTTGGATTGCATTTGATAAAAGTATTCACCCCTTTTTCTTCGATCAGGTAAGTAGCGATTCGTTCGATCTCCTGTGGTGGACAGCCATGTAGCGTAGACAACGTCGCTGAATTACAAATATGTGGCGAGATAGCCTCAATATCTGCTGCTGTTACCTGACTAAATCTCGCAACCTGTTTCAGCAGATAGCTCTTACAAGACTGAAATGTCTCGTTATCTTCTGCATTCTTCAAGGTTTCAATAAAGTGATCTATCCTAGGCAATTGGATCCCTTCAAGATCATATCCAACACTCATGTTAAACTGAAAACCATCCATTGCTCCAAGACCAAATTCTTTGGCACATATCTTGCACAAAAACCATGCTTTGATATATTCTTCCAACGCTTGACCAACATAAAGTTCTGTAGACCACTCTACATTATAGCCTTCATCATCTGCCTTAATACAAGGTTTTGATACCGGCAGATCTTCCCCATCTATCTTCTGTACGGTCTTCAGTTCAAAGAATCTACTGCCGGCATAATAAGCTGCTACAATATTCTGCGTCAACTGCGTATGCGGTCCTGCTGCAGGTCCAATCGGTGTCTCCAAAGTTCTTCCAAACAGCTCTTTATTGTACTTACTCTGTGCGTGATAGGGACGATATACGCCAAATACGCTTCCCTTCTTATGATGTTCTTCTAAAATCCAATCAAGCATCTGCCCCAATGGCATCGGTGTCATTCTATCTCCCATAAGTGTAGCCTCCTGTTCTTATTTACACGATCATTATTTATCTGCTATTAATTCTAGTTGCCAGTTCTGCCGCTGACTGTCTGCAGTCCGCCATCACTTTTGCTTCGTCGATATCCACAAGGACTCTGTTTTGCATCAATATCTTACCATTGGCTACTGTAGTTGTAACACTGCGTCCTGTCATGCCAAATAAAATATGGCTGTTGCAGTTACCTGCATGCATCGGTGTTGGTGGCAGATAGTCTGTTACTATAATATCTGCTGCTGCTCCCTCTTTTAATACACCCAGCGGTGTCTCAAAATATCTGCCTGCTATCTTTGCATTGCCTTGAAACAACATCTCCGGGACTTCACTCCATGCTGCATTTGCATCACACAGATGATGCTTATGTAAGATATTCGCTACCTTATAGGACTCAAGCATATCATGCGTATAACCATCTGTTCCAAGACCTGTTAATACCCCTGCATGAACGATCTCCATCGTTGGTGGGCATCCACAGGCATTTCCCATATTAGATTCCGGATTATGTACCACCATCGTACCTGTTTGATGAAGTAATTCCATCTCATGCTTATTAATATAGATGCAATGAGCCGCCAGTGTCTTTTCCCCCAAGATATCACAGTCCATCAAGCGGTCTATAATCCTCTTTCCATGAGCCTGTAAGCACTGATGCAGATCTTCTATCCCCTCTGCAACATGAATATGATATCCGACCTCTTCCGGCTTATGCTCCGCACATAGTGCCATCGTTTCATCCGATATCGTAAAGGAAGCATGCATCCCCATCATACCTGCTATCATATCGCTTTTATCTGCAAGGGCATGTTTGATAAAAGAGGCATTCTCCAGCACTGCTTCTTTCGCTTTGTCCATACCATCCCGATCCGATACCTCATAGCATAGACAGCTACGGACTCCTGTCGCCTTTGCTGCTTCTTCTATCGTAAATAGGGAATCTCTAATCGCTCCAAATCCGGCATGATGGTCAAATACCGTCGTAACACCATTTTTAATGGAATCAATATAGGTAGCCATCGCACTGAGTCTGATATCCTCTAACGATAGATTACGATCCATCGTCCACCACATCCCATCTAAGATGTCTAGAAATCCTTGCGGATGATATCCATCAATACTCAGTCCTCTTCCAAAAGTACTATAGATATGCTCATGTACATTGATAAAAGCCGGCATAATCACACCACCATGCGCATCTATATATTCCGCATCCGGATATGCCTGTTTCATCTTAGCTGTTGTACCTACAGCCAGAATCTTAGTCCCCTGTGTAACAACCGCTCCATCTTCCATAAATGGATTCAAATCATCTCTGGTAATCATTCTTCCATTCCCTATTATTAGCATTGTTCCATCTCCTTTTCTGATTCATTTAAGTCTATTTTATCATCTATATTTCGTAAATGCAATACAAGAATACAAAAATTTTTAGATTACCTAAATTTTTTTTAGAAAAAGTATTGAATTATTATTTTTTTATGCTATGATGAGTTTAATGAAACGCAAAAACAGGAGGAGAATAAGAAGATGAATGCAATGAAATGGAGCATCAATCAAATGCCAAAGACAGCCGACAGCCAATTACCGATTATGTCTATCGATGCGGTACGCAAGGCTCGCATATTCCATGAGAGTTTTCCACAATATACGAAAACGCCTCTGGTAAAACTTGACCACATGGCAAAGTTTTTAGGATTACAGAATATCTACATCAAAGATGAATCTTACCGTTTTGGTCTCAATGCTTTCAAGGTATTGGGTGGCTCTTTTGCCATGGCACGCTACATTGCCAAACAAATCGGAAAAGATGTGTCTGAACTGCCTTATCATGTACTTACATCAGAAGCACTCAGAAAAGAATTTGGGCAGGCTACTTTCTTTACCGCTACGGATGGCAATCACGGACGTGGTGTCGCATGGGCTGCTAACAAATTAGGACAAAAAGCAGTTGTTTTCATGCCAAAAGGCTCTACCGAAACACGCCTTCAGAATATTCTTGCAGAGAACGCTACTGCTACTATAGAAGAAGTGAATTACGATGAATGTGTTCGTATGGCTGCCGATGCGGCATCTAAGACCCCTCACGGTGTTGTCGTGCAGGATACAGCTTGGGATGGTTACGAAGAGATCCCGGCATGGATCATGCAAGGATACGGAACGATGGCTATGGAAGCCGGAGAGCAATTACAAGAATACGACTGTGACAGACCAACACATATCTTTATACAGGCTGGCGTAGGTTCTCTCGCCGGTGCAGTGCAAGGATATTTTGCAAATCTATATCCCGAGAATCCACCAACCGTTGTAGTGGTGGAAGCCGACGTGGCTGCCTGCTTATATAAAGGATCCGTTGCTGCTGACGGTAATCTACGTATCGTCGATGGTGAGATGCAGACAATTATGGCAGGACTCGCTTGTGGCGAACCCAACACCATCTCATGGGATATCCTAAAGAATCATGTAGATACTTTTATTGCATGTCCTGACTGGATGGCTGCCAATGGTATGCGTATGTTATCTGCACCAATCAAAGGAGATACGCAAATAACTTCCGGTGAATCGGGTGCCGCACCTTTCGGTGTGCTTGCCTGCATCATGCAGATGGATGAATATAAAGACTTAAGAAAACATCTAAACTTAAATGCAGATTCTAAAGTTCTTCTCTTTTCAACTGAAGGCGATACCGATCCGGAGCGATACCGTTCCATCGTATGGTATGGTCAGGAACGATAAGAATCTATTTAATAAGAAGTAACCTTTAATGAGCATAGCTGCAAAAGCAGCAGAACAGGAGTACAACATGGATTTTAATAAAATCAAAGAAGCAGCACAAGGGTATGAAGCGCAGATGACTAAGTTCTTACGGGAAATCGTAGTGATACCGGGCGAAAGTTGTGGTGAAGAAGGACATATTAACAGAATTGCACAAGAAATGAAAGATGTTGGCTTTGATAAAGTAGAGATCGATCCTATGGGTAACGTCCTCGGCTATATGGGAACAGGTAAAACTCTAATCGCTTATGATGCACATATTGATACCGTTGGCATCGGTAATATCGACAATTGGGAATTTGACCCTTACCAAGGCTTTGAAACAGATACAGAAATCGGTGGCCGCGGAACCTCTGATCAGCTCGGTGGCATCGTATCTGCTGTCTATGGTGCTAAGATCATGAAAGATCTCGGATTACTAAATGACCAATATACTGTTCTGGTAACCGGTACTGTACAAGAAGAAGACTGTGATGGTCTGTGTTGGCAGTATATCGTCAACGAAGATAAAGTCAAACCGGAATTTGTCGTAATTACAGAACCAACGGACGGCAATATTTACCGTGGACAAAGAGGACGTATGGAGATACGTGTAGATGTAGCCGGTGTCTCCTGCCATGGTTCTGCACCGGAACGCGGTGACAACGCCATCTATAAAATGGGGGATATCTTACAGGATGTCAGAGCTTTAAATCCAAAATTACATACTGATCCATTCCTGGGAAAAGGTACTTTAACGGTGTCTGAGATCTTCTTTACCTCACCTTCCAGATGTGCTGTTGCAGACAGTTGTGCCATCTCGATTGACCGTCGTTTAACCGATGGCGAAACTTACGAAATGGCTTTAGACCAGATCCGTGCTCTTCCATCTGTACAAAAATATGACGCTAAAGTCAGCATGTACAAATACGACAGAGCCAGCTACAAAGAATTAGTGTATCCAACAGACTGCTACTTCCCGACTTGGGTAATCCCACAGGAGCATGCTGCCACACAAGCCATGGTTGCCTCTTATGAAGGTATGTTTGGAAAACCACTGGTTGATAAATGGACCTTCTCTACCAATGGAGTTTCCATTATGGGACGTTTTGGTATCCCTTGTATCGGTTTTGGCCCGGGAAAAGAAGCACAGGCACACGCACCAAACGAAAGAACCTGGAAAGCAGACCTGGTAAAATGTGCCGCTGTATATGCAGCACTGCCTTCTATGTATTGCAAATAAAGTAAAATGATATTACTACTCATGAACTGTTACACAAACAATCCATCATAAACAGAATAGGAGATTCTACTATATGAAAAATTTACAACATTATATCGACCAATTAAATGCACTGAACTTCAAAGAAATGTACAACAACGATTTTTTTCTCACCTGGGAAAAAACAGATGATGAATTACAGGCAGTATGGGTTCTAGCTGATGCACTTCGTTATATGAGAGAAAACAACATCTCAACCAAAGTATTTGAAAGCGGACTGGGAATCTCCCTTTTCCGCGATAATTCAACTCGTACACGTTTCTCTTTCGCCTCTGCCTGCAACCTCCTGGGATTGGAAGTACAAGATCTGGACGAAGGAAAATCTCAAGTCGCTCATGGGGAAACAGTACGTGAAACTGCCAACATGATATCCTTTATGGCTGATGTGATCGGTATTCGTGATGATATGTATATTGGCAAAGGCAATACTTATATGCATGAAGTATCTGATGCTGTTCAAAAAGGAAATAGAGATGGTATCTTAGAGCAGCGTCCAACCCTTGTCAGTCTGCAATGCGATATTGACCATCCAACACAGTGCATGGCCGATATGCTCCATATTATTCATGAATTTGGCGGCATTGAGAATTTAAAAGGGAAAAAATTAGCGATGTCATGGGCATACTCTCCTTCCTACGGAAAACCATTATCAGTTCCACAAGGAGTCATCGGTCTTATGACACGTATGGGCATGGATGTTGTTCTAGCTCATCCTGAAGGCTACGAAGTGATGCCAGAAGTAGAAGAAGTAGCCCGGAAAAATGCCGCTGCTTCCGGTGGAACTTTTACCAAAACCAATAATATGGCAGAAGCTTTCAAAGATGCCGATATCGTTTATCCTAAGAGTTGGGCTCCTTTTGCAGCTATGGAACAACGTACTGACTTATACGGAAAAGGAGATACCGCAGGTATCGACGCTCTTGAGCAGGAATTACTGGCACAGAATGCCAAACATCAAGACTGGGCATGTACAGAAGAATTAATGTCTACAACCAAAGACGGAAAAGCACTCTACCTGCATTGTCTCCCTGCTGATATCAGCGGTGTCAGCTGTGAAAACGGAGAGGTAGACGCCAGTGTATTCGATCGTTACAGAACTCCTCTTTACAAAGAAGCCAGCTTCAAACCATATGTCATTGCAGCTATGATTTTCTTAAGTAAATTTGCAGATCCTGCAACGATTTTAAAGAAATTAGAAGAAAAAGGAACTCAGAGAATATTAAAGTAGTTCCACGTCATGCACGTGGCAGGAGGTACAAAGATGTCTAAAAAGAAACGAATCGTAATTGCATTGGGTGGCAACGCTCTTGGTAATACGCTTCCCGAACAAATGGCTGCCGTAAAGATAACCGCTAAATCAATCGTAGACCTCTTAGAGGAAGATTGTGAAGTTGTTGTTGTCCATGGGAATGGGCCTCAGGTTGGTATGATTAATAATGCAATGAGTGCACTAACCCGTGAGAATCCGGAGCAACCCAATACACCGCTCTCTGTTTGTGTTGCCATGAGTCAGGCTTATATCGGCTATGATCTGCAAAATGCATTACGCGAAGAATTATTAAATAGAGGTATCTCTGATATCCCTGTCGCAACCATGATTACACAGATTCGTGTCGATTCCGATGACCCTGCTTTTTTAGAGCCGACAAAACCCATCGGACATTTTATGGATGCCGCACAAGCCAAGATAGCTGCCGAGAAATATGATTATGTCATGAAAGAAGATGCCGGCCGTGGTTATCGCCGTGTCGTTGCTTCTCCCAAACCGGTACAGATTATCGAGATCGGTGCGATCCGTTCACTGGTAGACTCCGGACAATTAGTCATCGCCTGCGGCGGCGGTGGTATCCCCGTCACCTTACAGGGGAATCACCTAAAAGGTGCCAGCGCTGTCATCGACAAAGACTTCGCCAGTTGTTTCCTTGCCGAAGAATTAGATGCTGATTACCTCATCATTTTAACTGCAGTGGAAAAGGTTGCCCTCAATTACGGAAAACCGGATGAGGTCTGGTTAGATGATATCAGTACTGAGGATGCCGAACGTTATATTGCAGAAGGTCATTTTGCTCCCGGTTCTATGTTACCTAAGATACAAGCGGCCATGTCCTTTGCACAGTCCAAACCCGGTCGAACCGCTCTCATTACCCTTTTAGAAAAATCAAAAGAAGGGATTCAGGGCAAAACCGGAACCCGCATTCATCAAGCATAACGATATCCATTATAACCCCCCACCACCTACTATTATGAAGGTGGTGGGGGGTTATCTTCTGTCCAATTAATAATTGATGCCTACAATTTTAAATTCTCCTTTTCCATCCTCATCAGAAAAAGTAATACTTGGTGCTGTGGCACTATCTTTGGATACCAGTACAAATCCTGCCATTGATGCCTCCAGTTTGCTAATATCTGCACTTGCGATAGAATCAATCATGTCTTTGGTAAAAATAGTATCCGCTGAAATAGCAGTAAATTCTTCTTTCGTATTAACGATACCATCATTTTTGTCATAACTGGATACATAATTAGGGAAAACCATCAGCTCTGCCAATCCCTGTATGTCTTGTTTGGCAACTATCTCCTGTACTTGTTGTGCAAATGCTTTGACTGCTTCCGGATCTGCATCAAAGTTTGCCAGACCACCTTCTGCGGTCGAAGCTGCTGTTGAAACTTTTTCCTCTGTTATCATCGTTTCTGTGACAGCTTCTGTAATCGATTGCGATTCCTCTGTCGGTACCTGCGTTGGTGCTTCTTTGCTAGAACCACACGCCACCATACTTCCCATCATCATAGTTACAATCAATACGATACCTGTTTTCTTAATTATCTTTACCCCATTTTTCTTTTTCATCATCTTTTTTCTCTTCCTTTTTTATCTTTCGAACAGTCTATAGCAGGATCTAATGTCTTATCGATCAATTCCTGATGTGACAAGGTTGATAGCAACTTCACTTTTTCAAGATTAAGTCCCATGGCCTCGGTGATTCTACGTCCATATTCTTCGTCTGCGAGATAGCAGTGTACCGCATGGCGATACTTAATATTCATAGTAACAGATGCTATGTTGCGTGCTGTATTATCGATTAAGAGTGCTCTCTTATCCTCTGTCATCAATCGGTAAAGTTCTCCCGGTGCACGGAAGCAATCATCTGTCGGATCGTTCTTTGGGTCATACGCATAAGCTGCTCCCGTCAAATCAAGTGCCGGCTCCATAACCTCCGGCTGTGCCGACCACTCGCCCATGCTGTTTGGTGAATATCCCGGTTTTCCGCCATAATTACCATCTGTTCTCATAAAGCCATCTCTATGATAATCATGTACTTCGCATTTTGCACGATTTACCGGTATCTGATTGCAATTAACACCAAGACGATAACGATGTGCATCCCCATAGACGAAAAGTCGTCCCTGTAAGAATTTATCCGGTGAAAAACCAATGCCCGGAACCACATGTGCCGGTGTAAATGCTGATTGCTCTACTTCCGCAAAATAGTTCTCCGGATTACGGTTTAATTCCAGTACCCCTACTTCATGCAATGGAAACTCTTTGTGACGCCATATCTTAGTGATATCAAACGGATTCTCATAATGATGTTTGGC
Organism: Lachnospiraceae bacterium; assembly: GCA_036652815.1. GTDB lineage: Bacteria > Bacillota > Clostridia > Lachnospirales > Lachnospiraceae > SZUA-378. Next base: position 61,367 of record JAVVVE010000012.1, read on the forward strand.
CTGTTCTTCGGTCATGATCTGTACATACATCGTCCAACGCGGATAGTCGCCTCGTTCAATCGCTTCATACAAGTCACGTCCATGGCTCTCTCGATCTTTAGCTATCACTGCTTCTGCTTCTGCATCCGTCAGATTCTTAATGCCCTGTTGGGTATGGAAATGGAACTTGCACCAAACACGTTCATTCTTTTCATTGTAGAAGCTATAGGTATGCTCTCCAAATACATGCATATGACGATAAGATGCCGGGATCCCACGATCTGACATAACGATCGTGATCTGATGCAATGCTTCCGGTAACATCGTCCAAAAATCCCAATTGTTCTGAGCAGAGCGCATATTAGTCTTAGGATCTCTTTTCACAGCACGATTCAAATCCGGGAAATTATGTACATCACGAATAAAAAATGTTGGTGTGTTATTGCCTACAAGATCCCAGTTTCCCTCTTCTGTATAGAATTTGCAAGCAAATCCCCTGATATCTCTTTCTGCATCTGCTGCCCCACGTTCTCCTGCTACCGTTGAAAATCTTACAAATAGATCGGTCTTTTGATTCGGCTGCAGCACTTTCGCTTTCGTCCATTGACTAATATCATGCGTAATCGTTAATGTTCCATAAGCACCACTGCCTTTTGCATGCATACGACGTTCCGGAATGACTTCTCTGTCAAAATGTGCTAATTTTTCCATAAGCCAGACATCCTGCATTAATACCGGTCCTCGTTCTCCTGCCGTTAGGGAATTCTCGTTTTCTGCAACCGGCGCTCCTACTTCGTTGGTTAATTTCTTTTGTTCCATTTTATTTCCTCCTGTGTGAGTATTAATGTTAATATCAGTAATTGTTACTGATATTATATTCCTCTTATTACTTCATGTCAATTTATTTTTTGACAAAATAGGAATGAATAAAACAAAATAATCAATTGACAGAGCGTCCTTTTTTAGTAACAATAGACGTAGGTTAGTTACTAGCCAAAAAGGGGGAAACACATTGATAAGTCGAAAAATCAAACCGGAAGAATTGAAGCGAACCAATGAGCTATTTGCAATTGCATTTGAATTTGAAACAGATAACACACGTAGTGCCACACAAGTATACGAAGATGCCATAACGCATCCGCAGACAAGAGAGGATGCGTATCCCGGTGAAAAATGGGCTGCTTTTGAAGAAGATAATGCTACCATGATGAGTTGCTTCTCTGCCATTCCTTATCCTATTCATTTTGACGCACATCACTGCACCATGGTGGGCATCGGTGGAGTTGCTTCTCTTCCACAATATCGTCGTAGAGGTGGAATCCGTAGTTGCTTTGAAGCCGCTTTACCTGATATGTATGCTCATGATGCAGCATTCTCTTACTTATATCCTTTTTCTACTGCATACTATCGTAAATTTGGTTATGAAATGTGCTGCGAACGTCTGCATTATCAGATTCGTTTGGATGCTGTTCCACAGTTTTGTGTAACCGGCGACTGTATTTTACTGGAGCAGGAACTCATCCAAAAGGATGGCAGCATCCTTGCCAGTGTGAAACAAGTCTACGAAGTATGGCAACATCGCTATAATCTGATGGTCGAAAATGAATCCTATGAATACGCATGGGTTTCAAAATCCAATCCTCCTAAGGATCAGTGTTTTAGTTATCTATACAAGGATCACACCGGGGTTGCCAAAGGTTATCTCTCTTTTGCCAAAAAAGATGAAGTAAATGGACGCAATCTGGTATGCTCCCGCTTTGTCTTTACAGACGTGGAGGGTTTTCTGGGACTCATGAATCTGGTACGCAGTTATGGATCAGATCACCAATATATTAGTTTTGAATTACCGACCGACCAGGTAATCAGCGCACTTCTGCCAGAATGGTCGATGGGAGCAGGTACCTGCAGTAAAGCATATGCCGGCATGGTACGCGTCATTAACGTGGCTAAAGTATTAAAGATGGCAGCATATCATGGCAGTGGTAACTTATCCATACAAATATCCGATGCTTTCATTCCTCAAAACAATCATACCTTTTTAGTTACATTTGAAAATGGAAGTGCTATCGATGTATCAGCAACAGACCAACCTTTTGATATTGCACTTGGCATTGGCGATTTCTCACGTTTAATCGTAGGTGCTTATGATGCTGCGTCCATTGCTTTCATGCCTTTGGCTCAAATCAACACAGATTTAGAAAAACTTGCAAAGGTCTTCTATACAAAACCAACTTTATTGACCGAATATTTTTAGTAACCTGTTTTCAGTAACAAAAAGTCCCATAAACCGGCAAGGTTTACGGGACTTTTTTATATCCTAAAACTATTTTGTTGCTAAATAAGCTTCTAACTGGGTATTAGCTTCTGCCACTACTTTATCCATACCATTATCTTGTAATTTCTGTAAGAATTCCGGTAATGCAGTTGCAGGATCAACGGTACCTGTGCTCAATGACAATGCATATTCTGCTGCCACATTTGCGAGGGCTCCCATTTCATTCTCTACATTAGTCTGGTCAAGTGCAAATCCCAAAACCGGAACTTCACCAGCCTTACCATAGTATTCTTTGAATTTATCATAGAAATCTGTTCCCTGACCTTCTTGTGGAGGTAAGATAGTTACATTACCCATACCATTGGTCCAAGGTTGGTAATCTTTACGTTTTTCTGTGAAAACTGCTTCTCCATTAGTCATGTTATAGTGAACACCTTCTACACCATAGTTCAGTAATGTCATAAGATATGGATCTGTATTCAATAAGTTTAAGAACATCATAGCACGTTCCGGATTTTTAGAAGAAGTTGAGATTGCCATCATCGCACCCTGTGAAGAAGTTGTATCTACATAAGCCGGTGTCGTAGGAACCATTGCCACTTCAAATCCACGCTCTTTGCTTGCCTGTAGCTCATAGCCTAAAGCGTAACTCTGTGTACCAATTAAGTATTCTCCTGTCAATTGTTTTGCAGAACGGGTATCATTAGCCTGTTGTTTATTACCCATAGCCGGATCAATATATCCTGCCAAGAAGTATTCACGTGTCTGATCTACAAATTTTTTGTATTCCGGTGTAGCAAACTTATTTAATAACTTGTTTCCGCTAGGTCCTACTTTTGCAGTATCCTTAGGATCGATGTAATAAGACAGAAGATTATCTGTAGCTGCATCTCCTACTACGATAATGGTATTATCTACCATTCTCTCAAGTACAGCACCTTCTACTAATAATGGATAGAAGTCATCGCCTTCTCCCTCTTTGACAGTTTTTAAGATGTCACCAAAGCTGTAATAATCTGCGTTCATGATATCATCAACGGTATAACCGTATTTTTCAAGTAACGGAACATTGATATCCCAGCAATTCTGAGTAGCGATATCTTTGTATCCAGGTACTGCATAAGTACCTTTTCCATCCGCGCCATCAACAACAGCACCTTTTTGAAGGACTTCCGGAATAGCAGCGAAGAGATCCGGTGCATATTTTTCAATTAAGTTATTTTCCGGATTATCTAAACGAACCCAAGCTCCTTTTTTAGCAAATGCATTATATTCATCTGCACTCCATGAACACGTGAAGTAGATATCTACATCATCGCCGCCATTGATTGCCAAAACTGAATTCTGATCGAAATCTCCCCAGGTTCCCCAAATTGGTTCCAATGTTACGTTTAATTTTTCTTTCAAATACTCATTTGCTTTTTCCATAACTGCGGCATCATCGGTAACATTACTTCCGTGAAGATACCATTTGAGTGTAACAGGCTCTGAGGTATCTGCCTTTGCCGTATCCCCTGTTGCCTCCACCGAAGCTGCTTCTGTAGCTGTTGTATCAGCCGGAACTGCGGCATCTTTAGCGGCACCACAACCTGTAAATAAAGTTGTTACCATCGCTAGTGAAAGAATTACTGGTAGTACTTTTTTCATTGAAAAATCCTCCTTTTAATGAATAGTGTATGTAAGCGGTCTGCTTATGCAGGATCCGTCCTTACCCTTTAACTGACCCAATGGTCAAACCCGAGATGATAAAACGCTGAAAGAAAGGATATGCACAGGCAATTGGAATAACAATGAGCACAACCAGTGCCATTCTCAAACTATCCTTCGGCATATCTCCCATGATTTTTGCGGCTTCCGCACCAATCATAGAACTGTTCTTGACTAAGAAATCTACCTGATTCTGCATTTTCTGTAAGAGATATTGTAATGGGATATATTTCGGATCCCTTACGTACAGCATTGCAATAAACCATTCATTCCAATAAGCCAGTGCATTTAGTAATGCTACGGTAGCAATACCCGGTTTGGCAATGGGCAGAATAATCTTAAATAAAGTGTTATATTCTCCACTGCCATCAATAGATGCTGCTTCTATCAAAGACTCCGGTATGGAGCTTTGGAAGAAAGTCTTCATAATAATAATATTAAATGGACTGACTAACATCGGTACGATCAATGCCGCATAGTTATCACTGAGTCCCAGCATGGTCTTACATACCATATAAGTAGGTGCCAGACCGCCCCCAAACATCATCGTAAAGAAACTAAAAAACATGAAAAATCTTCGATATCTAAAATCCTTGCGGAACAATGCATAAGAATATAGCATACAAATCAATACACTTAATACCGTACCTACAATCGTAACAAAGAAACTATTAAAGTAAGAACGCCATAACTGATCTCCAAGTTCTAATACATATTGATAGGCATCCAATGACCACGCCTGTGGGAAAAAGGAGAACCCAATCTGCCTAATACTTTCTTCATCGGAAAAAGATATAATACCTACGAAGATAAATGGTATGACACAAATCAAACAAAATAAACCTAATACTATGTAGATTACAACCTCTGCCGGAATACTGACCGCATTTAAACGACGCTTTTTCTTCTTAGAGGAAATAACGGTACTATCATTCATAATTTTTCTCCTCCCTAGAATAGACTGCTGTCTTCATCAACTTTACGTACTATCGTATTCGCTGTCATAATACATATAAATCCTATAATATTCTGTAAGAAACCGGCCGCTGTACTCATGCCTACATTATTGGTTGTCATAAGAACTTTATAAACATAGGTATCGATAACCTGTGTTGCCGGATATAACGGACCGGAATCAAGCGGTACACTGTAAAACAAACCAAAATCAGCATTAAAGATCTTACCAACATTCATAATGAAGAGAATAATAATAATGGTTTTCAAATGAGGTAACGTGACATATTTTATCTGCTGCCACTTACTTGCTCCATCAATACTGGCTGCTTCATATTGACTTGCGTCTATTCCGGTAATTGCTGCCAAATAAAGGATGGTAGAATATCCTACGCTTTTCCATAAATTAGCGATTGTTAAAATAGCCGGCCATGGTTTCGGGTTGTTATACCAGTTTGTTGGTTCCATGCCCAAATTTTGCTGCATATGTACGATTAATCCACGTGTGGGATCCAAAAATGCTAAGACAAAATAACTGGCAACTACCCAACTTAAGAAATAAGGGAAAAACATCAAGGTCTGATAAGACTTCGCTACAAATTTATTGTTAATCTCATTCAGCATGATGGCAAAAGATACCGAGATAATCAACCCCAATACAATCCACAACGCATTGTAACCTATCGTATTGCGAATCATATTCCATGAATCCGAGGTGGCAAAGATGAATTTGAAATTTTTTAATCCAACCCATTCGCTGTGCATAACATTATTAATCAATGATGGTGCCTTTGTGAAAATCTTATAATTCTTAAAGGCAATCGTAATACCAAACATCGGCAGATAACGTATAAGCAATAACCAAATGGCTCCGGGTGCAACCATCGTAAGCATAATCAAATCTTTTTTTGTTCTATGCCTGCTTGCTTTATGCCGGACTGTCTTTACTGAAGTGTCAAGAGACACTTTTGTCTTATTTTTAGACATTTTAGATATTCCCTCCTCTTTTATTGACAGAAATTGATGTGCAACATGTCGGTAATTGCTTTTCAATTCAATTTCTTATTAGTCATTATATACAACCGCACCTCTATAGTCACTGTATTGTGTTGTTGTTTGTTGTATATATTTGTTCAATCTGCATGGGTACCGGCTCAAAAGCCATCCTTTTATTTGACGCTATATCAATTTTGGGTCAATCATTTTTTTCGTGGGATTGTCACCCTATTCTCAAGGATTTTGATATATAATTCTTCGCCATTTGCAAATGTCAATATAAAAATGTAGGTTTTTTCTTCAGTTAAGTATTGCATCTGATCCTTGATTCTGTAAGATGGTCCATTACTGCTAATTCTCCTTTGAGATTGTTATTCATACGTGTTGCACCTCCAAAGAAGAGTGTAACAATATGCTAAAAATAATCAAATAAGGATGTAGGTTTTATGACATTTTTATTTGCCATAATTCCTACATCCTTATAGTATCATTTGCATTATCAAAAAATTTGAAATCTATTAGGAACCTGGACTTGATCATATCTGTCAGTACATTTCTAAAAAACACGACTTGAAATATGATCTTAACTCCATACTTTCCAGACACTCACGGGTTTAAATCAGGTCATTTACATGAATTTCCTTCACATCCGCACGGGCCAGCAACCTTTTTGCAATTCCCCCCCAAGTATTGATGAGCGCCTCCATAAAGGATTTATCAAATTGTTTACTGTTAT
>JAVVVE010000013.1:0-65431 GCA_036652815.1 Lachnospiraceae bacterium
CTGCACCAAACATTTGTCTGAATGCAAGACGACCGATACGGCCAAAACCATTAATTGCTACTTTAACTGCCATTTTTAATTCCTCCTAGAATCATCATAATTTTATGAAATCATATTGAAATGATTGTCAAATTTTTATCAGCACGTTTATTCTACCCAATTTAACATAATAATTCAAGATGTAAATTGAATTTTCTTATTAATTTTTTCTAAAAATACCCACATTCTCCACTTTCCACTACTTTTTTGCATTTTTGCGAGAAATATTATACACTATACACATACAGATAAAGGAGAAGCATCTATATGAACATTACAGCAGATTATCATTTACATTCAAACCACTCGGGCGATTCCAACACAGACATGGAATCTATGATTTTATCGGGAATCCATCACGGGCTCACTGACATGTGTTTCACAGAACATCATGATATGGATTTTGTTTATGGAGAGGGAGAGCCTCCCATCTTCACATTACAGACAGATGCCTATCTGAAAGAACTGCAAACCTATCAAAAAAAATATGCTTCCAGGATTCAGTTACTATTTGGCGTGGAATTAGGGGTACAAGCACATATTGCACCTAAGCTATCCTCTTATGTGCAGGCATATCCTTTTGATTATGTGATTGCATCTTCACACCTATGTCATAGAAAAGACCCTTATCTGGCAAGTTTTTATGAGGGGCGCAGCGAAACCTCCGCTTACCTGGAATATTTTGAATCCATCTTAGAGAATCTATCTGTCTTTACAGACTTTGATATCTATGGTCACCTGGATTATGTGGTACGATATGGACCTCATAAGAATGAACAATACTCTTATCTGAAATATGCCGATATTTTGGATGCGATTCTACATCGTTTACTTGATTTGGGAAAAGGAATTGAATTAAATACCGGTGGGTACCGGAGTGGACTCGGAGAACCGAATCCTTGTATTGATGTGTTAAAACGTTACCATGAACTGGGGGGCGAACTGATTACAGTCGGCTCTGATGCACATAAACCGGAAGCAGTCTGCGAGAACTTCTCACAAGCCGCTTCTATATTACATGCCGCAGGGTTTACCTATTACTGCACCTTCCGGTCTCGCACACCATCTTATCACCTGCTGTAAGCAGCTGTCGGATAATTGGCTGACCGTGTATTTACCTTTTTATTTTAATACTTTTTTCAATTCATCCATAAAAGTATTGATATCTTTGAATTCACGATATACCGAAGCAAATCTAACATATGCTACTGCTTCGAGATTTTTTAATTTATTCATAACGAGTTCTCCAATCACTGTACTGGAAATCTCTTTTTCTTCCATATTGAAAATCTCAGTCTCTACTTCATCCACCAACTGATTAATCTGATTAGCACTGATTGGTCTCTTATGGCAGGCACGCAATACTCCTGCTTCTATCTTAGAACGATCATAGGCCTCTCTGTTATTGTCTTTCTTAATAATAATGAGTGGAATCGTCTCTATCTTCTCATAAGTTGTGAATCTTTTATCGCATTCATCACATACTCTACGTCTTCTGATAGAATTGTTCTCCTCTGCAGGTCTTGAATCAATGACTCTCGTATTCTCGTGACCACAAAACGGACATTTCATTATAAGTTCCCTCCATGCACTATACCATATCTATGATTTTCCAACTAATGGTATCATTATATGCCATGCTTTATTTTATGTCAACTAGAATAATATCCGGTCCGATTTGTTTAATATCCTTATAACAGATGAAGCAATCCGGCTCACAATGGAATAGATTACACCAGAGATTATTACCTCCTACGATAAGTGTACAGACCTGACCGGAGCAAATATCAAATTCCAAATCACATACTTTTCCTATTTTTTTACAGTCTTTTATATTAATGACATCTTTTTCTCTTAATTCTGAGTACAGCATCGTCTTACTCCCCACCCGGTTCTTCCTAATAGCATATGCCGCTTTTAAGATTTTGTCACACCAAATAGTGTTTCATACACCTGAGTGCATTTTTCTCCAATCTGCTGACTTGTGCCTGTGAGATACCCAAAGTATCTGCTACCTCCATCTGCGTTTTTCCATCAAAGAATCGTAGGCTGATAATATGTTGTTCCCTTGGGGCAAGCCTCTTCATAGCCTCGCTGAGAGACAGATGCTCCACCCATAGTTCTTCCCTATTTTTCTTATCGCTGATCTGATCCATAACATATAGGGTATCTCCACCTTCTGTATAAACAGGTTCGTACAGACTCATCGGGTTCTGTATCGCATCCAGTGCATAGGCAATATCTTCTTTGGGAATCCCTATCTCTGTAGCTACTTCTGCTATGCTGGGTTCCTTCATATTGCGTCGTACAAGACTTTCTTTGGCATAGATTGCTTTATATGCTGTGTCTTTTAATGATCTGCTTACACGCATCATACTGCCATCTCTTAAGTAACGTCTGATTTCTCCTATAATCATAGGCACCGCATAGGTAGAGAATTTGACATGCAGCGAGCTGTCAAAATTATCAATCGCTTTAATCAAGCCTATACATCCAATCTGAAACAGATCGTCTACATTCTCATTGCGGGAAGCAAATCTTTTAATGACACTTAATACCAATCGCAGATTACCCTCGATGTATTCTTCTCTTGCCTGCAGATCGCCCTGTTCTATTCTCGCAAACAAAGCTTCCTTCTCCTGATTTTTCAGAAGCGGAAGCTTCGCTGTATTTACCCCACATATTTCTACTTTTCCCTGCGCCATTGATGAATGCCTCCTTATTTAAGTTCTATTTGGAATCATTCACATTTTGCGTCTTAAATATTCACGATTACGCCTCCTTTACCATTTCTTTTTTTAACCGTTTCATAATCTTTTTTTCCAATCTTGATATGTAAGACTGTGATATCCCAAGAAGCACTGCGACTTCTTTTTGTGTCATCTCATCCCCATTTCTTGTATCCAATCCGAATCTCAAATTAACGATGGTTCGCTCTCTCTCAGATAATTTGTTGATGGCTTTCTTTAAAATTTTTCTTTCTGCCTCGTTTTCGATATCTTTATAAATTACATCTTCGTCCGTACCTAGGATATCTGACAGTAATAATTCATTCCCATCCCAATCCACATTCAACGGTTCGTCAATGGATACTTCCAATTTTGTCTTGTTATTCCTACGCAAATACATTAAAATCTCATTTTCAATACATCTGGAGGCATAGGTTGCCAATTTGATATTCTTCGTTGGATTAAAAGTATTAATAGCCTTAATCAGACCAATGGTACCGATGGATATAAGATCTTCCACCCCAACTCCCGTATTATCAAATTTCTTTGCAATATATACAACCAGTCTAAGATTATGCTCTATTAAGATTGATTTTGCTTCTCCATCGTATTCTGTTCCAAGGTCTCCTATCACTTTGCTTTCCCGTTCTCCCTCCAACGGTGGAGGCAGCACCTCTGATCCCCCAATATAATGAATATCGCCTTGTTTCGCCATGAAAAATCCGGATTCTCTTCTTGTCATTCTAAATTGTACTTTCCCCGGTATTGCCACTTTAAAAATCATGTATTCTTCCTCCTAATCCTCCAATAATTTGGGATGTAATATCATTTGATATTGATGCGTACTGCTTAATATTCCTTTATAGATTCCAAGGATCGCTTTTTCACAAACAAGAGTGGATCCTTCCCTTTGAATCTCTATCCTGTCTACCTGAATCGCACTCAGGATTCCGTGTGCCTCCCCAATCGAATGATATGGAATCACTCTGAACGGACATTGTTCCTGTTTTATTTCTCCTTGTTTTAAAGCATTTGCCTCTATAATAGAGACCGGCACTCCACTGATGGGTTCATATAATCCATTTCCCGTATCAACCAACGCTTTCAGTTCACACGTTTGCTCTCCGACATAGATATGTACCGTACAGAGCATCCGCTTTCTTTCCTGCTCTCTTGCCTTACACTTACTGATGATCTTTGCCAAACAGCAATAACTTAGGTAAGCTCCAAATAGAACTCCTACTATTTTTACTCTTATATTCCCTACCGCATATACCATTTGATTTTCAAGGAAAGTAAGAATTCCTCCAAACAGACAGGCTCCAAGATATAATGCTGCTACACTCTGACACAAACGCTTGTAATTTTGTATTCTGATTCGTAGTCCAACCTTCGCCATTACCACACTTACGACTCCATACGCCAAACACAGACGAACCCATAACGGTATCTGTGTCAGTACGATCAACAGGCATTCGCCAAATGCTCCAATCGCTCCCCCCAATAAAAGTGAACTGTGCGTGGCAGTGCACTTCATTCCCTTATTAACAAGACTTAAGAGCATAAGATTCAACATGAGATTCATGACAAACAGGCTGTCTATGTAGACTTCATAATACACCTTCACCTCCTCAACCCTCCAGACATTATTATAGACATCCTCAGCCTTATATTTTGTCATATTCACACAATTCCTATGGATAATTTTCTCCCATAAATCGACAGAGCCGTATGCACATAAAAAAAGCACTACACTAAGGTAATTAACTTAGTGTAATGCTCTTGATTGGTTGTCTTGATTGGTTGTCTTTATTTATTACGTTGTAAAAATCCCGGTATCTGAAGTGATTTTCCTTCTACATTACTCTTAAGGTCATGTGGTTTCTGAATCCCTGTCAATGGCTTAATAGAGGTTGTCCCGGTTATCGGAATACTGCTCGGTATCGTAGTCTTAGGCTTTACACTGGGTACCGTTCCGGATTTAGGAACATAAGTAAATCCACTGCCAAACTTATTCATCGGCTGGTCTTCTAAACCGGTAGCAATCACTGTAATCGAGCAGGTATCTGATAATGCCTCATCATACATAGCACCAAAGATAATATTAACTTCATCTCCTGCCAGTTCCTGTACATAGCTGGCAGCATCGGAAGCATCTGCCAAAGTAATATCACCCGATACATTGATGATAACATGCGTAGCACCTGTGATATTGGTTTCCAGCAATGGGCTCTCTACAGCCATCTTCACTGCATCATTGGCTTTATCATCACCCTTACCAACACCGATACCGATATGTGCAATACCCTTGTCCTTCATCACTGTCTGTACATCCGCAAAATCCAAATTAATAATAGCAGGACGATTAATCAAATCTGTAATCCCCTGTACCGCTTGTTGTAATACCTCGTCTGCTTTTTTCAATGCATCAGGCATCGTGGTTCTTCTATCTACAATCTCTAATAATTTATCATTGGGAATCACAATTAAAGTATCTACGCTCCCCTTTAATCGTTCAATGCCCGCTACTGCGTTCATCATACGTGCTTTGGCTTCAAAGCGAAAAGGTTTTGTCACAACTCCTACCGTCAAAATCCCCATCTCTTTGGATATTCTGGCAACGACCGGTGCAGCACCGGTTCCAGTTCCGCCACCCATGCCGCAGGTAACGAAAACCATATCTGCCCCTTTAATCGCATCCATGATCTCTTCTGAACTCTCTTCTGCTGCTTTTTCGCCTATTTCAGGCTTTGCACCCGCACCGAGTCCTTTGGTTAATTTCTCCCCAATTTGAAGCAGTTTTGGAGCCTTACATAGCTGTAAAGCCTGCTTATCGGTATTTACCCCTATAAATTCAACTCCATCAATTCTCTCATCAATCATTCTATTAACAGCATTATTGCCGGCTCCACCAACACCTACTACTATAATCTTCGCCGCATTATCTGCATCATTCGTTCTAATCTCAAGCAAGGCAGTTCCTCCTTTACGTTTCCTCATTAAATTCCACATACCTTATCATATAATCATTTGGTGGAATTATCAACATATTTTTTCATTTTCTTTGCATTTCTTTTTATATTAATGGATATATACTGTTCTAATCTAATTGAAAGGTGATATTCTTCATATCATCGGTATAATGATCCATTTTTAATGTCCCTTTTTTTCCCTCCAATTCCGGCAGAATATACTTTAATTTCATTATTTTTTCATCCAAATATTCTTCTCCGCCAATATCCGCTCTGGCTTCTCCAAAGTATAACGTCATATCCTGTGCTGCATCAAAATATATCTTATCTGTAGGCAGTTCATACTTATTTAGAAGCTGTGTCACATTTAAAATCTGTTTAAAGATAGCATCATCTTCTACCGGCAGTTTCTCATATAACACAACATAGCCGAACTTAAGACCTGTGACCTGCGGAATCCCGTTCGTTTTAAGTTCTGAACTCTCTACGATAATACCATCCTTATCAAAATACATATAACGTCCAAGGTATTCCACATATCCTGCCAGTGCTTTCTCGTAGACCGTAATCTCGATTGTATCTGCTGATAGTATGGTAACATCCATCTTCTCTACAAAGGGAACGTTCTCAATACTTTTACTCTTATATTTCCAAGATAGATAGATGGAGTTATCCCCCAGTCTGCCATCCATAACTATATTCTTAATCTCTTCCTCGCTATAGTGTTGATTTCCCTCTACAATGACAGTCTCAACTTTATAAGTCTCCATGATAACGATAATACCTGTCAGGACTATAAGAATCGCACTCAACACGCTCAAACAAATGAGTTTTGGCTTGCTTACTTTTCGTATTTTTATTTTTTTTTGTATCTTCATTGTCCTATTCCTTACTGATCCTTGCACCTAATGCCCGCAGATCTCTTGTAATATCCTCATACCCACGGTCAATATAGTATGGATTGCTCACAATGGTAATGCCTGTTGACGCAAGACCAGCTACCACCAAGGCTGCTCCGCCCCGCAGTTCTTCTGCTACCACCTGTGTTCCGTGCAGATGTGCATGCCCTGTGACCGTTGCCCGATTTTGTAAGACTGTAATCTTTGCTCCCATAGTCTGCAGCTCTTTTACAATTTTAAATCGATTCTCAAATATAGTCTCTTCTATTACCCCGATTCCATCTGCATGACTGTAAACTGCCATTAAAATAGATTGTAAATCTGTTGGAAATCCGGGATATACTGCTGTCTTAAGATAAGGAATCGGTACACAACGCCGTTCCATAATGGCAGTAAGGTTATGATCCTTACGGGTAATGGTGCATCCCATCTGTTTCGCACATTGTATCACTGACGACATCTGTTCTATCGGTGCATCCATCAGTTTCACTTCACCGGTACATGCTACGCAGGAAAACAGATAAGTTCCCGCAACGATTCTGTCCCCCGATACTCTATAATGAACCATCGACTGTAGTGTTCTTCCTTGAATGATAATTCGTTCTGTTCCGGCTCCCTGAATACAAGCTCCTGCTTTATGTAAGAATCCACATAGCTCAACAATCTCCGGCTCTCTTGCCGCATTTAGTATCGTCGTTGTGCCACTCGCTGTTACTGCAGCTAAAATACTATTTTCAGTCGCACCAACACTGGGAAATGGCAACGTTATGGTTCCGCCTTGTAACTGTTCTGTCTGTGCAAGAACGCCTGCATGACATTCCGTAATAGATACGCCCAGTTGTCTAAGTGCCATAAGATGAAGATCAATGGGTCTGTTACCTATGATGCAGCCACCCGGATAATCTAGGAATATCCGACCTGTTCTGCCTATTAAAGCACCCAATAGCATAATGGAGGAACGCATTGTAATGACATCTTCTTTGGGTAGTCTGCCAACCGATACCAGACTCGCATCTACGATAACACTGTGTCCTTCCCATACTACGATGCAGCCGCAGTTCTCCAATAACGTTATCATGGAATATACATCTGTAATCTGTGGTACATGATCCAGAACACTAATGCCCGGAATCAATACCGTGGCTGCCAGTATCGGCAAAGTTGCATTCTTGGATCCTTGGATCTGCACCTCTCCAAAGAGAGGAAAACCACCTTCCATTTGAATAGAACTCATCCTTATCCTTCCTTGTTGTCATGCCGGAATATATGATTTTATTCTATCTTATGAAGGATGTTTAGTTTGGTACCTTGTACTGCGAGTCTAGGTATCTTTAAAGCGGATCCCTCTTGCCACGCTAAGAACAAGTCCTATCTCAATCAGCAAAAACATGACCGAGGAACCACCATAACTGATAAATGGTAATGAAATACCTGTATTGGGTATCGTGTTGGTCACAACTGCAATATTCAGAATTACCTGAATCGAAAGATGCCCCAATACCCCCACCACCAATAATGCTCCAAATAGATCCGGTGCATTATTGGCAATAATCATAAAACGCCAAATTAACAAAAGAAAGAGTAATATAATAGCAATCGCACCAAATAATCCCAGTTCTTCACAAATAATGGAGAATATCATATCATTTTGTGCTTCCGGTAAAAATCCCAGTTTTTGCATGCTCTGTCCCAGTCCTTTTCCAAATATACCGCCTGAACCGATTGCGTAGAGTGCCTGTAATGTCTGAAAACCTTTGCCACTTGCATAAGCCTCCGGATCCAGCCATGCCAGAATACGTTCTCCTCGGAAGCCCCCCAGTCCACTGCCATCCCCGGCTTTGGTCAATGCCAATATCCCAAGTACCACAATTGCAATGAGCACAAGTGCCATCAGTATAAATTTTTTATAATCAGGGCTTGCTACAAACAGCATCAAAACAGCAATACCGAAGATAATAATAGCTGAACTTAAATTATCGGTAATCAGATACACCATCGCACAGATTGGAACCGGTGCCAATAATACGGTAAAAAATCCTTTTTTGCTGCGGATAGCACCTGCTATCTTGCAAACAAGACTCGCCAAGAAAAGAATCATTCCAAGCTTTGCCACCTCAGCGGGCTGTAAGGAAACGCCTAAATTAAGCCATCTTCTTGCACCATGGCTCTCTATTCCAAGCGGGGTGAGAACCAATAAGATCAGCACAACTGATACGATATAACCAAGTGCTGCAAAATGCTCCCAGAAATGATACGGTATCCTGGATACAACAAACATCGCTATCAGACCCATCACCACTGCAAACGCTTGCTTCTTCAAATAATAGGTCGGATTATTGTATTCTAAACTGGCTTCATACGAACTGGTAGAATAGATCATAATCAAGCCAAATCCAATCAGGAACAGCACTACAAAAAGTAATGTGTAATCGAAGAAATATTCTGGTTGTCTTTTTTTTCTTCTCTCTGTCACAGGTTTACTCCTTTATTTGATTGACATAATCTTTAAATTGCTGTCCTCTTACTTCATAATTGGGGAACATACCCCAGCTTGCACAGGCAGGTGATAATAATACCGCTTCCCCTTGTTTCGCATGTTCTTCACAGAACTTCATCGCTTCTTCCAAAGTATCTGCCATCGTAATATCCATAAATCCATGTTCTCTGGCACATGTAGCGATTTGTTCTCTGGTCTGGCCAATTAGAACCAGTCTTTGTACCTTACCATCAAATGCTTCTATCCATGCATCATATTCATTCTGTTTATCATATCCGCCACCGATTAAATAGGTCGGTTTATTCATTGCCTGTATCCCTTTAATCGCTGCATCCGGATTAGTGCCTTTGGAATCATTATAATAATCCACGCCTTTTTTGGTAGCAACATATTCGATTCTATGTTCTACTGCCCGAAAAGCACGGACCGTTGCCACAATATTGGTCAATGGCACCCCATAGCTATATGCCATCCCGATGGCTGCCATCACATTCTCCACATTATGAAGACCCATTAAGCTCATATCATGTATATTCATCACTAAGATTGGATTATGAATCCCATCCGCCAGCCAGATAGTTTCATCTTTTAGATAAATACCCCGTTCCAGTGTTCTCTGAGATGAAAAATAAAGTACCTGTGCAGAAGTTATCTTGCCAAATGCCTGCGTATATGGATCTTCATAATTCAGCACGACCGTATCTTCTGCTGTCTGATTTTTCGCAATGGACTCTTTCAGTGCTATGTAGTGTTCCATTGTCTTATGCCTATTCAGATGATCCGGTGTAATATTCAGAATAGCTGATATCTTAGGTCTAAAGCTATGTATCGTCTCCAACTGAAAGCTGCTAATCTCAGCTACTGTAATAGAATCTTCTGTGGTGTCTGCTACAATGTCTGTATAGGGATTGCCTATATTACCCACAATGTAAACGCTGTCATACGTATCCGACATAATCTGCCCCAGTAGGGAAGTTGTCGTAGTCTTACCATTGGTTCCTGTTATCGCTAATACCGCACCCTTTGACAGTTGATAAGCCAATTCTATCTCTCCCCATATAGGGATATGCTTTTGCTTACATAAGATTACTGTCTGGCAGGTAAGTGGCACTCCCGGACTTAGGATGACAAGTTCAATCTTATCAATCAGTTTTTCCGGCAATTCTCCCAATATAAGAGGAACTTCCCGATCTGTTGGTAATTGTGTCTGAATCTTTTCCGGCTGCAATGTAGTATTTTCATCAAATAAGATGGGGCAGGCCTGTACACGAAGCAATGCACCTACCGCACTGATTCCACTGATCCCGGTTCCTATGACTAAGACTGTCTTATGATTCCATTCCATACTGTTTAACTCCCTCTATATTGCCAATAATGCAATCAGGCATAATATTGCTGTAATGATTGAAAAAACTGCAACGATTCTGGTCTCAGACCATCCACACAATTCAAAATGATGGTGAATCGGAGCCATCTTGAAGATTCTCTTTCCACCGCTTATCTTAAAATAACTAACCTGTAATGCTACAGAAATGACTTCTGCTAAATAAATAAAACCAACAATAAGAATAAAAAGTGGCATTTGCAACATATAAGCTGTTGCCGCAACAAATCCACCCAATGCAAGAGAACCCGTATCTCCCATGAATACCTTCGCCGGATAAACATTAAATAATAAGAATCCGAGCAATGCGCCCACTACAGCACAGGTAATCGGTTCGATCCCGCTATGCGTACCGATTGCGACTACTGTAAAAAATGTAGCTACCATGACCGTGACACTACTTGCCAATCCATCTAAACCATCTGTAAAATTAGTTCCATTCACTGTTCCTATCACAACGATAAAAAGCAGCGGAATATTCCACATTCCAAAATCAATAAAATGGGATGGCATAAAAGGGATCTTCATTGCCAATGAAATATCCGTATGATTGATTAAATAGTAAGCAAAAACTGCAGTTACCACAATCTGTCCCAACATCTTCTGCCATGCACGTAAACCCATAGAGCGCTTTAATACTACTTTGATATAATCATCTAAGAATCCAATCAAGCCAAATCCAAGTGTCAAAAACAGAATCGGCAGAATCTTCGGATAACGATTCATATAAAGCAGCGAGGTAAGAACAACACTTGCTAAAAATAAGATTCCTCCCATTGTTGGAGTTCCTGATTTACACAGATGTGTCTGCGGTCCATCTGTTCGTTCTGTCTGTCCTACTTTTAATTTTCTTAAAAAAGGAATAATAACCGGTCCCAATAATACACTGATTCCAAATGCTATGATAACCGGAATTGTCATCTCAACGTTCATATTACAGCTCCTTATAAACAGCTTATGCTGTGTTTTGTGATGCCGATATCTCGGCAATCTTATAGAACGATACCGCTTTTAGAAGAAAAAGTCAATTATCTGTCTTCCCAATATGGTAAAATATTCTCAAATAGCTGTCTGATGACAGGTGCCGCAATCTGTCCTCCATAGTAAACCCCTTGCGGATTGTGAATAATTGCAAGTGCCAAAATCTGTGGATTATCCGCAGGCGCAAATCCCAAAAAAGAAGCAATGTACTTATTACTGCCTCTTGGAAGCGTTTGACTGGTGGCAGTCTTACCACCCACATGATATCCCTCTATATAACCATTCTTGCCACTGCCTTTCTCCACTACCTGTTCTAGAATATACTGCATCTTCTTACTCGTATCCGCTGATACGATATGTTCTTTGGACGAATATTGGAAATTTTTTTGAAGCTTTCCTTCTTCATCTACAATACGCACTGCAAAATGAGGTGTGACTCTCGTTCCTCCATTAATCACAGAAGATGCTGTAGTTGCCAACTGTATCGGTGTAATCTGAAAGGACTGCCCAAAAGAAACGGTTGCCAGTTCCACCAATCCCATATCTTTCTCTTGATGCATAATGGTGCCGGCTTCTCCCGGCAGGTCTATCCCGGTCTTATCCAATAGTCCAAATTGTTTAAAATAGTGATAATACTTCTCTATGCCAAGCCGTAATCCAACCGTTACAAAAACCGGATTACAGGAATTCATCGTACCCTGTAAAAAAGTCTCACTGCCATGTCCGCCTGCTTTATGGCATCTGATTCTTCTGTCTTCTACTACCACATATCCCGGACAGTGGAAGGTATCTTCCAACGTTACCAATCCTGATTCCAATCCTGCGGCTGCCGTTACAATCTTAAACGTAGAACCGGGTTCATAAGTGTCATTGATACATGCATTGCGCCACATACGGTTCAAGGCATCCTCTTTTGATTGATATATTTGTCCCTCGGGCAGGCGATATGGCTCATTCAGGTTAAATTCCGGAACATCAACCATCGCATAGATCTCACCGTTTTGTGGGTTCATCACCAAAATAGATACCGCTTCGGCCGATTTCGTCTCCATCACCTGTTTTGCTAACTGCGTTGCATACATCTGTATATTAAGATCCATGCTGATTTGCAGATTTTGACCGCTGATAGATTCTACCCGTTCTTCTCCTTTTTCCGGAAGCTCAATGCCTTTTGCATCTGTTACAGTAAGTATTGTGCCATTTTTACCTTGAAGATATTCTTCATATTTAACTTCAAGTCCAATAATCCCCTGATTATCTCCACCCGTAAATCCCAACACTTTAGACGCCAGACAATCATAAGGGTAATAACGTTTATAATCTTCATCTACTTTTACGCCTGCTAACTCACAGGCACGGATTTGATCTCCTGTCTCCTTGGACACATTACTGCTGATACGTTCTATGGAAGATACCTTCTCAACACGTTTTCTTACTTTTTCTTCTTCAAGATGCAATAGATTAACCAGCATCCTGATGACCGCCTCCGGGTCTTTTACCTGACTGTGAATCACAGAAACCGTACATACAGTACGATTGGTAGCAAGCACTTTTCCGTTTATATCCAGTATTTTTCCTCTGGAAGCTTTGATATCTCTTTCTCTCTCATGTAATTGTTGTGCCTGCGTCATATAATAATCCGAACGTATAATCATAAGATATCCCAGTCTAAGACCTAAGAAAAGAAAGATGCTCAAACAACACAAAAATAAAACAAATATTTTTTTCCGATGAAAAGTTTTATTTTTCAATCTACCCATAGCATGCCAATCCTTATCAAAACGAATTAGTATACTCTATTATCCATCGAATGATGTTATGCTCAATTTTAAAAACCTATATCACTGGTAGATGGATTAATCGGTATTCCTGTAACAGGGTCTAAGAGTTCTCCTGTGATGGGATCTATCGCATAACCTGTATCTTTATCAATCTGAATCTCGCGCGTTGATTCTTCCGGTTTTTTATCTTCCGATTTCTTATCTTCCGGATTCTTTTCTTCCGATTTCTTATCTTCCGATTTCTTATCTGTTGTGATCTCTTCTTTCAGTGCATTCGCAGAAACACTGTCTGCAGCCTTTTGTGCATCCGCCGCCGTCTGTGCTTCCTGTTCTTTCTTAGTCAGTTCTTCTGTTGGAAAAATATCCATATAAGGCAATATCTCTGTCATAATATCATGAGCCAATAAAGTTGCCAGTCTGGTGGAGTTACCCTGATCCGCCACATTCGGAGTATCAATTACCACATAGATAAAGACCTGCGGGTTGTCAGCCGGTACATATCCTGCAAAAGAGATTACAAAGTTACGCTCAGAACGTGGGACTTTCTCTGCTGTTCCTGTTTTTCCACCCATCGTATATCCTGCGGGTCTAGCTGTCACACCTGTTCCTTCTGTCACAACACCATTGCAATAATCTCTGATTGTATCTGAAGTTGTAGAAGAGATCGTCTGTTTTAAAATCCGAGGTTCGACGTTCTTAACCGTAGAGCCTTCCGCACTGATAATCTTGCGAATCACATGTGGCTGATAGTAAAAGCCACCATTAATCAAAGAGCAGAATGCAGCAGCCTGCTGAATCATCGTCACATTATATCCCTGCCCAAAAGAAGAAACCGCAAGATCTGTAGGCACCATAGTATCCGGATTAAACATCAGTGCATCGGTTCTGGCTTCTCCTGCCAAATCAACATTGGTCTTTAATCCAAAGTTAAAGATAGTCTGATATTTCATATAAATATCCGTACCGGTATTGAATCCAATCTGCATTAACGCCACATTACAGGACTTCTCAATCGCCTGTTTTACAGTGATTGGCCCATCTCCCAAACGGTTATGGCATCGAATATAGTAATCTCCAACCTGAAGACCACCATTACAGGTGTAGCTCTCGTTTCCTGTTATCGTTCCGGAATCCAAAGCCGCTGCTACGGTAAAAGGTTTTGCTGTGGAACCCGGTTCATAGGTACTTGTAATGCAAAAATTCTTCCATGTTGCATTTAACGCTTCAAATTTTTCGTCTTCAGCCTCTTGTTCCGATGTTTTTTCTACAGGCTGGTTCGTTTCCTCTGCCGCCTTATTGCCACTGACTGTAGCAGTTGCCGGAAGACTCTCTCGATATGCCTCCATTGCTTCCTCACTCAGTTCGGTTGGGTTATTAAGATCAAAGGTGGGATAACTGGCCATGGATATGATTTCTCCCGTATTGGGATTCATCACAATAACACCTGTATTCTCACTTCCATTTCCTTTTCTGACTTCATCTTGATGTGCAACATTTAATTCCTCTATCTTACGTTCCACAATGCTTTGAATATTTACATCAATAGAAGATACAATCGTATTTCCATCAATCGCCGCTTTTGTTGTTCGCTCCAATGTGGCATCTTCCGTCAAATAGCCATACTCTCTTCCTGTTGTTCCATTTAAGATATCATTATAGTATTCTTCAAGGCCATAAGTCCCCGTATTATCCTTTCCGGTAAATCCTATTACATCACAGGCAAGCGTTTTATATGGATAGATTCTTCTATACTCTTCTTCAAACCACACACCCTGTATATTGGGGTTTTTCTCTTCATCATCTTGCAGGGCAAGAAAACCACTAATCTCATCATAGGTTAATTTTTTAGCTAAAACATAATATCTGGAGGTGGGATTCTTTGTAATATAATCTCTTACAACTCCTTCCTCTATCTGAAACTGTTTCTTTAATGCTTGAATGGTTGGCTCAAGATAATCCTTTTTATCCAATAATAAATCACAGTCCAATATGACATTGTACACTTTTTCGCTCATCGCAATTGGTGTTCCTTTTGCATCTATGATATCACCGCGCTTATACGGAATCGTTCTACTGTCATATTGCTGCTGCGACAATACTTGTTTCTTGTACCGCTCTCCATCCTCTTTATTAATAAGAATTAATCGTACACTTAGTCCGACAAAAGCCAGTAATACCATAATAAACAGTATTACCAGCTTCTTTTGCATCTTCATTGTAAATCTACTCTGTTTTCGCACGTTCTTATTCACATTGGCTCCAATCCGCGTATCCCTAATTATTTGGAAGAAGGTAGGTCTGCATATTGCCTTACATAATCATCTTCTTCTCCAGATACAACCACGATCTGTTCTTCTCCCGCGTACTGCATGCCCAATTCTTCAATTGCAACTCTCTTGATTTCTTTTAAATCAACGGAGGATACAATTCGATTATATTTTTCATCATTATCTAACTTCAAAGTATTTAATTGACTTTCCAGTCTTGCAATATGTTTTACACTGGCTGTATTCTCATACTGTAATTGAATATAACCAATTAATACAAATCCCGCAAAACATAACGCTAAGGATAAAAAACATAAATACCCAAAGTTCATATAAACTGCTTTATCCCGATTCTTGCGAATAGCATGGCTTAATGGTTTCCTTGTTTCCAAGGGTCTTCTCTCTTGTATGTCTGCTTTGCGTACTGTATTTCCTTGTATATAAGCAGTGTTGCCTCTGCTGCTTGTACTGCGTCTTCCCTGACTTCTTGCATGCATACTATTACCCCCCTTTCCGAATATCATCATTCGGTTACTTCTTTTTTTCAAATACTCTTAATTTTGCACTTTTTGATCTTTTATTATTTGCTACCTCTTCTTCACTCGGCAAGATTGGTTTTCTGGTAATGACTTTTCCCTGTGACTGTTTTCCGCATACACACATCGGGAAATTGGGTGGGCAGGTACAAGGATTCTCGTTCTTACGAAACGCTGACTTGACAATCCGATCTTCCAAGGATTGAAAAGTGATGATGCAGATTCTGCCACCCGGATTTAAAAAGGAGATAAATTCATCCAGCGAATCTTTCAGCACATCCAGTTCCTGATTACACTCAATACGAATCGCCTGAAATGTTTTTTTGGAAGGATGTCCACCTTTTACCCGCATCTTAGCAGGTATCGCTGCTTTAATCAGTTCATTCAATTCTCCCGTTGTCTCTATTGAATGTTCCGCCCTTGCCCTCACAATATGCTTTGCAATATTCTTAGCAAAAGTGTCTTCGCCATAGTCTCTAATGATGCGATATAATTCCATCTCCGAGTAGTCATTGACAATATCTCTCGCACTTATTATCTGTCGCTTGTCCATCCTCATATCAAGAACCGTATCGTATTTATAGGAAAATCCTCGTTCTATGGTATCCAGCTGATACGAGGATACACCCAGATCCAGTAAAATCCCATCGACTCCTGTGATGCCGCGTTCCTGTAAAGCACGAACTGCGTTGCAGTAATTATCTCGTATGATACTAACTCGATTGGCATATTTCGCTAAGTGTTCTCCGGCTGCAAGGATTGCCGCATCATCTTGATCGATCCCATAGAGATGACCGGTGTCATCTAACTGTTCTGCAATATGATAGGAATGGCCACCGCCACCCAATGTCCCATCCAGATAGATACCGGATGGTTTGACCTGCAGTGCTTTTATTGTCTCCTGTAATAACACGGATATGTGATCAAACTCTATACTCATAGCCATGTCCTTTCCCAATCAGATGCCAAGTCCTAATTCTTCCATATGCTTTGCAATCTCATCCATATCTTCATAAGTAGTGCTACCATCAAAACGTTCTTTGCTCCAAATCTCTATCCTGCTGGCTACACCAAGCAACACAATATCTTTATCCAGTTCTCCAAATTCTCTTAATACAGATGGGATTAAGATTCTTCCCTGTTTATCAACTTCTACGCTTGCAGCTCCTGCCAGAAAAAAACGAGCAAACTGCCTAGCGTCTTTATTCGTAAGTGGAAGTGACTTTAATTTTTCTTCAAATACAGTCCACTCTTTATTATCATACACAAATAAGCAGCCATCTAAGCCTTTTGTAATGACAAATTCTTCTCCCAGTATCTCTCGAAATCTGGATGGAATAATGAGTCTGCCTTTTGCATCAATTGTATGATTGTATTCTCCCATAAACATCATAATCACCTATTTAAATGGTCTGCCACGAAAAGTAAATGATTCGCCACTTGCTACCACTTCGCACCACTTTTCACCACTTATGATGTAATACTATACTATTTTCATCCACTTTGCAATCAAAATCTTAAAGAAAAATTAATTATTTGCAACAAAAAAAGCCCTAAAATCAAGGCTTTTCAAGATGTTGTATTCTATTTTTCATCTGCTACTATATCTAGCTTCTTAGTTCGTAAACGATATCGCATAAACAGTTCTGCAAGGATAGCGAACACGACTAAGACGAGGGCTAGCACTTGAGAAACTGCTATGGTAGTCCCAGGAATAAGAAGTTGATCGGTACGCAGTCCTTCTATCCAAAATCGACCCATGCCATAACCACCCAAATAACACAAAGTCACTTCTCCTTCAAACTTCTTATGTTGTTTGTAGAGCAAAATCAAGATCAAAATCATAAGATTCCAAAGGCTCTCATAGAGAAAGGTGGGATGTACTTGAATATAGGTAATCCCATCCGTAATATGCTCGGCGATCCCTGCTGAGATATCACTGGAGCGTACCGCATCTATTGGCAGACGCATCGCAAATAATCCATCTGTATAACCGCCAAAAGCTTCTCTGTTCATAAAATTACCAAAGCGGCCTATGATTTGTCCCAGAAGCAATCCAAGCACACAAGTATCTGCCATTTGAAACGCATTCTGCTTCTTTACTTTGGCAAAGATAAAAAGTGTCAACACACCGGCAATCACAGCTCCATAGATCGCCATTCCACCACCTCTTGTATTAAAGATACTCAAAAGATTATCCCGATAAGAATCCCACGAGAAGAATACATAATATAATCTTGCTCCAATCACAGAAAAGATAATCGCATAAATAGCAAAATCCCAATAGACATCTTCATTTTGCCCTGTTTTCTTTGCTTCTCTGGTAACAATCAACAGTCCAAGTAAAATCCCTATTCCTATAATAACGCCATAAAATGCAATTGAAAATCCGAATACGGAAAAATTTTTCGGTACATTTTCTAAATAGATTCCAAGATGTGGAAATGCAATATCTTTGACTGCCATACTCTCATTCATGTTTACAATCATCTTCCTTTCAGACCAGCTATATCCTATACATTAAAACGGAACAGAATCACATCTCCGTCTCTCACTACGTATTCTTTGCCTTCTATGCCGACCAATCCTTTTTCTTTCGCTGCAGATAAGGATTTATTTTCTAATAAATCTCTGTAATTAACCACCTCCGCACGGATAAATCCACGTTCAAAGTCGGTATGTATCTTGCCTGCTGCCTGTGGTGCTTTGGTTCCTGCCTGAATCGTCCATGCCCTCGTCTCGTCTTCTCCTGCAGTTAAGAAGCTCAATAATCCAAGGAGATGATAACTGGCTTTAATTAGTTTATCCAGACCTGATTCCTGCAATCCCAGATCTTCTAGGAACATGGCTTTTTCTTCTTCCTCCAGTTCGGATATCTCTTGTTCAATCTGTGCACAAATAACAAATACTTCGCTTCCATTTTGTGCTGCAAAGTCCCGCACCTGTGCCACATAATCGTTGTTCGCACCATCATTTGCGATCTCTTCTTCTGCTACATTGGCAGCAAAGATAACCGGCTTATCCGTCAATAGATTATAAGATGCTCTCCAAGCCATCTCATCTTCATCTTCCTCCGCCACATAGCTTTTAGCCATTTTTCCGGATTCAAGATGTTCTTTTAAATGCTCTAATAAGTCCAGTTCCTTTGCTAATACTTTATCCATTCTGGCAGCTTTCGCTGTTTTTGTAATTCTTCGCTCCAATATCTCAAGGTCTGAAAAAATGAGTTCCAAATTGATGGTTTCTATATCGCGAAGCGGATTAATCGTACCTTCCACATGCACAATATTGGTATCTTCAAAGCACCGTACCACATGTACAACCGCATCTACTTCTCTGATATTGCTTAAGAATTGATTACCAAGACCTTCTCCTTTAGAAGCACCTTTTACCAATCCTGCGATATCTACGAATTCTATAACCGCCGGCGTAACTTTTTTGGAATGATACATGTCACCCAATAGCTGCAGTCGTTCATCCGGTACTGTAACGATACCCACATTGGGGTCAATCGTACAAAATGGATAGTTTGCTGACTCTGCTCCTGCCTTGGTCAAGGAATTAAATAAAGTACTCTTTCCTACATTTGGTAAACCTACTATGCCTAATTTCATCTTACTGTTTCCTTCCTATTTTGATATAATGCTTCCAAAAAATATTGTGCATTCTCTGTCGTTCGTCCGGGTTCAAAGATGGCAGAGCCTGCTACAATCACATTGGCTCCTGCTGCCATGATATGCGACACATTTGATTTCTTAATACCACCATCTACTTCAATGTCTATCTGTCTATGCTGTTGTGTAAGTATATTACGCAATTGAGTTACCTTACTTCCACAACATTCCAGATAATCCTGTCCGCCTCTTCCCGGATACACTGTCATGATCAGTATCATGTCCACTTCATCCAGATACGGCAGTATTGCCTCAACCGGCGTATCCGGACTAATAGACAACCCTGCTTTGATTCCCAATTCTTTAATTCTTAATAAGGTCTCATGAATCGGTGTTCCTTCTGCTTCCACATGAAATGTAATAATATCGGCACCCGCCTTGGCAAAAGCCTCAATCTGTGCCTCCGGATGGGTAATCATTAGATGCACGTCCAAAACCCTGGCTGTAATAGTTCTGATAGCTTGGAGAATCGGTATTCCAAAAGAAATAGACGGAACAAAGATCCCATCCATCACATCAATATGAATATAGGGGACTCCCGCTTCGTCTATGAAACGTATCTCTTCTCCAAGTTTCAGAAAATCCGCCGCCAATATGGAGGGGGATAACTTATAATCTAGTTCACTCATAAAATCAATATCTCCTCTGTTCTTTCAGTTCCTGATATAACAGAACATAATTATCGTATCGTATTCGGCTTATCTTACCTTGTTCGAGTGCATCCTTCACACCGCATACCGGTTCGTGTATATGGGAACATCCCTTAAATCTACAGGTACTCTCATACGCTGCAAATTCCGGGTAATAATCTCCCAATTGTTCTTTCTCTATGTCTGGAATGTCCAAGGAACTAAATCCGGGGGTATCCATAATATACGTATTCTCATCTATCACTATAAATTGCGTGTGTCTCGTCGTATGTTTACCTCGTGCTATCTTAGCACTAAGGTCTCCTGTTTCCATACAGGTATTGTGTTGTAATCGATTAATAAGAGAAGATTTGCCAACACCGCTTGGACCCGCCACCGCAGTGGTCTTACCGCAGAGTAAGCGTTGCAGCGATTCTATTCCCAGTTCTTCCAATGCACTGGTGAACAGGATATGACAGCCACTTGCTCCATAAGACTGTAAGAGAGACTCTTTTGCATTTGGTTTCGATAAATCAACTTTATTAAAACAAATAATGCAGGGAATCTTCTGTATTCCCATCATAATCAGAAATCGATCTAACAGGTTATAATTAGGTGCCGGATTGGTAATGGAAAATATAATCAGTGCCTGATCAATATTAGCAACTGCCGGTCGAATCAATGCATTGTGCCTCGGCAAGAGCTGTTCTACATTACCAAGTCCTGCTGTTTCATCCAGAATATTGATAATCACATCATCTCCTACCAAAGGTTTTTGATGGTCTTTGCGTAAGATACCCTTTGCCTTACATTCATAGATACGATTTGTTGTGTGTACATAATAGAATCCTGCGATTCCTTTAATTATTTTACCCTGCATAGAACCTTCTTCATCTTAACTGATCTCTCCTTATTCTTTGGTAAACTGGACCGGCTGCTCTTCTGTTACTACGTGTGCATCAATCAACTTGCCATCTGCATCCGTATAAGAAGGTTTGGTATACGCGATACTTAAAATACCGGTATCCGTAGTCTTAATATTGCTTATATTGATCGCTACCGGAAATCCTGAAGTACCCGTGTTAAACAACACCACTCCCGTATCGGCAGCCGTCAAAATAACGGTTGCATCACCCGTTCTATAATCTGCCGGTGCATTCACACTCAAGTTACAGCTATAGGTAGCTCCAAGGCTTAATTTTAATTCGATATCCGTGCCTATGGGTTGAGAAGTGCCCGCAGAATAGCTCTGATAGCATACTGTTCCTGCCTCATATTCGCTATTATCAACTTCCGTAACCGCAGTACATGCAAATCCAACCGTACCAAGTGCTGCCTTGGCATCCGTTTCAGTCATACCTCTTACGTCAGGTACTTCTACCATCTCGTCTTTTGCTCCATTACTAATCACAATCGTAACCGAAGCATCTCTGGAAATAATCTCTCCTGCCTGTGGTGACTGTGAGATAATATTACCCTTCGCTACTTTATCCGATACAGATTCTTCCTTCTTCACAATAAATCCGGTTTTCTCGAGAGCTGCTGTTGCCTCTGCCTCTGATTTATTAACAACATCAGGTACTTTCATTCCGTCTGCACCTGCGCTGATAGTCAGCACTACTTCTGTCTCTTTCTCAACAGCACTGCCCGCTTCTACACTGCTGCCCATAACTGTATTTTTACCATACTCAGAGGAGATATCATAAGTAACCTTCATAAGGATGCCCTGTTCTTCCATCGCAGTCTGTGCTTCATCCAGACTCTTACCTATTACCTCAGGCATAATCGCCTGTCCCGGTTGCACTTGCTGCGTCGCACCATCTTTATCTTGGAGCGGAAAGATGCCTACTGCCCTTCCTGCAAAGAACAATAAGATGCATCCGATGATAACTGCCACAATAATCGTGAGCACTGTGGTTATTTTTTCCATTTTAGGATCAAACTCATCTTCATATTCCGGTTTCTGTTCTGTTTTTTTATTGGTTCGCATCATTTTACCATTGGCATTACCGGTAGTATTAACAGTGCTGTTCTTTGATTTTCCTTTTTTCTTTGGTGCGGCTTGTAAGCGTATCTCCTCTTCCATATAATCTCTATGACTGGATTGCTTTTGAATCTGTTGCAACTCATGATCCGAGATCAATTTAGTCTCTTCCTTGTTATTAAAATCTACCACTTTAACAAAATCTTCTTCAGGATTAATTAAAGACTTCTTTAAATCGCCTATTAGTTCTTTCATAGTCTGATATCTGCGATCCGGACTTTTCTGTGTGCATTTAAAGACAATCTGTTCCACACTAACCGGAATCTCCGGTACGTAGTCTCGCGGAGATGGCATCTCTTCCTGAATATGTTTAATCGCAATTGCTACCGTGGTTTCCCCATTAAAAGGGACTCTGCCCGTCAACATCTCAAAAAATGTAATACCCAAAGAGTAAATATCACTCTTTTCATCACTATATCCGCCCCTTGCCTGCTCCGGTGACGTGTAATGTACGGAACCCATCACATTCGAAGTAATCGTATTACTGGTTGCTGCTTTGGCAATACCAAAATCAGTAACTTTTACTTTACCTTCTTTGGAGATGATAATATTCTGCGGTTTAATATCACGATGAATAATATGATTATTATGAGCCGCTTCGATTCCCATGGATATCTGAATAGCTATGCTGATTGACTCTTTTACGGATAGTCTGGCTTTCTTTTCAATGTATTTTTTTAGTGTAATGCCATCTACCAATTCCATAACGATATAGTAGATTCCATTTTCTTCTCCTACATCATATACATTCACAATATTAGGATGCATCAAGCCTGCTGCCGCTTGTGCTTCCACACGGAATTTATGCACAAAATTAGTATTCTCACTAAACTCCTGCTTTAATACCTTGATTGCTACATTACGATTCAATTTATGACATTTTGCCTTGTACACATCAGACATGCCACCGGTTCCTATTTTGTCCAGTATCTCGTAGCGATCTCCAATTAACATCCCTATTTTGATTGTTTCCATTCTCTACTCCCATATATCCTATTCGCTGATTATTCTGCAAATGGTTCCATCAACACGACTGCAATATTATCCTTACCACCATTTTGATTGGCGAGCTCCACAAGCTTTCCGGCTTTTATGAACAATTCATCCTGAAGATTCAGTATCTCTTTTATCTCTTGATCCTCCAACATATTAGTCAAGCCATCGGAACATAATAATACGATGTCGCCCGGATGCAAAATCACTTCAAAAAAATCCACCTCTATAAGATTCTGTGCGCCTACTGCCCTGGTAATAATATTTTTATCCGGATGCGTTCTTGCATCTGCTCTTGCCAGCCCACCCATACGCACCATCTCTTCCACGAGCGAATGGTCTGTGGTAATCTGATGGATGTTATCCTGATTCACAACATATAAACGGCTGTCACCTACATTGGCAACTTCAAGAACAGTCCCATCGTAAGTAGCAACCACGACCGTACTTCCCATTCCCGATAATCTGTCATCCGCATCAGCCGCTTCTTTGACATTTTGATTGGCCTTCACAATAGCACCTCTGATGATACTGTCTGCTGTTGTCTCAAGGCTATTGGCTATCTCTTCTGTAATCGTCTCTACAGTATAGCGGGAGGCATAATCACCTGCTTTGTGTCCCCCCATCCCATCTGCCACAATAAACACATTAGGAAGATTGCCTATCTTCTGATCCGATGTAAACACAATGTCCTGATTCAATTGTCGTTTTTTTCCAATATCCGTTATGGAACATGTCTTCAACATCGTCTCTGTTCTCCTACTTTTTTTCCATATAACTTCGTCTTAATTGCCCACAGGCACCATCAATATCTCTGCCCATCTCTCTTCTTATCGTAACATTTATTTTATTTTTTTCAAGTTTATTCTTAAAATTCTGTATATCTGCCTGCTTGGATTCTACATATTCACGTTCTGCAATGGGATTCACCGGAATCAGATTTACATGACAATTCAATGGGCGAACAAGTGCAATCAGTTCTCTTGCATCCTCATCCGTATCATTTACACCACCAACCAAACTGTATTCAAAGGTAATCCTACGACCTGTCTTATTGAAATAGTATGTACATGTCTCCATTAATTCATGCAGGCTATATCGATTGGCAATGGGCATAAGCTTTCTTCTCTTCTCGTTAGTGGTAGCATGTAAAGACAAAGCAAGTGTAATCTGCAGTTGCTCTTCTGCAAGCTGCCTCATACGTGGTACAATCCCACAAGTAGATACTGTAACATTCCTTTGACTAATATGCAAGCCATATTCATCCGTCAGCAGATGGAGAAGGGCAACAAAATTATCGTAATTATCCATGGGTTCCCCTGTTCCCATAATAACCACATGTGATACCCTCTCGCCTGTCAGTCTCGTAATCTCATAGATTTGGTCCAGCATCTCTGATGGCTGTAAAGAACGTTCCAATCCACCAATCGTAGAGGCACAGAATCTACATCCCATCCTGCATCCCACCTGTGAGGAGATACAGACTGAATTACCAAATTTATATTTCATCCACACACTCTCTACCATAAATCCATCGGATAATTGAAATAAAAATTTTTTAGTGCCGTCTAAGGCAGATTCTTGTATCTGTACTGCCTCTAAGCAAGGATAGGAAAAGGATTCTTCACACCGTTTTCTTAATTCTTTGGGCAGGTTCGTCATCTCATTAAAATTCCTTGCCAACTTCACATGCATCCACTCATATATTTGTTTTGCACGAAAAGCCGGTTCTCCCATTTGCTTGATCACTTCTTCTACTTCTGCCCTGTTTAATGATTTAATATCTATCATAGAATCGTTAACTCCGTTTTCTTCTCAAACGTGCCAGAAAAAATCCATCTGCCTGATGAATATCAGGTAATATCTGTAAATATCCACGTGCTGTCGTCTCACTTTGCAATACTTCATCAATATAAGGGTCGATACTCTCCAGTTCAAACGGATATTGTTCCTGAATCCATCGAATCATCTCTTCATTCTCAGTATCATGAATCGTGCAAGTACTATAAAGTAAGATACCGCCCGGTTTCACATATGCCTGTACATTATGGATGATAGCTTTTTGTAACACAGTAATCTCTGTCAAAGACTGCTCGGTAACACGATATTTAATATCACTCTTTTTGGCAATCACACCTAACCCGGAGCAGGGAACATCTGCCAATACAATATCTGCACTCTGAATGCGAGTTGACTGCTGCCGCGTTGCATCTTCGACGCTCGCAGTAATATTGTGATACCCCATTCTGTCTATATTTTCTTGAATCATATTCACTTTATAATCGCTAACGTCCAGTGCCTCTACCAGACCTGTTCCCCGTAATTTACAAGCCATATGCAGGGATTTACCACCCGGTGCCGCACAAACATCCAGTATGTGGTCATGTTCTCGAATACCTGCAGCCTGTACTGCCAACATAGAGCTGACATCCTGTATCATAACCTCCCCTTCTGCAAAACCCGGTAAGGTGGACACACCTGTCATATTCTTCACTTCATACGCATAAGGCAAATACGGATGTAACTGTACTGCTATCCCACAGGCTTCCATGGATGCCAAAAGCTCTTTTTTCGCTTCGGATGATAAGGTTTCGTCTATTCGTATGGTTACCGGACGTTCTTCTAAAAGACCATGCAGGATACGTTTTAGTGTATCCACATCGTAGGTTTTAAGCCACATCTCTACAAGAAAACGTGGCATCGAATAAAGAATCGACAGATATTCTGCTTCTCCTTCTTGTTCCTGCGGATAGCAAATCTCTTCTTTTTGCCTTGCAATCGTACGTAAAACACCATTTACAAAACCTTTTAATTGTGTAAATTTTTTCTTTTCTGCCAGTTTTACCGCCTCATTACACACAGCAGAATCGGGAACTGCATCCATATATAATAATTGATATACGCTCATCCTTAAGATATTGCGAATAATCGGTTTCATCTTATTGACTTTAACCTTTGAAAATTGATTTAGCACATAATCTATCTGAATCAGGTGTTCCAGCGTTCCAACACAGACTCGTTTGATAAAAGATTTTTCTTCTTCTCTTAGATAGTTATGTTTATCCAATACCTGACGTATGACGAGATGGCTATACTCTTGTCTTACTATAATCTCCTGAAGCATCTCCAACACCAGTTCTCTTGTATTCAGTGCCATAGATTAATCCCTGTCCCGTCTTCCAAACAACAAAACCAGTCGCAATAGCTGTAAGATAGAAGACGCTGCTGCCGCAACATAAGTCAGTGCCGCTGCACCAAGCACTTTTTTGCAGCTGCCTACTTCTGCTCCTGCCAATATGCCTTGTTGGTCCAGCAGTTGTACTGCTCTGCCGGATGCATTAAATTCAACCGGGAGTGTCACTACCTGAAACAAAACTGCCAGTGCAAAAATCCAGATACCGATCTGGATCATGAAATAATTAGAGCCTAAAATAACCCCAAGAATAATAATCGGAAGTCCTAATTTTGAGCCAAAATTCGCTACCGGAACCAAAGCCGAACGGATTTTCAAAGGAAGATATCCAACCTGGTGCTGAATCGCATGTCCACATTCATGTGCGGCTACCCCGATAGCTGCCACCGATGTAGAGCCATAAGTAGCATCCGATAAGCGAAGAACTTTCACTCGCGGATCATAATGATCTGTCAGATTGCCATGAATATGTTCAATGCGAACATCTCTTATGCCTGCATTGTTCAATAAGCGCTGTGCCGCCTCTGCTCCTGTCATACCGGTCATACTTCTGACTTTTGAATATTTATTAAAGGTAGAAGTCACTCTTGCAGATGCCATCATAGATAATATGGCACCTATTAATACCAACACATACGTCCAATCCATTCTAAAACCATAAAAACCATACATAGCAATTACCCTATCCTTTCTAATTCATCAAGCGGTTCTATTACATTACCAAGCAAGAAATCATGTACCTTCATTCTTTTTTTGCCTTCCAATTGAACATCCAGTATCTTAAGTTGATTGAGCCCTGTATTGACCGTAAAATAATCTTTAGTTACTTCTGCTATTGTGCCAATCGGTCCATTTGTTTTTAAGTCAAGAGCTTCTGCTTCCCATATTTTCAATGTTTTTTGATGATAATGTGTATATGCACTTGGCCACGCATTTAATCCACGAACCAAACGTTCTATCTTCACTGCAGGCAGAGACCAGCTAATATGTCCCATCTCTTTGTGTAGCATCTTTGCATAGCAACTGGTTTCTTCACTTTGCTGACAAGGAATCAAGCTGCCCTGTTCCAATAACGGAAGCACCTCAACGATGGCTTCGGCTCCCGCCACCATCAATTTATCATGTAGTGTTTCACCTGTCTCTGTCTTGGTAATAGGGACTTCTTTTTGATAAAGGATATCTCCTGTATCCAGTCCTGCATCCATCTGCATAATAGTAATACCGCTCTTCGTCTCTCCGTCTATAATCGCCCATTGAATCGGTGCTGCACCACGATATTTGGGCAAGAGAGATGCGTGGATATTGACACAGCCAAGCCTTGGCATCTCCAGTATCTGCGTACTTAAGATTTGTCCAAAGGCTGCTACTACAAAGATATCTGCTTCATATGTTTGTAACGTTGCCACCGCTGCTTCCGTTTTAATCTTTACAGGCTGAAATACAGTGATATGATGTGCCAGTGCACATTCTTTCACCGGTGTGTACTGCATCTCTTTTCCACGGCCCTTAGGTCGGTCAGGCTGCGTTACAACAGCGGTCACTTCATGGCCTGCGTCTATAATGGCCTGCAATGCTCCCACTGCAAAATCAGGGGTTCCCATAAATACTATCTTCATTCGTCCTCATCCTCGTCCATGTCGGGTGTATTCATCAGTTCACCCTCCACTCTCTCCACATACAAGTGTCCATCCAAATGTTCCAGTTCATGACAAATCGCTCGTGCCAGAAGTTCGGTTCCTTCTAATTCAATCGGCTGCATCTTTTCATCCAGAGCAACCACTTTGACATAATTAGGTCTTGTCACAATCCCTGTTTTACCGGGAACACTTAAGCAGCCCTCATTACCGGTCTGTTCTCCACTGCTCTCCACAATACGTGGATTAATCAAAATATGTGGATCTTCTCCTGTGGTATCAATCACAACAATCCTCTTTAAGATACCCACCTGTGGTGCTGCCAAGCCAACTCCATAAGCTTCGTACATGGTGTCTTGCATATCATCAATCAACTCTTGTAAATGTGGTGTCATCTGCATTACTTCTTTACATTGTTTGTATAATACTGCATCTCCGATTTCTCTGATATTACGAATAGCCATCTTTTCTCTGTTCTCCTTTTAATAAGTATTCATTGGATTAAAATCAAATTGTATTGTTTCTGTTTTCAGTTCCATTGTTTTAGTATATAATTCTAATTGATCTTTCATTGTAATCAACACTTCATATTCTGGGTGTTTAACATATAAAACAGTTCGATAAATATCCTGAATCTTTCCAATAGAAGCCTTGGCAGGTCCTACCACCTGGCATCTCCTGCGTCCACTCCTCTGATCCACATATACGGTTGACTGTTCTTCCAACCGTGTCGCTAATTTTCTTGCCAATTGAAGTCCTTTTTCTTCCTCTTTAGAAGATATAAGCACTACCATCATCTGTGCTATCGGTGGATAAGACATCAATTCTCTATATAAAATCTCTTCTTCATAGAATCCTTTATAATCTTGTTTTGCTGCATGAACGATACTATAATGCTCCGGCTGATAAGTCTGTATCACCACTTCTCCCGGCAGCTGTCCACGTCCCGCCCTTCCGGCAGCCTGTGTCAGCAATTGAAAGGTTCTTTCCCCTGCTCTGTAATCATTGGAGCATAAAGACAGATCTGCTGCCAAGACACCCACTAAGGTTACGTTTGGAAAATCATGCCCCTTCACAATCATCTGTGTACCAACCAGAATATCGGCTTCTCCATTGGCAAAAGAGGATAATATCTTCTCATAACTCCCTTTTGTCCTAGTGGTATCCGCATCCATACGCAGTACCCTTACCCCCGGAAATTGTTTTTGCAAGGTTTCCACAATCTGCTGCGTTCCTGCCTTAAATCCGGTAATATATTTGGAACCACACTTCGGGCAATGTGATACCATGGGTTCTTCATATCCACAGTAATGACAGGTAAGACGTCCATTCTTATGTTCCGATAAAGATACATCACAATGTGGACATTTCATCACATGCCCGCATGCTCTGCAGGAAATAAATCCTGCATATCCACGCCTATTTAGGAACAACATACTTTGCTGTCCCGACTCCAATCGCTCTGCGATTAAATCTGACAATTGTCTGCTAAAGATAGAACGATTTCCTCGTTTCAATTCTTCCCGTAAATCTACAGTATATACTTTTGGTAATGTTCCACCTGTTAAGCGTTCCTGTAATTCATATAATCTGCATTTCCCTTGTTTCGTCATATAATAGAGCTCCAGAGAAGGAGTGGCCGAACCGCAAACTACACTGGCACCATACATCGAAGCAATCTGAATCGCTGTTTCTCTGGCATGATATCTAGGCATCGTCTCACTTTTATAACTATTCTCATGTTCTTCATCTATAATAATAACACCAAGGTTTGAAAATGGAGTAAACAAAGCGGAACGTGGTCCTATTATAATATCGAGTTCTCCATGTCTGGCTCTTTCGAACTGATCATATCGCTCCCCTGCAGATAGT
Organism: Lachnospiraceae bacterium; assembly: GCA_036652815.1. Taxonomy (GTDB): domain Bacteria; phylum Bacillota; class Clostridia; order Lachnospirales; family Lachnospiraceae; genus SZUA-378. The sequence goes on from JAVVVE010000013.1 coordinate 30,125, forward strand.
TTTGAATTCATGACAGAAATACGCTCACCAAATCTCTTATAGAAACGTAACACAGTCTGATACGTTAATGCAATCTCCGGAATAAGGACAATCGCTTGTTTTCCTCTGTCTATCATGCCTGCTATAATTTCCATATAGACTTCTGTTTTTCCACTGCCCGTAATACCATGGATTAGAGAAAGGGGAACTCCACTCAGAACATCCTCTACAATCGCCTGCTGTGCTGCACTTAATCTCTTTTTCTCTTCTTTTGCAGAGGGATGAAGAATGGGGTTGCGATAGTTGCTTTGCACAATGACTTGTAGGATGCCTTGTTCTGCCATCGCCTGAATCGTTTTAACCGGCACCTGTAAGCGACCTGTGATTAATTCCTGCGGTAAATCCTGTTCTATCATTAACTGCGTGAGCAGGCGTTCCCGTCCAACCTGATGTTTCTTTTTATAATATTGTACCAGTTCTTCTGCCTCCGATATAGAAAGCAATAAATGAACCGTTTTTTTCTCGATTGCCCTATACTTTTGTTTCGCAGGAAGTACCGTCTTTAGTGCTGCGATCATCGTAGAACCATAGGTTTCTTTCATCCATCCGGCTAGCTGAATCAGATTAGCTTCCAGTGAAACGCTGTCTATTACAAGATCCGTGATCTCTTTCAAACGCTCTATCGCACATTCCGCCTGATTCGTTACTTCTATGACGTAGCCATGTCTTTTAGCATTTCCTCTTCCAAATGGAATGATAACCTCCATTCCCACCTTAATCTTATCTTGCAGTGCTCTTGGAATCTTATACTGGAAAGGTCTGTCTACTTTCTCATGAGAAATATCAATGATGATATTGGCATACCATTCTTCCCCTGTATTATTCATCTATCTCTCCTGTTGTTCCTTTAAGATATCACTGATAATCACACGTTCATCCATTGGATAACAGATTCCTTTTATCTCCTGATAATCTTCATGCCCTTTTCCGGCTAGCACAATCACATCTCCCGGCTGTCCCTGTGTAATCACATAAGCAATCGCTTCTCTTCGATCCTCTATCGTAAGGTACTGTCCATCTGTCTTCTCTATACCACTCTTAATATCTGCAATAATATCCGCGGGTTCTTCAAATCTCGGATTATCCGAGGTAATCACGGTCAGATCTGCCAGCTTACCACTAATCTCACCCATCTCAAAACGACGTAGCTTAGAGCGGTTGCCACCACAGCCAAAGACACAGACTAATCTCTGTGGCTGGTATTCACGTAACGTCGTAAGCAGGCTGTTTAATGCCATCGCATTATGTGCATAATCAATCAGCAGCGTAAATTGATCTGAAACCTTTACCATCTCAATACGACCTTTTACTCTTGCAGTCAGAAGTGCTTTCTTTATATTATCTTCTGCCACATGAAAGTGTCTGCAGATAGCGATTGCAGTCAAGGCATTATAGACACTGAATCTTCCCGGTGTATCTACTTCTATATGCAGGTTCATAAGTCCCGTCACATCAAAAGCTACTCCTAAATATCCGGGTTTATGGATCAGTCTGGTGTCCTGTGCCCTAAGGTCTGCCTGCTCACTAAATCCGAAAGTCTCAATCTCACAAGTGTGACCGGCAATCACATCCTGACAGTGTATATCATCAATATTAACAATTCCTCTTTTACACTGTTTAAATAAGAGTCCTTTGCAGGCAATATATTCTTCAAAATCTGCATGCTCATTAGGCCCGATATGATCCGGCTCAATGTTCGTAAAAATACCCAGTTCAAATTGAAATCCCTGTGTTCTATGGAGCATCAGCCCTTGTGAAGATACTTCCATAACAACAATCTCACAGCCGGCATCTGCCATCCGACTTAAATACTCCTGCAGTACATAAGATTCCGGTGTGGTATTATGTGCCGGAATCCTTGTATCTCCAATGATGGCTTCTATCGTACCGATCAGTCCCACCCGATACCCTGCCTGCTCCAATATCTCTTTCACAAGATAGGTCGTCGTTGTTTTTCCTTTTGTACCTGTAATCCCTATTATTTTCATGCGTTCTGCCGGATTATGATGGACTGCAGCCGCAATATAAGCCATTGCATAACGCGTATTCTCTACCTTGATAATGGTAACTGTACTTGTCTGTGGTACCAACACTTCCTTGGATACTACTATCACCCTGGCTCCCTGTTCCACTGCCTCGTACGCTTTGTCATGCCCATCCACATTGGCACCTTCCACACAAAGGAACATACATCCCTCCACGATTTGTCTGGAATCATAGACTACCTGTGTGACCTCTATTTGGTCATTTCCTCTGATGCATGTGTATTCTAATTTTTCTAATAACCTGCTTAACGCTATCACAATAATAACCATGCCTTTCCATATTTGTACAGTTTTCCCTTAATAAGATACCACAATTAAGAGTGATTATCAACGAATTTGATGTGTTTATCCTGTGTATATACAAACAGCCCAAGATTGGCATCTTGAGCTGTTCGCTTATGAGGGGGGGGAGATAGTGAGTGTTCATCAACTATCTGAACCTTAGTATATCGGTTATTTGTGTTCAATATGTGTTTAAAATATAAATAAAATCAGAAGATTCTTAAGAAATTCTTATTTACAAACAGCAAGATCATAGTCTTTCATAATAATCTGTAAATTGCGATTTCCTCTGTATTCATTGATATCCATGGCATATACAATAGAGATGGGAATATCGATACCCTGGGGTGTATAGAGTGCTTCCTGCATCGCTTTATCATATTGATGAACAATCTCACCATGGAGCTTTTGAATATCCCCAAAATAAATACAGGTAAAACGATTATGCTGTTCATCTTCCACCACATATTTTCCTACGTTTGTTTTCGCTCCCATCAATCTGCCACTAAGCAGGCGAAGATTTTTCTGTGCAAAAACCGGTTTTGGATTCCCATTACCAAAAGGTTCTAATATATTTATTTCTTCCGCTAATTCTTTGGTTGCATAAATAAGGGGCATCGGAATATCAATCTGAATCTTTGGAATACAGTCTTCCTCCGTTAAAGTGCAAGTTGCATTGATGACCTGCCTAAAGCGTTCCACATTCTCCGTCGGCATCGATAACCCGGCTGCCATCTTATGTCCCCCAAACTTCGTATAGAGTTCCTGATGCTTCTTCAACTCTTCATACATCGAATATGCTTCAATCGAGCGGCCGGAACCTTTGACCCCTTCTTCGGCATCTGTGAATACAAAAGATGGTCTATCATATCTTTCCCGTACTTTACCGGCTATGATCCCTGCCAAGCTTTCATGACAATGCGGCAGATAAAGAACGATAACCTTATCGAAAGAATAGTTTGCAGCTTCCACCTGCTCCACTGCCTCTTTGACACCGCCAACCGTCATCTCTTTGCGGCTATCATTCAATGCCTTTAAATCACCTGCTATTCTGTTGGCCTCTGCCGTATTCGTCGTTTCAAACAATTCAAGTGCCCGCTTGGCAGTATCCAAACGACCGGATGCATTTAAACAAGGGCCCAAAATATATCCAATATGATACGGCGTTATTTCTTTTCCTTCCAGTTCTGTAACCACTAGTAAGGCATGCAATCCAGGATTCTTTGTAGCAGCAATCTCACGCAGACCGTATTTTACAATAATTCGATTCTCATCTATCAGATCCATCACATCACCCACAGTAGCCATCGCCGCAAATGTCAGCAGCTCACAGAGCAATTCTTCCTTGGCATCTATGCCCATCCCTGCAAGCAAACAAACGATCAGTTTATAAGCCACCACAGCTCCACAGATCCCTTCATATGGATAATGGCAGTCTTCCTGTTTGGGATCAATCACTGCGGCGGCCGATGGGATCCGTTTAGGCACTTCATGATGATCTGTAATAATCACCGTCATTCCATGTTGATTGGCATCTTCTATTTGTTCATATGCTGCGATACCATTATCACAAGTCACGATAGTATCGATCCCGGCTTCATAGGCAATGCGAACTAACTCTTCATTCAATCCATATCCATCTATAATCCTGTGTGGAATCTCCGTATCTACGATAGCTCCACAATATACCAACCCTTTTTTCAAAATATAAGTTGCACAGATACCATCGATATCATAATCCCCAATGATTCTTATTTTCTTTCCCTGTTGTATCTTCTCCTTCAGGATGAGACAAGCCTGCTCCATATCTTTCATTAAGTTTGGAGAATGCATATCTGCTAAGGTTCCCGATAGAAACTGCTCTGTTTCTGCGTCTCCTATCATCCCTCTGTTGCGAATGATTCTTGCAATCATAGGACTGATATGGAGTCTTTGTGCAATGCCGTTAAAGTCACCCTGTTTCATTGTCACATACCATTTTGCCATTTAGTTCTCTCCTATATCATAAAACGGGAGTCTGACACAGCCAGCTCCCGTTCCTATCGTCTTATCTTTCCTTTTATTATTTGGATTTAGACTTTACTTTTTTATCTGTAGCAAATTTCATCTTAAAGGTATACCACAATCCACCGGTAATACATACGGAAGAATAGGTTCCGCATACGATACCGACCATCAACGGCAGTGCAAACTCACGAATCGCCGTAACACCTAAGATAAATAAGACAGCTACCATAATAAAGGTCGTCAAGGAAGTAAAGATACTACGAGACAAAGTCTGCGTGATACTTAAGTTTACAATCTCTGCCAGATCATCTTTCTTCTTCATCTCTTTTAAATTCTCACGAATCCTATCAAAGATAACAATCGTTGCATTGATGGAGTAACCTACAATCGTCAGCATACATGCAATAAAGGTGCTGCCTACTGATACTTTTGCAACAGCATAGAATGCCAATACCACCAAAACATCATGCAATAATGCAATGACTGCACTCGCCGCAAATCTTACATCTTTAAACCGGAACCAGATATAGATAAGCATACATAACGTAGCAAAGATAACCGCGGTAATCGCATCCGACTTCATCTCAGAACTAATAGTAGAACTAATCGTTTCTGCCGTAATCTTGTCTTCACTTACTTGGAATTTTTCTTTTATTAATTGATTTAATTCTTCTCGTTCATCAAGCGTTAAAGTCCTTGTCTTTATAATAATTTCATTGGTACCCTTGACTTTTTGTGTCTGAATCACTTTGTCTCCCGTAACTGAAGAAATAACCGGAAGAACCTTGGATTCAATATCAGCGATAGACAAATCTTCATTGAAGGTAATATTTGTGGAAGTACCACCCTTAAATTCCAAGCTATAGTTTAAGGACTGTCCCGTTCCTGCTTTGTTCATACCCATGAATACAAATCCCGCCACGATAACTGCTATGGATACTGCAAAGAAGATATTTCTGTTCTTCACAAATGGAATCGTTTTTCTTTCTTTTGCCTGACCGTAGAATTTTACATCCTTAAGTCCAATTGCGTAGAAAGCACGCAGAATTAATTTAGTAACTACCAAAGCTGTAAACATGGATAAGACAATACCAAGTGCCAGAGTCTGTGCAAATCCTTTGACACCGCCAGAACCCTTCACACCTAATACAATCGCTGCAATCAAGGTCGTTACATTACCATCAATAATGGCAGATAACGCTTTTTGGAAACCAAGCTGTATCGCAGTGCTGACTGTCTTGCCTTTTGCCAGTTCTTCTTTGATTCTTGCAAAGATAATAACATTAGCATCCACCGCCATACCAATCGATAAAATAATACCGGCAATACCCGGAAGGGTTAATGTAATATGAAACGCATTTAATGCGATAATGACGAGTGCCACATAGATACTCAATGCAATCGCAGAAGCAAGTCCCGGAATTAAATAAACGACTATCATAAAGAGTGCTACAATGATAAATCCAATCATGCCTGCCTTAAGACTGGTACTAATCGCCTCTGCACCAAGCTGTGCTCCTACAACGTTGGAACGTAACTCTTCCAGTTGTAATTTTAAACCACCGATGCGGATGGTAGAAGCCAGTGTTTCCGCTTCTTCAAAGCCCTGCATATTGGTAATCTGTGCCTGCCCATTGGCAATAACAGAATTAACATTGGGAACACTGACAAAATTATCATCATAATAGATAGCAATCGTCTCATGTGCCGCAAATGCTTTTTCGGTTGCTTTTGCAAATTTCTCTCCACCTTCTTTGGTGAATTCCAAATCAACCGCAAACTCCTTATTTCCCATATTGTTTGTCATCTGGCCTGCCTGTGCGTTCTTAACTTCAACACCGCTCAGAACAATGGAACCATCTGCCAACATCTCATCAATCGTCTTGGTTAATTCATAACTATAAGTATTGGGATTAATCTGATAATTGAGGTTTCCCTTACTATCCGTTTGACTGATAAAATACAGAGAACCCGGTTTACCCAGTTCATCTAAGATGGCATTGGCATCTGAAACACCTGGAATCTCAATATTGATTCTATTTTTGCCCTCTTGGTATACCTGTGATTCTGTACTATATCCCTCTACACGTTTTTGCAACTTGTATATGGTATCTGCCATATCTGCTTCGGATGGATCTTCTTCCCCCACTACCTGATACGTAATGCTCACACCACCCGCCAGGTCAAGTCCCTGTTTGATGCCTGCGGCGGAGCCAGACTTATTGGTACCCAGTCCAAAGATCGATACATAAGACAACCCTGCCAACAATAGTACTGCTGCCACAAGCGTAATAATTCCTTTACTTTTTTTCATTTCTGCTTCTCCTTCTTTATTCGGCCAGTGCCGCTTTTATCATAATTGCACATTCTATGCGCTTTCTTTGTAATTCACAGCCTCTGTCATAAGTATCTGTAATGCTGCCACTATAGTGATGAGCATTGGCTGCACAACCACCACTGCAATAGAATTTAGCAAAACATTGCTGACATTTTTCTTTCGCATATACATTACAAGATTTAAACTCTTCTCTCACTGCTGTATGGACGATTCCACGGTCAACATCTCCCATTAAGAATTCTTCCTGTCCAACAAATTGATGACAGGGATAAAAATCTCCCCACGGTGTGACTGCCAGATATTCTGTTCCCGATCCACATCCGGACAATCGTTTAGCCACACAGGGACCGCCTTCTAAATCTATCATAAAATGAAAAAAATTAAATCCTTTTCCTTCTCGGTAACGCTTAATCATCTCTACTGCCAATCTATCATATTCCTGTAACAGCTTTGGAATATCACTCTCCTGCAGTGCATACTCTTCTGTTTCATCCGCCACAACCGGTTCTACCGATATCTGCTTAAATCCAAGATCCGCTAAATGCAGCACATCCTCTGCGAAGTCAAGATTATGATGCGTAAAAGTGCCCCGCACATAGTAGTTCATCTGATTACGGCTCCGTGCCACCTGTTGAAATTTGGGAACTATCTCATCATAACTGCCTTGTCCTCCTCGATGTGGACGCATGTAGTTATGTACTTCCGGTCTGCCATCGATACTCAGTACAATATTGCTCATCTCTTGATTGGCAAATTCTATTATCTCATCATTTAAAAGAACGCCATTGGTCGTTAATGTAAATCGAAATTTCTTATGATGTGCTTCTTCCAGGCTTCTCCCGTATTGAACCAGCTCCTTCACTACCTGCCAATTCATCAAAGGTTCTCCGCCAAAGAAATCCACTTCAAGATTAACCCTGTTCCCTGAATGTGCTACCAAAAAATCCAGTGCTTTCTTACCAACTTCAAAACTCATCAGTGCACGTCTGCCATGATACTCGCCTTCCTCGGCAAAGCAATACTTACATGCCAAATTGCAGTCATGCGCAATATGTAGGCATAACGCCTTGACTACCGTCTCCCGCTTCTGAAATTCTCCTATATAGGTGCGGTAAATATCTTCTGTAAACAACATCCCCGCATCCCGAAGTTCCATAATCTCTTCGATAGCTTCTTGAATCTCCTGTTCCTTATAACCAAGGTTGCCCGTTGCCATAATCTCTTGCAGCAGCATGGCATGATCTATTACCGTTTGGTCTGCCATGGATTGTAAAATCGTTTCTACAAATGGCAGTACCTCATATACCACTTCATCGACTACATGAACAGCTCCGCTGTTTACATCCATTATAATATTGATTCCATTATTTTTGTACTGGTGTGTCACGTGTTGACTTCCTTCCTAACCGTATTAAATAATTATTTTAGGCACACAATATAAGCAGCGATATCACTCGCTGCTTATAGAAACATCATTACTTATTTTACTTTTTCGCAACTTTGATTGCCAACAGTACAAGATGTTTTACAAGCTGATTGACACGATGTCTGGCATTCTCCACATCCGCCTTTTTTCATGGATTGTTTTAAATCCCTCGTACTTAATGTTTTAATATGTTTCATATCGTAACCCTCCTTTAATGAATAACTTGCTATAGTATAACACAACTCATCTGTCAATAAAAGTTTTTTTTGTAAAATACACCGTAAATGAAAGTTGTATTATTAAGTTAGAAACAAAACAACAACATTCAATTAAAGTTCAATCGATTGAACTACGAGAAAAGAGGGCAAAGGATATGAAAAAAACAACTACAGCAACTACAGCAACTACAGCAACTACAGCAACTACAGGAACTACAGGAACTACAGGAACTACAGGAACTACAGGAACTACAGAATCATTATATGCAACTAAAGAAACTACAGTTAAAAATATAAAATCAATTAATGACCCATGTTTTAAGAAAAGTGTAGAAAGATGTATAGCATCATATGAGAATGTACCAACTACATCCACTACTACGGTTGTTACAAAAAAGCCAGTTAAAAAATCTGTGTCTAAAGCAAAGCCTGTAGCAAAACCAGTAGCAAAGGTTGCGGAAATAAAAGAAATTATTCCTACCAGTTATGCAAAGAACTTGAATGAGATAACTTTTTATATTAAAAATGAATTAGATTCTATTAATTGTAGTTTTAATTCTATTGCTTGTGGTTTATACGATATATACGTTAATAAGTATTATCTTGCTATGGATGGCTGTAAAAATATTTATGATTATGCAAAGCGTGAATTTAATATAAGTCGGGGCACTTGTAATAATTTTATAAAAATAGTAGAACGCTATTGTTCTGACAAAACTACTAGGCAAATTGATTCTAAATATGTCGAATATAGCAGTACACAGCTTATACTTATGCTTGATATGAATGATGAAGAGATTTCTAATATAAGTCCTGATATGTCTACTCGTGATATTAAAAAACTTAAGGAACAAAATTCCGTTACTTCTGATTTAAAAGAAGAAAAGCCTGTATCTGCTGATAAGGCTATAGATGTGGATAGTAAGACTATTAATTCCAATACATTGCTTACTATCAAGGATATGGCAGATTATCAATCTAAAATTGATAAAATAGATGACTTAATCACTCGTGCTTTAAAATCGGGCAAGTATACTATTCAAATTAATCAAACTTGGTAGTAAAAATCAATAGCTACAGTACAGCATCTAAGTAAAGTGCTGTAGCTATTATTAAAAAAGAGGTGTTGATATGTTGCGATTATTTGCAAAATTCTTAAAGTTTTATTGTAATCATGTATCTTGTGTTAAATGTCGGTTGCGTCGCATTGTAGGCTGTGATTGCCTTATGAATAAAATACAGTGCCCTCTTTACTGGGATGTAGAACCTCGCTATATTCGTGAGCATTCCATATCTTTTACACCCTGTAGGGTAAACGATAGCATTAATGCCACTGCTAATATCGATTGACTATGTGCCTACAGCTTGCCCATCTTGTGAACGTATGTGAGCAAGATAGCGATAATCTTTTGTATTAGTGATATCCAATAAAGAGAATGTAGGACACTGCCCCATCGTCCGTTAAGCATTCGACATTCACGGTAATAACGTAGTTGTGTTGAATATTAAAAAGCGTGTGCCTTGATAAAGTTTTTATGTTGTATCTAATCATTCTAATATTTTAAGTGTAGACATGTCTACTTTAAATAAAAAACAATAAATAGCGGATAACCGCCACAAAAAAGGAAAAGGTAAAATAATTATGAAAGTTAAAACAATGTTAAAAGCGTACTGTGTAGGAAAAGCAAGTTCACTAAGTCAAGATGGTAAGGTCACTTATTATAATTGTAGCATTTCACAGGATGATACAGCGGGTACTATCAATTGTTCGGAAGATATATTTAATGCTGTAGAGCGATTCAAAGAGTATACCTTTATGGCGGAATTTAATGATAAGTATGGTAATCTCCGCATAATCAGCGTTGTAGATACTGGTAAAGGTATTGAAAAGCCTTTAGTAAAGTAGTAGTTTCTCGCCGTGGGGTTGCCCTCACTTCCTCACGGCATTTTGATTTTAAGAAAGAGGTGTAGCATGGTTTTAAGTAGTGTTGTTTCAAACATTCAAAGTGAATCGCAAACTGAACTACAGAGCGAATCGCATTCAGAAGTGCAGAGCGAACCGCAATTAGAAGTGCAGAGCGAACCGCAATCAGAAGTGCAGAGCGAACTGCAATCAGAAGTTCAGAGCGAATCGCAATTAGAAATTCAGAGCGAATCGCAATCAGAGGTGCAAAGTGAATCACAATCTCAAGGTAACACTCTTCAAGAAATATCCACAGCTGATAAAGTTCTTCCAAAATCTTCAAATAGTTCTCTATCCAGTAATAACATCGAAAGTTCTTCCACTGGTGGACAGACTGTATGTGTATCTCCATTCGCTTCTGATAGTGTGGGGATAGCTTTAAATAACATATATATAATAGGTGTATCACAGGTTTTTATTCTTGTAGTAATAAGCGGTTTACTGTGTGCAAGTGTAATTACTAGGTTCTTCCATGCCCGATAATATGCCTGTGTTAGAATCTGTTTTAGGATATGATTTTATTACTTTTATATCAACTAATTTTTTAGAAATTACGGCTTCATTTTTAATCATGCTTTTTATGGCTTGGGCATTTTGGTACATAGTCCAGACCTTAAAAGATATACAGAGATAACAGCGTGTAACATGTGACACACTGAGAGAGGAGGAACCTTATTATGACAGACTTAATTACAGCTTTAACTACTGCGTTTACTGGTGTTAAAACAGACGTGTTGTCTATCCTTGTTGTAGCATTGCCCGCGGCTCTTGGCATCGTTGCTACAATTATGGCAATTAAAATTGGCATCAATTTTTTTAAGAATATAGCATCCGCTTAATAGGTGCTATATTAAAAAGATTTAAAGAGATAACAGCGTGTAATATTAGCACACTGGGAGAGGGGGAATTTTATTATGGCGGATTTAATAAAAGCATTGACTACGGCTTTTGTCGGAATTAAGACCGACGTCTTGTCTATCTTGGTTGTCGCATTGCCTGCGGCTCTTGGCATCGTTGCTACAATTATGGCAATTAAAATTGGTATCAACTTTTTTAAGAATATAGCATCCGCTTAATAGGTGCTATGTTGAAAAGCTATAATCTACGCTATAGATATGGATGTAAATTTTTAAAGTTTTTTCTTTTTAATATGATTTGGTTTATACCGTTTTGTATTAAAACTATATTTCATAGTAGGTTATAGCTTTTTAATGATAATTAGTTCAATCGATTGAACTTTTAATAGATTCATACAAAAAAGGGGGTGTATAGCGGATAGTGTTTGAAAAAACTGAATATAGATATCTGCTTGTAAATCTAAGTTTATCCTTGTATAATATCTATTAAAGGGGGTGGCTTTATGAATATAGGTTCTGTTACTGTAATCTTTGTTTATTCCTTGCTCTTTATTTTATTTTTAATTCCTTTTGTATTAATTATTATTTTATTAATTAATCTAATCAAGTTTATTAAAAATAAAAATAAGACCTTTGATAATCAAAAAAAAGATAAAGCGGATATTGATATTTAATATCTGCTTTTTTTATGTTAAAAAATATATTGAATAAGATTCTTGTGCTTGTTCTTACTGTTTGTATTGTATTTACTACTTCTTTTTATAATCCTATTGATGTTGTTGCTCAAGGAAAATTTGATTTTGCAAAATGGGGTGCATTGACGTTAAATTATTTGGCGGCTACTGGTGGCTGTATTTTTAAAGGCAATTTCTCACAGACCCTATCTTGTACTACTGAATACATGAACGCTGTGGACAAGTGTTATAGTGACGGTAATATTGTTGTTGATGAAGCTACGAAAAAAATTATAATTAAAGAACCCGCTGTAAAAGAAATTAAGGTTGTAATTAATAATTATATTGATAGTGATAAAAAGATGTATACGTATCGTACTAAGGGTGTTGGAGATATTGCTCCCTCTATGTTTCCTAATAGTGGAATGTATTATTCCTTTATTTCTTGTTTGAAAAAAGTCAATAGAATTGAAGATTCTTCTTGGGATTATAATCATAATCAACAAAATTTATCTAATTTTGATAGTTTGAAATATTTTATTAAAGAACCTGTTGGTTTTTATGCTAACTATGATAGAATATTTGGTACTGGTAAAGGTTGGGATGCTGATTTTAATAATGGAGATTTTGAATATTGTTCTATAATTCCTTTGGATAAGGATTGGAATAATACTGGAGAGCATAGATTTTTGAAAACTGATATTGTTGATAATAAATATATTAATCTTTCCGTGGATTCTAATGCTCCTGTATATACTCTAACAGATTGGCGTACTCTTATGAATTTATCTTCTTTATATTCTTATACTGGTTATGAAAATATAACTATTTTCAAGTCAAGAGGGGAATTGATTAACTATCTTACTGGTTATTCGGAAGTTTACCGTGGCAAAGACAGATATACTGGTGGCGAGGTGGCTGTTCCTACAGCATCCACTATTGATTATGATAAAATGTATGATGCTGTAGTCAATGCTATCAATGACGCTAATATAAGTGGTACAAACCCATCTGTAAATGATGTGGATAAAATTGTCAATGATGAACTGGACAAAATACTGGGGCAAATTGAGGATAACACAGGTGGCACGGAAGATAATACTGGTCAAGCTAACACTTGGTTGGAAAAGATTAAAAACGTATTAGATGATATCTTAAAAACATTAAAAAGTATAAAACACTGGACTATAACAGACACGGTAATAGATGGTGCTAACACTGTTATGGAATTTCTCAATAAATCCACTGACAGGGAAGAAACTTCTGTATCTATAGCAAAGGTTGCTAAAACTAAGTTTCCCTTTTGCTTGGCATGGGATTTAGTAAGCATGGTTAGCCTGTTTAAGTATAGTGCTGATACTGCACCTATTTTTACAGTTCCTTTTCAATATCCAAAACTTAATATAGATTATACTTTTGAATTAGATTTTTCTGTGTTTGATAAATGTATAAAAGTTCTTAAGTTTTTTATGTTGCTGTTTTTCATGCGTGGTTTAATATTTGCCACCTCTAAACTAATCGGGAAAAAATAGGGGGTATTAAAATATGTCTGTTATAAAAAATATTATAATTATGCTATTGGGATTCTTGCCATCAAGTCCTTTTCAGTCATTTATTGAAAAAATGGAACAAATAGAAGAACTTAAATATATCAATTATTTTATTCCGATTGATGCATTTATAGCGATTGGTACAGCGTGGCTGTCTTGTATGGGTTTATACATAGCTTACGTATTTATAACTAATGTTTTGGGTAAGGGAAAGTAGGTGCGGTATGGATTTATTAAATGAATTTTCTGTGTCTTTTGAGTATGTCAGCATTGAAAAAATGTTTAAAAATCGTTATAAGGTTGATACTCTTGATTACTTTTTAGATAGATACAGTGAGGGGGTAAGTGCTGATGATATAAATGCTGATATTAGGATTAAGTGTAATGAATTAATAGATTTGCAACTAAAATTACATCAAGATTATATTGATTCTTTAAGGCTAGAATTGGATAGGGGGTGTCCTTTTGATTAGTTTATATACTGGTACTCCGGGTAGCGGTAAAAGCTTACATATTGCTAAAAAGATATTCATTCGTTTAGGACTGGGTAAGCGTGTTATGGCTACATTTCCAGTCAATACAAGTATGATTAAAAAGAAAAAAGGGGAATTTATCTATCTTAATGAGAAAGAATTAAATCCTAAGTATTTAATCTCTTTTGCTAGAATCCATCATAAAAAGGGTGTAGAGGGGCAGACATTGTTAATAATTGATGAAGCACAGCGGTTGTTTAATTCTCGTGAGTGGAATATAGAGGGTAGAAAAGAATGGAATGAGTTCTTTCAGCTTCATAGACATTATGGTTATAATATAGTTCTTGTTACACAGTACGATAGGCTTCTTGATAGACAAACACGTGCCATGGTAGAATATGAGGTTATTCATCGTAAGATATCTAATTTTGGTTTTAAGGGTATGTTGCTTGCTTTGCTCTTTAGGGGTTCTCTTTTTATAGCTGTGACACAGTGGTATTGTTTAAAGGAAAAGACTGGTAGTGAGATGTTCTCTTACAAAAAAAAATATAGTAAATTTTATGATTCTTATTTAGATTACACAGACGAAATTGAAGAAGAAGAAGAAAAGAAAAAAATCGAAGAAGAAAAAATAAAAAAAATTGAATTGCAGAAGCGATTAAAATTTGAGCGTGACATGGCAGAACTTCTTTAGCTGATATATTTTGTGTCGGTTGAGGGTGGGGATTAAGGGGCTTCACCCGATACCGACACATGCTATATCGGGTTTCCCTTACTTGACAATAGCAATAAGTTTGACCCACTACCGACTTATTACAAAATAGTTCAAGCGATTGAACTAAGGGGGGTGCATATGATTTGAGTTCGTATAATTGTCGGCTTTACGAGTATCCAGTCGGCACACATGTAACTTTCTATGATAAAACCATTTTAAACAATAAAAATGATATATTTAAAATACTTCACAATAATTTTAAAAAATCATATCACAATGAAGAACGAACAGAATTACAAGAAAAGCATTGCATCGAACAATCAGCAAATGCTAGTAAAAATAAAATATATAATATAGCTAGAAGTAACGAATGGGAATGGTTTATCACATTGACTTTTGATAGAGAAAAAGTAGATAGTAGTAATTATGATGAAGTTACAAAAAAATTGCAAAAGTTTCTTAATCATCTTAAGGAACGATATTCTCCCGATTTGAAATATCTAATAGTTCCAGAACTTCACAAGGATAAATTACACTATCATTTTCACGGGATTCTTGCAAATACTGGTTCTATACGGTTTCTCCCAAGCGGTCATTATACTGATGATAACGAAAAAATTTATAATATTAAAAACTGGTCTTTTGGTTTTACCACTGCTACAAGGGTAAAGGATTCTCAAAGAGTTTCAAGTTATATCACAAAATATATTAGTAAAGATTTGTGTTTTTCTTTAAAAAACAAAAAAAGATATTATGTGTCACGTAATATAAATGTAACAGAACCTGTGTATGGTGTTTGTGAAAAAAAAGATATATATGAATATTATGAAGATGATATTACTTTTATAAAAAATGTTACAATACCTAAGGCGGGACAAAATATCACATATTTTGAAATAAAAAAATAAGATAAAAGAGGGTAAAAAAAGAGGGTTTTATAGATTAAAAAAAAGAGGGTTTAAACTGAATATAATTAAATTTATATATGCAAATAAAGTCAAGCGTTTATCGTACGTTTTGACTTTATTTTTTTTATTTGTTAAAATGAAGTAAAGAGAGGGGTGTTTATTATGGCTGTAAAATATTTTACTGAAAAGGAAAGATTTCAGCTTGAGTTATTGCTTAAAGAAAAATATACAATATATGAAATATCAAAAAAATTAGATAAATGTATAGCCACAATATACAATGAAAAGAAAAGGGGAACGATTGAATTACTTAATAGTGATTTAACTACTAGAAAAGAATATTGTGCCGATTATTCCCAAAATTTATATCTTGAAAAGAGAACTAATAAAGGTGCTAATCTTAAGATATCTAACGATTATAAACTTGTTGACTTTCTTGAAAACAAAATTTTAAATGAGCATTTTTCTCCTTATGCCTGTTTGTCATATATTAAAACACATCATCTTAAATTTAAAACTTCTATTTGTTTCAAGACGCTTTATAATTATATTGACAGTGGCTTGTTTTTAAATATTAGTAATAAAAATCTCATTATGAAATGTAAATCAAAAAATTATAAATCTCATTCTCACAAGTCTTCTGTATCTCTTAATAATATAAAAGGTCAGCTTAATTCGGTCGATTCTAGAGCGTTAGAGGTCTTAGATAGGGATTGTTACGGTAACTGGGAAATGGATACTGTAGTAGGCACAAGGGGCGGTTCTAAGGCATGTCTTTTGGTTCTGTCGGAGCGTATGACTAGACAAGAAATAGTATTAAAAATTGCTGATAAAACGCAAAAGTCTGTGGTAGATGCTTTAGATAATTTGGAGCGTGAAATGGGATTTGATTCTTTTGTAAAAACATTTAAGACAATAACTGTGGATAACGGTGCTGAATTTTTAAATTCCAGTGAAATTGTAAAATCTACTTTTGATAGTGGTAATCGTACCTTGTTGTATTACTGCCACCCATATAGTGCTTGGGAACGTGGAACTAACGAAAACATCAATAAAATGATACGTAGGTTTATTCCAAAAAAATCAGATATAGGACAATATACAGTAAGTCAAATAAAAAGTATTGAACAATGGATAAATAATTACCCTCGTAAGATTTTCAATGGATATTCCAGTAATGATTATCTTGCTAGCTTGCAACTTAGCTTTTAATATTTTAATATATAACAACTTATCTAATCTTAAATAATTCAATCGCTTGAACTATTAGTATTAATCTGCGGAAAAATCCCGAATAAAGAAAATGAAAGAAAACGATAGCACACCCACAGGGGGATTCTAAGGGGGAAAGCCTTAGTACTACCTCTTTGATTGTTATTTTTTGTGCATAATGTATGATTAATTGCTGTTTGTTTTGTGCAATTTGCTATTTCGTATTTATATTCTAATTTACTATTGCAATCCACCAAAATACACCGTAAAGATATCTTCACATACACTATTTCTAAGACTATATTGAAAGTGTGTATCTTTATGTCATATACGATTATGATCGATCCGGGGCATGGTGGAAGCAATCCCGGTGCTACCTTTCAGGGAAGGTTGGAGAAAGACGATGCCCTTGCCCTCTCTTTAGCGATTGGCTCTATCTTAGAAGCAAGTGGAATCAATGTGCTCTATACCAGAACCGCTGACCTCTATGAGACTCCCTTCCAAAAAGCACAAGATGGTAATCTCGCCGGTGCAGACTTATTCTTATCCATCCATCGTAACAGCAGCCTCTATCCGGAGATGTATGCCGGTGTAGAGAGTTTGGTCTATAATGATATCGGTGTCGCCGGTCTCATAGCACGTAATATCAACAGTGAATTAGAAAAACTCGGTTTTCGCAACATTGGTGTATCGGAACGTCCTAACCTCATCGTATTAAACAGCAGCAATATGCCTGCTGTCCTGGTGGAAGTCGGATTTATCAATACAGAAAGTGACAATCAATTATTTGATAGCAAATTTGATGCGATCGCTCAAGCGGTAGCCGATGGCGTACTTGAATCCATATGATCCTGATCCGGTAGAATCATGCGGACTGATTCGATACGGTTCTGTTTAATGGATTCAGCAACTAACTGGATACCCTCCGGCGTTGTGACACTCTCTCCAATAGCCGGAAGCTTATCCAGAGCTTCGATAATGATGCCGCCAATAGAATCATAATCTTCTGATGCGAACGTAGTTCCCAATGCATCATTGATATCATCCAGTTTCATACTGCCCGCAATAATGTATTCATTCTCTGCTACTTCTTTAATAAACTCTTCTTCATATTCATCATATTCATCTCGAATCTCTCCGACGATTTCTTCTAACAAATCTTCCAGGGTAATAAGACCAACGGTAGCACCATATTCATTTAATACAAAAGTTACACTATCGTTGGAGGAACGCATCTCCACCAACAGATCTGCCGTTTTCTTAAACTCATAAGTATAATGAGCGGTACGTAAAATATTGCGAATACAAAACTGCTCCCTATTATCCACCAATAGAATATCTTTCATATTAATCAAGCCTATAATATTGGAGGTGTCATTCTCATAAACCGGTATTCTGGTATACATAGATTCTTTAAAAGTAGACAGCACTTCTTCATAAGAAGCAGATACATCAACCGTTGTCATATCGATTCGTGGGATCATTATGTCCTTGGCACACGAATCCCCAAAATCAAATACATTATAAATCATCTCTCGTTCTTCAGATTCAATCACACCGTCTTCATGACTCACATCCACAATCGTCTTAAGTTCGCTCTCTGTAATAGAATCATCCTTGGTATCAACATCTATATGTAAGAGTTTAAGCAGTGACCCCGATATAACATCTACAATCCGAATCACAGGTGTAAACAAATACATCAGCACACAAATCGTCGATGCATAAGTCAATGCAATCTTCTCTGCCCGCAAAGAAGCACAAGTCTTAGGTACAATCTCTCCCAAAATCAAAATCAGAATCGTTAGAACCCCAGTTGCAAATCCAACAGCAATATTTCCTCCGATTCGAATCGCTAATGTAGTGGATAATGCCGACGCTGAAAGATTAACAATGTTATTACCAATCAAAACGGTACTTAACATCTTACCGGAATGGTCAAGAATATTCTGTAACGCAACTGCACGTTTATCTCCTTCTTCTGCGAGACTTCTGATACGAATACGATTTACCGTAGTCATAGCAGTCTCTGCTGACGAGAAAAAAGCAGATAAAGCTAATAAAACAAGTAATACAAATACCTGAATGACACTCTGTGTGTCCAAAATAAAATCAACTCCTTTATGGGTTATATTTCCTGTTCATAAGGAATATACAATATATTAAAAGA
Organism: Lachnospiraceae bacterium; assembly: GCA_036652815.1. Taxonomy (GTDB): domain Bacteria; phylum Bacillota; class Clostridia; order Lachnospirales; family Lachnospiraceae; genus SZUA-378. The sequence goes on from JAVVVE010000013.1 coordinate 49,002, forward strand.
GGTTGTCAAGTGAATGTATGCGAACGCATGCAGAAGGAGTGAATATGCAACAAAAAAAACACAATCATACCATCCTGCTTTCTCTCATGAAATGTCTACTAGGTGCTTATATCTTAACCGGTGGGTGTTTATTATTACTGGCCTTATTATTATATCGTTTTCAGCTAAGTGAATCTGTCGTTACGATTGCCATCATTATCATCTATATTATCGCAACCTTTGCTGCAGGACTCATCGTTGGCAAAAAAATGGAAAAGCGGAAATTTCTCTGGGGATTATTAACCGGAAGTCTCTATTTTGTGATCCTAATGGTAATATCGCTCCTAATCAATCATTCCATTACCGATGTCACAACACACATTCTGACTACTTTTTTATTATGTGCCGGCAGTGGCATGCTAGGTGGCATGTTGTCGTAAGAACTCCTGAAGTTTCTCTTTTACATAATTCTTATTGCCTCTTTGCACCGGTAAATGTATGTGATTTTCAAGAACAACTTCATGTGAATGCAGTTCCTTGAGAAAAGCCAGATTTATAATATAGGAACAAGCAATGGGTGCAAAGACACTGGCATCCAATTGTTCTGCTATATGGTGCATCGTGCAATAAGTGACATACTGTCTCGATTTTGCATGGATATGTACTTTTCTTTTTTCCTTTTCAAAATAGATGATATCCGAGCAATCCAGTACATAATAATCTCTGTCAAAAGAAAAATTGAATTTCGGCACCATGATCTGACAATATTCATTTGCTTTTGTTAAAACCATCCGCATTCGTTCCAGCGTAATCGGTTTAATCAGAAAATCAAATGCCCATACTTGAAACACTTCTTGAATACGTTCCAGATGATTTGCCAAAAAAACAATCAGCACTTTGCTGTCCATCTTTCGTATGCTTCTCGCTACTGCCATGCCATCCGTTTTATGCATCTCCAAATCCAAAATATAGAGATCATACTTCGGATTGCATACCTTAAGATGCTTTAATAATTCCATTCCGTTTAAAAAAACATCATATTCATTCATGCTAAAAGAGAGTGCTTCCAGCACTCGTTCCAATTGTTCTATTCCTTCACAAGAGTCATCACATATTGCCAATCTCAGCACTGTAATTACCTGCTTATATCATTCTTTCTTTATTATCACTAACTACCTAGTCTTCCAGATGCATATCAAAAAAGCATTGAATATAGATCATTAAGCGTTCCATCACTTTCTTTTTATGTCCGGCTATCATGTGAATAATCTCCGCTTCGTAGATAACCTCTTTTTTGTCCAGACTGTCAATCAGCAAATAATCAACTGTAGTATCCAGTATATTGGCAATCTTTAATAAAGTTGGCAGTCCAACCTTGGTAGTTGCATTTTCTATTGCACTGATATGTTTTGCGGTTCGTCCACTTAACTCAGCTAGTTTTTCTTGTGTCAGGTCAGCATCTTCCCTTTTTTCGCGGATTCTATTGCCCAATTCAAGGTAATTTACTTCCATATTTTTCCACTCCTCAATATGTGTTTATTGTAAGCAAATTATCTTTTCAAAATAACCACCTACATAGAGAGTATCCCTCCATGTAGGTGGTGGTGTTTTGGTTAGATTTGTGTTTGTTGTAAATAAAGGCTCTTTGGGACTGATAAAACGATACTCGGATGGGTACTTGATGTACTGCAGCCTTGCGGATATGCATGGATACATGATGGCACGTTCATGTAAATAGATTGTTATATATGGCCTCTCCGAGTTAACGTTTATCTGTTTTTACTATTCTCAAATAGTATGATGATAGTATAACAAATTACAAGGCTTTTTTCGTCTGCATGTAATTAATTGTCGTTTTCTGGTACTTATCAGTACGAAAGAATCAATATCTTAAAAGAGTTCTACGTGTTGCAGACCCTTTTTCCATTGTTCCTCACTGCATACTGCAATATCGTAATCTTTCATAGATACATAATGTGTTACATAAAGCTTAGGATAACTGTAACTTTGTACTTCCGGCTCATCCATAGGTAAAGTCATATTATCACACAGGATTCCGCTCGTTTCTTCTTCATAGAATGTTTGTAATTCCTGCTGCATTCCTTTTCCCGTATACTTAACATAGCTTTCTTTGCTCGTCCATATTCGGCAAAAAGCATCTGTTTGTTTTTCTCCTGATAATACTTCCAATCTTTGATACTCTATCGGTGCAAACCATCTGCGGGCGATCGCTGCCTGATAAGGACGTTTTTTTTGAATATCAATCCCCACCTCAGCAGAAGCTACCGCACAGACCGCATAATTTCCCGAATGCGATAAATTGTAATGAAAAGTGCTGTCGTTCACACAATATGGTTTTCCATGTTCTCCATAAGCTTCCCTAAGCTCTTCTTTCGTACCGGTCCACTCATCCCATGCATATTGCAAAAGCAGTGATGCCAGCAGACCTCTACGCTTATCCTCTGCCTGCCTGCACTGCTCTATCTTTTTTTTTCGTTCTGTACTTACCGTTTTAAGCCCTGCATCATAATGTGACAGCTCGCATAATGGCGTGGTACTTGCAATATATACTTTTATCATCTCTACTCCTCAGTCATGATTGATAGATTGCCTCTAACAGAATACGATACATCTCATCCACATTGATTGGTTTTGAAATATGTCCGTTCATACCTGCTTCTAATGACTTTTGTACATCTTCCATAAATGCATTGGCAGACATCGCATAGATAGGTATTGATTCGGCATCAGCCTGTTTTGATGCACGAATCGTAGTTGCCGCTTCCAGACCGGACATAACAGGCATACGAATATCCATCAAAATCACTTTATAATAACCGCTCTTATGATTCCTAAATTGTTCTACGGCATCTAACCCATTCACAGCTATTTCCACCACTAGATTCTTCTGTTCTAGCAGTGTTTGTGCAATCTCTCTATTTAAATCATTATCTTCTACCAGCAATACCCGTTCTCCTCGAAATAGCTGCAGTTCTATCTGCTCTTCCGGGATTGGTATTTCCGGTTCTCTTCCTTCCGTCAGTTGCGAAAGCATCATACAGATCGTAGATTGAAAACATGGTTTTTGCAAAAAATAATCAATCATCGAATCTATTTCCAGCAGCGAAAATGCCTCTCTATCAGCGGTCGATTCTACCACGATCTTCACATCGTTTCCAAAAAGCTTACGAATCTGACCAATCAAATCAATCGGCTCTACTTCTTCCATCTCCCATTCAATTATGATCAATTGTACTTTTGGAGTTTTTGATTTCGTCAAACGTGCCATAGCATCTTGGGCTGTCAGAACCCAGTTTGATTTTACTTTACAATCCCATAGGTTCAATGATAGCTGAGTGCAAATAATAGGATCGTGATCCACAATTAAGGCAGTATATCCTTCAAAGAGTGGTTGTTGTTGCTGTTGTTCGTTGCAAAGTGCATGGTCAAGTTCCAGCCATACATAGGCTGAAAATTTACTTCCATCTCCTCGCACGCTCTGCACTCTGACATTACCATTCATCATATGTGCATAATTGCTGGCAATCGCCAAGCCAAGACCAGAACCACTCTGTTCTGCACCTGTCGATTCCATATCGGACGATTCCATGCGTTCAAAAGGATCGAAAATCTTGTCAATCATACCTGTATCAATCCCAATACCATTATCCTTAACAATAAACAGAAGTTCTACAGAGGTTTTATTTCTTCGCACTTCTGTAATGAAGAACTCAATGCGTCCTCCCTCCTGTGTAAATTTTACAGCATTGCTCAGTAAATTCATGACAATTTGATTCAGCTTTACTTTGTCACCATAATATCTGTCTTCCATGTTGTGTGCCACAATCACTTGAAACGTCTGCTGCTTCTCTTGTGCCTGCTGTCCTATGATAATTTTAATATCCTGTATAAAAGCAACAAAATCAAAAGAATTGCGATGTAAAATCATCTTACCGCTCTCAATCTTTGACATGTCCAGGATATCGTTAATCAGTGACAAAAGATACTGTGCAGAGGTCTCTACCTTGTCCAGACAATTGAGTGCATAGGAAGTGTCTTCAATAGACTCCCTTGTCAGTCTTATCATCCCCATAATCACATTCATCGGTGTTCTGATATCATGTGACATACGAGATAAAAAATCCGATTTAGCTTCATTCACACGTTCTGCCATCTGGAGTGCATTATACAGCATCGCAGAATGTTCTTCCAATTGCTGTTGTAGTTCCATTTGGTCTGTGATATCCGTAAATGCTTGATAAATAACCGGATTCCCAGCAATAGATTCTTGTGTAAAAATACCAACCAGATGAATCCAGATCGAAGGTTTGTCTTTACGCGGTAAACGACAGGTGCACTCATACCTGGGTGCACCCCGTTCAACTGCATAATAAAGACTTTCGCATATCTTTTTCCACTCTTCTATGGCATCCTCGTAAAAGCGATCTCCTCTGTTATGGTACTTCGTTGCAAATTCTTCCTTGGTATAGCCTATCATATTATAAAAATAATTATTCGCCCATACTAATGTAAAGTGTTCATTCATGTAGTGTTTGCTTACACTCACATGCAAGGAAGTCATAAGCACATTGTATTCTTGCATCACCTGATTCTTATCATCTGTTTCCAGCATGGATTCTATTCCTCTCCAAAAGGGATTACACAAACAAAGATACAAATTCAAACTTGTTGCAATCTACTAATCCTCTGTTCGTCAGCCTTAATTCAGGTAAACATGCCAATGGTATCAATGCCATCGTCATGAATGGAGACTCCATCACACAGCCGATATCCTGCCATGCATGATCCAGTGTCGCTACCAGTTCTGACATCTCTTCTACTGATTTATCATTCATCAGTCCGGCAATCGGAAGCGGTACCACTCCCAGTACTTTGCCATCTGCAACAACCGCCATACCGCCTTCACATTGGATCAATGTATTGGCAGCAAGAGCCATGTCCGCATCATTCGTACCTACGACCAACAAGTTATGTGCATCATGTGCTACCGTCGATGCCATCGCTCCGTGTTTGATGCCAAATCCTTTGATGAATCCATATCCCACTTTTCCGGTCTCATGATGTCTCTCAAAGACTGCTGCCTTTAGTACATCCTGTGTGGTATCGGATTCTAAAAATCCATCCTGCCCCTGAAGCGTAACGTGTGTCTCAAAAGTCCCTACGCGAGTAGGAATCACCTCTATGACACGGATCTCGTCTGCCTTCGTCTGTGCCGGAATCCTGAAAGAATCTGCTGTAATCTGTCCTTTAATATGCATGGAATGTAATGCAACTTCCGGAAATGCATAAGGTGTAATCTCTGCTATCATCTTACCATGTTCGCTGACAACATGCCCTTCCACAATGACACGGATTACATTCATCTTTGATAAATCCTGTAGGAAAACAAGATCTGCCAGTTTTCCGGGAGTCACTGAACCCAGTTCGTTATCCATACGGAAACATTGTGCACAATTAATCGTAACCATCTGAATCGCGGTAATTGGATCCACACCTTCTTCCAAAGCTCTGCGTAAAATATGATCTATATGTCCTTGTGCCATCAAAGTATGCGGATGCGCATCATCGGATACCAATACTGCAAATCGACTATCCACTTTATTTTCTGTAATCACTCGAATCACTTCTTTTAAATCATGCCATGCAGAGCCTTCTCTAATCATCGCATACATGCCAAGACGCATCTTAGCCAAAGCATCCTCCGCTCTGGTTGATTCATGACAGCAACAAATACCGGAAGCAATGTAAGCATTCAATCCTTTTCCCGTCTCCGGCATAGAGTAATGTCCTGTTACCACTTTTCCTGCCCGCAAAGTTTCTGCGATCTCGTCATGTGGATGGTCTGTCGAAGATAGAACCCCCGGGAAATTCATCATCTCGCCTAAGCCAACTACATTATCCCACTGCATCGTTTCCCGAATCTCGTCCGGTCCAATGGCTGCACCCGTATCTTCAAATCCAGGCATGGCCGGAACACAGGAAGGCGTCGTAAGCATCGCTTTCAGCGGCGTTCCTTTGGCATCTTCCATCATATATTTCACGCCATCCAGTCCCAGTACGTTGCATATCTCATGCGGATCCATATAGATCCCTACTGTTCCATGTGGCAATACCGCTTTGGCATATTCACTGACACTGAGCATAGAAGATTCTACATGAATATGTCCATCCAAGAATCCGGGAGCGAGATAACTGCCCGCCGCATCTATGACTTTGGTCTGTGCTCCGATACAATGAGATGCATCTCCTACCAAGGCGATTCTTCCTTTACTGATAGCTACATCCGTATGTTCTATAATCTCTGCTGTACATACATTTACCAAACGTGCATCGGTTATTACCATGTCCGCCGGTGTTGTCCCCTGTGCCACTGCTGCCAAGGTACGCGTCACCTCATATAAAGGTTGTGTGTGATATTTGTTATACATAGTTTCCCACCTTTCTCATAGCCTTTTGCTATCGATAATAATGTATTTATCATACCACTTTTTCCTTCTCTTATCTATAGTTTTTTCAGACGTTTATCCTATCGTATTGGTAACATCTTATGAAGTTTCACATATAGTAGTATTAAAATTATCTAATCAGAAGGATGGTACTCTATGTTTATGAATACTACTTTACTTAATGAAAGTCTTGAGGCAGCCCTATGACAGAAAATGCAGCCCTTGAAACTTGCGATTGCCGCAAAGACAACATAACCTGTTCCACTGTAAGCACACAATATGCCGACGTTGGCGTTCTCGAGAAATTACAGCCTGTTTCGAAAGTTGGGCGTATCCAGTCCGACTGCTGTGGAGATCCCGTGATATCCTGTTATCCATGCCAGAACTGCGAATCGCACAGTTGTGAATTCACTATCATGCAAAGTCTATGCATCCATATTCCAATCGAATACGGTGCAACCGTCGATGTCCGTGAATCCATGATTTCCTGTTGCAATACCGATGAGGATGAGTGCAAATGTCACTGTGATTACTCGGGTCGTTAAAGCCCACGTTTCCGGTTAATCAGTAGTACACTGACGCAAATCAGGAGTTAGGCAAAGAAACAAGTCGCCTGACTCCTGATTTTATTTAAAAAACTCTATTTAATTCTATCATGCACAGCACATCAAAATAATGCGAGTAATCTATCCATAAAAGTTTGTTTTGTATTTTCTGCCGGTTGAACATCTTTTTTTACAGTTTTCATGCTCAGGGCATCAGTTTTCATAACAAATTGAATATCCGCTACTGCTTCACCGGTAAGAAACGATTGTGGTGCTTCACTTTTGCTCTCCTTCTTTGTCATATCTGTCAATGGGGCTATGGCTGTATCGATTCCTTCTTGTAAAGAAGTGCCCTGCTTCGCCAGTTCTCCGCTTCCCACTGTTAATTGTTTCAGTCCCGAAGATGCCTGTGTTACCCCTCCTACATAAGTCTTTATACTATCTGCCATCTTCCGCTGACCCATCTGTAGCTGTTGCATCTGTTGTCCAAATACCGCCTGCAGCTCCGGTGTCATAGCCGACAGCATCCCCTGCATCAAAGCCGTTTCTCCTGCCGTTGTCTGTACATATCCTTCGGCAAGTGGTGCTCCGCCCGCTGCTATTTGCTGTATCCCTGTGCTTGCCTGTTTTAAGCCTTGATCGACTTGTTGTACACCATCTACATATTGTCCGATCCCATCCTGTAAGGTGGATACCTGTGATTCAAGATCCGATACATCCATATCCACCATACCGCTCACATCAAATGGCATACAAACAAAATTAACAGATTGCTGTTCAAAAGAACTCGTGTGGTAAGTAATCAAAAAACTGCCCTTTCCATCCGGTAACACGATTCCGCTGAGTGTTCTGACGGATCCAATTGTAACGCCCGCTAATCCCTCTGCTTTAAGGTCTGTTACCTGCCCCTGCTGTGTATCAATGGGAAACTGCATCTGTAGGGCAAGATTTTCCTTATTATAAGGTTGCGTTTTTTTATTTGGTGCTATCTCTATCGTGATGCTAACATCTCCCTCTTTTCCAAGCATCGCTTCCGGCTCTGTCTTTTCCCCATTTAACAGATAGCTAATCGCAATGGTAAATGGCAGCTCCCCTGTAATGCCGGTTTTTTCCTCCAACTCATCATTTTTAACAATGATATCTTTCGTTGCTCCTTTGCTGTTAAGTAATACATATACCGTCTCAGAAGGTGCCTCTTTTGCTTGAACAGGCAGTCCCTTACCAAAAGAAAATACCAGTAAGATACTCATGATACCTGCTGCAACCCGATGGATGGATTTTATAACCCGGCTACTCGTCTTATTGATTTTACTATTTTTCATTTGCTTTCTCTCCTTTCAATGTGGTTTTCTGAATAAGTCCATCAAACACAATAATGAGTGCCGGTAAAACAATGAGCACCATGGCTCCCGACAAGGCTGCTCCCCTACCCAGTAGAATACCGATATCCGCAACTGCTGACATCTGTGATACTAATCCCAGTGTAAATCCTGCCACCGCAAGAATCAGTGCAGATACCACTACAGAACCTCCTGATTTTTCAATTGCAAGGACAACCGCTGTTGTTTTATCATGTATCCTGCGATTCTCAAGGTAACGTGAGGTAATTAAAATACCATAATCTATCGTTGCACCCAATTGAATCGCGCTAACAATCAAATAGCCTATGAAAATCAATGATTTTCCTCCAAAATATGGAAAGCTCATATTAATCCATACCGATGACTCAATCACCAGCACCAGTAATATCGGTATAGAGATACTCCTAAAAGTAAATAATACAATAAGTGCAACTGCTAAAACAGAAGCAACTGCCACTTTAATGGAATCTTGTTCTACCGTATTTTTAATATCAACGATACTCATTACATTCCCCGCGGCATACCAGTTATCTTGATATTTTTCATCCAAGAGTGCTTTCATCCCTTTTGCTGCTTCAAAGCTCTCTGCATTCTCCCCATCTATCGTAAGTGATACTATGTATCTGGTATAATGCGGTGAATGAAACTGTTCTACCACCTCTTCCGGCACCATAGCAATCGGCATGCCACTAGGTATTACCGTGGCCAGTGACATCACGTCTTTGACATATTTTTGTTCCAGCAAATCATCCGCCAATTGTTTCTCATGAGCCATACTATCTTTTGGCGTCACAATAATAATCGGATTGGACACCCCATATGCTGCATTGATAGCATCTTTGTCACTGCGTGTAATCCCTTCTGCACTGCTGCCGCTAGTGTCGCCATATAGAAATTGATTTCGAGACTGTCCCAAAAATGCCGGTATTACCAAAAGGATGGCAACTACAATAATCAAATATCTCCACTTAGCGATCGCTTGACCAAGCTTTGTAAACTGTGGAATCAACGGACGATGCCTCGTTTTATCTATCAGTGATGCAAAGATTGCCAGCAATACAGGCATTAATATAATCACGGTAAGGAAACTAATCGTAATCCCTTTTGCTAAAACGATACCCAGATCTGTTCCTATCGTATAACCCATAAAAATAAGTGCCATGAATCCGGCAAACGTGGTAAATGCACTGGCAAAAATGGAAGAAAAAGCACCTTTGACAGCAGCGGCGATTGCTTCCGGCACCTCTTTGCCACTATCTCTTTCCTCTACATAGCGGTGCGATAGAAAGAGCGAATAATCCATTGATATCGCCATCTGTAATACCGCACAAACGGAAAAGGTCAGATATGATACATTTGGGAAGAATGCATTCGTCCCCATATTAATCACAATGGATACCCCTATGACGATCAGATATAACAGTGGCTCAATCCATGAATTGGAAGCAAGCATGAGAATGAACACACAGAGTGGAAATACAATCAAAATAATTAGCACAATCTCATTCATCATCGAGGTCTGCTGATTTCTGGCATCCTCTGCCATTCCTCTGACTTTGGCACCATAAAGTGTTCGGATTTGATCAATGGCTGAACCCGTAACGGTAGAATAATTGCCTTCCTGAAATTCTATTGTATAAAGAGCCATACCACCCTTATAATAGGCATCCGTTACTGCTTTGTCCTGATAAGCGATCGGTATCTGAATATCAACCATATCGTCCAGCCACATAACACTCTTGACACCCTCGATCTGCTCAATCCCTGCTTTAATCTCCAGTGCCCGATCGACCGTTACATTCTCCACCATCGCTTCCGCTGTTCCCGGATAAGTAAATTCTTTCTCCAACACCGCAATCGCCTTCTGTGACATAGAGTCTTCCGGCAGATACTTAGTCAAATCGTAATTAATCTCTACCAGTACCATTAAAAAACCGCTCAATACCAACATGAGTGTAAATGCACACAATACTTTCCTTTTATTTTTTAATAATCCTGCTGCAAATTTTTCCATCGAATACCTCCCAAAAACATTATAGTCTTTCTGCAATATCCCCAAATACCAATATTAAAAATTCACAAATTAATTTGTTCATCATCACTTCCTCGTTTTTACTCTTCATAACAATATTAATGATGCCTTCCAGCAAAACAAGGGAAAGAGTATCTGCCAGTATCTCATTCTCACGCTTCACATGTAGCTGTGGCATTAAATCCAAAATCAGCCTCGCCTTAATCTGATCCTGTATCACACTGCGAATATTCTCATACTTAGAACCCTTTGCACTGTTCATTAAAATCAAAAATCCATTATGATTGTCATTAAAAAGTGCCATAATCTGTTTTGTCACTTCCATTGCAGAGGTTTCTGTAATGGTATTATTGGTTGATAATTTCATTAAAATCAACCCTTTAATCCGCCCCACCGTAGGTAGCACAATCGTCTCAAACAGTTCCTCTTTGTTATGAAAATACGAATAGATATTGCCCACGGTAATTCCGGCATGAGAAGCAATTACCCGTAAAGAAGACTTACTGTATCCTGCTGTTAAAAATTCTTCCATTGCCGCATTGATAATGTTTTGCTTCACTTCTTCTTTTTGTATCTGCATTTTCTTTTTTACACCCCTCCGTTTCAATACTAAACAGTTGTTCAATATATGATTATATTATATGCAAAACACTTGTAATTGTCAATACTGAACGAGTGTTTTGCATATACTATACAAACGGAGGTGTATTATGAATTATAAAGCTTTATCCAATCCCGAAAAATGGATACTCAAAGGAATTCCGATTTTGTTTATCATCGGATCGCTCTTGCATTTTATGTATGATTTATCCGGAAATAATTTTCTTGTCGGATTAGTTACTGCGGTCAATGAAAGTGTTTGGGAACACGCTAAGATGGTGCTCTTGCCTGTGATATTATGGTGGTCGTTATACTATCTATACAATGGTAAACGCTATGATATAGACCGTAATCAGTGGTACACCGGTGCTGATTGCATTACTGACATCCTTATTATCGATTCCTATGCTGTATTATTTTTATACGGAAGCTTTTGGTACAGAACTTCTAATCGTAGATATTCTGATACTTCTGCTGGCGATTACAATGGGGCAATTATTAGGATTGCATACTTACCGTCATAAAATAAGTATTCCTGCTAATCTGGTAATTTTTATTTTTATGGTACTCGTGGTTATCTTTATGTGGTTCACTGTATATCCTCCACAGATCCCCTGGTTTGTGGAAGGATAAATAAAGGCAGCAGTACATTTTCTTATAAAAGGTTTTTCAATTGTTCAATGAGAATAATATCTGCGGGCAGCCAATTCACAGTATCTAATTCTTCTTTGGTAAGCCAGTTTGATGCTTCATGTTCCTTTAAGATTAAATTCCCGGTTTTCACAGCACACCAAAAACATTGCATTGACAGGTGAAAATCGGGATAATCATATTCTATGGTATCTATTAATTCTTTCACTTCAATTACAGTATCTAATTCTTCCAAAATCTCACGCACCAGTGCCTGTTTTGGAGTCTCACCCTGTTCTATTTTACCGCCCGGAAATTCCCACCAATCCTTATACTCACCATATCCACGCTGCGTCGCAAAAATCATATGGTCGGATTTAATCACTGCGGCAACTACATTGACTCTTTTCATACTTATCTTACTCCTTTTCACCAATTGGAATCGCATCTTGCGAAAAATATTGATATAAGTCTTCTCTGACCGGTGTTTCTAATTGATATCGAAATTCCAATACCGTATCGCCAACTTCTTTTCTTGTAATAATTTTTTTATCTCCTGTATTTTTCATTTGTCCCATAAAATAATACTCACTTGCCCCTTTATCATTACTGTTTTTTTGCATAAAAAGATAAATTGATGTAAAGTCATCATAAAAATAAGACATTTCAGGAGAATTGAAATTTCGTCCGGATTTTGAGATTGATATTAATTCTGTTGGTGAAATAAATCTATCCTCATAGTTTTGTGAATTCACAACATCATCGTTCTTTTTATAGGTAATAAAGATAGGAAGTGTTTGTGTTCTTTTGTCGTAAAAATATCCTCCTATATTTTGTGGATTTTGATTTTTTTCCCAATTCAACAATCGGCAAACATCACTTTTTGTATATTTTTGATATAACACAAAATCGGTGTTTCTATATCTATTTCCATAATACATTTTATGCCTGAATATTCCATACTCTACTAATTGATCCATTAATTCACAGAATATCGGATTGTCCATTTGTTGTTTGAATTCTTCTGTTGCCTCAATTTCTCCATTTACAAGCTTAACAAACACGCTCTGAGAAAATTTTCCTTTTTGACTAATACTTGGCAAAAAATCATTGGTAAGCATTTTGCAGACATTGTTGATTCTCTGTTCTGTTGGCTCTATTCCATTTTTCTGTTTCCAATCATTTTTGAACATTTTCTTTAATCCAAGATTATATTTTAACAAACGTTTTAACAATAATAGTTCATCTATTCTTTTCCCATTTGCAATTTTTCGGGAAACAAAGACTAACATTTCTTCTTCCACAGAGTTAAGTGCTTCTTTATATTTATATTCTGATTCATATTTCTTCAGGAAATTATGGTAGGAACCCAGACTACTATTTTCAAAGATGCACTCTATGTCTATCGTATTGTAATCTTCAAAATCCATATAGGTTGGGATTCTGCCTAATTTATTCCTCAAACATTTATATTCATATTTAATATCTTCAACTTTATTTAGTGTTGTCATATTAATTGATTTATATATTCTTTCTTTTGTAATTTCATCAAAGTGAATGCTAGAACACCCGGGTATCACTCTTGTTCCTTCTGCTATATATTTACGAAGATTGTCCTTGCTCCTACTTCTATCCCCCGATAACGCAATAGGAATCATAAAATTACTGCTATAGTTTCCAATAAAATCCAGAACCACAACATATTCTTTATTATCTGCTTTTCTTAATCCTCTTCCCAATTGCTGAATAAAAATAATGGGTGACTCTGTAGGTCGTAGCATAATAACTTGATTAACTTCCGGAATATCTACACCTTCATTAAAAATATCCACTGTGAAAATATAATCCAATTCATTTTCCTGATTATCACACACAAGATGCTCGATTTCCATCTCTCTTTTATCAACGGAGTCCTCTCCGGTTAATGCTATCGTACGATAACCTCTTCGATTAAATTGATTGGACAATTCCGAAGCCTCTTTCTTGGAAACACAAAAAACCAGACCCTTGACACGATCCCCACTATGTCCAAAATATTCTGCTTTCTCAATAATATAATCGACTCTTCTATCCGATATTAAATAATTGAAATTTCGTAATTCTTCTACATCCTCAAATGTTTGACCATTAATTTCTAACTCCGTTATCCCAAAATAATGAAATGGACATAATAGATTTTCTTCTAATGCTTTTTGCAGCCTTATTTCATACGCAATATTGTTATCAAATAAACGATATATATCATATCCATCAGGTCTATCCGGGCTGGCCGTCATACCAAGCCATAAATCAGGTGTAAAATAATCCATAATCGTTTGATAACTCACAGCTCCCGCACGATGCACTTCATCAATAACAATAATCTGAAATTCGTCTTTTTCAAATTTTTCCATAATTTCTTTTTTGGCCATCATGCTCATAGTTGAAAATAAAAAATCAGAATCAAAATCCTTCTGTGTTCCTGTTAGTTTTCCATATGATTTAGTATCGCCAAATACATCTTGATAGCTTTTTATAGCCTGATCAAGTATCTGTTCTCTGTGCACAATAAAGAGTGCTTTCTTTGGTTTATTATCTTGAAGTGCAAACGCTGATGCTATTGTTTTACCTGTCCCGGTTGAAGAAATAAGAAGTGCTCTTTTCTTACCTGCATCAATCAACTTTTTCAAATTTTGAATAAAAGATATTTGCATGGCATTTGGTATTAATTTGATTTGTGGCATTGTTACTATCTTAGTTGCCTGTGCAGCTTTTTTATGTTCTTCATAAATTCTGCTATATGTATCAATCCATTCGTCCAGTTTCCTTGACTGTTTCCACATATCTTGAAACTCATGCACAATATTATTGGTATATTCTCCATCTGCTTTGGCAACTATCTTTGTATTCCATTCTTTATTCTTTGTAAGCGCCAATAAAGTAAGATTAGAACTTCCAACTACTATTTTATATGTTTCTCTATTTTTAAATATATATCCTTTTGTATGAAATCCAGGTTGTTCTTTTTCAACGCAAAACATACGAAGCTCGATATTCTTTAATTCTGCTAATTTTTTTAATGCTTTTGGGTCACTAAAAGTAAGATAATCTGTTGTAATGATTTTTCCTTTGATATTTCTTGATTCCAATTCTTTCAATGTTTGAAGTAGTGGTGTGATGCCACCCATCGTAATAAAGGCAACACTGATATAGAATTCCTCACAAGATTTCAATTCATCTTCAAGCGTTGATAAAACTTTTCTTCCTTTCAGATGATCATTCGCAATAAATTCCGGTCTGTATGCTAGATTAGAATATGAATATTGATTCAAAAATGCAGTATCCAATCCTTTTTTTATCTCGATTTCCGTATTCATTACTTACCTCGATTTTTTACTTTTTTCTTTTGCTTTGTTTTGGTTAAATCATAACTTTCTTCTATCATCCTATGTATTTCTCGATCCGGAATCGTTTCGTCAAGAATGATAGAATTCCAGTGTTCTTTGTTCAAATGCCAGCCCGGTAAAACCGCTTTGTATGTATTACGCCATAGATCACGCCATTCCGGATTACATTTCACATTAATCCATATATGATTCTCTCTTTCAAATATCCATGCAAATATTTTATGATTATCCTTATGTCGAATAACAATCCACCCCGGATCATGAAAGGGCATATCCTGATATACTGATTTTAAGGTCATACAAAATATAACTGCCTCTTCCCGTTCTTTCACACATATGCCTTTCTATTCATAATACTCCTCATATTCCGGGTTTATCTGATGTTGCCCATACTA
The DNA here is from genome assembly GCA_036652815.1 of Lachnospiraceae bacterium. GTDB lineage: Bacteria > Bacillota > Clostridia > Lachnospirales > Lachnospiraceae > SZUA-378. Next base: position 64,397 of record JAVVVE010000013.1, read on the forward strand.
TACATTTACGGCATATATGTCTTTGTGATATTAGTAATCAATCCGTCTTCTATGGTAGCTGTTGTGGCATACTCTACAAAATTGTCATCGATATTTTGCATTTCTTTCAGAAAATCATCTTGCTGTAATTGTCGTTCCGGTTGGTCAAGACTGGAGCTATCTATAAATGTAAAATCCTTGCTAGCAGGCAATGAAATCTCTCCAATTTCATGATAACTTTTGACATCATCAAATCCAACTTCCCAAAACACACCATCTTCATAGGTCCGTAACCAACAGCCATCCTCGTCAAGTCCACCGTTAATCGACACGTCCCCATTTCTCTCAAGAGTCTTCACAAGCACCTCTTCTTGATTAATCACAAGAATATCCCCTTCTTTCATTGCTGCAATATCAACCATATCAAAGCGTTCATAGTCATACACTGTCATAGGAATAACCACTTCTTTTGCGTCGTTCTGGTATACATCCGATGTCTCAAAAGATATCGATACCGTACAGTTGTCCAAAGTATCTATCGTAAGGTCGTCAGGAAGCGGTGTTATTTTTTTAACCTCTGCACTTGTCTTTTCCTCTGTGCTTGTCTTCTCGTCTGTGCCGGTCTTCTCTTCTGTGCTTATCTTCTCTTCTACACTTGTCTTCTCTTGTGCAGGCGAGTCTTTCGCCGTCTGTCCACTCGCACAACCAACGAGTGCAAATATATTCATCATTATCAATAATTTCACAATCTTTTTTCCCATACTCATCTTCCTCCTCGATTTTTAATTTTCTTTTCTTTGAATTTTCACACTGCTTTTGCTTCGTGATTTTGTGTTTCTTATTGTATCATATTTTTAATAAAAATACTTATTAATTTTATGACGTAGGTTCCTATTGACATAGAGTCTTTATTTTGCAAATTCAAAAATAAATCTGTAATTTTTATTTCCGGTGTCGTAGGTGCTGGTAAGATCCCATGGCAGGTTGATACATGCAATTTATTATGAGTGCATATTGTTACAAAACAATAATTTTGTTTTGATTAATTCGGCAGCT
>JAVVVE010000014.1:0-65102 GCA_036652815.1 Lachnospiraceae bacterium
TGCCCTTTCACGGCAGTAACACGGGTTCAATTCCCGTCGGAGTCATTTAGTTACAGAACTCAAATAATTATAAATTTGATTGACTGTATTTTTTTTATTTGTTATAATCTTTAAGGAACTTCATATATATTATTATGGTGCCATAGCCAAGTGGTAAGGCAAAGGTCTGCAACACCTCTATCACCAGTTCAAATCTGGTTGGCACCTCTCTAAAAAGAAACAAAGTATCTTTCCAGATTTGAACTTGTTCAATATCTGGTTGGCACCTCTCTAAAACCCTTGAATATTCAAGGGTTTTATTTTTTCGTGTTGCATTTCGTGTTGCATAATTTTGAAAAGTAATCATTTGTGGTAGAATCTACAGTCACTTTTCGGAAGGAATATATAAATTAGTACGCACATTCTTAGGTAGCATTGTATTTAAGGCAAAGTCCGGGCGAGCTTCTTTCAAAACAGCTGAAATCAAACCGTGATTATCTCTAACTGTTTTTGGTGCGTCTGGATATATAATCATCTAAGCATTCTTGAGCTACATTTACCCGAAATTCCGGAGTATGTTTGGATTTTGATATAAAAATTGCTCCTAAGTAGACTTTTGGTTATTTACCTTGTCTACTTAGGAGCTATCATATCCAATCTGCTTGCCGGCGGTGTGTTATTCTTATAAGTTCAAATGGTATAGCCGAGTGTGTGCTAAAAGACACGCTCGTCATATTTGCACTCTCGAACTACTACACTCACTATGCTGTTCGGATTTTGTTCGCTGATTTTTTGCGATGCAACTTCTACAAAATTTTCAATTTCAGCATAAGTGGTCTCGGGGTCAAAACCAAGGTATAGGTCAACTAATAATTTATCTGCAACCCTCCTGGTCTTTACCTCGTTAAACGCATCGTAATACTCATATAATTCCGTTAATGTCCTGACAATATTTAACTGCGTTTCCTCATCACAAGTTTCATCAATCAATTCAACAATGGAGACGCGCATATACGAAATAGTCTCGCAAAAGTAAAGCACCGAATATATAATGGTGAAGATTGGCGCTAAATAGTTTGTCCACCAAAAACCTCGTCCCCAATAGCTAATAATTAAGATTGCAAAAACCACCAAATCAAAAATAAGACTGTTTACGTTGAATATGTATTCCGACAAAATTAATTTACTGGAGTTTATCTGATTTTTCCTTTGCTTTATGACCACCCAGACATCAAGCGCTATATTTTGAACTTTAATAAACAATATCCACAGAATAGCCCCGTCAAACGGTTGGATGTTAAAAAGGTTGTTTATTGCAATGATCGTCAGTAATATGAGACCACAAAGCGTCACCACACCACAGCATAGTGAAGCAAGTGCATCAATCTTTCCGGTTCCATAGTTAAATTGATACTGCAGATTATTTTTCAGCTTTCGTGACAAAAACCATACGAACGACATTTTGAAAAGTGTGGTAAGTGAGCCTAGAACATCCAGTGCAACCAAAACGGAGCCTGAAAACACAGCTCCTATCACCAGGCAGATTAAATTGAGCAACTCAGATAACATTTGAAAGAAAGACAGCTTTTGCTGTTTCGCATAACTGTCCTTCGCTGCATTTTGTTCCATTCCTTCGCCCTCTTTTCCTGCACGTAATAGATTTTTTAAATTATACTATGAAACCACAATAACATCAAGCGATAAGCTACACGATTTTTTATGCAACCTACGCTCTTATATTGCCGTTCCGCCTATCTCTTAAACAGTGGGTTTTTGATGATTCCCATTCTCCCAAATATCAAAAGTTCAAGATCGATGAACTTCCAAAAATCATATCCTACAAACAGGATTGCCATGCCTGTGATGCTCCTGCTAACTATTTCATGTTGAACGATGGTAAAAATAAATACAAACTCCATTACATCTATCGCAAATTTACAAGAGATTTTTTAAACTGGACTTGAACTTCCTTCCTAAAAATGCTTCTTCTCTGAAGTTTACCAAGCTTGACTCCAACAAAGTATATACGAGAACGAGGTAAGAATATAGTTGTGGAGCATGAAAACAAGAAGATTTTGGCATTATGTATTAGAAAGTGGATTGCCAGAGGATGGTACATGGTGTTTTGTAATTTCCAGTGTCAATAGAGATATAGATTTATTTGTAGGTGGATATAATAAGAATAATCACACTAATAATTCATTCTTGAGGGAAAACTAAAAGATTATGGAGAAAAAAACAGGTGCTTCACAAAACTGCAAAGCACCCATAAATAAAATCCTTCTATTGTTTATCTCTTATTTCTTGTCTCTTATTTCTTATTTCTTTTATATCGTTCTAATTTCAGCACTACGATCAAGAGGCTAATCATAAGAATGGTTACAATCACACTGACACAGATAAAGATGAACAAGGTAGAACGATCTTGAGCTTTGGGTGGCGTCGTGAGATCGGAGGTATCTTGTGATGCAGTCGTGTTGATCGCAGCATCTCCTATCATAATCGCATAAGCAGAAGCATGCTTTAGTTGGAAACTCCCATAACCGCTATCATCAACGGAACAGGAATCAATCAATTCCATCGAGGCATCGGACGGATTGTAATAGAGAAGACGTGCCTGTGTACCGGGTTCTGCATATATGGGTAGGGAGAGATAAGCGGTAAAACCAAAATTACCCTCGTGGACAATCGTAAATTCCTTACTCAGCATCCCCATATCAGTCACGGTATGTAAAGCGGCGTCCGGTATAGCGACAGCACTGTCAGTTAATTGCAGGTCAATGTCCTCATTGTCATCTGTGATGCTATTGGCAGGAATCGACCATTGTACGTGATTGTCCATACCGATGACGATATCAGAGCCATTTGCTTTGGCAGCTTGCAGTATAGAAGCCGGCAGAGTAGAGGAGCCGTGGAGCTCAATTAAGAGTGGCTGACTAGGAACAATATTATCGAGGATAGCTTTCCACCCTTTGACTTGATTATGGTCAACTAATATAGGCTCGGTTTCTGATTCAGTATTACTGATAGGAGCATCATTTGGATCTTCCACCGGCAGGTTATCATATATCTGCGTAGTGTTGGCGGCATCTTTGTTGGTTTTTTCGGTAGTAGTTGGTGCCGGCACAGAGGATGAAGCATTCGTAGTACTTGTTTTATTGGTTTTATTGGTTGTATTGGTTGTAGCTGGTGCATTGGTTGTGCTGGAAATAACAATATCTACGACAGGGCTTGCCAAGACATTATTTTGCCCATGTACACGTACCTGATAGGCACCGGGAGTCAGATTGGATACTGTGTTTTCGGCAATATCAATCCACATTTGTGACGCAGTAGGTTTATATTGCATATAATGATTTACACCACTAATCGAGCCCAGGGTAGAAGGGGTAGCATTAGAGATCGTGATCTGAGTTGGAGCACCGGCTCTGGTAAGCTTAATAATCTGCGCTTCAGAGTTTTGAGAGTGCCCATCGCCCTTGTGATATAGCTTGATGCCCTTAGCAGCAGATACGGCATCTTCCGGTAAGACAATCAAATCTTTATCATCATAACGTGTCCAGTTATCTCCCCCATCTAACGAAAAACTAATATAGCGGATGTTGGAAAGCGTCATAGTCCTTGCATCAAAAGAGGCATTAGGAGTAGCTTCTTTAACCTGAGAAGTATGGTCGTCTATTACAACAGATACAGCAGGACTGGCTATGGTGTAACCGCTCGCTTTGACTCGTATATTATATCTGCCACTTTCTAATCCATTGACGCTTGTTCCGGTAATTGCATTCCAGTTGCCATCTTGTTTGGCATATTCCATACTGGAATTGACATTTTGAATAGAACCATTCTTTGCATTATCGGAAGAGGTGGTGGCGATGCCATTTGGTGGCGACGCTTTGGCAATACCGACAACCTGCACATCGGAATCGATTGTGGTAATGCCATTGCCTAATGCTTTTAGCCTAATACCACCATTAGAGATGGCAGAAGAAGCATCACTATCGGATAAGGATACTTTATTAGCATGGCTATCCGTAATAGTAGTCCAATCATGCCCACCATTATAGGTATAAGCCATTCCAACCGATACATTATAGAGCATCATGGAAGCAGCGTCAAAAGATCCGTTTGGAGTGGGTGCTTTATTTTTGTCACGAGAAATAGTTATGGTAACCCGTATACTGTCACTGTCTAAACGTGTACCATCGGCTATGGTAACGACTTCATAAACACCGGGAATCAAGCCTGTAACAGGATTGGTACTGATCCCGCGCCATGAGGATTCACCCTGTATCCGATATTTCATACCGCTGTTTACATTACTTAAACCTCCCAAACCTGTAGAGGAACTGGCGGGAATAGGGGTGACACCGTTGGGGGAAGGTTGCTTTGTGATGGTAATGGTCTGTACATCAGAATCGATTGTCGAACTGCCATTACCTAAGGCTTTGACATAGATATTAGAGGGGGCTTTGATATTACGAAGCTCAACGCTGCCACTTGCACTAGTCCAAGCGGAACCATCTAGGGAATAAGCACCTCTAGAAGGAATCGAAGACAAAGTCATGGTACGGGCATCGAATCCCGCGTTGGGTGTTGGTTCTTTAGGAGTGGGTGCAGGTGGGATATAAGAATCTATCACTGCGGCGGCAGGATCGCTGGCCAGATTGGTTCCGTAACTCTTAGTGCGAATAAAGTAAGTACCGGCATCCAGATTGGAGACGGTACCCGATGCAATCGACACCCAGGAATAACCGTCATCATAAGAGAACTCCATAGATGCAGGGTTAAGCCCTGTGATACTACCGGTAGGAGTTGTAGCGGTTATTTGATTGACTTGAAAACCGGAAGGTGCGGGAAACTGCCCGATATCAATGCATTGCATATCCGAATTTGATTTTCCTTCTTCGATAGCCGGTATATAGATGAAGATACTGCCACCCGGTCTCAGGTCATCCATAACAGCAGCCAGAGATACGGTTCCACCGTTCACACAGGTAATCCAGGTAACTTGGTTATCGACAGAATAGAGCGATGCCGGCGGCATATTGGATAGCGTCATCTGTCCCAGATGCAAGACTGCGGTAGGAGCAGGATTGCCTGTAGTAGAACCGGGCGTGCCGGTATTTACAGGGCCAAGAGAAGAGATTTTACCATCCATATCAGCTCCGACGGCATATGTCTGTACGCAGGTTGACAGGGCTAATAAACAGGTTAATAGAAGGGTACTTACAATCTGTGCTAACTTTTGTGTTTTCTTCATAGAAGCGCCTCTCTTTCTTTATGAGAATCAGTAGCAATTCACTTTATATTACATAGATTAGCACAACCTAACTAAAGATACAAGAAATGGATTTCGCAGAGTGTTATATTTGCAAAAAAACATTTAAAATAGTATGCTATAAGTAACAAAACAAACCAATCTGGTTTTTGGAGAGGGGGTATGACAGATGTTTGATTTTATTTTTCATAATCTTTCCACGATTATCGTAGGTATCGTGGTGATAGCGATGATACTAGGTGTTTGCATTAAGATGTATCTCGATAAAAAAAGAGGAAAATCAGCCTGTGGTGGTCATTGTTCCGGCTGCCCCGGATCTGATTTGTGTCACACAAATGTGGCAGATAACGATAAAAACAGTTGACAAGACTCTATTACCTCTATATAGTACAGATTAATAAGAGGGAGTAGCTAACGTCCTGACGTTTACGATGTCGTCAATACGATGAGACTGTGGTCATCATCCGTATCGTAATGAAACAGCGAGACTTTTATTGCATAGACCTATGCTTATGCAATGAGAGTCTCTTTTTTTATAGGTGTAAGTCAATGCGCAATGGTAATACTAATAGAAACAGAACGAAAGGAAGCAGGGAAAGAGATGAAAGAATATTATCAGATGGCCAAATCAGAAACACGCAAAGCGATTAATGGTAATTTAAAGCCGCTAAGTTCAGAAGAGGTTTTGCAGCACCAAAAACAATATGGAGCCAATGAATTGGTAGAAGGGAAAAAGAAGAGTATCCCACAGATATTTATAGAACAATTTAAAGATTTTCTAGTCATCATATTAATCGTAGCAGCTATTGTATCCGGGTTTTTGGGAGATGTACAGAGTACAGCCGTAATCCTAATCGTGATTACGGTCAATGCAATACTGGGTACAGTACAGACTGTGAAAGCAGAGCAGTCTTTGAACAGCCTTAAGGCACTCTCCGGGTTAAGTGCGAAAGTATTACGAGAGGGTAATATCGTACAGATACCGTCTTCAGAAGTAACGGTAGGAGATGAAGTATCTTTAGAGGCAGGAGATTGTATCCCGGCCGATGGGCGTATCTTGGAGAACGCCAGTATGAAAGTAGACGAAAGTGCCTTGACAGGGGAGAGCTTAGGCGTTGACAAGACACATATGAAATTAGACGGGGAACTTCCGTTGGGAGATAGAACCAATATGGTGTTCTCCGGAAGCTTCGTTACTTATGGAAGAGGTAAATACCTCGTTACGTCTGTTGGCATGGAAACAGAAGTCGGTAAGATTGCTAAATTGTTAAAGACTACTTCAGAGAAAAAGACACCACTGCAGGTGAATCTGGATCAATTTGGACAAAAACTATCTATTATTATTTTGGTTTTCTGCGCTATTTTATTTGCTTTAAGCGTGTTTAGAGGAGAATCCATTGGCAGTGCATTCTTATTTGCAGTTGCCTTGGCAGTAGCGGCGATTCCGGAAGCTTTGAACTCCATTGTTACGATAGTACTGTCTTTTGGAACACAGAAGATGGCAAAGGAGCATGCGATTATCCGTAAACTGCAGGCAGTGGAAGGACTGGGCAGCGTTTCGATTATCTGCTCTGATAAAACAGGGACTCTGACACAGAATAAGATGACGGTAGAAGACTATTATGTGAATGAAACCAGGATTCCGGCAGCGGATGTGGTAGTAACACAGGGAGAACAGCAGCAGTTATTACAGTATAGCATTCTGTGTAATGATTCTACCAATCGGAATGGACAAGAGATTGGAGATCCTACGGAGACAGCACTGATTAATTTTGGAGATAAAAAGAATATCACAGCAGAGAGTGTGAGAGAACAATATAGAAGATGTGGTGAGATTCCTTTTGATAGTGACAGAAAATTAATGTCTACGTCTCACCGGCTGGAACAAGGACTTACGATGATTACCAAAGGTGCCGTCGATGTGCTTCTAAATAAGATGACATCGATTCAGATGAATGGACAGATTCGACCTTTGACAGAGGCAGATAAAACAGCCATTGAGCAGCAGAATCTGGCATTTTCCAGAGATGGACTCAGAGTGTTGGGATTTGCTTATAAAGCATTGGATGAGGATTCTACGATGCCAATAGAGGAAGAAGAGAATCTGACTTTCTTAGGTTTGATTGCGATGATGGATCCGCCAAGAGAAGAATCTAAAGCGGCTGTAGCAGAATGCATCAGAGCAGGGATTAGACCGATTATGATTACGGGAGACCATAAGATAACAGCGGCAGCGATTGCCAAGAGAATCGGTATTTTACAAGATGAATCGGAAGCTTGTGAAGGTGCGGCGATTGATGGGATGTCCGAAGAAGAATTGGAAGACTTTGTAGAAGGGATCTCGGTATATGCCAGAGTATCTCCGGAACATAAGATACGAATTGTCCGCGCATGGCAGAATAAGGGAAATATTGTCTCCATGACGGGGGATGGTGTGAATGATGCACCGGCATTAAAACAAGCGGATATCGGTGTTGCCATGGGTATTACGGGCAGTGAGGTATCTAAGGATGCAGCGTCTATGGTGCTGACAGATGATAATTTTGCTACGATTATTAAGGCTGTTGAAAATGGACGTAATGTATATCGTAACATTAAGAATTCGATTCAATTTTTACTATCAGGTAATTTTGGTGCCATCTTAGCAGTGATGTATGCTTCTGTATTTGGACTGCCGGTGCCTTTTGCTCCGGTACATTTGCTATTTATCAATCTATTAACAGATAGCCTTCCGGCGATTGCGTTGGGATTGGAGCCACACAGTGCAGAAGTCATGGAAGAACCACCACGCCCGATGCATGAATCCATTTTAACCAAGAGCTTCTTATTTAATATAGGAACACAGGGATTATCAGTTGCGATTGTGACGATTATTGCATTTTTAATTGGATTACAGGATGGTAATGCTGTCTTAGCCAGTACGATGGCATTTGGAACGTTATGTACGGCACGATTAGTGCATGGCTTTAACTGCAAATCAGAGGCACCTGTGATATTTAGCAGTCGTTTCTGGAATAATAAATATCTCTGGGGTGCTTTTGGGATCGGCTTAGTCCTAATGACTGCGGTTATGACATTGCCTATCTTACAGGGAATCTTTAAAGTGCAGACATTGAACCTCACACAGCTTTTTACAGTCTATGGATTGGCATTGGCACATCTGCTGATCGTTCAATTGTTTAAATATGGTAAGCAGACCTTTCGTAAGAAAAGATAATGATAATTCTAAACATAAGATTTAATTCGTTTCTCTAAAACTACTATATACTTTCCGTTACTAAAAACTTATAATAGATAGGAAAGAAGACTTACTGATTCTACAAACTTACTCATAAGCACATAAGAAAAATGGAGAGAATAGGGAATGGAGCGATTGGTAAATGTGATGGAAGAGAAAGTGTGTCATATGATTGATGACACGATAGGTTCTCTGGGTTGTTGTACTTGCGAGAAATGCAAAAAGGATATTGCCGCCTATGTGCTGAATCGTACTACACCCAAGTATGTGGTATCGGAAAAAGGAGAGTTATTTTCGAAAGTATCTAATTTGGATTCTAATTCCAACATGAGACTCTTGATGGAGATTACAAGAGCTGCTGATGTGATTGCCAAGAATCCACATCACGATAAATCTACAATATAGGATTACAGCGATGGGTGAGCGGTTGCCTTTTTGAAAGATTACACTTATAATAGAGAAGGACACATTGTAATTCTATGAGCATCCAGGACGATGGAGTGGGAGGGCATTCAAAATGGGAGAACCAATATTAGTGATATTGGCAGCAGGCATGGGAAGTAGATATGGTGGCTTGAAACAGATCGATCCGGTCGATCCACAGGGCAATAAGATCATAGATTTTTCGATTTATGATGCGATGCGTGCCGGATTTAAAAAAGTCATTTTTATTATTAAACAAGAAAACGAACAGGATTTTAGAGATTGTATCGGGGATGCAGTTAGTCAGTATATGGAAGTAGAATATGTATTTCAGGATATGAATAAAGTCCCTGCAGGATTCAAGATTCCGGAAGGCAGAGTGAAGCCTTGGGGAACTGCACATGCGATTTTGTGCTGTAAAGATAGTATCAAAGAGCCATTTGCTGTGATTAATGCAGATGATTATTATGGAAGAAGTGCGTTTGGAACGCTATACCAATACTTAAAAACGCATCAGGACGATGAGAAGCATAGATATGCGATGGTAGGCTATGAATTGGGTAATACACTAACGGATCATGGCTCTGTTGCCAGAGGATGCTGTGTTATGGATAAAGAGGGTTATCTGGTGACGCTGGCAGAGAGAATGCAGATTGAGAAACGTGGTACAGGAGCAGCTTATACAGAGGATGGGCAGAATTATACCCCGATTGCATTAGATACCTTGGTTTCCATGAATATGTGGGGATTTTCTCAAAGCATCCTTGGAGAATTGGAGGGGGCACTTGCCAGATTCTTTGAAACAGAGGTAAGTAAGAATCCAATGAAAGCAGAATGCTTCCTGCCAATCGAGGTCGATCATCTATTGCAACAGGGAGTGGCTACGGTAGAGGTACTGTCTTCACAAGATCGTTGGTTTGGCGTTACTTATAAAGAGGATAAACCATTTGTGGTAGATTCTATTGCTAATTTAAAAAAACAAGGTATCTATCCGGATAAATTATGGTAAGATTGAGATAGTCAAATCCCTTGGGATTTGATATAATAATAAAGTTTAAAACAGATGGATCAGTTTCTATAATAGGAGGATATGAGAATGGCAATTTTAGTAACAGGCGGAGCCGGATATATTGGCAGCCATACAGTCATTGAATTACAGAATGCAGGGTATGAAGTTGTAGTAGTGGATAATCTGTGCAATTCATGTGTTGAGTCTTTAGACAGAGTGACGAAGATAACGGGAAAGCCGGTTAAATTCTACAAGGTAGATATCTTGGACAAAGCAGGTTTGGAAGCTGTGTTTGAGAAAGAGTCCATTGATTCTTGTATCCATTTTGCAGGACTCAAAGCAGTTGGTGAATCGGTGGCAAAACCATGGGAATATTATTATAATAATATATCAGGGACCTTGGTATTATTGGAGGTAATGAAAGAACATAATGTGAAGAATATTATCTTCTCTTCTTCTGCAACGGTGTATGGCAATCCGGCATTTGTACCGATTACAGAGGAATGTCCCAAAGGTGAGATTACGAACCCCTATGGACAGACGAAAGGCATGTTAGAACAGGTATTAATAGATATTCAAAAGGCAGATCCTACATGGAATATCATTATTCTTCGTTATTTCAATCCAATAGGTGCGCATAAGAGCGGAACGATCGGTGAGAATCCAAACGGTATCCCGAATAACCTGATGCCATATATCACACAGGTAGCAGTTGGCAAATTAAAATGTCTGGGTGTATTTGGGGATGATTATGATACTCCTGATGGTACGGGTGTAAGAGATTATATTCATGTAGTGGATTTAGCTCTTGGACATGTCAAGGCTCTTGAGAAGATTAAGCAAAAAGCAGGTTTATGCATCTACAATCTGGGTACAGGTCATGGTTACAGCGTGCTTGATATTGTGAAGAATTTTGAAGAGGCATCCGGTATTCAGATTGCTTATGAGATTAAACCAAGACGTGCAGGAGATATTGCTACCTGTTATGCAGACCCGGCAAAGGCCAAAGCAGAACTTGGCTGGACTGCAGAGCGAGGTATTAAAGAGATGTGTGAAGATGCATGGAGATGGCAGTCATCCAATCCAAACGGGTATGATGCATAACCATCAATCGTGATTTTTGCGATAAGTATGTTTATTTATTATGATAATAAAATTCGGGTCAGCCAGGATTGGTTGCCCCGAATTTTTTTCGTTTCTTTAACCTAAAGATGCTGCCATGTTTACTACATATTCATACATAAAGATAAAGTGACAGATGCTCCCGCCCATGACAAAAAGGTGAAATACTTCATGAGAACCAAAATTGGCATGTTTGGAATTAAAGATAGGAAGTTTTAAAGCATAGATGATCCCACCGACTGTATAGATGATGCCACCGGCAAACAGCCAGAAAAAAGCAGCGGCAGATAAAGTGTGCCATAATCGTCCAAATACAAATCCACAGACCCATCCCATAGCGATGTAGATGATAGAGGAGAACCATTTTGGACAAGTAATCCAGACCGCTTTAATTGTCATTCCGACAATAGCGATCCCCCATACAACAGCGAGCATGGTATATCCTAACTTGCCACCTAGTACGATCATACAAACAGGGGTATAAGATCCTGCGATTAAGACAAATATCATCATGTGGTCTATTTTGCGAAAGACCCGAAGAATATGTCCTGATACATTCACACTGTGATAAGTGGCACTGGCTCCGTATAAAAGAATCATACTTAAGATAAAGATGCTCATTGCTATTAACGTAGTAGTGTCCGATGTCACGGCGGCCTTTACCAATAAAGGTGCTGCGGCAAGTAAAGCCATTACCATTCCGATTAAATGTGTAATTGCACTCCCGGGTTCTCTAATTGTAATCTGCATAATTTAACTCCTCTCAACAATCTACATCACATAGTAATGATAACTATGTGTACCATACCGAGATACTACACCTTATTATTACACATGTCAAGAAAAATATTCAGTCTTCTTCTATAATATGTATTTCCAGGTAATCGAAAGATATCTCTTCTATAAAATTGTCTTGAAGAAAACGGGTTTTACTATGTAGTTGAAACTCTTTGATGGTTTTATCAAGCCAGATAGGTTTTCCTAAATCAAAGGTGCTGCAGATGTCATCTAAGGCTTGAAAGATCTTGTGTGTTCGAGTGTCTGTTGAGTCATTGGTCACAACCATATCTTTTATGAGATGATTGTCAGTCATAATCTTAGCCCATAAGCGAAACATTAGGTACCTCACTTTCTTTCTATGATGATGTAGTATAGCACTAATAAAACACTTCTACAATCATTTAACCCATTTAAAAGTTTAAAAAGTGCCGAATTGATTGTAATATTTTTGAAAATTGTGTACAATATAAACATATCATTTTAAAAATAGAAAGAGGTGCTTACATGGGGAAAAGTAGTTATGTATTAAAAGGAAATGTATGTTACAGTAAAGACCAGAATACCATAGTAACCTATGAGAACCAATATCTCATATGCGTAGATGGAATATCAATGGGGGTATTTGAGAAGATACCGGATATCTACACAGGCCTTAAAGTGGTGGATTACACAGATAAACTGATTATACCGGGACTGTCAGACCTTCACACGCATGCACCGCAATATGCATTTAGGGGATTGGGGATGGATCACGAGCTTCTGCAATGGCTGGAACTTAAGACTTTTCCGGAAGAAGCAAAATATGCAGATATAGAGTATGCACAAAAAGCATATGAGATATTTGCTGATGATATGAAGACCGGTGCTACTACGAGAGCGGCTATTTTTGCAACGATACATGTGGATAGTACAATACTATTAATGGATCTGTTGGAAAAAACAGGTATTCGGGCATATGTTGGTAAAGTAAATATGGATCGTAATGCACCGGAGTATCTCTTGGAAACAGATGCGGAGCAGTCGATACAGAATACTCTTCGTTGGTTGGAGCGCTGTGAAGGTAGATATGAGCGGATCCATCCGATTATTACGCCTCGATTTATTCCTACCTGTACCGATGAACTGATGAGCAGATTAAGTGAGATTCAACAGCAGTATCAATTACCGATGCAGTCACATTTATCAGAGAATCAGGGCGAGATAGCATGGGTACATGAGCTATGTCCGCAGGCAGAATTTTATGGAGATGCTTATGAGAGAACCGGTATGTTTGGAGGCGATGTTCCTACGATTATGGCACATTGTGTATCTTCAGAAGAAGCAGAAATACAACGGATGAAAGAACGTGGAGTCTATGTTGCACATTGTCCACAGTCCAATAGTAATCTATCATCAGGCATTGCACCTGTTTATCATTATCTGGAGCAGGGTATGAACGTAGGACTGGGAAGCGATATTGCGGGAGGATCCAGCTTTTCGATTTTACGTGCCATGACAGATGCGATTCAGGTATCCAAGCTTCGGTGGAGATTACAAAGTGGTGAAGGAGAGACGCAGAAGCCTCTGACTGCAGCGCAGGCTTTTTACATGGGAACCAAAGGCGGTGGCAGCTTCTTCGGTAAAGTGGGCAGCTTTGAAGCCGGTTACGAATTTGATGCTGTGGTATTAGATGACAGTAACTTGCGGCATCCGCAGCCTTTATCGGTAGCAGAGCGATTAGAACGTTTGCTTTACTTAGCAAATGAGACGCATGTGATACACAAATATGTTTCGGGAGAATCTATCTTTTAGTTCATTGAAATAGGTAAATGTAGAAAGGAGCAGGGGATTAATATGGGTGTAGGTGCTGATATTAATAGAGTAGATGCATATGGTAAGGTAACAGGGCAGGCAAAGTATGTGGCAGATTTAGAGCCACAGGGTATGCTGGTTGCCAAAGTCGTACATAGTACTATAGCCAATGGTCTGGTAAAAAGTTTTCGTTTGGAGGAAGCATTGGCGGTAGAGGGTGTTGAGAAGATCGTGACATGTTTTGATGTGCCACAGATCCCGTTTGGAACAGCGGGACATCCCTGGTCAACACAGGTGTCGCATCAGGATACGGCAGATCGCTTGCTGTTGAATCAGAGAGTTCGTCTCTATGGAGATGATATTGCTGCTGTCATTGCGAGAGACAGTATTGCTGCAGATAGAGCTAGGAGATTGATTCAGGTAGAATATGAAGAATATTCACCGATATTGACGACGGAGGAAGCACTGCGGGCAGAGGGCGAACCGATTCATGCAGAGCGACCTGACAATATCCTGGGACAATCATCTTTTAAAGTAGGAGAAGGAGAGTATGATACGTGTGCCTTGGAAGAGGGTCTGTTTCACCTGGATAAGACTTACCGGACACAGATCGTACAACATTGTCATATCGAGCCCCCTATTTCGTATGCATACAGGGATATCAATGGAAAAATAGTAGTGACCAGCTCCACGCAGATTCCGCATATTGTCAGAAGAATCGTTGGGCAGGCATTGGGTATTCCTTGGGGAAGTGTGCGTGTTATCAAACCGTATATAGGCGGTGGTTTTGGTAATAAACAAGATATTTTGTATGAACCGCTCAATGCCTATCTATGCACGTTGGTAGGTGGTCGCCCGGTTCATTTAGAGCTGACGAGAGAAGAGACCTTTGCGTGCACCAGAGTGCGCCATGCAGTTGCGTTCCATGTACAGGCACTGGTTCGAAAAGATGGTACATTGGTTGCCAGAAAGTTAGATGCCTGCTCTAATCAAGGAGCCTATGCTTCTCATGGACATGGTATTGTTGCCAATGGAGCGAACCATTTTAAACAATTATATCAGGATGAAAAGGTATTGGAGACTAATTGCCGTACGGTATACACCAATACTGCAACAGCCGGTGCGATGCGTGGCTATGGCATACCGCAGAGTGATTTTGCAGTAGAGTCTATGACAGACGATCTTGCCAGGATGATAGGGATGGATCCTTATGAATATCGTATGAAGAACTGTGTGGAAGAGGGATATGAAGATCCTCATACGCATGTGAAGTTCATTAGCTTTGGCTTAAAAAAATGTATGCAAAGAGGAAAAGAATACATCCATTGGGAAGAAAAAAGACGCGAATATGCCGATCAGACAGGTTCTATCCGCAGGGGCGTTGGCATGGCTATCTTCTGCTATAAAACAGGAGTATATCCGATTTCCTTAGAGACATCAGCTTGTCGTATGGTTCTGAATCAGGACGGTTCTATTCAGGTACAGATGGGTGCTACTGAGATTGGACAGGGAGCAGATACCGTGTTTACGCAGATGGCAGCAGAGACTTTGGGGATAACAGAAGATCGTATCTTTATACAATCGATGCAGGATACTGATATTACGCCGTTTGATCCGGGCGCTTATGCATCCAGACAATCTTATGTGAGTGGAAAAGCCTTGAAAAAGACCGCCATCGAATTAAGACGTCGGATCCTTGCATATGCAGCGGAGTTCTTGAAAGTAGATGCTACACAGATTACGATTAGCAATAACAGTGT
Organism: Lachnospiraceae bacterium; assembly: GCA_036652815.1. GTDB lineage: Bacteria > Bacillota > Clostridia > Lachnospirales > Lachnospiraceae > SZUA-378. The sequence goes on from JAVVVE010000014.1 coordinate 15,381, forward strand.
TGTTGCTATAAAAGATAACGAAGAATTGATAACCATGTCAGCACTGGCTACAGAGGCATTGTATAGCTTGGATCATGCAGTTCATCTTACGGCAGAAGAGACTTCACAGTGCAAGGAGAATACCTTTGCAAGCGGAGTTTGCTTTGCAGAAGTAGAAGTGGATATTCCACTGGGTAAAGTCAAAGTTCTGAATCTGATTAATGTGCATGACAGCGGTACGATTTTAAATCCGGCGTTGGCACGGGCACAGGTACATGGTGGTATGAGCATGGGACTGGGCTATGCTTTGAGCGAACAGCTTCTATATAATCAGGCAGGGAAACCATTGAATGATAATTTGCTGGATTATAAACTACCGACTGCTATGGATACCCCACATTTGGAAGTGGATTTTGTTGAGGTCAAAGATGCAACCGGCCCTTACGGTAATAAAGCCTTGGGAGAGCCACCTGCGATTCCGGTAGCTCCGGCGATTCGTAATGCGGTGCTCCATGCAACGGGTGTAGCGGTAGATACACTGCCACTAGATCCACAGAAGCTGATAGAGCATTTCAAAGAAGCAGGACTAATAGCATAGAGGAGGATAGCACAACATGTATGATTATAATGCGATATATCAAGCAGTAGACATCGAAGATGCCCTGCGGGCATTAAGGGAGGATGAGAAGGCGATCTTGATATCAGGAGGAAGTGATGTACTGATTCAGATTAGAGAGGGACGTCTGGCAGGATGTTCCCTCGTTAGCATCCATAATATAGAAGCACTGAAGGGGATTACCTTGGAAGAGAATGGTACCCTTCGCATTGGTGCTGCTACTACTTTTTCAACGATTACCAATCATCCTTTGATACAACAATATATTCCGATGCTGGGTGATGCAGTAGATCAGGTAGGAGGACCACAGATCCGTAATGTTGGTACGATAGGCGGTAATGTTTGCAATGGAGTTACGAGTGCTGACAGTGCAGCTTCGTTGTTCACACTAAATGCCATATTGGAATTAACCGGCAGCGCAGGTGTAAGAGAAGTACCCATTGCGTCATTCTACACAGGCCCCGGCAAGACCATTCGTCAACATGATGAGATATTAACCGCGATTCGGATTCGACGGGAAGACTATGAGGGTTATTATGGACGTTATATCAAATATGGTAAGAGAAATGCGATGGAAATAGCAACGTTGGGATGCGCAGTGTTGATTCATTTAACAGAGGATAAACAGAACCTGCAGGATATTCGAATTGCTTATGGAGTAGCAGCACCGACACCGATTCGCTGCCATGAAACAGAACAACAGGTGTCCGGACAGCCGATAGGGGAATCTTTGCTACATATGGTATCAAAGGGAGTGCTGTCAGAAGTGCATCCGCGTTCTAGCTGGAGAGCTTCCAAAGAATTCCGCTTACAATTAATCGAAGAACTGGCAGGGAGAGCTTTGCGTGAAGCAATCGAGGCAGCAGGAGGGCAAATCTTATGTTAAAGAGTATGAAGATGACCGTGAATGGACGAGAGACGGAAGTCGCGATAGATGAGAGAGAGGCGTTATTAGATACGCTGCGTAATCATTTGGGATTAACCAGCGTTAAGAAAGGCTGTGAAGTGGGCGAGTGTGGAGCCTGCACAGTTCTGGTGGATGGAGTGGCAGTAGACTCCTGTATCTATCTCACAGTATGGGCAGAGGGTAAGAGTGTTTTAACTGTAGAGGGATTGAAAGATCCGGATGGGGAGCTGAGCTTGATACAGAAAGCATTTATTGAAGAGGCAGCAGTACAATGTGGGTTCTGTACTCCGGGACTGATTATGTCTGCGGTAGAGATTGTAGGAACAGGCAAACGATACAACAGAGAAGAACTTAAGAAGTTAATCTCAGGGCATCTGTGCCGTTGTACCGGGTATGAGAATATCTTAAATGCAATGGACAGAATCGTAGAAGAGACTTATCGCATTACGCATCAAGAATAGTAAAAACTGCATTGCCGGTGCTTAGGATTCCTTATTGACGTCGATATAGCTGTAGAGCGTATATTTTGAGATGCCAAAGTAAGCGGATACCTTATCTCCTGATTTAGTGATTAGGAAAGCACCGGCATCATTTAAAAATTGAATCGCAGCTACTTTATCGTCTTTGCCCATAAGAGCAACCGGCTTGCCTACCAGAGCAACAGACTGTGTAATCAGATTATCCAATAAGTCATTTACATTATTTACGATTTCATCTGGTTGTTTATTAGCAGATTGCGTGTCGGTAGAAGCGGTTAAGGAGCCTATGGCACGATCCACAGCTAATAACGAAGTAATATCATAATTAATAGATAGAATATATCGAATCTGTCTATTGCTATCATGTATATAGATAGTACTGGATTTAAGTACCCGGCCATCTGCGGTACGCGTAAGGTATCCAATTAGGTCTTCCACAGGGGCAGCGGCATTCTGCAGCTGCAAAGTCTCCAGGACTATCTTGGAAGGACCATCTCCTACCTGTCTTCCGGTAACATGCCCATTTGCAATAAAGATAATAGAATGTTCCAGATTACTTTCGGCAAGGTCGTGGATGACAACTTCACAATCCCGTCCGAATTGCGTAGCAATCACATGTGCGATTTGTTTTAGATGCTCTAAGGTAAGGTTCATATTTCCTCCAAATAAAGAATTTTTATAGTAATATTCCTTCTTATGATACCACATTCAAGGTAAAATACAATTACTTTATACAAAAAAAATTAGCGTATCAAAATATTTTTTAGTTCACCTTGTATTCGTCGTATTGGGATGATATACTAAAAAAGACAGATATGTCGATTACAAATTGAGAAGGGGTACAGAATATGAAAAAGATAACAGCATTGGGATTGGCTCTTTTATTGGCGATGACAACCGTAGGGTGTGGAACTACAAATACGATAGTAGAAGAGACTACTATGCCGGCGGAGGCAGCAATAGAAACAAATGAGATTGTCGATCAACTGGGCAGAACAGTACAATTACCGAAGCAGATAGACAGAGTGGTTTCTTCTTATTATATTACCACCTCGTTGATTATAGCATTACAGGCACAGGATAAACTGGTTGGCATTGAGATGAAACCGGATAAGAGACCTATCTACAAGAAGGCTGCTCCTGAGATTATAGAGCTGCCACAAGTGGGCAATAGTAAGACCATTAGTGTAGAAGAGTGCGCTTCCTTAGAGGCACAGGTTGTTATTATACCCACTAAATTAGAGGAATTTATAGAACCACTTGAAAAATTGGGGATCTGTGTTGTTGCTGTAGAACCGGAAGATTTAGACAGATTCTTAGATTGTATCAAACTGGTTGGCACCATTGTAGGGAAACAGGATCGAGCAGAGCAATTGATTACATATTATCAAGATAAAGTAGAATTTATAACTGACTTAACCAAAGATATTACAGAACAGCCAAGTGTCTTATTATTGGGTACGGATATGCTGTCTACCTGTACAACAGATATGTATCAGAGCAGTCTGATTGCGATGGCAGGTGGTGTAAATATTGCATCTGATGTTAAGAAAGGAAAATGGGTTGCCATCTCGAAAGAGCAGATTATTCAGTATAATCCGGATGTGATACTTAATCTGTCATATTCCGATTTTACGCTGGAAGAGGTAGCAGCAGAAACATCGTTTGCTCAGATACCTGCGGTACAGAATAAACAGATGTATACATTCCCATCCAAGCTGGAACCATGGGATTATCCAACACCATCATCAGCTCTTGGTATGCTGTGGCTGACGAGTACGTTACATCCTGACCTTTACAGTGCAGAACAATATGTACAGGATGCCAAGGATTTCTATCAAGAATTCTTTGGAATTACAGTGACGGAAGAAGAAATCGGAGCATAAGGATGTCAGACTCTTATTTTAAGAAACAGCGTTACCTCATAGGTGTTCATATTATTATTTTGATGATAGCGATAGCGATATCTCTCTTAAGTGGGAGATACCGCTTATCGTTTCGTGATATTATGGATATCTTTGGACAAGAAGCAACTACAACACATACCTTAATCTTTTGGGAGATAAGACTTCCCAGAACTATTGTTGTATGTGCCAGCGGAGCAGCACTGGCATTAGCAGGAACAGCATTACAGAAGATGTTTAATAATCCATTGGCATCTCCTGATATTATTGGTATTACATCAGGCTGCTCGGTAGGTGCAGCCATCGGTATTGTATTTTTAGGCGGTGCTGCGATTACGATACAGAGTATGTCTTTTGTAACAGGTATGATTGCCATGGGATTGGCACTATTATTGGCTGGGATGATGCGTACCAATAAAACATTGGGACTCGTTATTGCAGGTATTATTACAGGCGCATTATCAACATCCTTGATTATGATTATGAAATATTTGGCAGATCCGGTCAAACAACTGCCTTCTATAGAATATTGGCTTATGGGAGGGTTTTATCATGCAGATTGGGGACAGGTATTTACTGTAGTGCCAATCGTTATCGTAGGTACGGTATTTTTGATTCTGCTGGGATGGCAATTACAGATATTATCTCTGGGACAGGAACAGGCAGCAGCACTGGGGGTGGAAGTAAAGCGGCTGCAACTGGCGATTCTTCTTATTACGACACTGATGGTATCTTCTGTTGTTTCTACCTCGGGATTGATTAGCTGGATCGGCTTAATCGCACCTCATATTGTAAAAATGTATTGCAAAGAAGGCATCCTGTATCATCTCCCCCTATCGGCGCTGACAGGTGCCAGCCTGATGCTGTTTGCAGATACAATAGCAAAAACAATGAGTGCAAATGAGGTTCCGGTTAGTATCGTTACAACGCTTTTGGGAGCTCCGATATTATTTTATTTGGCAAGACGCATGAAACAGGAGTGAAAAAGATGGAACCCAGCAAATTAGTTATAGATAATGTAGCAACTCATATCAAAGGAACAAAAGTTCTTACACAGATTTCTTTTTTGGCAGCATCTTCGGAGGTGACCGTCATTCTTGGTGTAAATGGAGTGGGCAAGACAACACTGTTTCGCAGTATTGCCGGCATCCTGCCAATTGATAGTGGCAGCGTAAGGCTGGATGATGTGGATATCTTGGCACTTTCCACCAAAGAGCGAGCCAAATTGATAGCATATGGGGTACAGAATACAGGGGGAGATGTTGAGGCATCTGTTATAGAATTTGTGATGTCAGGGGTCACACCCTATCTGCATTTATTTGAATACGGCAATGCACAGCATTATAAACAGGCAGAAGAAGCCTTAGAGCAATTTGATATTAGTCATCTGTCACGCAGAAGCTTACAGTCAATTAGTGGCGGTGAGAGGCAGCGGGTCTATCTTGCACGCAGTTATGTGCAAAATACCAAAGTAATGTTGCTGGATGAACCGACTACTTATTTGGATTTTAAAGCACAGAATCTATTTTTAGATTCTTTTACTAAATTTGTAAAAGAAAAGAATAAAATCGCTATTTTATCGATGCAGGATCCGAACCTTGCATTAAAATATGCAGATCGCATCGTCTGTTTATCCAAGGGAACTATCTTAGATGTATTAATGCCACATAAAGAGCATTTTCGTGCAGAGGGTGAACGCTGTTTTAAAGCATTATATGGGGCACATGCCGGTCTGTTCTTTGACGGCGACTATTATGTGAAGTGGAGTAATCGATAATATGAAGATAGCCTGTATATTCTTAGCCTCCGGTTATAGTACCAGATATGGCCGTAATAAATTAGTGCTTCAACTACCGACCGGGAAAGAAGGGCAGACAGAGTGCCTGGTAGAATGTGTATGGAATCATCTTCCAAAAGAACTGTTCTCTCAGGTTATTGTAGTGACAAAATATGATGAAATAGCCAAGATAGCAGAACGCAGAGGATATACAGTGATTCGTAATATCGCTAACAGAGATGATATAGCAGAGACAATCCGTCTTGGTTTGGCTGCAATATCACAAGAAACAGAGGGTTGTCTTTTCTCGGTATGCGATCAACCTTATCTTAGTACAGACAGTATCAGGGCAGTTGTAAAAGAGTTTACTGCCGGTGGAGGAAAACGCATTGAGGCTTTGGGCTGGCAGGGACAACGGGGCAATCCGGTTCTGTTTCCCAAGATGTTATTTGAAGAGTTACATTCTTTACAGCCAAATGAAAGCGGGAAAGCCGTGATTCAAAAGCATCAAGAACTATTACATATTGTAGAAGCATCCACCAAAAAGGAATTGGATGATATTGATAAAGAAGCAGATATGATGCAGCTTTTGGAGGAAATGAATCGATGGAACTTGGGTTTACAAAAGAACAAATCATTTTAGATGAGAAATTTCCATTTGATATTTATTCGACAGATTCCTTGGAACGTTTATTGCCTACGCTCCATTCTCATGATTGTTGGGAAATCAATTATGTAGAAAGTGGAAGCGGAAAATATTTTGTGGACAATCAGGTTCTCGATATGGAAGAAGGAGATGTTTACTTATTTAATAATTTGTCGAAGCACATGGCAGTGTCAGAAGCAGGTATGTCATTGCTGGTGATTGTATTTCGTCCAACACTAATTTGGATGAGTCAGGATGAATATCATCAGCTACTTCCTTTTTATGAACAAAATGATTATTTTGCAAGTCCGCAGGATAGATTAAATCAAAACTACCTTGAGGTGATAGACCTGCTCGGGAGGATACAAAAGGAATGGAATCAGAGAAAAATAGGCTATGAACTTATGATTAGGGCATTACTTCTATCGTTACTGGGGATGCTTTATCGTTATTGCTCTGAAAAAGAAAATGTGAATGGAAGAATGAAAGAGTTCCAAAAACGTTTTGAAAAGATAAGAGGAATCCTTACCTTCTTACAAAAACATTATACAGAAGATATTACACTGGAACAAATTTCAAAGGAAACATTTCTAAGCAAAAGTTATATCAATACCAATTTCCCCAAAGTGATGGAGTGCACATTGTTTGAATATGTGGATTTTCTCAGAGTGAATCAAAGCTGTATGCTGTTGAAAACTTCTGACTATTCGATTACTCAGATAGCGACTTTATGCGGCTTTAACAGCAGCTCCTATTTTAACAGAGTATTCAAACGATTGATGGGTGTATCACCCAAAGATTATAGCAAGAATAACTAGAATAGGGATTTTACCTGGTCTACAATAGAACAATAGTCTTGATGTGCTGCAACACGAAAAAAGTCTTTGCCCTCGATTCCTTTAATTATATAATAATCAGATTCGATTTTATAAAAAGGCTCTTTTAGCATAGTTAAGTAAAGAAAATTACCAAAAGAACGAAAAAGTAAGATAGTATCAGAAGCAAGTGGTTCATCCATATGAAAATCATAGGCAAACCACCCGGCTTCGGTACATTTTTCTGTGGATTCTACAACTTCGAGTAGTTTCATAAGGTTTGCATTTCCTTCCCAAATATTATTCCTCAGAGTTTAAATTGCTGCAGATGGTGCGGATTGCTTCTACAAAAATCAGAAGTTCAGCCTGCGTTGTAAAAGTGGAGATGCTAATGCGAACGGTTCCTTGCGGAAGTGTACCAAGATGCTCGTGAATCAAAGGAGCACAATGTAGACCGGTTCGTATATGGATGTCATAGCTGTGAAATAAGATATAAGCGACATCGGAAGGCAATAATCCTGCGATATTAAAACTAAGGACATATCCCGGATTAGTTTGATAAGTGCCATAGATCGTTACTTGTGGAAATGCGGATAATTCTTGATATAATAACTGCATACATTGCTGCTCCTGCTTTTGCATCTGGTCGAAAGGCTGAGAGAGCAGATAGGAGACACCGGCCAACAAGGCTGTGATGCCGGGCAGATTTTGAGTACCCGTTTCATATTCATAATGCCTATCCTCGTATGTTATCGTACGACTGTCACGTCCTGTTCCACCAAAACGCTGTGGTATGAGACAGAGATCGGGATGCAGATAAAAACCACCGGTACCTTGGGCACCTAAGAGACCTTTGTGACCTGTAAAGATTAAGATATCAATGCCCCATTCGTCTGTATACAGAGGAAGAACACCCGCACTTTGGGAAGCATCCACAATAAATAAAGCATGATGTTTGTGAACTAATTTGCCAAGAACTGCAAGATCCACGACCGCACCTGTTACGTTGGAACAGTGATTGACAATTACGGCATCGGTGCTGTCATCAATAGCATCTTCAAAATAAGAAAAGGGAATATTGCCATAGGAATCACAGGGTACTCTATAAATATGACAGTCCTTTGCTACAGGTAAATTATACAGTGGACGTAATACACTATTATGTTCGGTATCTGTAGTGACAATGTTGGTGCATTGCAGACAAATGCCATGTATAACTTGGTTTAAAGCATCAGTAGCTCCGGAAGTAAAGAAGATTTGCTGGTTGTGGTGGATCCCCAGCAGTTCCCCGAGCTTCTTTTTACATCTTACTTCCACTGACTCAGTTTCAAAGCCAAAACTCCGAAACTGAGAGGCAGGTGGATTGTGAATAGAATCCATATAGGCTGTGGTTACGCAGTCTGGTTTTGGAAAAGAAGTGGCTGCATTATTTAAATAAATCATCTCAAACCCTCCCTATAGATTCTTTTAATCAATATTAACCTTCTAAAATAGCAAATCCCATTATTTTAGCAACAGCTTTTAACTGCTTTGTAAAATCTCCAAAAATGAGTACCTGATGATGACCAAAGGAAGCCAGATTGTGCATAAATTCACGCGCATCGTCCATTTTAATATAGTAATAAGGACTGCAATAAGTTTCCATATACTCTGAACGCATTACTTCTCCGGTTTTGATACACATAGTATCACCCATTGGATTAAAACGTCCCAGTGTAATCGAGTTTACATCATTTTGTGCAAAATCAATTTGCAATTTTCCACCAAATCCCTGACCGGTAAAAGACCATAGCTTATAATCCAAAGGTTTTGTACCATAGCCGTTCATACATAATGCAGGTACCGCATGGTGGATTTTAAGGATTTCATTACTTTCTACAAATGGATTACCCATAAAAGCAGGTCGAAATGCTGTATATTGCATAATAGTCATGGCTAGTAATGCATTCAAGTCTTCTTCACATCCACTAGGAATACCTTCGCCTTTTAAGAGGGAGTGACACACACAAGGAACAAATTTTCTTTCCTGTGGAATTCTGGAAGCACATAGTTCAATACAAGCTGTTGAAAAAGCATTGCACTGGTAAAAGTCCATCATTTTCTTTGCAGCAAGGTAATAACGGATATCATTGATAAACCAGTCTGCATTTACTTTGGTATCTTTGGAATTACGCAACATTTCTTCGGCGATCGGACGAGCCTCTTCGTCTGTAACAGTATCCATAAAATCAAAGATAGCTTTAAAAGGAACTTTTACAACTTCAAAGCCATAACGTTTTCTCAGAATCTCAGCATCTCTGATATTGCTTTGAACCCCATAGGTTGGCTGCATGCCTGCCGTTAAAATCAAAGCACGTGTATGAGCGACTGCTTTTCTGACCCAAAGCGTATGAGCAATTTCATTCAAATCATCAATATCGATTGCATTATAGGCTTCTACGCCAATCGAGCGGCAATAGGCACTAATATCGGCACCTTCGTTTCCTGTTGAGAGCGTAACGATGGTTTTACCATAGCGTTCTAATTTAGGCGTTCTGTAATTCATTGCTAAAATAAAATCAACACGATCCAAATCCTGCTCAATCTCAGTATAGATAGCTTCATCCACAACTAAAGTCTCAATATAGGGTACTTTAATAGGAGCTAAGAATTCAATCTCATCACTGACACCTTCTAAGTCTTTGACCAATTTAGCAAAGAGAATTTCCGAAGCGGCTTCTTCTGCTTCAGGGAGCATATCTTCATAGCGTCCGGCACGGCATGGCCCTTCCCAAAATTCAGAATGCATCAAAAATCCAATCACGGGTCTTACTACTAATTTTGTTTTAATACCTAATTCTTTCATCGCGTTACCTCCGATTATGCTTGTTTTGTTTATATTTGGTCCATAGAACCAAATCAAGTTATAATCGCATTATAACGAATAACAGAATCAAAAGATTGTATTATATCACAGCAAAGTTGTACAATAACACATGAATTTAACTATGCTGTTCCCGATATTCCAAAGGACTGAGCAAAGTTTGTTTTTTAAAAATACGACTAAAATACCCCTGATCATGATAGCCGGTCATTTCCGCGATCTGGCAAACAGAGAATTCGGGGTGACAGGTCAGGTATTGCTTAGCTTTCATAATACGTAGGGAAGTAATGAATTTGGAAGGAGTAGTCCCATATTGCTGGTAAAATATCTTAGTTAAATAACTGGAACTGTAATTCATACTACCGGCAATTAAGTTCAGATTGATATCAATCGTATAGTTTTGTATTAAAAAATCGTGTAAAATCATGGCAATCTGATCGGGAGCATTTCGAAGTACAGTATCTGCGAAGATTGACTCGTAGTTCTTTTGCTCCAGTTCGAGTTCGGTTCGTATGGCCAATAGGGCATCCTTTAGTTCTGCCGGATCTATCGGCTTTAACAAATACGCTGATACTCTTAAGGAAATGGCCGTTTTTGCATAAGAAAAGTCTGAGAATCCACTTGTAATAATGAATTTAGTTAAGGGGAATTTGTCATGTACATTTTGCAGCAGCTGCAGTCCGTCCATAACAGGCATTCTAATATCGGTAATCAGAAGGTCCGGAGTTAGTTCTTTTACCAAAGAGTAGGCCTGTATGCCCGTCTGTGCAGTACCAACCACATGAAAGCCCAGTTCTAACTGTTCGATCTTTTGCACTAAATTATGCAGCAATAGGTCTTCATCCTCTGCCACTATGATGTGATAATTAGCCATCTGTTTTCCTCCCAATCGTAACGATGCCATGACCGTCAGCAGTATTACCAACGGAAAAGATCATTTCTTCTCCACAATAGAGTTTCCAACGCGAGTATACATTGAGAATACCCAAACCGTCAATTTGAATATCGGGTATTCCGTTTTGATTTTGCGAATTGGTGATATGAGTTTGAATATTGTCTAATGCCTTGTCAGTAAATCCATTTCCCGAATCAAGGATGCTGATGGTCCATTCTGTTTCGGTAATCGTGCTGTAGATTTTAATATTCCAAGGTGGAAGACAATCCGTTCCATATTTTAATGCATTCTCCACAAAGGGCTGTATGAGTAATTTTGGAATCATTATATTAATTAAGGAAGAATCAATCGTAATTTCATAATTCAAACTGGATTGGTAACGAAACTTCATGCAATGCAAATACTTTTCAATATAATCTATTTCTTTCTCAATTGTTACGATAGAAGATTCTGAACTGGTGATATATCGCATAATTTTGCTGAGGCTTCGGCACAGGTCGATGACTTGTTCTGATTGCTGTTCTTCCGTTAATACGATAATGCTGGCCAACGTATTATAATAGAAATGAGGATTAATCTGAGATTGCAAGGCAAGGCTTCTTGACTTTAATTCCTGTTGTTTTGTTTCGATTAAAGCATCCATAGAATGATTTAGATTTTTGCTCATGTCATAAAAAGCGTTTTCAAGGTCAGCCAGCTCATCAAAAGAATTAGCAATTGCATCAGAAGGTAAGCTGCCCAAGGTGTTTAAACGCGTTTTACAAATCACATTTTGTAACTGTCTAATTGGACGAATGAGTGTCATGGATAAATAGTAAGATACTAAAACGGAAAGCAAAACTATGATAAGGACAATCCAAATTAATAGATTGGATAAGTTGGTTACCGGGCGTAATACGACAGATTCTTTTTGTACAGTAACATAAGTCCAGGCAGTATAGGGAGATACTTCGTAAGCAATCAGTTCCTTGGTATTATTTTGCGGATTGCGTAAAGACAAATGGTTTTGACTTGCTTCCAAGACCGTGTAGTAGTGATGTAATGCTTGTGCTTGTTCATCAGGCAGTCCATAAGGATATAAGAGCTCTCCGGTCTGGCTGTAAATATATACTTGCGGGGCAGGAGTAGTCTTTTGCAGATGGGAAGGGATGCTTTTAAAAACAGATTTACAATTTTTGATGGTTTCAATGGCACCAACTTCAGCACCGTATCGATTAAAGTAGGTACGATATAAAGAGATGTACCAATGTGGGACTTTGGTAGAACCGGATAGGGCGGCACTTTGATAAGGAGAAGATAGATTCTTAGCACCCGCCAAAGTGCGTGTTTGCTTCATCCATGTGAGATCATTATAAGGAACTTTGTGAGTCTTGCTGGATAAACCGACACTGATTGCATTTCCGTTAAAATCATATAGATTAATCTGGTCAACTTTAACATCAGCACCATTAATGCTGACAAATAAATCAGCTAAAGATTGAAAACTATCATTGGAGACTTTTAAATTAAAGGCGGAACCCAAGCGGTCTTTAATGAGATTACTATATCCAATATTGATGGAAACTCGATCCATGTCCTGTATCATGGTTTCGGTTTGCGTCATTATGGAAGAGGTTAAATCGGTAATAGATTTAATTTCCTGTTTGATCAAAATCGAGGAGGTGTATTGATAAAAAAATAACGAAAACACACCAACCAGTGACAGCGTTAGAATAAAATAAGTTAGAAAAAAACGTGTTTGTAATTTAGTTCGCTTCATAAAGGCTTTCCTCGGACTATCTGTGGCAGGTTGATATTATGACCACAGTATAGCATTAATTAAAAATGAAAAAAAGTCCTAATTCTGTTTCGAATAGTGCATAGACCTTATGGACGAAGAAAGATACAATCTATATAAAGGAACTTAACGAAGCATTAAGATGTGCAAAAGCACACAGATGGGAGCGAAAAATGAAAAGTAAAATGGTAAGTGTCATGTTATGTCTTGCTATGGTAGGAGCATCTCTAACCGGATGCGGGAGCAAACCGGCCGAAGCACCGGTTGCAGATCAGCCGGCAGAAGCTGTGGAGAATGCAACACAGGCAGCCAGTACAGAAGCGGCTGCAACGGAGGATTTTAAAGGAGAAGAACTTAGCATCTTAGTATCAGCAGGATGGATGGATAGCAGATATGATACGACGATTCAACGGTTTGAAGAGACCTATGGAGTTACGGTAGACTTGCAGACGATTCCGGCGGATCAATATTCAGATTTGCTACAATCTAAATTAACAACAGATTCCTGCACCGATATTTTTTGGATCCAATCCAATCCATTTGCCATTGGTTCAGTGATTGTAGATCCGGAAAAATATTGCATTGATTTTTCAGATGCATCCTGGAAAGATAAAATACCGGCAACCAGACTTCCGGCCTGCACCTATGATGGCAAACTGTATGGTATGCAATTATGGCATAATTCACCGGAATACGTCATGATTTATAACAAAACATTATTTGAGGAATTAGGAATTGCAGTGCCAAAGACATATGATGAATTGCTGAGTGCATGTGATAAAATCGCAGCAGAAGGTATCACACCATGGTTTGTTCCGGGTGCAGATGGATGGCAGCATCAATTACCGATTTTCCAAATAGGTGGAGCGTATGAACAGGCAGAACCGGGATTATATGAGAAGCTAAACACCAATCAGACAACGTTTGCAGACAATGCACAGATTTTAAAAGCATTGGAACAGTTTAAAGAATTATCGGATAAAGGATATTTTGGAGAAGACTGGATTGGAACCGACAGCACCAATATGGCAAATGATTTTGGCGATAGAAAGATTGCCATGGCATTAGGCAATTCAAGCTTTATCAAACAGATTCAGGATGAAACAGGAACAAAAGACCAGTTTGGTTTATTCTTAGAACCGTTAGTAGACAATCAGACATTTCCATCAAGCCCGGCAGGCCCGACCATGTTTGGATATAAGGGAAGTGAGCATCCTGAACTTGTGAAAACATTCTTTGATTTTGTATCACAGACACAGAGCTTGCAGGAAATATTAGATAGTTCACCACAATATACTAATATCCATGTAAATGATGATGCGGTACAACAACACTGGATTCCGGAAGAAGAAGAGTTTATGAAGAATCTGACGGAAGAGCAGATGAAAACATCGGTTCTTCAAAATGGAACAAAATATACCAATGATTACTGGATGCAGTTTGGAGCAGACATGGTTGCTTATTGCACAGGACAGATGGAAGCTAAAGCTGTGTTGCAGAATATGGATACCAATAGAGCAGAAGCTGCAAAGGTAGCAGAAGATCCAGCTTGGAAATAAAAAGGAACAACTTAAGTCGGGAGTCCATTGAGTACTCCCGACTTTTTAAACCAAGAATATTGTTTAGAGCAAGGAGGTAAACCGTGAATAAAAAGAAAATATATCCACAATGGTTTCTTATTTTACCCATTGCATTATATGTGCTTTTCTTTCTAACTCCCAGCATTTTAGGTGTGTTCTATTCCTTTACAGATTGGAATGCAAGAAGCCTAGATGGGGTTAAGTTTATAGGTTTAGATAATTATAAAGAAATATTTACATCGAATAAGGATTATGCATCCGGAATTACACATACGTTAAAATTCACGATAATTTCAAATATTGTAAAACTAGTACCGGGATTATTTCTTGCAATTATGTTGAAGGAAGGATTAAAAGGAAGAAATCTTTACCGAACATTATTGTATCTTCCTTCTATTTTACCATTTTTAATTATTGGTTTAACATTCAAATCAATCCTGAACTTTAATAATGGTTTATTGAATAATGCTTTTGAATTTCTTCATCTTGAATTTATGCAACAAAAATGGCTTTCGGATCTGAACGTAGTGTGGAAATCAATCTACGGAGTGGATGCATGGCGTGGTATTGGATATGTAATGACTATTTTTTTAGCAGGTCTTAATACCATTCCATCTACCTATTATGAAGCTGCAGCGATAGACGGAGCTAATTTCTTTCAAAAATTAAGACATATCACATTACCGATGCTTTCCGGTGCGATTATGATTAATTTGGTATTTGGTTTGACTTATGGACTGAAAGTATTTGATATTATCTATGTATTGACCAATGGAGGCCCGGGACATGCGACTGAGGTAATTACCACGTATGCCTATCAACTATACTCGACAGGTAGATACGGTATGTCAACGGCACTGAATACGATTCTTTTCTTGATTACGATGCTGATTGGGGTGTGCGTTGTAAAAGCAATCGGGAAACAGGAGGTACAGCAATAATGGCAAAGAAAATCAGAGAATTATTAAAGCATTTCGTATGCATCCTATTGTGTATTATTGTTGTTGCACCTTTTTACATGGTAGTCATTAATTCTTTTAAGACAAAAAGTGAAGCAGCCAGAATGAGTTTACGATTACCGACAAAATGGATGTTTTCTAATTATACGGAAGTCATTGAAAAAGGAAAACTGATTCAGGGATTCTTAAATAGTGCAACTTATGCAATTGTAGCAACGACAATTGGAGTGTTGCTTTGCGCTATGGTAGCTTTTGTAATTAGTAGAAACCGAACAAAATGGAATAATTTTTTGTATTATTTTATTTTATGTGGACTTTTTGTTCCGGTCAATTATGTGACTTTAATCAGAGTGCTGGATATCTTTGGATTATCCGGTAACCGAGTTGGCATGATTATTGTGTTTACAAGTGCTATGATTCCGTTTTGCGTTTTTACGATTCGCAATTTTATCTCATCGGTTCCGGTGGAATTAGATGAAGCCGCCGTTATTGATGGAGCCGGTCCGATTTCTTTGTTTTTTAAAATCATAGTTCCATTATTGAAACCGACTTTGGTTACCTGTTTTATTTTGCAGTTTATGGGTGTATGGAGTGATTTTTTAACTCCATTATATTTGCTGAGCAAGAGCTCTATGTATCCGATGAATTTAGCGGTATATCAATTTTTTGGTAAAAATACTGCATTCTGGAATCTTGTATTTGCAGATATTGTATTGACCTGTATTCCGGTAATTTTGCTCTATTTAGTAGGACAAAGATATATTATAGGGGGATTGACAGCGGGCGCTGTCAAAGAATAAAAAGAAAGTGGGGATATCACTTATGTGCCAAAAAGAAATGGAACTTCAATTTGATCAGCCGGCAACAAGATGGGGAGAAGCTTTGCCGATTGGAAACGGATATCTGGGTGCTATGATCTATGCAGAAGCGGATAGAGAACATATTGAATTATCAGATCTTACTTTTTTTAGTGGTACGAAAAGTGACTATAATAACCAACCGGGTGCTTCTGATGTTTTCTATAAGATGCGAGAGCAGATATCAGAAGGACATTATGAAGAAGCAGAAGAACTATCCAAGGATTTTTTTGGAAAACGGAATAATTATGGAACCAATCTTCCGGTTGGAACTTTACGGATTGAATTTCCGGACATTGCTTTAAAAGAAAATGCGGAATATCAACGAACATTAAATATAGAAACGGCGATAGCATCCTCTTCTTTTTATGATAACGACAGTAAGATCGTGAAAGAAGTATTGGCTTCTCATACAGATCATATGTTGGTTTATTCGGTTAAGACAGATGGTAATTTATTGAACGTAAGAATCTCTTTTGCAGGAGCCAATAGATATAGTACACAGAGGAACTATCCGCAGGAATGCGCCTTGACGTTTTGCACACATGCGTATGAATCCATCCATAGTGAGCCTGAAAAAGGAACGTTACTATGCGGAAGAGCGGTCGTAGATACCGATGGATTTATAGAAGAAAAAAATGGAGCACTTGCGGTTGAACAGGCAACCTATATGAGGGTTTACCTGAATATGCAAACTGATTTTGACGAAAAAGTGCGGGATGAAATAGATATGCGCACTTATCTTGAGGAGAAATTAAAAAACCAGCTGTGCATAGACCGGTTGATTCCTTATCACACAGTTAAACAGAGACATAGAGAGGATATGGAACGATTATTTCATAGAGTACATCTGGACATAGAAGGCAGTCCGTTGGATCAGGCAACAAAACTGGTTCCCTTTATGTTTCAATATGGCAGATATCTTTTGTATTCCAGTAGCAGAGAAGACTCTAAGCTCCCGGCACATTTACAGGGTATCTGGAATGACAATGTAGCTTGTCGTATTGGCTGGAGTTGTGATATGCATCTGGATATTAATACGCAGATGAATTATTGGCCTGCGGAGATTACCAACCTAACTGAGGTAAACGGTGGATTGTTTCGGTGGATTGAAGCATTGGCGATTGCCGGAAAACAATCTGCACAGAACAATTATGGACTGAATGGGTGGGTCGCGGAGATCGTATCTAATGCATGGAGCTATACGGCACCTTACTGGGCGATGCCCATATCACCATGTCCTACGGGGGGTGTCTGGATCCTTACACATTTATGGGAACATTATCAATATACACAGAATGAACAATTTTTAAAAGATACCTGCTATCCGCTAGTAGAAGGGGCGGTTCGATTCTTTGTAGAGTACCTCTTTCGAGAAGATACGCAGGGATATCTATCCTGCGGACCATCCATTTCGCCTGAAAATAGTTTTTTAGTAGATGGAAAACAACATTTTATAAGTAATGGATGCACCTATGAAGTCACCTTAATTCGTGAGTTACTGCAAATCTACATCGATGCATCAAAGGTATTACAGCAAGATAGTACATTACTGCAACGTGCCAAAACAGCGGTTGCTGAATTGATTCCGTATCAAATAACCAAAGATGGCAGAATCAGAGAGTGGTATTTAGACTATGAGGAGACGGATAAGCAGCATAGACATACCAGCCATTTATTGGGTGTATTTCCGTTTGCACAGATCACACCCGATCAGCCGAAACTGGCCGAAGCGGCACAAAAGAGCATAGAAACAAAATTAATACCTCCTGAGAATTGGGAGGATACAGGGTGGGCACGCTCTATGTTGCTCCTATATGAGGCGAGATTACAGCATGCGGAGCAGGCTTATCATCATATGCGTGCGATGCTTGTTCATTTGCTGGAAAGCAATAGAATGATTATTCATCCTCCGACCAGAGGGGCGGCGTCCTTTGCTAATGTCTATGAACTGGATGGAAACACAGGGTTTACCAGTGGCATTGCAGAGATGCTGCTGCAGAGCTACGGAGGGGTGATTCGTTTGCTGCCTGCCTTACCGAAGGAATGGCAGAGCGGCAGTGTGAGCGGGCTCAAGGCCAGAGGCAATATAGAAGTGTCGATGCAGTGGAAAAACGGAATACTGACCAGTGCGGTATTGACGGCGGCAGGCAATGCTGATTGTAAAATCATCTATGAAGAGAAGGAAAAAATAATTACACTTTTTAAACATCAACCACAGGAAATCATGCAAAATGGAAAGGCTGGATTCTGCATATGAAAATAGAGCAAATTAAAGTTGAAAATAAAAGTATAAAAATGGAGACAAAAGACGGATTTTTTGAAATCTTTGCCATGAATCCGGGTATTATTCGCTGTGTTTACAGCAAACAGGAGAAGTGTATCAATCAGTCACTTATCATCGAGAAAGAAGTGTATGAACAATGCATTCCAATGTCTGTGACGGAAGATGAAAGTAATTATATAGTAGAAACAGCGAAGATTCGACTTCGTGTTCATAAAGAAAATGCAGCATTTTCATGGTATCAAAAAGAAACAGACTCCCTGTATGTACAGGAAATGGGAAAAGAATTGGAACAGATTCCGGTACTCCGATATAGCCTTAACGGAGAAAAACCAATGATTAAAAGAGTAAAAACCGTTGATGGAGAGAGAAATTTTGTAGAAAATTTAATAGAAAGCATAGATCGCATGGCATATCGTGCCAAATTAAGATTTAGATGGGCACAAGAGGAAGCGCTCTATGGATTAGGGCAGGGCGAGGAAGGTATCTATAACTATAGAGGGCATGTGCAATATTTGTATCAACACAATATGAGGATACCCATGCCTATGCTGTTATCCAGCAAAGGATATGCTGTTCTGATGGATTGCTGTTCTCTTATGACGTTTCAGGATGATGAAAATGGCTCCTATCTTTATATGGATACTGTCGATCAACTGGATTATTATTTTATTGCCGGTCCTAAGTTTGATGACATAATTGATTCTTACCGGTATTTAACGGGTAAGGCATCCATGTTGCCTAAGTGGGCATTTGGTTATATTCAATCCAAAGAAGCATATCACACACAGGAAGAATTATTACAGACAGCAGCAGAGTATAGGAAGAGACAAATCCCGTTAGATGGCATCGTACAAGACTGGAACACCTGGGAATCAGGTAAATGGGGAGAAAAGGAACTGGATCAAAGCCGATATGGAGATATGAGACATGTGAATCAATCATTACATGAGATGAATGTTCACACGATGGTATCGGTTTGGCCTACGATGAATGAGGGTACCAAGAACCATGGGGAATTTGCAGAAGCAGGTCTTTTGTTGGGAGACTATGCTACATATGATGCTTTTTCCGAAAAAGCAAGAGGTATTTATTGGAAGCAGGCAAAGGAAGGATTGTTTGATCAAGGCTTTGACTCGTGGTGGTGTGATTCCACAGAACCTTTTACCGGACCGGACTGGGGCGGAGCTATGAAAAGAGAACCGTGGGAACGTTTTATGCTGGTTGGAAAGGAACATAAAAAATACTTGGATGCAGCGAATGCCAATGCATTTGCACTGGTTCATGCCAAAGGAATCTATGATAATCAGAGAAAAACAACCAATCAAAAAAGAGTATTAAATCTAACCAGAAGCGGATATCCTGCTTCACAAAAATATGGAACGGTTCTGTGGTCGGGGGATATATCGGCTTCTTATGAAACGCTGAAAAAACAAATTGTAGAGGGAATCAATATATCGATGTGCGGAATCCCGTATTGGACGTTAGATATTGGTGCTTTTTTTACAGTAGGAAGTGCTTGGTGGAATAGAGGATGCGGTAATCATGAGAATCCAAACCCGATATGGTTTTGGACAGGTCAATATAACGAAGGAGTGAAGGATAAAGGTTATTGTGAACTGTATACAAGATGGTTTGAATATGGGACATTTCTGCCGATGCAGCGCTCTCATGGTACTGATACACCTAGAGAAATCTGGAATTTTGGAGAAAAAGGCAGTATATTTTACGATGCGATTGAGAAATATATTCAATTAAGATATTTATTGATGCCTTATATTTATTCTTTGGCTGGATCAGTTACGCTGCATAATGACACTATCTTAAGGAGTCTTATGTTTGATTTTGCAGAAGATAAAAACGTTTGGGAGCTTGGCTGTGAATATATGTTTGGACCTTGCTTTTTGGTATGCCCGGTAACCAAGCCGATGTATTATGAAGCAGACAATCGCCAGATTGAAGTAGAGAAACAATGGGATTGCTATCTGCCTGTAGGCGCAGACTGGTATTTCTATTGGGATAATGAACGTTATCAAGGTGGGAAGCATGTTAGTGTTATGGCGGGTATAGATATATTGCCACTCTTTGTGAAAGCAGGCAGTATAGTAATTACGGAAGAGGGCAAACAATATGCAACACAGCAAACAGAAAACCCTATGAAGGTTCAAATCTATAGTGGAACAGATGCTGTTTTTGAACTATATGAAGATGCAGGAGATGGCTATGACTACGAAGCGGGTAACTATACGACCATTTTATTTACCTGGTTTGAAGAGAAAAAAATATTAAAGATAGGCAGGAGAAGCGGTTTCTTTCAAGAGATGCAGCCGGAAAGACAATTTACGATCCAGATAATAGGGCAGACCCGATGCCAAACCATTTCTTACGTGGGCGAAGAGCTCCGGTTGGACTGGAACTAAAAAAACTATTAAATATCAGAGAAAATCGTACAAAAGTCAAGAAATATGGTACAATCATCATGTGAAACAAATAGAAGCATAATAATTTGCTTTGCAGGATGATAAATACTAAGGTGGCATAAACTTATGGAATTTGAACCAAGACAAAGTGCAGAAGTGGACAGTTGGAAAGAAGTTACCCTTATCTATAATTCGGTATTGAAAGAGATCGGTACCAAGCTTGAGATTCTTAACGATGAGTTTCAGCATGTACACAGATACAATCCAATTGAACACATTAAATCAAGACTTAAAACGCCGGAGAGTATCGTAAAGAAACTCAAGAAGAATGGATACGAGTCAACGATTGAGAACATGGTTAAATATGTGAATGACATTGCCGGTATTCGCGTAATCTGTTCTTTTACTTCTGATATTTATAGAATTGCAGATATGATTGCCAATCAGGACGATATTAAAGTGATTTCGATTAAGGACTATATACAGAATCCTAAACCAAGCGGATATAAAAGTTATCATATGCTAGTAACGGTTCCTATCTTTTTATCGGATCGCATCGTAGATGCTAAGGTGGAGATTCAGATTAGGACAGTCGCAATGGATTTTTGGGCTAGTCTGGAACATAAGATCCATTATAAGTTTGAGGGCAATGTCCCACAGGAGATTAAAGATGAGCTGATAGAATGCTCTAAGATGGTAGAGAAGTTAGATGCCAGAATGCTATCTCTGAATGAACAGATTCAGAATCTTGAACAAGAACAAAAAGAAGCTGCTTCTCAATAACCTAGGTTATGAGAAACAGCTTCTTGTTTACTTCACATATGGTACAACTACTTGCAATTACTCAGCAACTGTAGATGCAACTTCTGTTGTAGCAGCTTCTGTAGTAGCAGCTTCTGTTGTAGCAGCTTCTGTAGTAGCAGCTTCTGTTGTAGCAACTTCTGTTGTAGCAACTTCTGTTGTAGCAACTTCTGTAGCAACAACTGTAGTCTCTTCAACAACAGCTTCTGTTGTAACAGCTTCTGTAGAAACAACTTCTTCTGCTGCGGTTGATCCACAACCAACTAATAACATTGCACATGTAGCTACTGATGCCATCATCATTACTAAATTCTTCTTCATAATATATCCTCCTGTTTGTGGGAACATTCCCATGTCAGCTATTTTTGATTTTATTTTGTTTGTACTACCTGCTGACAAGTTTGTATATTACAGCACGAATGTGTACAAAGTGTGAACAAATAATGAATATTATATTAATATTATGAACACATAAAATTGCACAAGGGGAAAAAAGAAAAACAAAATCAGAATCACAGAATGAGCTGTCGCAGAAAAGAGCCTATATATGAGGAGTGCCGCGGCATCTTGCGACCCGCGGCTATTATGAAAAAATTTATCTATACTTGTAATGAATGTCATTACGATATAAACTTTTTTAAACTAACTAAAGTATAGCAATTAATTATGTATAAATTATGAACGACATATGAAGATACCGTTAATAGTTATAAAAAGTTATCCGGATAGATAATGATACAGTACATATTGCACAAAAACCATGGGTACACAGCTACGTGCTTCTCCTATTTGGATGGGTTTACCTATGTTGCGGTTGTAAAAACGGTAAAAGAATGATAAAATATTGAAATACAGAAAAGCAGATTTGCTTGGAGGAGATGGTATGGATAACTTCATGGATAAATTAGCACAGAAATGGAATGCAGGAGAATTAATCAAGGCTAACTCAGCAGCAGAAGCAAAAGAACTGCGGAGATTACAGGAGCAGGTATCAGAATATGAAGATATCCTGCAGGAGATGAGAAAAGTCAATCTCAAGAATGTAGAATTAGTAGAGAGTTCACAGAAATTAATAGAAGAAGGAATTAAAGAAACAGCATCTATAATAGAAGCAGTGAAACAAGGAGATGGCAGTCAGGAACAGATTCAGCAACAATTAATCACAGCCATTGCCAATAAGTCGGAAGAACTGGTGCATATTGAAAATGTCAAAGTGTATCGTAATGTACAGGCATCTACGATAGAAGCATTGGCAGCACAGACAGCAGAATTAACCAAGCAGAATCAGGCACTGCATAAATCCAATATAACGATAATGATTGTCCTTATCATTACTTTATTGCTTTCAGCAGGTAATATAGGGATCCAGGTCTTACAGATGATGGGGGTATTATAAGGTGAGCAAAGAGATTTGGAAACCGGGTAATATGCTGTATCCTTTGCCGGTGGTACTGATTAGTGTAGCAGATAAGGCAGGGCATCCTAATGTATTCACAGTTGCATGGACAGGGACAATATGCACGGACCCGCCGATGGTATCTATTTCCGTAAGACCGGAGCGATATTCCTATTCTATGATTAGGGAGACCGGAGAATTTGTTATTAATCTAACGACAAAAGAGCTAGCATTGGCGACCGATTATTGCGGGGTCAAGAGTGGAAGAGATGTCGATAAGTTCAAGGAGATGCACTTATCCATGATGCCGGGGGAACAAGTACAGGCACCTCTGATTGCAGAGAGCCCTGTCAATATCGAGTGTATGGTTACAGAAGTGAAAGAACTGGGGACGCATCACATGTTTCTGGCAAAGGTGGTAGCAGTCCATGCGGATATGGATTATATGGATCCACAGAATAAGTTCTGCCTGCAGAATGCAGAGCCTATTGTATATTCCCATGGGGAGTATTACGCACTGGGAGATAAAATAGGGACTTTTGGATATAGTATTAAGAAAAATAATAAATAATCAATAAGATACAAGATTCCTTTTACAGCGCTTAGTGCTTGTGAAAGGAATCTTTTGTATGTAGGAGACTGCCTCTTGTAATCGAAGAAGAACCATAGCGCTGTCTGATGCTGTCAATAGCTCCATCTAATTGACGCTGTTTCTCATTAGAGCGAGGAAGAACAGTATCAAACAAACTAAGCTGTTGTGGCGGAATATTATCTTCGGCGATCAACTTGGTGGCTCGGATACCTAAGAGCCTGATGGGAGTCAAATCCCATAATTCATGAAATAAGCGGCAGGCAAGGGTATAGATATCTTCGGTGGTATTGGTAGCGATGGGGAAGTTTGCCTGATGTGAAACAGACTGAAAAGTACTATATTTGATTTCAACACATACCACGGTCGCAACGTGCCTATCAGCGCGTAATCTTGCTGCTACAGATTCGGATAGATGCAGCAGTGCCTGCTGTGCGGCATCTATGGTAATTACATCTTCTGTTAAGGTAATAGAATTGCCGATCCCCTTGGCGGCAGCGGGAATGGTGGAGATGAGAGAGTCGTCGTAGCCATTTGCATATTCCCACAGGAGCCGCCCATGGCTCTTGAGATGGGAGACCAGGATGTCGGGGTCAGCGAAAGCCAGTTCCCCGATGGTTACGATGCCGAGCTTATGCAGGACGGCGGTGCTGGAATTGCCACACATGTAGAGTGCAGATACAGGAAGGGGCCACATCTTTTCTTGTATCTCAGATTGATAGAGCGTATGAACAAGATTGGGTTTCTTGAAATCAGAAGCCATCTTGGCCAGTACTTTTTTATCGGAGATACCAATATTGACAGTGAATCCAAAAGTCTCATACACAGAGATACGTATGGCATTGGCGGCTTCCAGAGGAGATTCATATTGATGCGATATGGGAGTATAATCCATATAACACTCATCGATACTCAACTGTTCTATATCAGGACAGATAGTAGACAGGTAGGCAAATAATTGTCGGCTTTTTTCTTGATATAAGGCATGATTAGGTGGAGCTGACAGAAGAGAGGGACATTTACGCATGGCATTTACGATAGGCTCGCCGGTCTGGATCAAAAACTTTTTGGCAGGCATAGACTTTGCCAGAACAATGCCATGACGTTTGGCTATATCGCCACCTATAATAGAAGGAACCAGACGTAAGTCTTCCCCGACACCACGTTCCAGATTATCAACCGAAGTCCAACTTAGGAAAGCGGAGTTTACATCTATATGGAAAAATATTCGATTGTGGGTATCCTTATCTGCCATCGGTGCACCTCCTATACCATGTCTTAGGTTTCGATTAGTATCTGGTTACTATTATTATACTTCAAATCTCAAAATGAACAACCACTTTACAAAGAAAAGAAATACTGATAGAATGGGGCATATGTTGTTGCAGTTAGGCGTGAGGTGTGAAAACGAAGCATGTTAAAATATCATAAGAAAATAACGTTTATTTGGTTATGGATATCAATGGTGTGGATTAATATTATGATATTGTGTATGCCGCCTATAGCCAAAAGAGAGATACAGCAGGATAACTTATTTCGTCTCATATTAAATGGAGAGACGGTGGGTAAGCTTGCCGATACAGATGAAATAGATAACTACATGCGTAAAGCCAGATATGAACTGGCGAAAGACAGCAAAGAACTGTTGCTGATTGACACCGATTTGCAGATTGAAAGCAGTCGGTCTGTTTTTGGCGTGATTGATTCAGGACATACTGTTGTTAACAATATCAAGGAAGTATTGCGTAAGAGCGAAAAAGAGACTTTAAACCGTTCTTTTACAGTAAAAATCAACGAGTTTACAGTCAACCTGGCGAGTGTGGATGAGGTTCATGCTCTTTTGCAGGCTGCGGTACATAAGTATGACCCGACGGATAGCTATGTTCCACAATTGACCTTGGATGCAACGAGAGAACTCAATGTTTTAACCACTGTTATGATTTCGCCTGAAGATACACAGTCGCCTATGGACCTTATCTTTCAAGATGCAGGTGTGGCTAAGACTTTAACAGCCATATGGAAAGAAACAGAAAAAGAAAAAGAAAAAGATTTTTCGGAATACAAGTTAGGGTTAAAACAGCTCGACTTTGGGGATAATGTGGAAGTAGTAGAAGCTTATTTGACGAAGGATGAGCTGACACCGGTGCAGGAAGCGATTGACCGGATTACAAAAGATACCGAAAAAGAGCAAATCTACGAAGTGGTTTCAGGAGATACTCTTTCACAGATTTCAGAAAATACGCACATATCCATGGAAGATTTAATCGATATGAATGCAACCCTGACAGATGAGAATTCGACGATTCGAGTAGGGGATGAATTGATTATTACTGTTCCACAACCGGAGTTATCGGTGGAACGTACCGAAGAAGCTTATGTGGAAGAAGATTATGAAGAAGAGATTCAATATGTAGATAATGATACTTGGTATACCAATCAGACAGTGACGTTACAGGAACCATCTGCGGGATATCGCAAAGCAGTGGTAAATGTTCATTATCGTAACGATAAGGAACAATCAAGAGAGGTTCTGAAAGAAGAAATCATATACAAGGCTGTTCCAAAGATTGTGGAGCGTGGAACGAAGATTCCACCGACTTATCTGAAACCTATCTCGGGTGGGCGTATGTCTTCCGGATTTGGAAGGAGAAAAGCCCCTAAACGAGGAGCGAGTACCTATCATCAGGGTATTGATTGGGCCACACCGGTCGGAACTGCAGTAGCAGCATCTTCCAGTGGTACAGTTACCAAAGCAGGTTGGGGTAGTGGGTATGGATATGTAGTCTTTATTAATCATGGAGATGGAAGAGAAACACGCTATGGACATCTGAGTAAAGTATTGGTTAAGCCGGGGCAGACAGTACGACAAGGACAGAAGATCGCTTTAAGTGGTAATACCGGAAGAAGCACAGGACCGCATATCCATTTTGAGATTCGTCTCAATGGTGGTGCCGTGAACCCACTCAAATACTTAAGCTAGACATGATGAGATGGGGAATTTGCATAATTTTAATATTTATTATATAATGGCTTCAATGATTTGGAAACGATGGAATCATTAGGGATGATTACAGATTATATAGTGTGAGGTGCGTTATGGAACAATACGCAATTAAAGGGGGAACCCCATTAGTTGGTGAAGTAGAGATTGGTGGAGCTAAGAATGCAGCTTTGGCAATTCTGGCAGCAGCTATTATGACAGATGAGACTGTTACGATAGAGAACGTGCCGGATGTAAGGGATACCAATGTATTACTGCAGGCGATGGAGAGCATTGGCGTTATCGTTACTAAAACAGATAGACATACCGTAAAAATCAACGGTGCTCAGATTAGCAGTCTGACGATTGAAGATGATTATATTAAAAAAATCAGAGCATCTTACTATTTAATGGGTGCTTTATTAGGTAAATATAAAGAAGCGGCAGTGGCTTTGCCGGGTGGCTGTAATATAGGCAGCAGACCAATCGATCAGCATATTAAAGTGTTTGAAGCATTGGGAGCCAATGTGTCGATAGAACGTGGTTTATTTGTAGCAAAAGCACAGCGGCTGATAGGCAATCATGTCTATATGGACGTGGTAACAGTAGGTGCAACGATGAACGCTGTTATGGCGGCTGCCATGGCAGAGGGACAGACCATTATAGAAAATGCAGCCAAAGAACCGCACGTAGTAGATTTGGCCAATTTTTTAAATAGTATGGGTGCCAATATCAAAGGTGCCGGTACAGATGTGATTAGAATCAAAGGAGTTCATAAGCTCCATAAGACTACCTATGCGATTATCCCGGATCAGATCGAAGCCGGTACTTTTATGATGGCAGCAGCGGCAACCAGAGGCGATATTACGATTAAGAATGTGATTCCCAAACATTTAGAATCCATCACTGCAAAATTATTAGAGATAGGCTGTGAGGTTGAGGAATCGGACGATGCAGTCAGAGTTGTTTGCGCAAAGACTTTAAAGCATACACAGGTAAAGACATTGCCATATCCCGGATTTCCTACGGATATGCAGCCACAGATAGCAGTAGTACTGGGATTGTCGGCAGGCACCAGTATCGTGACGGAAAGTATCTTTGAGAATCGCTTCAAATATGTCGATGAATTGATTAGAATGGGCGCCAACATTAAAGTAGAAGGAAATGTAGCGATTATTACAGGCGTTGCCGGATATACGGGCGCCGGTTTATCAGCACCGGATCTTAGAGCGGGTGCTGCATTGGTAATCGCAGGACTGGCAGCAGATGGATTGACTAATATTGATGATATCAAATATATTGAACGTGGATATGAGGATTTTCCATTAAAACTTCAAAAATTGGGAGCACAGATCGAGAAAGTTACAACAGAAAGAGATTTTAGAAAATTCCAGTTTAAAGCAGTATAAGACAAGTGAGATAACAGATACGCTGACAGTTTACCTAAACGAAACAGAGTATCTGTAATTCGGGTCTGACGGAGAGGTCGATGATCTCAGAATCTGTCTGGATAATAGGTCTTGAGAGATGCTGTTTATTAATAAAGACAATATCACCTTCGATACCATTGCTTAAGCGTACACGGTAGAGCAGGTAAGTATTTACAACACATTCTAAAAAAGTAAGAATATATTGCACATCATATTTTTGTAAGCCTTCTGCTTCCATCATATCCACTACTTCAAAAGGACATAAAGAACCACGGTATACTCTTGCAGCGGTCATGGCATCATACACATCTGCAATGGAGACCATCTTGGCAAAACGATCTATCTTATCGCCATGCAGACCGAGCGGATAGCCTGTACCATCGCAACGTTCATGGTGCATCAAAGCAGCTTTTTGAACGTGCTCGTCAACGGCACATTTCAATAAGAGATGATATCCTTTTACGGGGTGCGTCTTGACTAAAGCAAATTCTTCATCGGTCAATTTACCGGGCTTCTTAATGATAGCATCCGGAATCCCGATTTTCCCTATATCATGTAAAAGACCACATAAAGTAGCAGTCTCAATATCTTCTTCTGATAAGCGCAGCCAACGTGCAAAGGTGTTACAGATCAGCGATACGTTCACACAATGAACGTAGGTTAAGTCATCATAATCCCGCATATTGTGCAGCATATCAAATACGTTAATCTGCCCACCGGTACTGCTGTGTAATAAGGGCTGCATATCCTCTAACAGAGCCACCGTATCAAGAGGCTTGCTTTCATCGATCACATCGCCAAAGAGATTCTTAAATGTGTTGACGCTGGCAGTAAAACTTTCTGTAAATTCATGGAAAGCCTGGCTTGATTTTACTTTGGTGGATTGAGAAGGCGAAGGCAATGGAATCTCTTCTTCGACAGAGTCATCGGAAGCTGAGATCGCATCATCTACTTTCACAGCATGGATAGCATAGAAATCAAGCTTCACAATTGCTTTTGGCGTCAAAACCAATCCTTTTGGTAAAACGAGCTTACCATCCAGGGTATAGACATCTTCTATTGTAGTCATTCCGGGTTTTAGATCTTCGACATTCAATTTCTTCATATGATTGGCTCCCTTTATGATATCACCACATAATCTTTATAGGGAAAGTATACTGTTTTTACACTAAAAAGTCAATTGCAGGATTGACAAAACAGAAGAGGTAGTGTATGGTGTCAATAGATACATTAATTCCATATTGTGTGAACTTTTGTGACAAGATTTATATTGTTTCAGAAGTGTTTTCTCTTATTCAGAGTGGTGGAGGTACAAAGGACCTGTGAAACCACGGCAACCCCGTTAATGTGAAGGAAGGTGCCAACCTGAGCGAGCTATCGAACAATAAGAGGATTTAATGATCGTTACGTTGAATCCGCTTAAGGCGGATTTTTTTATTGTTATTTTCCAAAAGGAGGAAAAGGAATGGAGAAATTACTATTTACATCAGAATCAGTTACAGAAGGCCATCCGGACAAGATGTGTGATGCCATCTCAGATGCAGTCTTAGATGCATTAATGGAACAAGACCCTATGAGCCGTGTTGCATGCGAGACTTGTACGACAACAGGACTCGTTATGGTTATGGGCGAGATAACTACCAATGCATATGTGGACATCCAGAAGATTGTACGTGACACAGTCGTTGAGATCGGCTATACCAAATCAGAATATGGATTTGATGGCAACACATGTAGTGTTATGGTAGTATTGGATGAACAATCAAGTGATATCGCAATGGGTGTAGACAAAGCGTTAGAAGCCAAAGAAAATATTAAATCGGCAACAGAAGACGCTATGTCAGAAGAAGAGATCGAAGCAACCGGAGCCGGGGATCAAGGTATGATGTTTGGCTATGCAAGTAATGAGACAGAGGAATATATGCCATATCCTATTTCTTTGGCACATAAATTAGCACAGCAATTAACAAAGGTTCGTAAAGATGGTACACTCACCTATTTAAGACCGGATGGCAAGAGCCAGGTGTCTGTAGAGTATGATGCATCCGGTAAGCCAAAGCGTTTGGAAGCAGTTGTGTTGTCTACACAGCATGACCCGGATGTGACACAGGAACAGATCCATAAAGATATTAAAAAATATGTCTTTGATCCGATTCTTCCACAAGATATGCTGGATGAGAATACCAAATATTTCATTAATCCAACAGGCCGTTTTGTAATCGGAGGACCGAATGGAGACAGTGGATTAACAGGTCGTAAGATTATCGTAGATACCTATGGTGGATATGCTCGTCACGGCGGTGGTGCATTCTCAGGTAAAGATTGTACAAAAGTAGACCGTTCCGCAGCTTATGCCGCTCGTTATGTGGCTAAAAATATTGTGGCAGCAGGACTGGCTGATAAATGTGAGATCGAATTATCCTATGCCATAGGTGTAGCACATCCTACCTCCATTATGGTAGATACTTTTGGAACAGGTAAATTATCGGAAGATAAACTGGTTGAGATTATTCGTAAGAACTTTGATCTTCGTCCGGCCGGTATCATTAAGATGCTAAATCTTCGTCGCCCAATCTACAAACAAACTGCAGCCTATGGACATTTTGGCCGTAATGATCTGAATCTCCCATGGGAAGCATTGGATAAAGTTGAATTACTGAAGAAATATCTATAAGGATATAGCAAAATTAAAATGATATAATCACCGAGACAGCCATACTCACTGACGTAAAATGGGGAGTATGGCTGTTTTGCGTCTGTTCCTGTTCAACGAATAAGTTTGATATTTGGTAGTTGTATAACTATATCCCGACTGCTATAATGTGTACTAGAATAGGTCTGGAATTATAAATAGAAGAAAGGGGTGTCTTATGGCTTTTGCACATCTGCATGTACATACAGAGTATAGCTTGCTGGATGGTTCCAACAAGATTAAAGAATATGTGAAACGTGTGAAAGAATTAGGCATGAACAGTGCGGCGATTACGGATCACGGAGTGATGTTTGGCGTGATCGATTTCTACAAAGCTGCTAGAGCCGAAGGCATTAATCCCATCCTTGGCTGCGAAGTCTATGTAGCACCCAATTCCAGATTTGATAAAGAATTGGTCGGTGGGGAAGACCGGTATTATCACTTGGTTTTATTGGCAGAGAACAATACAGGCTATGCCAATCTCATGAAAATAGTCAGCAGAGGATTCACAGAAGGCTATTACTATAAACCACGTGTAGATATGGAGATCCTGCAAGAATTTCATGAAGGTATTATTGCTCTGTCGGCATGCCTGGCAGGTGAAGTGCAACGCTATATCCAGAAAGGATTACTGGACGAGGCGAAACGATGTGCTTTGAGATATCAAGCCTGCTTTGGTAAGGGCAATTACTTTTTAGAATTGCAAGATCACGGGATACCGGAGCAAAGTACAGTCAATACAGCACTGCTTAACATGAGCAGAGAGCTTGATATCGACTTGGTAGCTACCAATGATGTTCATTATACCTATAGAGAAGATGAAAAACCACACGATATTTTACTCTGTATCCAGACCGGTAAAAAAGTAACAGATGAGAATCGGATGCGTTATGAAGGCGGACAATATTATGTGAAGTCTGAAGAAGAGATGAAAACACTCTTTCCCTATGCCCTGGAGGCACTTGAGAATACACAGAAAATCGCAGACAGATGCCATGTGGAGATAGAATTTGGTGTGACAAAATTGCCACGTTATGAAGTGCCGGAGGGGTACGATTCGTGGAGTTACTTAAATAAATTATGTGAGGATGGTTTAGCAGAACGCTATCCGCAGGATGATGGTACTTTACACAACCGCTTGGAATATGAACTGAAAACCATCAAAACAATGGGTTACGTGGACTATTTTTTAATCGTATGGGATTTTATTAATTATTCTAAATCAAACGATATTATAGTAGGACCGGGAAGAGGATCTGCTGCGGGGAGTATTGTCTCTTATTGCCTTAAAATAACAGATATTGATCCTATTAAATACAACTTACTATTTGAACGATTCTTGAATCCGGAACGTGTTTCTATGCCCGATATTGATATTGATTTTTGCTATGAAAGACGTCAGGAGGTTATTGATTATGTGGGTAGAAAGTATGGCTCTGATAAGGTAGTTCAGATTGTAACCTTTGGGACTATGGCAGCAAAGGGTGTCATTAGAGACGTAGGGCGTGTGATGGATCTGCCATATGCCTATGTAGATTCTATTGCAAAGATGATTCCGAATGAACTTAATATTACGATAGACAGAGCGATGGAGATTAACCCTGAGTTCAAGGCACTTTACGAACGGGAAGAACAGGTGAGATTCTTAATTGATATGTGCAGGAGACTGGAAGGTCTGCCGAGACATACGTCGATGCATGCAGCCGGTGTCGTAATCTGTCAAAAATCTGCAGATGAGTTTGTTCCATTATCACGAGGGTCGGATGGTTCTATTACAACACAATTTACGATGACAACCCTAGAGGAACTGGGACTGTTGAAGATGGATTTTTTAGGTCTTCGCACACTGACGGTTATCCAAAAAGCAGTTAAATTTATAGAAACTACAGCCGGAGTCAAGCTGAACCTCGATACGATTGATTATAATGATAAAGATGTTTTAAGTGCCATAGGAACAGGCCGTACCGATGGAGTGTTTCAATTAGAGAGTCCGGGTATGAAGAACTTCATGAAAGAATTAAAACCGGAGAATCTGGAAGATGTGATTGCCGGCATCTCACTTTACAGACCGGGACCTATGGATTTTATTCCAAAATATATTAAAGGAAAGAACAATCATGATGCAATCACGTATCTCTGCCCACAACTGGAACCGATCTTAGCACCTACGTATGGCTGTATTGTATATCAGGAACAGGTCATGCAGATTGTACGAGATCTGGGCGGCTATACACTGGGTCGCAGTGACTTAGTGCGCCGAGCGATGTCCAAAAAGAAACAATCTGTGATGGAGAAAGAGCGTGAGAACTTTATCCACGGCAATGAGGCAGAAGGAGTCCCGGGCTGTGTTGCCAATGGTATCGAGGAACAGACCGCCAGCAGGATCTATGATGATATGATGGATTTTGCAAAATATGCTTTTAATAAGTCTCATGCGGCATGTTATGCTGTGGTCTCTTATCAGACGGCTTATCTAAAATTTTACTATCCGGTTGCCTATATGGCGGCTTTGCTGACCTCGGTTATTGATAATCCGGCGAAAGTATCCGGATATATTTTGACCTGCCGCACGATGAATATCGCCATTCTGCCACCGGACATCAACGAAGGAGAAGCAGGATTTTCGATTACAAATGGAGCAATACGCTATGCATTAACTGCGATTAAGAGCGTCGGACGACCGATTATCGATGCGATCGTACAAGAACGTAAAGACAGAGGCCCTTATAGCAATATTCAGGATTTTATTACAAGGAATGCCGACAGTGATCTCAACAAGCGGGCGATTGAGAATTTTATCAAAGCAGGAGCACTGGACAGTCTTGGCGGAACCAGAAAACAATTTATGAGTGCCTATGTGAGTATTATGGATTACACACATCAGGATAAGAAGAATAATATGGCGGGACAGATTTCTCTCTTTGATATTGCATCGGAGGAGGAGAAAGAGCATTATGACATTAAGCTCCCCGATGTTGGCGAGTATGCCAAGGAAATGAAATTAGGCTTTGAAAAGGAAGTGCTGGGTATCTATATTAGCGGACATCCATTGGAGGAATACGAAGGATTGTGGCGTAAACAGATTACCGCCACGACCATTGATTTTGTCATAGATGAAGAAACACAGAAAAGTAATGTCGTGGATACGCAGGTCGTTACGATTGGCGGTATGATAGCGGAAAAGAAGATAAAATATACCAAGAATGATAAGGTTATGGCTTTTTTAACGTTAGAAGATCTGGTTGGAACGGTGGAGGTTATCGTATTTCCAAGAGATTATGAAAAGAATGCCGCTTATTTGACGGAGGACAGCAAAGTCTTTATCCGGGGACGTGTGTCGATAGAAGAAGAAAAAGATGGCAAGCTCATCTGTGAGAAGATTATTCCATTTGAGCATATTCCCAAGAAGGTCTGGATAAAATCCCCTAATAAGGAGATGTTTGAAGAAAAACAAGAAAAGCTTACACAGATTTTAAAGGAATCACAGGGCAGAGATGGCGTTACCGTATATATAGAGACACCAAAACAGATTAATCACCTGCCTGCTGAGTGGAATGTGGATGCCAATGCAGAATTTATCAGCAGGCTGCATGCACTATTTGGAGAAGATAATATTAAAATAGTGTAAAAGGTTGAAAACAAAAGAAAAATGAATTAGAATGTAGGCTATATATAGAAAGCAGGATGTGGGAGAGACCACAGATAGGAGTTAGCATATTATGTCCAAAGAGATTAAGACAATCGGCATATTAACAAGTGGCGGAGATGCACCGGGAATGAATGCAGCGATTCGGGCAGTTGTACGTAAGTCCCTGGCAAACGGAGTGCAAGTCAAGGGCATTAAAAAGGGATATCAAGGGTTATTGAATGAAGAGATTGTAGATTTACAGGGTAAGAATGTATCTGATACTATCCAACGAGGAGGAACCATCTTAGGCACTGCACGCTGTGCAGAATTCCATACGGAAGAGGGACAGAAGAAAGCCGCAGAGATCTGCAGAAAACATGGGATAGAGGGAGTCGTGGTGATCGGAGGAGATGGCTCATATCAGGGAGCACTCAAACTGGCCGCACAGGGGATCAATACCGTAGGGATCCCGGGCACGATTGACTTGGATATTGCCTGTACAGAATATACGATTGGATTTGATACAGCGATTAATACAGCCATGCAGGCGATTGATAAAGTACGTGATACCTCATCTTCTCATGAACGATGCAGTATTATAGAAGTAATGGGTAGAAATGCCGGATATATCGCCTTATGGTGTGGTGTAGCCAATGGTGCAGAAGATATTCTGTTACCGGAGAAATACGATTATGATGAGCAGCGTATCATTAACAATATTATTAATAACCGTAAAAGAGGAAAAACACATCATATTATTATTAATGCGGAAGGCATCGGACACTCAACCTCCATGGCCAGAAGAATCGAAGCCGCAACAGGGATCGAGACCAGAGCTACCATCCTTGGATATATGCAGCGTGGTGGTTCCCCTACTTGTAAAGACCGTTTTTATGCTTCTATTATGGGAGCTTATGCCGCAGATATTTTATGCTCCGGCAAATCCAACCGCGTGGTGGGGTATCAGCATGGTGAATTTGTGGATTTTGATATAGAAGAAGCATTGGCTATGCAGAAAGATATTCCGGAATATCAATATGAAGTGAGCAGAATTCTTTCATTATAATAGAGAATCGTAGGATTTGGAAAGGGTATTGATGTGAAAATAAGAAAAAATGGCATGCCAACCATGAAGGTGCTGTCTATGGGATTTGCCTTGATTATTCTGACAGGAGCATGTCTTTTATGCCTTCCGGCAGCAAGTCGTGATGGTGGCAGTGAGCCATTTATCAACGCGTTATTTACAGCAACATCGGCAACATGTGTTACGGGACTTATTATAGCAGATACTTATCAGAACTGGACGATGTTTGGACAGATCATTATCTTAGCACTGATTCAGATCGGTGGTCTTGGGTTCATGACGATTGGCATGTATGTTGCCGTGATCTTAAAGAAAAAGATCGGTCTAAAAGAAAGAGAATCCATCCATGAAAGTGTTAGTACCCTGGAGGTCGCGGGTGTTGTGCGTCTGGTTCGATTTATTATACGGTGGACATTCTTAATTGAGCTTGCAGGTGCCGTGTTCTTATCGATTCGATTTATTCCCAGCAGAGGATTACTAAAAGGTATCTATTATGGTATCTTTCATTCAATATCAGCATTTTGTAATGCCGGTTTTGACCTGATGGGTGATGAAGAGATGTATTCTTCTTTTGTGAACTATGAAGGAGATGTCATCATTAACCTGACCATTATGGCACTCATCGTAATCGGAGGTCTTGGATTCATCGTATGGGATGATATCCGTCGTAATAAACTGCACTTTAAGAAATACATGCTGCATAGCAAGATAGTGATAACGACAACTATGGCATTGATCTTAGGTGGTGCTATCTTGTTCGCGATCTTTGAAAATGATAATTTATTTGCGGATATGACAGTGAAAGAAAAGATACTTGGCTCCTTATTCAGTTCCGTCACACCACGAACTGCGGGATTTAATACGGTTGATTCTGCGGGACTGAGCAATGCCAGTAAACTGCTGACGATGTTATTGATGTTTATCGGTGGTAGCTCGGGTTCTACAGCGGGCGGTATTAAGACTACCAGTTTCTTTGTTGCAGTCTGCTTTGCGGGTGCGACGATCAGAAGAACGCAGGGGGCCAATAAATTTGGACGACGTCTTGATGAGGAAGCCATTAGAAAAGCCAATGCAGTGATTATTATCAATTTATCTCTGGCACTTACGGCAGCAGCGGTCATCTTTGCGATACAGCCCTTACCATTTGAAGATGTTATGTTTGAAGTATTCTCGGCGATCGGCACGGTTGGTATGTCAACCGGGATTACTAGAGAACTATATGATATTTCCAAAATACTCATCATAGCACTGATGTATTTTGGCAGATTGGGTAGCCTGAGCTTTGCACTGATGTTTGCACAGAGAAAGATTATCCCACCGGTACAACTGCCGGTAGAGAAGATTGTAGTTGGATAACACATAGAAAGGTTAGGTTATAGATATGAAATCGATTTTAGTGATAGGTATGGGGAGATTTGGGCATCATTTAACGATGAATTTTATCGATCATGGAAATGATGTAATGATTATAGATCAGGATGAGAAAAGAATCGAAGACCTGGTTCCTTATGTAGCCAGTGCCAAAATAGGCGATTGTACAAATCCGGAAGTGTTAAGGAGCTTAGGCATCGGTAATTTTGATCTAATCGTAGTTTGTATTGGAACTAATTTCCAAAGTAGTCTTGAAGTTACCAGCTTAGTGAAAGAAATGGGCGGTAAAAGAGTAATCAGTAAAGCAACCAGAGATATTCAAGCTAAATTTCTTTTGCGTAATGGGGCAGATGAGGTTATTTACCCGGATAAAGACATCGCAGAGAAATTAGCAGCCAGATATAGTGTAAATCATGTGTTTGATTACATAGAATTAGCCGAAGGATATGCGATCTATGAGATTCCGCCATTAAAAGAATGGGTGGGCAAGACGATTAGTGAATCCAATATTGCGGCTAAATATCATGTGTCTATTCTTGGTGTTAAGTATACAGATGAAAAACCAAATATTATGCCATCGGCCAGTTATAGGATCGAAGAAGATGAACATCTCATTGTTTTAGCACAGAATCAAGTAGCAGAGGCATTGCTGAAGAAGATCAAATAAAGCAGGTGAGGAGATTCATCATGATAACTGCAGTTACCAATAGCAGAATTAAAAGAATCGTACAACTGAATCAAAAGACAAAAGTACGAAAAGAAGAAGACTGTTTTGTGGTGGAAGGTACGAAAATGTTCTTAGAAGCCCCCGATGCCAAGATCAGGGAGGTATTTGTAACGCAGGAATATCATGCTAAGTGTGACACGCAGGTGCTTGCCAAGCTGCAGCGCTGTTCTTGTGAACTCGTATCCGGTGAGGTGTTTGCTAAGATATCGGACACCCAGACACCACAAGGGATCCTGTGTGTAGTGGAACAGCTGCACTATACAATAGAAGATATATTGCAGAAAGAATCTCCGTTAGTCGTTTTACTGGAGGATCTTCAAGACCCCGGTAATCTTGGAACGATAATACGTACAGGAGAAGGGGCGGGTATAGGCGGAGTCTTGATGAGTAAAGATACGGTTGATATCTATAACCCTAAGACCATAAGAGCAACCATGGGATCCATTTATCGGGTTCCTTTTCTATATGTAGAAGAACTGTCCGGTATCATACAACAGTTACAGAAGAAACAGATACAGGTGTATGCAGCCCATCTGGAAGGCGATAATTATTATAATAGTTATAATTATAAACAGGGAACGGCATTTTTAATTGGCAATGAAGGAAATGGCTTAAAAAAAGAAACAGCAGATCTGGCAGATGCCTACCTCAAGATTCCAATGGAGGGACAGGTGGAATCTTTGAATGCCGGAGTTGCAACAGCACTGTTATTATATGAGGCAAGGCGGCAAAGGATGCAGTAAGAGGAGGAATAAAGGATGAAGATAGGATTTATAGGATTGGGCAATATGGCTACGGCTATGATAGGAGGCATCTTACAGAAAGGCATCGTGATGCCGGAACAGGTAATCGGTTCTACCCGTTCTGAGATAGGCAGACGAAGAGCGGAGGAGGCATTTCATATTACGACTGTAAACAGTAATGCAGAAACTGCAAAATCAGTAGATATTCTGGTGCTGTCTGTGAAACCGCAATTTTATGAAACTGTTATAGAAGAGATTAAAGATGTGATTACACCGGCACAGATTATAATATCCATAGCACCGGGAAAAACACTGGCATGGCTGCAGGATCGATTCCATGGAGGACGCACAGAGGAGACCACCTTCAAAATAGTACGCTGCATGCCCAACACACCGGCGTTAGTAGGGGAAGGATGTACGGGTGTGTGTTATAACGAAACGGTAACGATAGAAGAGCAGCAAACAGTGATGACGATCTTATCCGGCTTTGGGAAAGCAAGTCCGGTACCGGAACATCTGATCGATGCAGTGGTGGGAGTAAGCGGCAGTGCACCGGCATATGTGTTTATGTTTATAGAAGCAATGGGAGATGCAGCAGTAGCAGCAGGTATGCCGAGGGCACAGGCTTACGAATTTGCAGCGCAGGCAGTCCTTGGAAGTGCCAAGATGGTACTGGAGACAGGAAAACATCCGGGAGAACTCAAAGATATGGTATGCTCTCCGGGCGGAACGACGATCCAGGCAGTTCGGGTTCTGGAAGAAAAAGGATTTCGTTCAGCAGTCATGGAAGCGATGGCAGCATGCATCCAAAAATCAAAAGAAATGTAAAAATATATTAAAATGGCATTCGTCACCAAGTAGTGGCGGATGCCATTTTTAACGTCTAAAATTACCAAAACTTGACAAAGTAATGTTATTTTGATATTATATGAAAACGTAACAATTATTAATAAGTTTGTAACAATTGTAATAACATAGAAATATTGGAATATAATAGTAGAGTACACAAAATGTAAATGAAGAGTTTGAAGGTATATTTAAAGGTGCAAACATTTAGGAGGTTCCTATGAAATCAAACAATACGGTATGGTGGTATGGTATCACGGCAATGATGTTAAGTGTAGTGATCGTGTCTTTATTTTCCATTACAGCATTGGCAACAGCTACACAGGCAGAAGAGGCTACAGTAGCCACTACAGAGACGACCTCTGAAGTGACAACGGATACAACAGATACAACAGAAGATTGGAATACGCAGAATATAGGTGCGGCGGTTACGCTGGATGCAGACATTACGTTAGACGAAGAAGCGTTGAACAAGATAGCAGAGGAAGCGACGAGAGCAGCAAAAGAAAAGAAAGATGCGGAAAAAAATGCTTCTAAGCTTGTTATGGTAAATGTGCAGGAATCGATGAATATACGTTCAGAAGCAAAAGATGATGCTGAAAAAGTCGGACAGATGTATCGGGATTGCGGTGGTGATATTCTGGAAAGAGAGAATGGATGGACCAAGATTAAGTCAGGCAGTCTGGAAGGCTGGGCGAAAGATGAATACCTGTTATTTGATCAGGATGCAGAGAATCTTGCCAGTGAAGTAGGTAATCTGGTAGCAACGGTAGATACCGAACAATTAAGTGTACGTAAATCAGCAGATGAAGATGCAGAAGTATTTGGTGTATTGTCAACCAATGACGAAGTGATTGCATTAGAAGAGAATGGCCCATGGGTATCTATTGATTTTGGTGGAGAAATAGGATATGTAGCATCTGAATATGTGACGGTAAAGTTTAAGATCGATACAGGAGAGACCATCGAAGCAATCAACGCCAGAGCAGAAAAAGAAGCAGAAGAAAAAGCAGCAAAAGAAAAAGCAAGAAAAGAAGCACAACAAAAAGCACAAACAGAACAAAGTGCAACAACTTTAGAAAATAAAGGAGCAGTTACGGCAGACATATCGGAAGAAGCACTTCTGGCTGCATTGATTCAATGTGAAGCCGGTGGCGAAAGCTTTGAAGGTCAGTTAGCAGTCGGAGCTGTGGTTTTGAATAGAATGCGCAGTGGTGCATATCCGAATTCAATGCAGGGCGTTATCTATGCTTCCGGTCAATTTACACCGGCTATGAATGGTAAAGTAGACCGTACTGCAGCAAAGGGAGCGAAAGCAAGCTGTATCCAGGCAGCACAGGCAGCGATTGCCGGAGCCAGCAATGTTGGAGACGCAACTCATTTCAGACGTGCAGGCTCTAAAGAAGGCATTGTTATTGGTAACCATGTATTTTGGTAAAAGTTACAGTTGAATAATCAACCCTAATATTGTATTATTGAGTAAGTCAACAGAAAGGGGTAATGATTATGATAATGAACGCAGCAGTAGTATGGCTTATACTATTTGTAGTACTCATTGTAATGGAGCTTGCAACTCTTGGATTGACGACTCTATGGTTCGCAGCAGGTGCGCTTGTAGCGACTATAGCAGCAACGATTGGGGTGCCACTGTATTTACAGATTATTCTATTTTTAGGAGTGTCTGCTATCCTTCTGTTTTTCACAAGACCGATTGCGGTGAAGTATTTTAACAAAGACAGAGTTAAGACGAACGCAGAGAGTCTGGTGGGTAAACAGGCAGTAGTTACAAGTGACATTGACAATTTACAAGGCATCGGACAGGTGATAATCGGTGGTATGGAATGGTCAGCCAGAGCGGAAGATGATGAGGCTCACATCCCGGTAGGAACAATTACTGAGGTAAAAGGGATTCATGGCGTAAAGCTGATTGTAGCAGAACAGATATTATCAGACAGAAAAGAGGAGAATTAACATGGGAGCTATTATTTTACTTTGTATCTTATTATTGATTATTATAGTATTGGCATCTTGCATTAAAATCGTACCACAGGCAGAGGCTATTGTATTGGAACGATTAGGAGCTTATCAGGCTACCTGGTCAGTTGGACTCCACGTCAAAGTGCCTTTTGTGGATCGTATCGCAAGAAAAGTCATTTTAAAAGAACAGGTTGTAGATTTCGCACCACAACCGGTTATTACAAAAGATAACGTAACTATGAGAATCGATACCGTAGTCTTTTTCCAGATTACAGATCCTAAACTCTTCACTTATGGAGTTGAGAATCCTATCATGGCAATTGAGAATCTAACAGCGACTACATTGAGAAATATCATCGGAGATCTGGAACTGGATCAGACATTGACTTCCAGAGAGACGATCAATACCAAGATGCGTGCTTCTCTTGATATCGCAACAGACCCATGGGGCATCAAGGTAAACCGTGTAGAACTTAAGAATATTATTCCACCTGCAGCGATTCAGGATGCGATGGAGAAACAGATGAAAGCGGAACGTGAACGTCGTGAATCCATCCTTCGTGCAGAAGGAGAAAAACGTTCTACAGTCCTAGTGGCAGAAGGTAATAAAGAGTCTGTTATTTTGGAAGCAGAAGCAGAGAAACAATCAGCGATCTTACGTGCAGAAGCACAGAAAGAGAAGATGATCCGTGAAGCAGAGGGTGAAGCATCAGCGATCCTTAAAGTACAGCAGGCAACAGCAGATGGTATCCGTTTCTTAAAAGAAGCAGGAGCTGATGAAGCAGTACTACGTATTAAGAGCTTAGAAGCATTTGCAAAAGCAGCAGATGGTCAGGCAACTAAGATTATTATTCCGTCTGATTTACAGGCGATGGCAGGATTGGCAACTTCATTCAAAGAGATTATCACAAAATAAAAGATAAAAGAAATAAAGTAAGACAAGAAAGACACAGGGGAGCTCCCTTGTGCTTTTTTGCAATAAAAGGAGAACAGAAGAATGAATTTAAAAGGAAGAAGCTTTTTAACACTCAAGGACTATACCCCGGAAGAGATTACTTATCTGATAGACTTAGCAGGGGAACTGAAGGCAAAGAAAAAACAGGGCATTCTGGGCAATTCATTAAAAGGTAAGAATATTGCACTTATTTTTGAAAAGCCATCTACCAGAACAAGGTGTGCTTTTACCATTGGATGTACTGATGAAGGCGGACATCCGGAATACCTTGGTAAGAATGATATTCAATTAGGCTACAAAGAGAGCGTTGCCGATACGGCAAGAGTATTGGGACGTATGTTTGACGGCATTGAATTCAGAGGATTTAAACATGAAAATGTTGAACTTCTGGCAAAATATAGTGGTGTTCCTGTATGGAACGGATTGACTGATGAGTACCATCCGACACAGATCTTAGCAGATATGCTGACGATGAAAGAACAATTTGGACAAGTAAAAGGATTGAATTTTGTATTTATAGGAGATGGAAGAAATAATATGTCCAATTCCCTTATGATAGGCTGTGGTAAATTAGGTGTCAATTGCACGATTATCGCACCAAAGGAACTATGGCCGAGAACCGATCTCGTCTCCTTATGCCGCGAATATGCAGAACAGGCAGGCAGTACACTCAATATCACAGAGGATCCGAATGCAGTAGAAGGTGCAGATGTCATCTATACAGATGTGTGGTGCTCCA
Source organism: Lachnospiraceae bacterium (assembly GCA_036652815.1). Taxonomy (GTDB): domain Bacteria; phylum Bacillota; class Clostridia; order Lachnospirales; family Lachnospiraceae; genus SZUA-378. The sequence continues at coordinate 58,097 of JAVVVE010000014.1, forward strand.
TGGGCGAAGAGGATAAGGCGTCAGAGCGTCTTGCGTTGCTGGCAGATTACCAGGTTAATGCAGCACTGATGAAGAAAACCGGAAAAGATAGCACGATAGCGTTGCACTGTCTGCCGGCAGTAAAAGGTAATGAGATAACGGAAGAGGTATTTGAAAAACATGCAGAGGTTATCTTTGATGAAGCAGAAAATAGGATGCATACGATTAAAGCAGTGATGGTAGCAACCCTTGGTAAGGATGCGTGATGTTATCGGAAGAAGCCTTAATAAAAGCGTGTCATACACAATGGATAGCAGGATGCGTTCGCTATTATGAGGAAATTGATTCTACTAATTCAGAGGCGATGCGATTGGCACAGCAAGGAGCTCCCCATGGGACGCTCGTGGTAGCTAATACGCAGAGTATGGGGCAGGGAAGACGAGGACGAAGCTGGGAATCACCGGTTGGCTCTACCATATCGATGACCTTGCTCCTGCGTCCTTCCTTTGCACCAAATACAGCACCTATGCTGACGTTAGTGATGGCGTTGGCGGTCAACCATGCCATCAGAGAACTGACCGGACTGGAGAGCCTCATAAAATGGCCGAATGATATCGTAGTACGGGGGAAGAAGGTCTGTGGTATTCTGACACAGATGAATCTGGAGGCAGAACATATTGATACGGTGATCATAGGTGTTGGCATCAATGTAAATCAGAGTGCTTCCATGATTGCTGCAAACCTACAGCAAACAGCGACTTCCCTACAATTAGAAACAGGACATCCGATCGCAAGAGTTGAATTAATTGCTAAGATTATGTATGCATATGAACAATATTATGATATATTTTTACAGACAGAGGATTTGTCCGGATTACAGCCGGCATATCACAGTGTATTGGCAAATCTGGACTCTGAAGTAAAGGTATTGGATGCACAGGGTGAATATACGGGGATAGCCAGAGGTATCGATAAGCAGGGCGAATTACTGGTACAAAGAGAAGATGGTCTGATAACACCGGTCTATGCGGGAGAAGTCTCGGTAAGAGGCCTGTATGGTTATGTATAAACGGTAATAGATTGGGAAAAAGGCAGGAATACTAACATGAAGGAAGAACACAAGACCGTACTGTGTGCGGCGAATGCATATGAGCAGAAGTATTATTTTAATGAGATATTTCAAAAGATACCGATGTCTATTCAAGAAGAACTCAGAGTGATTGCGATCCTGTTCACCCAGGAAGTTGGTGGCATCTTTTTACTGACATTTGCAGAGGATGGAGAACTTTTGCTTGAGACAGAAGCAAAGGAAGAGGATATCACATATGATGAAATCAGCAGTGGGTTATTGATTCAGGAGATTCGTCGAAGCAGACAGGAATTATTAGAGTCTTTGTCACTCTATTATAAAGTGTTAATCAAGGGAGAAGATGTCTCAAAACTGTTGGAGTCATAAAAGGATAGAAAAGGAGTCAGAGAAGTTATGATACTAGTCATTGATGTAGGCAATACCAATATTACTTATGGTGTTTTTAAAGAAAAAGAATTGTTTAAGACGTTTCGTATGACAACACAGATGGCACGTACTTCTGATGAATTTGGTATCGCTATTGTAGAACTCTTAAGAACCAATGGCATCAGTAAGAGAGATATGAAAGGTGCTATCGTGGCAAGCGTAGTGCCTAATATTATGCATGCGCTGATAGGCTCTCTAAACAGATATCTAAATATCCAGCCCCTCATTGTTGGTCCGGGGATCAAGACAGGGATCCGTATCGTAACGGAGAATCCCAAAGAAATAGGTGCGGATCGTATCGTAGATGCCGTGGCGGCTTATGAACTCTATGGCGGACCGATCCTGGTGGTAGATTTTGGAACTGCCACCACTTATGATTTAATCTCTGCAGAGGGTAATTTTGAAGCCGGCATTACAGCACCGGGGATCCGTATCTCGGCCAAGGCATTGTGGGAAGACACAGCCAGTCTGCCGGAGATAGAGATTAAGAAACCAAAGTCTATTTTGGCACAAGAGACAGTTAGCAGTATGCAGGCTGGACTCGTCTATGGACAGATAGGCCAGACAGAATATATCATAGAACAAGTACGTCAAGAAAGTGGTTATCAGGATATGCAGGTGGTAGCGACAGGTGGTTTGGGCAGGATCATCGTGGATGAGATTGAAGCGATTGAGATTTACAATAGCTCGCTGACTCTGCAGGGCTTGTATTTTATCTATGAGAAGAATCGGAAGTGAGCACATGAAATCATTACAGATTGGAAATGTAATTTTAAAGAATCCATTGGTATTAGCTCCTATGGCAGGCGTAACAGACCTGCCTTTTCGTTTGCTATGCAAAGAACAAGGAGTTGGACTCCTGTGCATGGAGATGATAAGTGCCAAAGCGATCTATTATCATAATAAGAATACGGAGAGCTTACTGGAGATTGCAGAAGGGGAAGAACCGATTGCATTACAGCTATTTGGATCTGACCCGGTTATCATCAGTGAGATGGCAAAGAGAATCGAAGAGCGTCCATTTTCTATACTGGATATAAACATGGGATGTCCGGTGCCTAAAATAGTCAACAATGGAGAAGGCTCAGCACTGATGAAGAATCCTAAGCTAGTAGAGCAGATCGTGAGTCAGACAGTGAGAGCGATTAAGAAACCGGTTACGATTAAGATTCGAAAAGGTTTTGACGATGCCCACTGTAATGCGGTAGAGATCGCGAAGATCGCGGAGGCAGCAGGAGCCGCAGCCATCACGGTACATGGCAGAACACGCGAACAATACTATGCGGGAGAAGCCGATTGGGAGAGCATACGACTGGTAAAAGAGGCGGTAAAGATCCCGGTTATCGGGAACGGTGATGTCACTTCGCCGATGTTAGCCGCCGCTATGTTAGAACAAACAGGATGTGATGGCGTCATGATAGGACGTGGGGTACGAGGCAATCCGTGGCTGTTGTCGCAGATAAGCACCTATTTGGAAACCGGGGTGATTCCACCACCACCGACATCGGCTGTTATCAAAGAGACTGTGCAGCGACACTGTGAATTGCAATTACGCTATAAAGGCGAGTACATCGGGATCCGCGAGATGCGTAAACATTTGTCTTGGTATACAGCAGGTTATCCGAACTCCGCAAAACTACGGCAGGAGATTAACAGCATGGAATCATTTGCAGAATTACAGCACATCATAGAGTCATGAGTTAAGACATCTTTGCATATTCTACAGTATGGAAGAGACCATCATATATGTGCAATGTCAAACAGAGAATCCTGCAAAAGAGATAGATAAAAGGAATGGTTACAAAAATTGGTTGCCTTCGCGCATCAAGATAGAGCGGAGGGAAAGATACGGCCTGTATTTTGGTATCCTGACCCTACCTTTTACCTATCATACTATGAAACCATGGGCAAAAGAGAAAGCAGTACGTAAGATTCAGACTGCGCTTCATAGAGTCAAGCAACAAAAGAATCTTGTGATCATAGATATTTGGTATGCATTACAGTTGTCCCCCTATCTGGCAGACCTGCATCCGGTGGTTCCGCTTGTCTTTTTACTGGGTATGTATCATGAGGAGGCTATGACGGAGGAAGTCATCATCCGAGATGGCGAAGGTGCCGGAGCCTTTGCAGATGCGGTCTATAGAGACTTAAATGCACTTACCATCCTGACAGAAGATGTCGCTTTGTGGGAAGACTTTGCGGAAGAAGCCTATCATCAGTCCGGGCTCATCGTACAATATCAGTATAGTAAGCCGCCGCGAGTCACTACTAAACGGGTATGCATCGTGGATTTTAGCGATGTCACATATCCCGCCAATTTGATTTTGCCACAAAATGCACGATACCTCGATATCGCACCTACCAAACAAAAATCACACATGATGGAATGCAAATATCCGGATATAGAATATCATAGCTATATGAGCTGCCTAATATGAGCTGTCTATAGCGCACAACCTTGACACTGAGGCAAGAAATAGAGTATAATACCCTCATTGCGAATAACCGAAATAGAACTAGGAAGGGTAATGATTATGGAAGAGAAGAAAAACATATTAACGTATGAAGGACTTAGGAAATATGAAGACGAATTACATGATTTGAAGGTCGTTAAGAGAAAAGAAGTCGCAGGCAAGATCAAAGAAGCGAGAGAGCAAGGGGATCTGTCTGAGAATGCAGAATATGATGCAGCGAAAGATGAGCAGCGAGATATTGAAGCGAGGATCGAAGATTTAGAGAAGATCCTTAAGAATGCAGAAGTAGTCGTAGAAGAAGAGGTCGATTTAAAGAAAATCAGTGTTGGCTGTAAGGTTACGATCATGGATCTCGAACTGAAAGAAAAGATGGAATATAAGATCGTTGGTTCTACCGAGGCGAACAGCTTAATGGGTAAGATATCCAATGAATCTCCTGTGGGAAAAGCATTGATCGGTGCCAAAAAAGGACAAACCGTATCAGTAGATACCCAAGTCGGCATATTAAAATACAAAGTAATGGAAATCGAACGTTCTAATTAATGATAAGACGTGAATAGATAAAAAGGAGTGTAGCACATTGGCTGAGACACATAATAATGGGAATGCACAAGAACCTGATTTGAACCAGTTACTAAAGGTACGTAGAGAGAAATTGGCAATCCTGCAAGAAAATAATAAGAATCCTTATGAAGTAACGAAATATACCGTTACGCATCATAGTCAGGAGATTAAAGATAATTACGATACCCTGGAAGGGACAACCGTGTCCGTCGCAGGACGAATGATGTTCAAACGTGTTATGGGCAAAGCTTCTTTTTGCAATGTACAGGATCTGCAGGGAACGATCCAATCCTATGTGGCAAGAGACAACATCGGAGAAGAAGCATATGCAGATTTTAAAAAATACGATGTCGGTGATATTGTAGGCATCGAAGGAACTGTATTCAAGACAAAGACAGAAGAGATCTCTATCCATGTGGAAAAGATTACCTTACTGTCTAAGAGCCTACAGATCCTTCCGGAGAAGTTTCACGGACTTACAAATACAGATACCCGCTATCGTCAAAGATATGTGGATCTTATTATGAATCAGGAAACTAAGGATACTTTTGTGAAACGCTCCCAGATCATCAGTGCGATTCGTCGTTATTTGACAGAAGAACGATTTATGGAAGTGGAAACACCGGTATTGGTACCCAATGCAGGCGGTGCTTCGGCACGACCGTTCGACACCCATTTTAATGCACTGGATGAAGATGTGCATCTTCGTATCTCATTGGAACTCTATCTGAAGCGACTCATCGTAGGCGGATTGGAACGTGTTTATGAGATAGGCAGGGTATTTCGTAATGAAGGAACAGATACCAGACATAATCCGGAATTTACCTTAATGGAACTTTACCAGGCTTATACCGATTATAATGGTATGATGGATTTGAGCGAGAACCTGTATCGTTTTGTGGCACAGGAAGTACTGGGAACCACACAAGTGCCTTATGGAGAAGAAGTGATAGATCTTGGCAAACCATTTGAACGAATCACGATGGTGGATGCCGTGAAGAAATATGCGGACATTGATTATACCCAGATCCATACAGATGCAGAAGCCAAAGCACTGGCAGATAAACATAATATACATTATGAGGCACGTCATAAAAAGGGAGATATCTTAAGTTTATTCTTTGAAGAATTTGTAGAGGACAAACTGGTACAACCTACTTTTGTTATGGATCATCCGGTGGAGATATCGCCGCTTACCAAACGTAAGCCAACCGACCCTGATTACACAGAACGATTTGAACTCTTCATTACAGGACGTGAGATGGCAAATGCATATTCAGAATTAAATGATCCAATCGACCAGCGTGTTAGATTTGAAGCACAGGAAGAGTTAAAGCAGCAGGGCGATGAAGAAGCCAACAGCATCGATGAAGATTTCCTCAATGCTCTTGAGATCGGGATGCCACCAACAGGTGGAATCGGATTTGGGATTGATCGTATGGTTATGCTCCTTACAAATTCACCGGCGATTAGGGACGTATTGCTGTTCCCGACGATGAAGAGCTTAGACGGTGTGAAATCAAAAAATGATGAAAAAAATCAGAACGCTGAAGCTTCAAAAGAGTCAAAAATAGAGGCGTAAAAGTAAAAGCCTGTGAGGCAGTGGCAAAGAGCAAGAAGCTTTTAAAATTTGTCTTAGATGATGGAAGTGGAGTAGAACGTGTGATTTTAAGCGGTATTCACGAGTACTATGAACCAGAAGAATTGGTTGGAAAAACTTGTATTGCTATCACAAATTTGACTCCAAGACCAATGATGGGTATTGATTCTTGTGGCATGCTGATTTCAGCAGTCCACGAAGAAGATGGAAAAGAAGGACTTAATCTTCTGATGGTAGATGATAGCATTCCAGCAGGAGCAAAGCTTTACTAGAAAGTTACAGCGACAATTCCGGAGAGGAGTTGTCGCTGTTTTGGAAATAGCAGAAAATAATGAATACGCTGTACTTATTGAGCAAGAAAAAATGCTTAATCAAGACATTCCCTATTTTAGTCAGAAACTGTCAATATTTGTCCCAAAAGAGTCCTATTCGCGGGTATTTTCTTTTAAAATGACCTATGCTGTTATTATCATAGACAAGTGAGTGAGGTGCAAAATACATCCTTCTCATTTGTTTCTCTTTTGCAAAAGAATATGGAATACAAGATAAGCGTCAGCTTACTGCCTTGTTGTGGTGGCCTGGTGCTTTTTGTGTGTTCGAAATCAGATGATGATCTGAAAAACTGTAAATGAAGCATAGAAAAGAGCCCACGGAAAATCCGTGGGTGGTAAACTATGGAAACATAATTGCCCAAATTTATGGAAAAGTACTTGCCGTTTACAACAGATGAAGGCACACACATTCCCTACGGAATGAGGAGGAACAAAGAGTGCAGGATAATTTTTGTTATATATAACAACAACGGGATATCTATGCCAAAATCTAGTTGTTTTAACATTTCTGGATAAATAATCCCAAAATGAAAATTTAGAA
>JAVVVE010000015.1:0-62816 GCA_036652815.1 Lachnospiraceae bacterium
CTAAGTTCATCATAGCTAATCAGGCTACATCCGTCAATCCTGACACATTGCACAATGAATCATCTTTTGTGTTCCGAAAAAGTCCAATAAAGAGCATGAATAGGGCTTTTTTACTTGTCAAAGGATAAAAAGAAATTTAGAAATATTTATTTTTGTGTAGGATGGTTTTCTATTAATTGATGAAGACACTGCATTGCTTCTTTGATTCCCCCAACATGTGTGATGATTCCTTCTTCAACAGCCTCTTTTCCAACTAAAATCGTACCAACATCTTTACTCAATACCCCTGTCTCCATCATAAGTTCATTAAATCTATTCATACTAATCTGACAATGTTGACATACAAATCCCTGAATTCTATCCTGCATCTGTTTAAAATATTCAAAAGTCTGTGGAGCGCCAATCACTGTTCCATTCATTCTTACCGGATGAATCACCATCGTTCCTGTTGGTACAATAAAAGATTCACAGGTACTGACAGCAATTGGAACCCCAATCGAATGGCTTCCTCCTAAAACCAGAGAAACCGTTGGCTTACTAAGAGATGCTATCATCTCTGCGATAGCCAATCCTGCTTCCACATCTCCCCCTACCGTATTCAGCAGCACCAATACTCCATCTATTTCTTTGCTGTCTTCTATGCTGGCAAGCTGTGGTAAAATATGCTCATATTTTGTTACCTTACTGCTTCCGTTTAGATTATCATGTCCTTCTATTTCTCCTATAATTGTGAGAAGATGAATCGCATGATTTGCCCGATTCTTATCTAACGTTGCTTGTCCTGTTTCTTCGATTCTTTCATCCTTATGCTTTTCTTCTTTTATTTTTTCTTCTATTCCATCTTTATACGGATTCATTATTTTACGTATCTCCTTTTCCACTCAAAAAAAAAGAACTCTTCGAGTCCTCTTTATTTTATACACCTTTGCTTATTTTATACCACTTTCTTCATTTATTTATTGGATATCATAATCATCATTTTCTTTTAGTTCTTCTATCTCATAGTGCATCTGTCCTGCTTCCGGAATAAAGGCATAGTCCATCAGCTTCTTAACATGTTTTTTAGGAAGAGGTAATGGATTTGGTATTAGCTGTACGGGATTGACCGCTTCCGGTGATGCTTTAATTTTTTCCAAAGCAGGCAGCATCTGCGATATATTCTGTTCCCGTTCCTGTTTGGTATATTGTATGCACACACTCTGTAGGCCGATTACCGCTAAAATTAACCATGCAATTAATACAAATATTTGATAAGAAAGAGTATTTTGCAAACACAGCATCGCAGCCAGTGAAGAAAATAAAAATACTACATATAAAGCAGCCTCATCTCTATCTGCTTTTCTATAGCGCAAAACCCAAGTTCCTGCTAAGACTAAAATAATAACTACCGTTTTCTCATCCGTAATCGGTAAAATTGGCTGAAGTACAAAGACTGTATTTTGCCATAAGGACATGATATATTCCGTAATCGGCTGTAGTATAGGCAATCCATATAAAAGTGCTTTTCCTATGACCATAATTGCAAATCCAATTACAGTACCAAATACATAAAAACTGATTTTAGAAAGAATCGCTCCAGCATGATTTTTCTCATTCAAAGGATTACTTAAAATCAATCCAACAATTGCCAGTAACAGCAATGATAGTGCAAAGGAATCCATAAAAATCACAAATCCTGTCAACTCACCTACCACGATTAAAATGATTCTATTAGAAGATGTATTATATTCTCCCCTTGCATTATGCTTCCATATCACAGCATAAATGTAAAAAAGCAAAAGATAAATACATAACAAAAACATCTCCGGAGATAATGGCAGTAACATCCGAATCATGGTCGGCGATAATGATAATAAGAGCGTCACCACCATCGCAGCAAAGGAACCGCTAAGCAAACGTACTATGCCAAAGGTCAGCAGGATTGCGATACACTGTAATCCTATCTGAAGGACAATACCTACCATCGGCTGATTTCCAAAAAAAGAAAAACATATTGACAATAAATAGGTATATACAATAGAAAGATTATGTTCACTATAGATCATATGATTATTGTGTTGTATGGCAGCCGCTTGATAATAGAGATTTTGTGTTACTATATTATCTTCTATCCATAGAGTCCATACACGACAATAAAAAGCTAACGTTACTATGCCTATCATACATACCATTTCAATAAAGAACCATATTTTATGTGCTGCTATGTTTTGTACCCGTTGTTTTCTATTTATCTTATGTGATACTTTTTCAGCACATAAACCTATTAACAAAACAGCCACTATTGTTCCAAGACACACAAGACCTGTCTGTAGTTCAAAGGTATGTAACGACAGCATACTATTTAATAACATCACTACAATCAATATGCCATATATGATACATAAGATACTCCCCGGTATACTCTTCTTTCGTTCCATCTGATATCCTTTGCACTCCTCTTACTCTTGTATGACACCCTGCTATCTCGCTCAATTATCTTTTATAGAATCCAATGCTTGTGCAAGATCTGCAATAATATCATCCACATGTTCAATTCCAACAGATAATCTAATCAAATCCGGAGCTACCCCTGCTTCTAATAATTGTTTTTCTGTCATCTGTCTATGGGTATGACTCGCAGGATGCAAAACACAGGTTCTGGCATCGGCTACATGAGTTACAATCGCCGCAAGCTGCAGATGATCCATGAAACCTGCTGTAATCGTACGTCCACCTTTTAAACCAAAGGAAATCACACCACAGGTTCCGTTTGGCATATATTTTTGTGCTAATTTATAATACTGATTATTTGGTAATCCGGGATAATTAACCCAAGCTACTTTCTCATGTGTTTCTAAATACTGAGCCACTGCCAATGCATTCTCACAATGTCGCGGCATACGCAGATGTAATGTTTCTAGCCCGATATTTAATAAAAAAGCATTCTGTGGAGACTGAACAGAACCTAAATCACGCATTAATTGAGCAGTGGCTTTTTGAATATAGGCCATTTTACCAAAACGTTCTGCATAGATAATCCCGTGATAAGAATCATCCGGTGTGCACAGTCCCGGATATTTATCTGCATGTTCCATCCAGTCAAAGTGACCGGAATCAACGATTGCACCTCCTACACACATCGCATGACCGTCCATGTATTTTGTAGTAGAATGTGTCACGATATCCGCCCCAAATTCAAATGGTCTGCAATTAATAGGGGTGGCAAAGGTATTATCCACAATCAGCGGTACGCCATGTGCATGTGCCACAGATGCAAATTTTTCTATATCGAGAACTACCAGTGCAGGATTGGCAATCGTCTCTGCCATCATACATCTGGTGTTTTCCTGAAATGCCATATGTAGTTCTTCTTCTGTTGCATCCGGGTCTACAATGGTTGCCTCTATGCCCATTTTCTTCATCGTGACCGTCAGTAGATTAAAGGTGCCTCCATACACAGAAGAGGACATGATAACATGATCTCCCGCTTCGCAGATATTAAACATGGCATAAAAATTAGCTGCCTGTCCCGAAGAAGTCAGCATCGCTGCCACTCCTCCCTCCAGTTCACAGATCTTAGCGGCAACACAATCATTGGTTGGATTTTGTAATCTTGTATAAAAATATCCGGATTCTTCCAAATCAAATAAACGCCCCATCTGATCTGATGAATCATACTTAAAAGTAGTGCTTTGATAAATGGGAAGAACTCTTGGTTCCCCATTGGTGGGATGCCAGCCTGACTGAATACACTGTGTTTCAATATGGTACATTAAAATACCTCCTACTAATCCAATGTGTTTTATTCTATCTTCAATTTCTACTCATCTAAATTGGTATATACTGCCTGTACATCATCATCTTCATCTAGAATATCCAGCGTTTTCTGAAGTGCTTTCATATCTTCTTCTCCGCTTAATGCAACATAATTCTGTGGTATCATCGTAATCTCTGCAGATGCCATTTGAATCCCAGCATCCTCCAATGCCTTACGAACTATACCAAAGTCATCCGGAGAAGTAATCACTTCATAACTATCTTCCTCTTCTGTAAAATCTTCTGCTCCGGCATCCAATGCCAGCATCATCAATTCATCGGAATCCGTCTCACACTCTTCTCTATCGATGATAATCTGCCCTTTTTTGTCAAACATAAAGGAAACACATCCTTGTATGCCGATATTTCCATTTCCTTTGGTAAATGCACTGCGTACATTAGCTGCCGTTCTGTTCTTATTATCTGTTAATGCATCTACAATAATCGCAATACCACTCGGTCCATACCCTTCATAGGATACATACTCATAATTAACACTACCAAGATCTCCTGCCGCTTTCTTGATACCTCGGTCTATCGTATCATTAGGCATATTATTGGCTTTTGCCTTGGCAATCACATCTCGCAATCTACTATTATTATCAGGATCTGCACCGCCATCTTTGACAGCCACCGCAATTTCTCTACCAATAATCGTAAATACTTTTCCTTTTGCAGAATCATTTCTTTCTTTTTTATGTTTAATATTCGCAAATTTTGAATGTCCTGACATGTTTTATATCTCCTCTTCTTTTAGCGTTGTAATTGGTTCTGTGCTATGTGTAATCAATATCTTATCTATCATTTTATTCTTGACTGACAATATTTTAAAATTATAACCGCTGATATCTATATTGAACTCTTCATCTTCTTCGGGTATTTTATCAAGCTTAGAAATAAGATAACCATTCATAGTATCAAATTCATTCTCTTCAAATTCTATATGTAGCAGCTCTTCTACCTCATCGAGTGGCGTCATTCCTTCTACAATATAGGTGTTTTCACCCTTTTCTTCTACATGTTTCTCATCTTCATCATATTCATCCAGAATATTACCTACAATCTCTTCCAGAATATCTTCCATCGCTATCAAGCCTGTTGTTTGTCCATATTCATCCACCACAATTACCATCTGTATCTTAAGAGATTGCATAGATTTGAATAAAGCATCAATATTTCTCGTTTCCGGAATAAAATGGACTTCACGCAATAATCCGTCTATGTCTTTGATGGGAGTATCCTGTGATGCTCCTGATGCGTGAATACGCAATGCATCTTTCAGATGCAGAATCCCGATAATATGATCTACATTCCCTTCATATACCGGATATCTGCTATTACGTTCCTGTAATATGAATTGAATCGTTTCCTGTAAAGACAACATGCCATCAATAGCAACCATATTGCTTCTTGGTGTCATAATATCCTGTGCTTCTTTATCTCCAAATTCAAAGATATTGGTAATCATCTCTGCTTCACTGGCTAGTAGGACTCCCTGCTCATGTCCTTCATTCACCATTGATATAATCTCTTCTTCTGTCACGTCTGTGTTATCTTCTTCTGCTTTCATCCCAAATATTCGTAAAATACCCGTCGTTGTGATGGTCACAAGACCTGTTAACGGCGATAATAATTTCATAATATAATAAATAGGAGTCACAAACAGATATGCCCATTGTTCCGGATATTTAGCTGCAATCTTCTTGGGAATCAAGATACCAAAAGTCAATAATATGTACAAAAGTATCGCCGTAGCAATCATAAGCGAAATAATCTGAATAGAATCCAGACTCAACGTCAGCATAGGTCTTAGATTCGTCTGTGCCACCATCTGCACAAAAACACGAATATGCAATAACCACCTACCCAAATAAAAGCCACCCATAATAAGGTTTACCAGCGTAACGACTAGCTGCACCGTATTGATAAAATGCATGGGATTTTCCATCAAATGATGAATACGAATAGATTTCTTATCCTTCTTATCTTCTGCTCTCCGTTCCACATCATTCCCATTCAGAAATTGAATCGCAGAGCCAAATCCATAGAATAGCATATCTATTAAAATTAATAACACAAATGTAATGATACTGGCAGTAGGCCCACCATCGTCCATCTTTCCACTTCCTTTTTCTAAATACTTTCCTACAAATATATCATTTTGAAGAAAAAACGTCAAGGAATCTTATGTATCCAGTTCTAAACTGATAATAAGTGCTTTATTCACTTTTGCCATGATTTCTTTATCAAGATGACATACCTTATCTTTTAATCGTAACTTATCTATCGTTCTAAGCTGTTCTAATAAAACAACCGAATCTTTATCCATCGCATAAACATCAGCATCCAATTCTATATGCGTAGGTAGTTTTGCTTTATTCATTTTAGATGTAATCGCTGCACAGATAACCGTTGGACTATGTCTGTTTCCAATGTCATTTTGTACAATCAGAACCGGTCTGACCCCGCCTTGCTCAGACCCAATCACCGGTCTTAAATCTGCATAATAGATATCTCCACGTTTCATATTGCATACAACCTTCCTTTCATCTAGCACTATTATTGCCAGTTTATCCGGTTGTATTCAATATCCTAGTATACTTTATCAGATATCATCATTATAATCCTTGGTCCGTATGACCTTACCATTTTTGCTATAAATACGTGGAATGCGTTTTCCCAGATCACAAGCGAGTTCATAATTAAAACGACCTGACAAATCTCCTAATTCTTCCATTGTAATCGTTTTATCCCCGTCAGTTCCAATCAAGGTAACCTCATCCCCCTCTGCTGCACCCGAAATCGCTGTCACATCCACCATAAATTGATCCATGCAGATACGTCCTATAATCGGTGCCTCCTGCCCTCTTATCAACACATATCCTGTATTGGATAATCCCCTGGGATATCCATCTCCGTATCCAACCGGAATCGTAGCCACCTGCATCTGATGCTTGCTCACATAAGTTCCGCCATAGCTGATGGGAACTCCTTTGGCAACCGTCTTCACATAGACAATATGACTATGCAGACTAAGAACCGGTTGTAACGAAATGATCTTCTTGGATACTTCATTTGAAGGCCACAAACCATATAAGGTAATACCCGCCCGTACAACATCCATATTGGCTTCCGGTAAGGTAACGATACCTGCACTGTTAGAGCAATGTTTGATTGGGATCTGTATCCTTAGGCTGCTCTCTGCCTTTTGAATAAATGCTTGAAACCGGTGTAGCTGCACCCTTGCATAACTTTTGTCAGCTTCATCTGCTCTGGCAAAATGAGTAAAAATGCCCTCTATCAACAGATTGGGAAGTTGAACTATCTCCTGCAGAAAAGCAAGACCCGTATCATTCGGCATGATACCGATACGACTCATCCCCGTATCTACCGCAATATGAATCTTTAAGACCTTGTTCAAACGGACTGCCACTTCCGAAAGCTGTTTTGCTGTTTGATATTGAAATACTGTTGGACACAGTTCTTCCTGCACCAGCTTTTCATAACAATAGGGAAACGTATAACCCAGGATTAAGATAGGATGATTGATACCACTTCTTCGTAAGATAGAGGCTTCTTCTACCGTTGCTGTGGCAAATCCATACAGATAGGGAAGTGTTTCTAATTCCTTTGCAAGCGGAACTGCTCCATGTCCATATCCGTCTGTCTTGATGACAGCCATAATCTTCGTATTCTCTGCAATATTCTCTTTCATCTGTTCCATGTTATATTGAATATGATCCAGATTAATATCTGCCCATACTCTGTCATACTGTCTCATGCTTCTGTTCTCCCACTCATTAAGTATCTTAATTGTTCTATGATATCCCGTGCGATCAGAGAATATCTGTTATTGGTAAGCAATGCTCTGTCTCCTGCTAAACCATGAAGATACACCCCTAATACAGCAGCTTCACCGCAATCCATATGTTGAGATAGTAAGCCTGCGATGATGCCCGTCAATACATCTCCGCTTCCGGCAGTTGCCATACCATCATTTCCACTTTGATTCACATAGATCTGCTCACCTGTACAGCAAATTGTTCTTGCATCCTTACAAACCAACGTCACACCATATTCCTTGACAAATCTCTTCACATAGGTAAGGATATCCTGTTTCAGATCGGTTACAGATATCTGTAACAGCCTGCTAAATTCTGCCATATGCGGTGTCATAATAAGATGTGGTCTATTCTTTATTTCCTGTAGTAAAATTCTGTTTTCTGATAAAATATTCAATCCATCCGCATCAATGAGTAATGGTTTCTGTATTTGTTTCATAAGATATTCAAGAATCTGTTGTGCGGGCTCCATGATACCAATGCCGGGCCCGATTGCCATACAGTCACACCAGTTCACGGAATCCTCCACACTCTTTTTATCATACGTCATAACAATAGCTTCCGGAAGCATCTTCTGTATGATAGCCTGATTCTCCTGTGGTGTAATGATTCTTACCAATCCGGTTCCTGTTCGATAGGCACTAAGCCCCGATAATATGCAGGCACCACTCATATTCACGCTTCCGGCTACCAAAAGTAGTTTTCCAAAACTGCCTTTGTTACCGGCAGGATTTCTCTTCGGTAAACGATCTATATCATCGGTTTGGTAAGAATACATAAGTGGACGCTTGCCCAAGTAACTGTCTATTGTAATACCGATATCCTTACACAAAAGTGTCCCGCAATATCTGGCACCCGGATACAGTAACTGTCCTATCTTTTTATAAGCAAAGGTGATCGTAACATCCGCTTCCACCGCAGTTCCCATTACAAGCCCTGAATCTGTATGGATACCGGATGGCATATCTACCGCTAGCTTCGTCCCGGTCATATGATTCATTTGTTCGATTGCTTCTGCATAGATGCCTTCTACGATACGATTCAAACCAATCCCAAAAATAGCATCTATTACAATATCATATTCCCGTTCTGCGATTTTGCCCATCATATGCATCTTATAATTATAACAAATCTGTAATTGTCTCTTTGTTTCTTCACTGCAGTGTGTTTTATCCCCTAATAGAACAAGATCCACTTTGTAACCTTGCAGCATAAGAAGTCTTCCGATGGCCAACCCATCTCCACCATTATTGCCGGTACCAGCTACCACCAATACCTTTAAATCCTTTGGCTTGCAGGTAGTAATACAGGTTGTAATATAAGAAACGACCTGTAATGCCGCTCTTTCCATTAAGACCGCCGGTAAGATACCATAATGCATAGTAGTATTCTCATCCATTTGTTTCATTTCCGATGCACTAACCAGATATTCCATGAAAATCATTCACCTTCTTTATGCTTCTTTGTAACCGGCTTTGCAGATGGATCGTAGGACATGTCAAAGAGTTCCATTACCTCTGCACCAAATATATTATGCATATAAGCATATAGCTGCTGATTGCGGATCTCACCCTCCTGCTTTCGCACTACTTTTTTCTTAAGTTCAATTCGAATCTTTTTTATCCATGCTGCAATCTCATTAATTTCAACTGTATTTTCCTGAAAGGTATGATAGCAGCTATCCATTGTTACTAACATCAGTTCTTTATTCACACGCTCAAGCTCATGTGGTATATCAAGTAATTCATCCTGATAAGATTCTAATTTATCATTACAGTCATTGATCAGTCGCTTATTCTCTTCTAGTTTCTTACTGGCCGTTTTACCCGGTTCTTTTCCATTTAATTCATCCATCAAAATTACGATTTCATTGCGTAATTTTTCTTTAATCTTCTTAATATCTTTGGATTCTGTAGTAAGTTTTCCCTGTCGTTGCAGTAATTCATTTACTTGCTGCTCTAGCCTTTGAATCGTTTGATTGGTCTCTGTCTGCGTGAATAGTTGATGCCACTTATGATCAAGCGTTAATATGGGAATCTTCTTCCCATCCAATGCCGGTCTATATACTTCTTCTACTCTTGACATAGGAATCGCCATACCTTTCTACTTCTTGATGTGTTCTTTCTCGTAGCAATTGCAATTATAAGACAACCTCATAAGACTGTCTGACAAATGGACATTCTCAATCAAGATGCCTTCTCCCAGTTTCATATCCACATGTGCAAAGTTCCAAAATGCCTTAATACCATAGGTCACCAACTGCTCTGCCACTTGTACTGCACTAGCCTTTGGAATCGTAAGCACTGCAATATCGATTTCATTTTCTCTGACAAATGCTTCAATATGCTCCATTGACTGTACCTGTATTCCACGTACATTCTTCCCACATAAAGATGCATCAAGATCAAATAAGCCCTTGATTAAAAACCCTCTGCGTTCAAAGTTCACATAATTGGCTAAAGCCTGCCCCAAATGCCCCGCTCCTATAATAATCAGATGATGCTCTCTGTCCAGACCTAAGATCCGTC
The DNA here is from genome assembly GCA_036652815.1 of Lachnospiraceae bacterium. Lineage (GTDB taxonomy): Bacteria > Bacillota > Clostridia > Lachnospirales > Lachnospiraceae > SZUA-378. The sequence continues at coordinate 10,166 of JAVVVE010000015.1, forward strand.
CTATCTCTTCATATAGATTTCTCACATTATATCCATATCCCTGCTGTCCAAATCCTCCAAAATGATTCAGATCCTGCCTAATCTGAGAGGCTGTTACCTGCATCAATTCACTCAATTCCTGTGAAGAAACTCTCTCTACCCCTTCATCCTGTAATTCTCCCAAATATCTGAAGTAACGAGGTAATCTTGCAATGACAGCCTGTGAAATGACTTTTTCCTCTGTTTCTTTATGTTCCATATTTATAATTCCCCCATATCATCCTGATAGCAAGTTTCAATTATACCCCTTTATTATATAAGAGTGTTAAAATAATGTCAATGCTATCCTGGTGTTTCTATCCCTTTGGAAAAGTCTTAACAAGATTCTGATCGCATGGTACAATAGATGCGTACCCATTTAGAAAAGGAGCTTTACTTATGATACCCAAGTTACTGAAAAAATGTTTTTTGTATAGTCTGCCCTGTCTATTCCTATTAGGAAGCCTCCTGTGTCTGAACGGATGTGCTGCCAAACCGGAACCTATTTCCAAATCCGGTTTTTACTTAAATACTATCATTACGATAACACTCTATGATGATACCGATGCTTCTGTATTGGATGACTGTATGTCTCTGTGTGAATCTTATGAATCCATGCTTAGTCGTACCATTCCCGGCAGTGATGTCTGGAAGATTAATCACAGCAATACCGCTCCTGTCACTGTTTCTCCCGAAACTGCCGACCTGCTGCATACCGCTTTACAATATTGCGCTCTGAGTAATGGGTTAATTGATATTACAGTAGCACCATTAAGTGACCTGTGGGATTTCTCCTCCGATGGTGAAAAACATGTCCCTGATTCTAAAGCCATTGCAGCTTTGCTTCCTGCCGTTAATTATCAGAATATTACTTTGGATGATTGTACCGTGACTGTAAGCGATAAAGATACTGCTCTCGACCTGGGTTTCATTGCCAAAGGATATATCGCCGATAAGATGCAGGCCTATCTCTTGGAACAAAATGTTAAAAGTGCCATTATCAATCTTGGTGGCAACGTCATTACCATAGGGAGTAAACCGGATCATACCTCTTTCCAAATCGGCATTCAAAAGCCATTTGATGATAGAAATGTAAGCATTGCAACTGTTCCTTCGATTCATTCGTCTGTAGTCTCTTCCGGTGTTTACGAACGTTACTTTACCGAAAATGGAAAACTCTATCACCACATACTCAATCCAAAAACAGGGTATCCTTATGAGAATACCCTGTTAGGTGTTACGATACTTTCACATACCTCTCTGGAAGGAGATGCCTTAAGCACAACCTGTTTCGTTCTGGGATTAGAAGAAGGGCTTGCTTTGATAGAGCGTACTCCGGATGTCGAAGCGATGTTTATCACGGATGATTATCAGCTCCATTACAGCAGTGGATTTCCACATTAATCACACAGCTGTAGGAGCATGCTATTTAGATAATAATATGTTTCGGACATTTATCCTTGCATAGACCACATCCGGTACACTTATCCTGATCAATATGTGCATGATTATCTTCTATGGTAATAGCACCCTGTGGACATTCTTTGACACATAATCCACAAGCAATACAACCCGTAGAGCAGGCTTTCATGGTAACCGGTCCTTTATCTGTCGAGCTGCATTGTACGATATGTTTTGCATCATAAGGTACCAGTTCTATCAGATGTTTTGGACATTCTGCGATACATTTTTTGCAGGCTTTACATTTTTCTTTATCTACAACTGCCACACCATCTACCACATGAATGGCATCAAACGGACATACTTTAACGCAGTTTCCGAATCCGGTACAGCCGGAATTGCAGCTCTTAGGACCACCATTTGGAACAAACTTTAACATCTTGCAATCTTCGATTCCTGAATATTCATAATCGACTTTTGTCTTATCACAAGTGCCATTACATTTTACAAAAGCGACCATTTTACGTCCTGCCTGTGCTTCTACCCCCATGATTGATGCGATTTTCTTTCCAACATTTTCTCCACCAACAGGACATGCATTGACAGGTGCCTCCCCTTTTGCTATAGCAGCAGCCAGATTGGAACATCCCGCATATCCACATCCGCCACAGTTATTACCCGGCAGTTCTGCTAATACTGCTTCTTCTTTTTCATCTACTTCTACATTAAACTTAATTGCTGCAATTCCAAGGAACAAACCTATAAAAAGACCAACTCCGCCAACTACAGCAACTGCAATTAAGATACCTGTTATATTCACCTATGACACCCCCTTATAATAAACCGGAAAAGCCACAGAATGCAATTGCCATAAGTCCTGCCGTTACCAGTACGATTGGCATTCCCTGAAATGCTTTTGGCACATCATTGTATTCCATCTTTTCTCGGATCCCTGCCAGAATAATAATGGAGATTGTGAATCCGGTTGCTGTCGCAAAGCCATTCACAACGCCTGTTAAGATTCCATATGATTTTTGAACATTAACCAATGCAACACCAAGTACCGCACAGTTGGTCGTAATCAAAGGAAGATATACACCAAGTGCCTGATAGAGGGGTTTCATAAATTTCTTTAAAAACATCTCAACAAATTGTACCAATGCCGCAATGACTAGGATAAATACAATCGTCTGTAAATAAGTAATATCAAGTGGAACCAGCATAAACTGATAGATAGCTCCTGTTACTGCTGATGCCAGTGTGATTACGAAAATAACTGCTGTTCCCATACCGGCTGCGGTATTCACCTTCTTGGAAACCCCCAGGAAAGGACACAATCCCAAGAACTGGCTTAATACAACATTGTTTACTAAGGCTGAACCAATCGCAATGATTAATAATTCTTTCATCAGTGTTTACCTCCCATGCCACAGTCTTTATTCCCACAGTTACAGCAATCTGTTCCTGCCGCTAATCTTGCTGCCGCTTTCTTATCTCCATTCGCTGCTGCTTTCATTCTAACCTTATTCTGCAGTGCTGTCAGACTGGCCAATACAAAGAATGCCCCCGGTGCTAAGATAAAGATACTAATAGGAGTATATCCGCCTATTCCTTTTGCTGCATCCGCCAGAGGAAGCAGTTGGTAACCAAACACCTGACCGGCGCCCAGTAATTCTCTGACCAGACCAATACAGGTAAGCCCTACCGTAAATCCGAGTCCCATGCCAAGGCCATCAAAAAGAGATGCCATAACCGGATTCTTGGACGCATAAGCCTCTGCTCTTCCAAGGATAATACAGTTTACTACGATTAACGGAATATACAATCCCAGGGAATCGTACAAGCTTGGAATAAATCCTTTTAATAACAATTCCAATACGGTAACAAAAGAAGCAATAATTACAATAAAAGCCGGAATTCTAACCTTATCCGGAATAATATTACGCAACAATGCAATAATGGCATTACTCATAACCAAAACTGCAGCGGTCGTTAATCCCATTCCCATACCATTAATTGCAGATGTCGTTACCGCTAAAGTAGGGCACATACCTAACATCAGCACAAAGGTGGGATTCTCTCTCACAATACCATTAAATAATCGTTCTCCTGCTTTATTCATTCTGTGCACCTCCCTCTATGCTCTTGAAATAAGCAAGTCCTGCATTCACACCATTGGTAACTGCATTCGTTGTAATCGTTGCACCACTGATGGCATCAATCTGATTATCTGCTGTTGCACCTGATTTGGTATATTCAAAACTGTCTACCTGTTTATTCATCCACTGTGCTTTGAATGCATCTGTATCGGCTTTCATGCCAAGGCCTGCTGTCTCTGAGATCGATAAAATGGAGAGCCCATTCATCGTACCATCCAACTGTACACCCATCGTAAACTTAATATCTCCGCCATATCCTTCGTGTGTAACTACCGTAATCACGTAACCAAGTGGCGTACCTGCCGCATCCACCGCCGTCATCACCTCTTCAATACTCTCTTCCGGTAATCCGGCAGCCTCTAAGACCTGTACTGCTCCTTCTGCTGTATATGCCTCATACGGAACAAAGGAATCTGCTTCCTTAAATACTTCCGCACAAGCTTCATTCTTTGCTTTTATCTCCTGTTGTGCAATCGGAGCTTTGGTTACTTGATACACAAATCCCAATGCCAATCCTGCTATCACTGTAATCGCAAATAAGATTGCAGCATCTTTCAACATACTTTTCATGCTCTTTCTCCTCCTTTACCGAATGCTTTCGGAAGGGTGAATTTTTCAATCAATGGAACTAATAGATTCCCTATCAGAATCGCATATGACACCCCTTCTGCCGATGCTCCCAAGACACGGAAAATACCCGTTAAGAGCCCTAGCAGAATACCATATAGGTACTGCCCCTTTTTTGTAATCGGTCTAGTTACATAATCAGTTGCCATAAAGAAAGCACCCAACATCAGACCACCACCTGCCAATTGTGCAGACAGATAAGTCATATCAAATCCTCTACCACCAAATATAAGAATAAAGATTGCAAAGCTGATAATATAAGTAGCCGGAATCTTTAAATCAATTGCACCGACCATAATCAAAATACAAGCACCTAAGACAATAGCGATCATTGAGGTCTCACCGATCGTACCACCGGTCTTACCTATAATCATATTGAATGTATTAACGGATTCTCCTGCTTTCATAGCTGCCAAAGGAGTGGCGCCCGAATAAGCATCGCAGTCAAAATTAGTCATGATAGAAGTAAATGCAATCAGTAAAAAACATCTTGCACCCAATGCCGGATTCATAAAATTCTGTCCCAAACCACCAAATAACATCTTTACCACGATAATGGCAAACGCTCCACCGATTACACCGATCCACCAAGGTGCATTAGGCGGTAAATTCAAAGCCAGTAATAATCCGGTAACAACTGCCGAGCAATCACCTATCGTAATCTTTTGTTTCATTAATTTCTCATATATGTATTCTGATAATACTGTAGATGCCACAGTAACCAGAACTAAAAGTAATGCATGTAATCCGAAGTTATAGATACCAAAGCATGTCGCCGGAAGTAAAGCAATGACGACTGCCAGCATAATATTACTTGTGGTAACTCTCGATCTAATATGCGGATTCGAAGATACTTTCATCAACTTATTCACTTGTCCTTACCTCCTACTTTTTCTTATTGGCCAGAATCATCTTACGCATAGACTTGATTGATTGCGTCAATGTTCTCTTGGCCGGACAGATAAAACTACAGCATCCACATTCACAGCACTCCATACCATCATGTACTATAAATTTCTCTGCATCGCCATGTTCCGCATAATTTGCCAAATGACTGGGAATCAGTCTGGATGGACAGGACTCTACACATTGTCCGCAATTGATACAGGCCGTTGGTTCCATCCTAGATACTTCATCTTCTGTCATACATAATAATGCAGAAGACGTTTTGGTTGTCGGTACATCCAAATCAAAGATACCAAATCCCATCATAGGACCACCAGAAATAATCTTAACAGGATCTTGTTTAAAACCACCTGCTTCTTCAATCAATTCAGAATACAAGGTTCCGATTCTAACAGAAAAATTCCTTGGATCCTGAATCGCATCTCCTGTAACTGTAACAATACGATTCCGCAATGGACGTCCTAACATAACCGCATTGTGAACGGCAATTACCGTATCTACATTATCTACGATACAGCCTGCATCTGCAGGTAGCATAGAAGAATTAATTGCTCTGCCTGTAACAGCATAAATGAGCTGACGTTCTGACCCCTGCGGATATTTCGTTTTAAGAGCTTTAACCGTAATCTTGCTTTCCTCTTTCGTCATCTCCTGCAGTAATGCAATACTGTCTGGTTTATTATCCTCTACCGCAAGCACTCCTTGTGCATTATCAAATAAACATAAGATCGCTTTTAATCCACTGATTAATTTTTCGGGTTCTTCCATCATCTTTCTGTAATCAGAAGTCAGATAAGGTTCACACTCTGCACAATTTGCAATAATGTACTCAATCTTATCTGGTTCCTTGGGCGATAGCTTAACATGCGTCGGGAATCCGGCTCCTCCCATACCGACGATACCACCTTCTTTTACTCTGCCTATAATCTCTTCTTTGGTGAGATCCTTAAGCGAATCGATTGGCTGATATGCTACCTCTTCATACAGTCCATCATTCTCAATGACAATACTCATGATCTGGTCACCTGTTACTACCCTATGTGGCTCAATCGCTTTGACTGTCCCTGATACCGATGCATAAATAGGCGCGGATACAAACCCACCCGCTTCTGCTATCTTCTGTCCGGTAAGCACATGATCACCTTTCGCTACAATCGGTGTTGCAGGAGCACCGATATGTTGGGAAAGTGGATAGAATAGATTTCCTTTAGGAAGAACTTCTTTAATTGGCTTGTCTTTAGACAAATCTTTGCCATCATAAGGATGGATTCCACCTTTGAACGTTAATTTTGACATTCTTCAACCTTCTTTCTTTTATACTGATAGACAACTTGTCTATTTATTATATATTTGTAATCACACACATATAAATATACTATTATTTCTCATAAAATACTACTGTTAATTTTAAAAATATGCTACTATCAGAATAGAATCTACGAAATAAATTTATTTCATTTAAAAAGACTTGGAGATTACCATGAAAATCATAAAAACAGACCTTCCGCTTCTAACCTGTACCTATCCTATCAGTTCTGTTCTGCCACTGGAAAAGACGATTTTTCTGGATATTGAAACAACCGGATTTTCCGCTAAAAATTCCAATCTCTACCTCATTGGATGCATCTACTGTAAAGAAAGCAGGTATCATCTTATTCAATGGTTTGCTTCTTCTTATGAGGAAGAACCTGTTATTTTACAAGCTTTTTTTACTTTTATCAAAGGATATACGCACCTCGTTCATTTTAATGGAAATCAATTTGATATTCCATACCTGGTACAAAAAGCTGCACAATATAAATTATCTCATTCTCTGGATACTTTTACAGCACTGGATCTATATAAGCGGATTGCTCCTTACCGTTCTGTTTTAAAGCTACCGGACTGTAAGCAAAAGACCATCGAAATATTTTTAAATGTTGACCGAAATGATTTATGTCTGGGTGGTGAACTCATTAGTGTCTATCAACATTATGTATGTTTTCCACAAGAAGATGCCTTACAGATTTTATTGTTGCACAATGCAGATGATGTACAGGGCTTAGTTGCCTTACTACCGATACTCGCTTACTGCGACTTATTCAACGAGGAGCTTCGTGTCACAAAAGTACAAGCCAATCATTACACCGATATCAATGGTAATGTCAAGCAGGAATTGCTCATGCATCTGCAGCTTCCAACACCCTTACCCGTTACGATATCTTTTGGCGTTAGTAATTGTTACTTTACCGGATTAGGCAATACGGGTTCTTTACGTATCCCTGTATTTGAAGAAGAGATGAAATACTTTTATGCTAATTACAGAGACTATTATTATCTTCCCGAAGAGGACACTGCTATGCATAAATCAGTCGCTAAATTCGTTGATCGAGAGCACCGGATACAAGCCAGTGCTTCTACCTGCTATACCCGCAAGATAGCTTCTTATCTGCCTCAGTGGGATACTCTGTTTGAACCTTTTTTTAAACGAGAATACAATAGTAAGGATTTGTTCTTTGAATTAACCGATGAATTTAAGAAAAAGCGCAGCGCCTTCTCTCAATATGCCAGTCACATTCTCCGCATGATGGTGAAATATTCATAACACAAAACCGATATGACACAAACGAACAAATAGCATTTACGGGAATTCTCCTGTAAATGCTATTTCATGTTAAATTGCTATCAAAAAATAATCATAACTATTCTGGCTATAACGGTCTGGTATAAAAGAATGAATTCTTTCTTGCATAACCAAAATCAGCATAATTAACAATCTGTTCCGTACTGCCAATAAAAAGAATCGCACCTTTTTTTAGTGCCTGGAAAAATTTCTTAAATATCTCATCTTTTGCTTCTTCGGTAAAATAAATCAATACATTACGGCATACAATCAAATCACAGTTCTGCGGATAAGGATCCTTTAACAGATTATGCTCTTTGAACTCCACTCGTGCTTTAATCTCATCTGAAATCTGATAAGAAGCACCTATCTGTGTGAAATATTTTTTCTTGAAATCTGCCGGTACTGATTCTATACTCTTAGCATTATAAAGACCTACTTTTGCTTTGGCAATCACTGCCTTGTCTAAGTCAGTCGCATAAATACGAATCTTATTCAATGGCATATGTCTGGAAAGAGCCATGACAAGAGAATATGGTTCATCCCCTGTAGAACATGCCGCACTCCATACCTTTAGGTTACCATTAAATTTCTTAAGCAGTTCCGGAATCACGTCTTTATCAAGTAACTCCCACTGTTCCTTATTGCGATAAAACTCAGAAACATTAATCGTTAAGTACGTGACAAACTCTTCAAATAACTGCTTGTCTTCCTTAATTGCCTTAATGAAATTATCGTACCCTTTGATTTTATGTTTCAAAATCAAAGTATCAATTCTTCGTTTCATCTGCTTTTCTTTATAAGCATTCAAATCAATATGGGTTAAATCTAAGACAGCTTTCTTAAAATACTCATAATCATATAGCATCTACGGATCCGCCTTTACCTGTATTATGTTATTGTTCGTTTGCAATCATTGCATCAATATCTACTGAAACTGCATCTTCTTCTGCATATTGATTGTTCTCTTCTTCGGATACTTCCGGTGCAAACAACGCTTTAATACTTAAACTAATCTTATGATCTGCTTCATTAAAGTCAACTACTTTTGCAGTAACTTCATCGCCTGTATTCAAAACATCTGATGGCTTTTCAATATGTTCTTTTGCAATCTGTGATACATGCAATAATGCATCTACTCCTGATTCCAATTCGATGAATGCTCCAAAATCAGTCATTCTGGCAACAACACCTGTTACTACATTACCAACAGCATATTTTGTGGTAGCTTCTTTCCACGGGTTGGCATCAGCGAATTTTAAGCTAAGTGCAATTTTGCTACCTGAAATTTCTTTAATCAAGACATTGACAATATCTCCAACCTTGAATACTTTCCTTGGATTCTCAACTCTGCCCCATGACATCTCTGAAATATGAAGTAACCCATCGGCTCCACCAAGATCAATGAATGCACCAAAGTCTGTTACATTCTTAACTGTTCCTTCAATGATATCGCCTTCTTTGATTCTGGCAAATAATTCTTTCTGTAAGATAGCTTTTTGAGCCATAATTAATTGTTTGCGATCTCCGATATATCTTCTTCTCTTTGGATTATATTCCGTAATCACAAAATCAATTTCTTGTCCTGCATACTTATTGAGATCTTTCTCGTAAGCATCTGATACAAGACTTGCCGGGATAAAGATTCTGATTTCTTCTACTACTACACACAAACCACCATCTAATACCTGTGCAACTTTAGCTGTTAATACTTCTTGGTTGTTAAATGCTTCTTCGATTTTCTTATTACCTCTGTCTGCAGCCAATCTCTTGTACGTTAATAAAACTTGTCCTTCTCCATCATTGACTTTCAGGATTTTAACATCCATCTTGTCACCCACGGTCAGTACAGTAGTCAAATCAACATTGGCTTCATTGGTATATTCGTTTCTTGTAAGAATTCCATCTGATTTATATCCGATGTTCAGAACAGCTTCTTCTGGTTTGACATCAATAACTGCGCCTTCAACTACCTCTCCTGTGTGTATTGTCTTAAATGATTCTTCTAACATTTGTTCAAAAGTTAATTCTGACATAATTTTGAACCTCCTCAATTATATTATTTGGGGTAGAAGCCCCTGCGGTAATACCCACCAGTCGAATAGATTTAGGTAAATCTAAATTCAAGTCATCCAGTGTCTGTATAAAATAAGTGTTCTCACATTCCTTATTACATATTTCGTACAGTTTACGTGTATTGGAACTATGAGTACCGCCTATTACTATCATGGCATCGACCTTACGTGCAATTTCCCTTGCTTCCGTTTGTCGTTCCTCAGTTGCACTGCATATCGTATTCGCAACAATTATATCATAACCTTTTTTTAGAAAAATTTCAACTAAATATTGAAATTTATTGTAGTTAAATGTCGTCTGTGAAACAATACAGAGCAATTCATCGGAATTACAAGTAAATTTTTCGGCTTCTTCTGTTGATTCTATCACGGTTGCCGGCGTATGTGACCATCCCATGATGCCTTCCACTTCCGGATGTCCTGCGTTACCAATAATAATGATTTTTCTGCCATTTTTACTTTCTCGCTCAACAATTGCATGAATTTTCTTTACAAATGGACAAGTTGCATCAATACAATTCAATCCTTGCTGCTCAATTGCTCTATTGATATCGGAAGTTACCCCATGAGAACGAATAATAACGGTTCCATGAGCTATCTTAGACAATTCTGCCTGAGAAGGAATGACATGAACCCCTTTTTTCTCCAAGTCCTGCACCACCGTATCATTATGAATAATCGGACCATACGTATAGATAGGTGTGCTTGTACCTGAATGATCGCAAAGCTTGATCTGCTCATATACTTGTTCCACAGCTCGTTTCACTCCGAAACAAAATCCTGCTGTTTTTGCCAAAATCACTTCCATCTCAGTCTACCTCTGCGTTTGTGTCTGAATGATGGCAAGAATGGTCCGAATCACTTCTTCTATACTCATATCCGAAGTATCTACCACGGTTGCATCCTCTGCCTGTTTAAGCGGTGCCAGTTCACGCGTCATATCTCTGTGGTCACGCTCCTTGATATCCTGCTCTATCGTTTCCAGTTGTGCCGGTTCCCCTTTGGCAATCAATTCTTCATACCTTCGTAATGCCCGCACATGGCTTCCGGCTGTCAGATAAATCTTCACATCAGCATCGGGAAGTACATATGTCCCGATATCTCTGCCATCCATTATAACATCTGCTTTTTTGGCTAATTGTCTTTGTAACTCCAATAGTTTGAATCTAACGTCCTGATTGACAGAAGTTACCGAAGCCATTTTCCCGACCTCTTCCGTACGGATGAGTCCATTGACATTCTCCCCATTTAATAAAACGATTTGTTCCCCATTCTGATATTGAATCTCAATATTTGCATGAATACAAGTCATACTGATCCGTTCAGTATCCTGTGGCATGACTCCCTCACGCAGAATATAGAGTGCCATAGCACGATACATAGCTCCGGTATCCACATAAATATAATTCAATTGTTTTGCGATTCTTTTGGCAATAGTACTTTTTCCTGCTCCCGCAGGTCCATCGATTGCTACATTAATACTCATGATTTTTCCTCTCTTTTCTCCTATCTTATATCTGGATATATTAACCGATTCAGGAAATCGAATCCCCCGCCAGATACCCTGTGGACCAGGCAATCTGTAGATTAAATCCGCCTGTTAATGCATCTACATCTATGATTTCTCCTGCAAAATAAAGATTATGAACACATTTTGATTCCATGGTAGAAGGATTAATCTCGCGTGTAGTAATACCACCCTGCGTAATAATCGCTTCGTCATACCCTCGCAGTCCCTGAACCGACAGTTCCCAGTTCTTAATGATATGTGCAAAATGTTGTCTTTCTATTCTGCTAATGGTATCTACCGATTGCTCCGGTGCGATCCCTGACAAGGTAATCATAATCGGTATGAGTCTTGCCGGAAATAGTCCTGAAACTGCATTTTTAAATTGTTTTTTGGCATTTGCTTCAAAATCACGTAAGATTCTCTTGTCCAACTGTTCTTCATTTAAGGCAGGTTTTAAATCAAGCTTTAAGGTACATTGTCCGGAAACTGTGCTCAGTGCCCGTGCTAAATAACTGCCTGCGCTTAAAATAAGTGGTCCACTGACTCCATAATGCGTAAATAACATCTCTCCAAATTCACAATAAATCTCTTTGTTTTCTGTAAGAAGAGTCGCCGTCACATTCTTAAGTGCCAGTCCTTGCAGTTCTTTACAATAAGCCTCTTTGATCGTGAGTGGTACCAATGCCGGGGTCAACGCAGTAACGGTATGCCCTGCCTGTTGTGCCATCCGATATCCATCTCCCGTAGAACCCGTTAATGGATAAGATTTGCCCCCTGTTGCCAAAATAACCGCATCACAATATTCTTTTACACCTTTTTGTGTCATAACACCCGTTATATGTCCATCTTCTGTCAGGATTTCCTGAATCGGTGTATTTAAAATAATCGTAACTTTATTTTGTTTCAATGCCTTTTGTAAGGCTTTAATAACATCTGACGCATGATCCGATACCGGAAATACCCGATCCCCACGTTCTATTTTAAGAGGACATCCATTCTCTTCAAAGAAACGCATCACTGCCTGGTTATCAAAACTATAAAATCCACTATATAGGAATTTGGGGTTCGTGATAACCTGACGAAATAATGCTTCCGTATCGCAAGCGTTGGTTACATTGCATCTGCCTTTTCCTGTAATAAAAACTTTTTTCCCAAGCTTTTCATTCTTCTCATACAAACTAACGCTATGACCACGGCCGGCTGCCTGAATGGCTGCCATCATACCTGCCGCGCCACCTCCGATTACGATAACCTGACTCATTCTTTTTCCTCTTTCTTCAAAGGATAATGTAACATTGGTTCTTCATCTATAAAGTTGATTTCATCATTCAGATACACTTGATAATTATTCCATACTTCTTCTAATGTTTCCAGATTCTCCTTAACCTGTGTCGGTCTTTTCAGACACAATGCCACTACCAATGCATTGATCACGCTGAGTGGTGCCACCAGTGAATCTACAATAGATACCATATCACTTCTTGCCAGTAAATTACAGGAAGAGTATAGATTCATCGGAGAATGTACGGAATCTGTCAGGGTAATCACTTTTGCATTTCTATCATTGGCAAATTCCATTGCTTTTAAGGTACGCATAGAATATCTCGGAAAACTGATTCCTATGATTGCATCTTCTTCATCTATGCGAATCATCTGCTCAAACATCTCACTTACACTGGTGGTTCTAAGCAGTTGTACTCCACCACGTATCATATTTAAGTAAAAACTCAAAAAATCTGCCAGCGGTTCACAGCTTCTGATTCCTACAATATAGATATTCTTAGCATTTAAAATAATAGAGACCGCTGTTTCAAAAGCAATTGGGTCCAGATTACCAAGAGTGTCACTAATCTTATCCATATCTGCATTTAATACCTCTGTCAGTAACTCTGATTGAGTACTGCCTGCATACTTCACACCCATTTTTTGAACGGTATTTAATTTATTCTGTACCCATTCTTCTAATGCCCGCTGAAATTCCGGATAACCTGCATATCCGATGCCAGATGCAAAACGTACTACCGTAGATTCACTGATTCCCAGCGTCTCTCCCATCTTAGCCGCCGTCATAAACACTGCCTGTTCATAATGATCCGTAATAAAAGTTGCAATTGCCTTATGACTTTTGCTCATACTGGAAAAATTATCATTAATCTTGGTTATCATATCATTCTTGTTATCCATTCAAACTCCTCTGCAATCAATTATGATCCCCTCTTTTTACATACCTGCATATGCTTGATAAGAATCTTGTAATAATCGAATCGTCTCATCCCGTGAGAGATCATAATCTCCTGTAATCACCATACAGGCTGCCCCATGAATAAAAATCCACATCTTCATAAATAATTCACCGGGATCCTTACAGCCTTGTTCTTTGGCTTTGGCGATTTCTGTACTGACAGCACCTGTTGTTCCGTTTAATAGCTCATAGAGACTTTTGCCTCCTCTGTTGTCAGATAAAAATAACGCTTGAAATAGATTCTTTTCCTTTTGTGCAAACGTAATATAAGTAAGTCCAAGGTTCACAAACGGAGTGGACTCAGACTTAGGAAAAGCCTGATAAAAGCTCTCAAAATACTGTATCATCTTTTCATATAAATCAACATGTAACTCTTCCATATTCTTATAGATGCGAAAGATAGGCTGTGTGGAGCATCCTGCCTTTACTGCTAATCTTCTGGCAGTTACATTTGAAAACCCTTCTTCACTGGTCATAAGGAATGCCGCATCCAATATCGTCTGTTGTGTAATCGTTTCTTTTCTAGACATGCCAAACCCTCCTATGTTTTTTGATAACAACCGTTATTATACTATGTTTTGCATCTGTTGTCAACAAAAAAAGGACTGCCAAAAGACTAACTGTCTTTTAGCAATCCCTTTTTATATTCTTATTCCGATTATACTTAAACCGGATAAGCTCCGTTTTTGGTATCTGCCTGTGTCATATCCACTTTATCCTGTTGTGCCTGACGATATTTAAAGAAATCAGTCGCAACTTGTGGGAATAACGCATAGGTCAATACATCTTCGTCCTGTTGCTTCCATTCCTTCATCTCAGACTCAATCTTTGCTAATTCATTTGGAATCAAATCAGCCGGACGACAGGTAATCACTTCCGCATCACCGATTACTTTCTTCTGCACTTCCGGATTAAACGGTTTTACAGTAACACCATATTTACCGCATAATAGATCTTTTGTCTCTCCTGTAGCCATCTTATAGCGTTCGCCCATGATGACATTAAATACAGCCTGTGTACCAACGATCTGGGAAGATGGAGTAACAAGTGGCGGTTCGCCAAAGTCCTTACGAACTCTTGGTATCTCCTGCAATACTTCGTCATATTTATCTTCTGCATTCTGCTCTTTTAACTGGCTAACCATGTTGGATAACATACCACCCGGAACTTGATACAATAAGGTCTTAATATTAACGCCAAGTACTTTAGGACTGAGGAGTCCACTGGCAAGACATTCTTCTCTGTATGGTCTGAAATAATCTGCAATCTCAGCCAATAAGTTCTGATCATATCCTGTATCATATGGCGTGCCTTTAAATGTCTCAACCATAACTTCTGTTGCCGGCTGTGAGGTTCCCATAGAGAATGGAGACATCGCACAATCGATTACATCGACTCCTGCTTCTACTGCTTTTAAGTAAGTCATGCTGGCTACCCCTGAGGTATAGTGCGTATGTAACTGAACCGGAAGTTTTGTTGCTGACTTCATAGCTGTAATCAATCTGGTAGCTTCATATGGCACTAATAAGCCTGCCATATCTTTAATACAGATAGAATCAGCACCCATTTCTTCAATCTTCTTGGACATGTTCATCCAATAGTCTAATGTGTATGCATCTCCAAGTGTATAAGACAATGCAACCTGTGCATGTCCTTTTTCTTTATTACATGCTTTGACAGCACACTCTAAATTACGGATATCATTCAAGCAGTCAAATACACGGATAATATCAATTCCATTTGCAAAAGATTTCTGTACAAAATATTCTACTACATCATCTGCATAATGGCGATATCCTAAGATATTCTGACCTCTCAATAACATTTGTAATTTTGTATTCTTAAATCCTTTTCTTAACTGTCTCAATCTGTCCCAAGGATCCTCTTTTAGGAAACGAAGAGATGCATCAAAAGTCGCACCACCCCAGCACTCTACCGAATGATAGCCTACTTGATCCATTTTATCAATAATTGGCAGCATGAGTTCGGTTGGCATTCTGGTTGCAATCAAGGATTGATGTGCATCACGCAGAATTGTTTCGGTAATTCCTACCGGTTTTTTAACTATTTCTGACATTATAATTACCTCCTTTATTCTATTTATTTTACTCCAAAGATAGCCATAAATGTACCGGCTGCAACTGCAGTACCGATAACACCTGCTACGTTAGGTCCCATTGCATGCATCAACAAGAAATTAGTCGGGTCAGATTGTGCTCCAACCTTCTGTGATACTCTGGCTGCCATAGGCACTGCGGATACACCGGCAGAACCGATTAACGGGTTCACCTTGCCGCCCGAGAGCTTGCACATTAATTTACCAAACAGAACACCTGCCGCAGTACCAAAGATAAAGGCTGCTAAACCCAGCACAACGATCCATAGGGTATCTGCATTGAGGAAAGCCTCTGCACTGGTCGTTGCACCTACCGAAGTACCCAGTAGGATAACAACAATATACATCAATGCATTGGATGCGGTATCTGTCAGCTGTCTTACTACACCTGATTCTCTAAATAGATTACCAAGCATCAACATACCAACCAAAGGTGCTGTTGTTGGTAAGATAAGGCATACTACAATGGTAACGATAATTGGGAATAAGATTTTTTCAAGTTTAGAAACCGGACGCAATTGATCCATCTTGATTTTTCTCTCTTTTTCCGTTGTTAATAATTTCATAACAGGTGGCTGAATAATAGGAACTAAAGCCATATAAGAATACGCTGCTACTGCGATTGGTCCAAGTAATGCAGTCTGTCCCAGTTTTCCTGCCAGGAAAATGGATGTTGGTCCATCTGCTCCACCTATAATAGAGATAGCTGCTGCAGCTTTTTCATTAAAGCCAAGTGCAATCGCACCAAAATATGCTGCAAAGATACCAAACTGTGCTGCTGCACCTAACAAGAAGCTCTTAGGATTGGCAATCAATGGTCCAAAATCGGTCATAGCACCCACACCCATAAAGATCAGGGATGGTAAAATAGCCCATTCATCTAAAACATAAAAATAATACAGTAAACCGCCTACGCCATTCTCCGAATCCGCTGCATGCAGCATAATATCCGGATAAATATTGACAAGCAGCATACCAAATGCAATCGGCACGAGCAGAAGTGGCTCAAAGTCTCTTCTGATTGCCAGATAAAGAAAGAAGCAAGCTACTGCAATCATCAGGTAATTTCCCCATGTTAAATTGAAGAACGCTGTCTGTTGCACTAGATTACCTAGTGTACTGGTTATGTACGACATTTTGTTGACCTCCCATGATTAATCTGTTGCAAAATTCACTTAGTTCATCGTTGCAAGTACTGCTCCTGCTTCTATAGGGTCACCTACAACAACATCTATGCTGGCAACAGTTCCATCCTGAGGTGCAACAATTGGGATTTCCATTTTCATGGCTTCAATAATAACAACTGTATCCCCTGCTTTTACTGCCTGTCCTGCTTTAGAAACAATCTTGAATACTTTTCCTGCTGCGCCTGCTTCAATCTTAATACCACCTGCGTTACCGGATGCTGCTTGTGCGATAGGTGCCGGTGCTGCTTTTGGAGCTGCTTTAGGTGCTGCCTGTGTATTCACTACAGGTGCTCCTGTAGATGCTCCTTCTTCTACTGCCACATCATATACGTTGCCATTTACGGTAATTGTATAATTCTTCATCTCTTAATCCTCCTAATTGTTCTGCCATTTATTGGTATTGGCTCTCTTAATGCTTCTTACAACGAATCCGTCTGTCGATGTTCCGGTACTTGCTGCAATCGCTGCTGCAATAACGGCAACTAATTCTGAATCATCGGCCATTTCTTCTTTTTGAATAATCTGAGCAATCGTATTGTCCACCACATCTGCTGTGGTTACTGTTACTTCCTTATTCTTCTTTGCTAATTTTTCTTGTATCTTTGGAATATAGCTAAATGCTGATATGATAAGACTAATCAAGATAAGCACTGCAAATACAGTTCCCATACCCATCAAGGTATTGAGTGCCGCTCTCTCCATCTTCTCTGCAAAAGAGTACTGTGGATTAATCGTAACACTTGTTACGGTAAGCTTATCATCAAACACTACTTCTATTTCGGCATCATGGAGTGTTCCCGTTACCAGTAGCTTTGTTACTAAAGTCTTCTGTTTCGGTTCTACTGTAAAGGATTTGATCTCACTTCTTTCACCAATGACTGCTCTGGCTCCCTGATAAGATTCCATTCCTTTAATTAATGCTTTTCCGCTAATCTTAACGCCATTTTGTCTAAACAAATCTTCAATACCGCCCAAATCAACTTCATCCATAGATTTCAATTGTGCAATCAAGTCTGCTGTCTCCGGACCATCCATACATACATTCTGATAGACCGACTCACAGGTCATTCGTAAAGAAGCTTCATCATAATTGATTACTTCTTTTTCTTTGCCACATGCCGTTAATCCAAAGATACAGGTAATCATGCATAATACTGTTAAGAATTTTTTCATACTGGAATCACCTTTCTATACCGTACCATGTTTCTTGCTTGGTCGATCTTCTCTCTTTGTGAACAGCATTTCAAAAGCACCGATAACATATTTTCTGGTATCTGCTGCTTCTATAATCTGATCTACATATCCTCTCTTAGCAGCACCTGTAACACTGGTCTGAAGTGCTGCATATTCAGCAGCCTTAGCAGTGATTACCTCTGCGCCTTGTCCTTCGTACATAATCTTCGCTGCAAGCGTAGCATCCATCGCACCGATTTCTGCGTTTGGCCATGCCATCGTAATGTCTGCTCCGATTGATTTGGAGTTCATCGCTATGTATGCAGTACCGTATGCTTTACCAATCACAACATTCACTTTTGGTACGGTTGCATGAGCAAATGCATAGGTTAATTTTGCACATGCATGTGCAATCGCTTTTTCACTGCATGTAGTTGCCTGATAACCGGTAACATTGGTCAGAGACAGAACCGGAATATCAAATGCATCACAGAACGTTACAAAATCTGCTGCTTTTCTACATCCTCTTGCTGATAATACTGTATCAAAAGTATCTGTCACTTTACCATCTGCATCATATACCTCAGTACGGTTGGCAACTGCACCAACAGTCATACCGTTTAATCTGATAAATCCAGTAACCATATCTTTTGCATAGTTTTCTTTTACTTCAAAGAAGAAGTTGTTATCTGAAATAGTAGATAACGCAATAGAAGTGTCTCCTACACAATTTACCAATTCTTCACTGGCTCTGTTTAAATCATCTGTGCATTCATCATAAGATGCATCATCTTCATTGTTTGCCGGAAGAATAGAAACCAATTGTCTAATCTGACTAATAATGTCTGCTTCTTTGGCAACCACATCCACAATACCACTTGTTTCACTTTGGAATGCTGCACTTGAAGTATCACATCTGGAGATTTCATTACCATCTAAAGCATTCGGTGCGTTCACAAATAATTTAGCGGTTTTCTCTTCCATAAAAGTAAAGTCTGTTAAAGTAGGAATCATAGCCAATCCGCCACCACAAGTGCCAAATATAGCGGTTATCTGTGGGATAACACCTGATGCCATCGTTTGTTTGAGATAAATCTCACCAAAACCATTTAATGCATCTGTTGCTTCCTGCAATCTAAGTCCTGCAGAATCAAGTAATCCAATAATGGGTGTTCCTGTCTTCAGTGCTAAATCATAGAGTTTTGTAATTTTCTTCGCATGCATCTCACCAACGGAACCATTCATAACTGCTGCGTCCTGGCTGTACACATACACAAGATTACCATCAATTACTCCATAACCGGTGATAACACCGTCTGAAGGAGTATCGTTTTGTTTCATATTAAAATCTGTGGCTCTTGCTGTAACAAGACCGCCGATTTCAACGAAACTGTTCTCATCAAGTAAAGAGTTGATTCTTTGACTTGCCAAGTTTGTTGAAGTATTGCTCATTTTTCAGTCCTCCATATTATATTCCTATAAAAAGTAACTTATCGATTACAAAAACCACCTATTCATAAGGGTTCCTGCATACCTTTTAGAGTATAGCACAAATTTTTAAAATAGCATAGATTATTTTTTATTTTTTAATAAGAGAGTTTCTTGCAAAATTTAGTGCCCGACTTTATAATGAAGTATCCTATTAGAGCAAACAAAATAAAATTTAAGGACAAAGATAAGGAATTATTATGCGACAAATTATACTTGCTTCTGCTTCCCCAAGACGAAAAGAATTAATGGAACAGATTGGACTGCCTTTTATCGTTATGCCTGCCACAAAAGAGGAACTTATTTCCAGTGATATTCCTTCTCGGATCGTATCTGAACTTTCCTTACAGAAAGCAAGCGAAATAGCCGAACTCCTAACCGAAGAAGCGATTATTATAGGATCCGATACGATGGTCGCACTTGGCAATAAAATCATGGGAAAACCGAAAGATGAAAAAGATGCAATCGATATGCTTACCTGCTTACAGGGTACAACGCATACGGTATATACCGGAGTTACGCTGTTTGTAACAGGTGTGATCCCAGGGATCCATACTTTTTATGAACAATGTGAGGTGACGATGTATCCCATGACGCCTGCTGAGACAGCTGACTATGTCGCTACCGGTGAGCCAATGGATAAAGCCGGTTCCTATGCGATTCAAGGAAAAGGAGCAGTTTATATCAAACAAATCAAGGGCGAATATAATACCGTAGTCGGACTGCCAATCGGACGAGTTTATCAGGAACTCAAACCCTATCTTTCCATATACTAATCTATAAACTATTTTATTAAGAGGTAAATTATGGCTACTTTCAAATCTATGCAGGGAGTCATCACTCAGATTGATGAATTTGGCACCAATGTGCACTCTTTAAGTGGCTGTGCGAAGATTTATTCCATATCTGATAGGCAGGGAGCTGTGATGAAGTTTGTTGTCAGCCCCTCCACTTATGTTGTAAATCAATCCGTACTGTCCATAGGAGACAATGTAATCGCTTTTTATGATATTAACACCCCTACCTCACGTATCTACCCACCACAATATCAGGCTGTAGCAATTGCCGTTATTACCGGCAATACCAATGTTATCATAGATACCTTTAATCGAAACCTGGTAAATAGCAGTAACACATTACAGATTAATATCGGGCCACAGACCCGCATTATGTTGACAAATGGGCAGCCCTATATGGGCAATCTAACCAATCGCAGCATCCTCGTTGTCTATGGGTTTGCTACCAAGAGTATCCCTGCCAGAACAACCCCTTCTCAAATCATCGTTTTATGTTATGAATAATTTCTCCCGTTTCAATGCATCAAATCCACCGGCAAGCCGGTGGATTTTGGTTTTTCTTAAATTAACCTGCTTTTTTAAACAGGTATAAGTCCTTAATTTGTTGGATGCACCAGCGATACGTGATCTCTTTGACATCTCGATCTGCTACCACTGCTAGAACAAGTCTGGGGGTTCCGTCCACTGTATAGATGAGATTGCCAAGCTTAGTGCCTTGTTTCACAGGTGCCTGCCGTTGCTTAGTTCCTTCCGGTTCGTAAGTAACCACAATCTGTTCCTGTGCTCTCATAAGCATACCCTCTAACAGCTTATCACTTTTATTTGCTGTCTGTATCGCCGGTTGTACGACGGCCTGTTCCCCGATATGTTCCGTTTGCCCGTTCTTAATCTTCACAGGATATAAGGCTTCCTTTGGAATCCTTTCGCTATCAAATCTTCTATATTCATACGCTTCTAATCCATACTCTAATAAGATCCTGGCATCACTCCACTTATAGGATTTATGATTCGGCCAGCCACATGCCAATAACGCTATCGTGAATGTCTTTCCATCCTGCTCCAATGCACCCACATAACAATATCCTGCTTTACCTGTAAATCCGGTCTTACCGGAAATAACACCTTCCATCATATTTAAAAATGCATTGTGATTGGAACAGTGAAACTGTCTTTTTCCCGTACCATCCGTAAAAGAATAGGAAGGGGTCTGCGTTATGGTTAAAAACTCCTCCCGATGCGGGGAACGCTTGACACAATAAGCCATAATCTTAGCTAACTCTGCAGCCGTGGTTCCATGACTGTAAGTGATGCTGCCATCCTTGGAAGCCGCTGTTGCATCTAATCCGTTGGGAGTCAAAAAACAAGAATCACAACAGCCTATCTCTTTGGCTGTCTGATTCATCATCCGGGCAAATCCTTCTACCGTTCCGCCGATATGTTCTGCAATCGCTACTGCGGTATCGTTATGACTCTCTAACATCAAGGAATACAATAAGTCTTCCAAACGATACGTCTCATCTTCTCTGATATGCAGTTGTACATCGGGCATGGACGCCGCATAGTGTGATACCGATACTTCGTCTGAGAGATTTCCATGTTCCAATGCAACAATACAAGTCAGTATCTTGGTTGTACTCGCCATCGGCAACACTTCATATCCATTTTTTTCATATAAGACTCTTCCACTATCTGCATCCATCAAAACTGCTGACTTGGCATATAAGCTTGACGGAGCAATCGTTTCCGATGCGTCGGTCTCATCTTTTTTATCAATGGTCTGCTGTGCCCCTATCTGCGTACTCATCACAGCTTTGGATAGGTACTCTTCTTTACCTTGTATCCATATCCACGCACCCATACCACCGACTATCAGTAAGCATAGCATCATGATAACCACAATCCACTGTGAAGATATCCGTATCTTACTTCTTCGCCTCATATTGGTTTCTCACATTACTGTTTCCTTCAATATATGAGTGGTCAATCTCAATTATACTTCCATCCTCAGTTCTGCTTCTTCTTCCGCCTGCACCTTAAAATCTGCCACTTGTTCCGGATTTAATTCCGGCAGATCTTTAATGGATGTTACGCCAAAGCTGCGCAAAAATTGTTCTGTGGTTCCAAACAAAAGTGGTCTGCCGGGTGCATCCATTCTTCCCACCTCTTTAATAAGATCCAGTTCTATCAGACGGTTCACTGCATGATCACAGCTTACTCCCCTGATATTCTCTATGGTCAATCTGGTAACCGGTTGTTTATAAGCGATGATAGATAAAGTCTCTAACACCGTGTCTGTTAATATATATTTGCGTGGTGCCTTAGCTATCTTAATCAGATATTCATAATACTCGCCTTTGGTACACATCTGATATGCACCATCCAGTTCTGTAAGGGAAATCCCTCTGTCTTCCGCTTGATACTGTTCCATCATCGTCTGTAGGATATCGACAGTTTCTTTCACATCTTTTTCTATCACATCTGCCAGCTTAGAGACTTCTACCGACTCTCCCATTGTAAATAAAACAGCTTCTATCACTGCTTCTGCTTTCTTTCTGTCCATTCCGGTTCCTTTCATGCCTCGTTATCACTGATCCCGTGCACTCTTTTTATTCTTTACTGGTGATCATGATGTCATCAAATAATGCTTCCTGTGCAATCACGATCTTACCTAACTTCATCAATTCCAGGATAACTAAAAAGGTGACAATCACTTCCATCTTATCCGCTTGTTCTTCTAATAAAGTCCGAAAACTAAACTGCTTGTGTTTCTCTGCATAATTTGTAACATAGAGCATCTTATCATCAATATTAACAACGTCCTTTTCAAGTTGTCCAAATTTACTCCTGATAGGATCTATCTTATCGATCTGTTTCTTTACCACTGACTTAAAGATGAGATTGAGTTTATTTAAAGTAAGCTCTCCGAGTAACTCCTCATAATCAACCGGCGGTCTATAATCCGCTATTTCTTTGGGCAGCGTCGGCGGTTTATATAGAGTTCTGTCCGCATCCATTTGTCTGTCTTTTAATTCATAAGACATATATTTATACACCTTATATTCTAAGAGCTTTTGTACCAATTCCGCTCTCGGATCTTCTTCTTCGCCCTCTTCGTTCTTCTCTTTGGGCAATAGCATTCTACATTTAATATCAAGCAGTGTTGCTGCCATCACCAAAAATTCACTCATCATATCCATATCTTCTGTTGGCATCTGCTTGATATAAGCTAAGTATTGCTCTGTAATATCCACAATCGGAATATCATAGATATCTATCTTGTTCTTATCAATCAGATGCAGCAGCAGATCCAACGGTCCTTCAAATGCCTGTAATTTTACTGATATAACCATGATTATAATACCTTTCCTTCTGTTCGCAGATGTAATACAACCAATTCTCCCGGATTAAAGATGCGAATAGGAATCGTGTGCATACCCAATCCTCTGCTTACAATCATCGTACTGCTCCCCGTATCAAAACGTCCTCCGTCATATCGCGGAAAGAGACGTAAAGCCGGTGACAGGACTCCGCCTAGCCAAGGCAGTCTCATGATCCCTCCATGGATGTGTCCTGATAAAATCAAGTCTGCACCCCATTTCACATATTCCTCATAATAATCAGGGTTATGTGCAATGAGGATCTGATATTGCTCTTTGTTTGCTGCTCCCAGTAATTGTTCCAAATAAGTATCTTCCATTGGTCTTTGCTTAAAATGTCTGTAATATGTTCCGGCAATCTCAGCCCCACAGATGGTAATGTTGTATCGAGGCAATGCAACCTGTTCATTTATCATAGGGATCACACCGCACTCTTTTAATCCCGCCTGATATCTTTCTCCCATCGTACCATAGGTTTGGGGAAAGAGCCTTATCTTTTGTTCATGATTTCCATTGCCATAATAGATGGGATAATCCTTTGATAATCGCTGTATCAGATGTAACGCAGGTGTATAATCCTCTCCTGCTGTAGAGGTTATGAGGTCTCCTGCCACCAGGATACCATCCGGATGTATCTTTTGAATAGCTGCCAATAATCGATTGTTTTGTTTCCCATAAGACTTATTATGTAAATCTGCCAGAACTATGAAATCGGCGTCTTTTACCAGCTTATGTGAGGTAATTGTATATTCCGTTATTACAAAACGATGCCCATCTATGAGCATAACCGGAATCAATACCAGTATGATAAGTACTATGATTCCTATGATAACTGTTAGCATCTCTGTCTCCTATCACGCATCCCATGTCTTTAGCTAGTATAGCATATTCCTGTCTTTTCGCAAACAGTAACTTACAGCCGTTTACAACAAATACCACTGCATTGCCTGCATCCAATAATCCCGATAAGTAGCTTTTGCCACATCCGCACCATACAGGATTGGTACACTGCCAATTCTTGCACCATTCAATTGATAAACTGCTTCCCCTGCGATATCTCCTTTTTGAATCGGAGCGATTGCTTTGTCCTTGAGAGCGATTTTCTTCTCGATTTTGGTAAGATCTGCCCCTGTAATATCCAAATAACGAAATTCTGTTTCATAAGTAATCGGAACCTGCTGCTGCACACCTCGTTCTACTGCTTGATCCGGTAATTTCTTTTCATTCTTGTCTTCATATAAATTGCTGACCCTAAATCCATAATTCAGTAAAATAATAGCATCCTGAAATCTCACTTTAAAATCAGGTGCTGCCATAACAACTGCAATAAGATCAATCTTATCTTTATGAGCAGTCGCTGACAAACAATATTTTGCAACACTGGTTGAGCCGGTTTTTAATCCCGTAGTCCATTGATATTGTTTCAATAGCTTATTGGTACTGGCCAGTGTAAAGCTGCTGCTCCCTTTTGCAGTCGTATGTGTGATATCTTCCATCCAGATCTTGGTATAATCATAGATATGAGGATATTTTGTAATTAATTCTCTTGACATAATAGCAACATCTGATGCCGTCGTATAATGGGTGGTCGATACACTCAGCCCACAGCAATCTTCAAAATGAGTATCTTCCATATGAAGTCTTGCCGCTTCCTGATTCATTTGCTTTACAAATTCTTCTTCACTGCCTGCAATATGTTCTGCCATCGCAACGGAGGCATCATTGCCGCTGGCTACCGCAATACATTTAAGCAAGGCATCCACTGTCTGAACTTCTCCTTCTTCTAAAAATACCTGAGAACCTCCCATCGACTTGGCATGTGCACTGGTCGTCACCTGATCTTCTAAATGTATCTTTCCTTGATCCAATGCTTCAAAAGTAAGCAGTAGCGTCATAATCTTAGTAATACTCGCCGGACTTAAGTGTTCTTTTGCATTCTTCTCATAGATAGTCTTCCCTGTGGAAGCCTCGACTAATATCACAGATGGGGCAGATACCGGCAGTTCTTCATTCGCTGCGTGTATTGGCTGAGCCACCAGCAAACTGGTGACAAGCACAATCATTAGTAAGCATCTTATGAATCGTTTCATTATGCCCACTCCTACAATCTCTTCTACTACTATGGGTATTGTGAAATCTAATATTTATGACTAATTCACAAAAAAACCATGATTGATTTACAATCATGGCTTTCCCTGAATTTAGATACCTCTAATACCAACGTGCTTTAAATGCATGATATCGATCAACGATTCTCTCTTTGTATTCTCGTATATTAATCCCCAGTGCCTGCACCAGATGATAAGTAAAATCGATCAGAACAACCATAATAATAATCCTGCCAAGGATGATTCCCTGTGACATGGAATATCGGTTTACCTGCGACATAATAAATCCATTCAAAAACTTCACGATACCAATCGCATAAAATCCCCAAGCAATAGTGCTCTCTAAACAGATAATGCCTTTATAATTGTACGGCTTATCTTTATAATCCCACCACACTTCTCCAAACAAACGAATCATTAGCTTAGCAGTGAGGTATTCAAACAGGGTAGCCAATACCGCACCACAGATATATAGTCTAATTACATGATCTGCCAAAGGACTTAATAGGATATAACAGCCCACTCCACCAAATCCATAAATTGGGCAAAAAGGACTTGTAGCAAATCCTCTGTTCGTCAGTTTCTTATTGCAAAGCGACATATAGATGGATTCTACCAACCAACCCAAGATACTGTAGATAATAAAATAAGCAAACAAATGGTACATATCCGTACCAAACAACTCTTTTGTCCACATATTAACCCCTCAAAAAACAGAAAGCCCTCGGTCAGAAAATAGGCCAAGGACTTACCCTTTTAGTTAAATTTACGTTTTCTTGCTGCTTCAGACTTCTTTTTACGCTTCACGCTTGGCTTTTCGTAGTGCTCTCTTTTGCGGATTTCTTGTTGAATTCCTGCTTTTGCACAACTTCTTTTGAAGCGACGCAAAGCACTGTCTAAAGTTTCGTTTTCTTTTACGATTACATTTGACATAATATCACACCTCCCTCGAGTCCTATATTGTGCACCATACGACTGTCCGGGTATTTATCAAGAACTCGCCTTTACAGATATGTAATTACGAATCTCAATTGCACATGTAATATTATACCACAGTTTTGACTCGCGTCAACTGTTTTTATTTATTTTATCGATTTTTATTTTATAGAGTGTTTGCTTCGTTTACAATCTTCTTCAAAGCTTCTAATGCTTCATCAGGAAGTTTGTCATATCCGCCCTTAGCTGTAGCGAATTTTTCAACTGCATTAACACGATCCTGCATACGAGCTTTTAACTGGTCTGTATAAGCACTATCCTTAAGATCCGGAACAAATCCTTCCCAATCCATAATCTGGATGTCTGAGAATGGTCCCCACTGTTTAAAGGATGCTTTGCCTTCTACGATAGATTCCAAGATGCCCAGAGTATCTTTTGGCTGTACCTTCTTACCCATAAAGTCACCTGTGTTAACGATGTAGCAATCTACATTCTTAACCGCAACTAATTTTTTGAACTTCTCATAGTCATTCACAAGAGGATAAGTTCTGAATGGGTTAGCATAAGGAACAATACGAAGTGCATTTAAGTCAGTTCCAACCGCAACACGTTCTGCTGAAGATGTTTTCGTTGCAAGCGTTGCTCCCATAACAGAAGCTAATGCTGCGCCCTCTAATTTAACTACCGGCGGAATCGTAGGATCTTTCATAATCCAGAAGATAGCATTAACAGGGGAATCAATCTTATCAACACGGTTTGGTGACCATAGCTTAGATTTGATAGCACGTCCGTTACCGTTTCTAACATCTTCCGTAACAAGCTGAATCTTACCATCTTCGTCCAAGGTAGCGGAGCAGTTCTGTGCTGACAATAAATATTGATTATCTGCGCAACCGGTAGGATAATCTGCTGTTTTATCAAAATAAGTAGGCTCTAATGCTACAGATGCACAAGTATCTGTATTGATGATAAACGCATCATCATGTAATACTGTGATAGGATATTTTCCACCATGTTTAGCATGTGTTAAGGTGGATTTACCTGAACCTGACAGACCGAATACGGAAGCTACATATTTAGAGCCATCCGATAATGTATATTCTTTCTGTCCGCCGTGGCAAGATGCATAACCATTTCTGTTAGCGATTGCCCAAGCCATAGTCAGAGTACCTTTTTTATGCTCTCCAAAATATCTCATACCGAGGATAGAAGCACAGTTCTGCTCTGTATCAAAATAGCATAAGGTAAGTGGATCACTTAAGCAGCTATAATCAACATCCGGGCGATCCTGTGGCATCCACTGTGGATCTGAGAAGATATAAACATCCGGTTCATTTCCATTTCCAACCGGAATAGAGTTCTTGTACATCTTAACGTATTCATCTGACATATACTGGAAGTTTAACATCCAGTTGTACATTACATTCTCTTCGCCTTCCGGAATCAGAAGATGTGCTTTTACCATAAATTCAGGATCAAGACCTACATATACTTCTGCGTGATACATTGTTTTCCAACGGCTCTCATAAACTGCATCCATAACTACTTTATCAAGTTTCTTTTCATCTACACCCGGCTCGCCTTTGATTCGACGTGCTCCTGCATAACGACCGGTAACAGCACCGTCATTGAATAAAAGAACTTTTGCATCTTGCTCTAAGCCAAATTCTTCGCCTCTGTATACAGGCATATCTGTTACAACAGTTCCCGGTGAATTCTTAGCTAATTCATAAGCTTCTTTTAAAGTATTAACTTTGACTACATTGTTTCCGTAAAAAGCTGCTTCAATAATAGAACGGGTCTTAGAGAACCCAACTTTGCCAGCACCGATTTCAGAAATTGGATAATAAGCTTTTGTTGACATATTACATTCCTCCTTAAAATAATTACCATATGGTATTTTATCCTACGCATTCACAGTATCTGTGAAATACGGGGTTGTTCCTTGCATATACAGGATTTCCTCCTGTACACCTGCTACATTATCTCAAAACGATTCTTAAAAGTCAAGTTATAATATTCGCTTTTTTTTGCATTTAATAATTATTTAATATTAAAATACAAAGTTAGATTGCAGCGGTTACTTCTTGAAGCCAGGCTTTTTCTTCGGCATTTAGATACGGGCTGATTCTTTTTGATACCTGCGCATGATACTCATCCAGTCGTTGTCTGTCCTCTTGCGACAAAAGAGAGCTTTTAATGGCTTCTCTGTCAATCGGTACATAGGTTAATGGTTCAAAATACATAAATTGTCCATCTATATTCTTATGTCCTTTCTGACAAAGCATGATATTCTCGGTACGGATCCCATAAGCATGCTCGATATAGACTCCCGGTTCATTACTAAGAACCATCCCTTCTTCCAATATAATCTCCGGTAATTCCTTGTCGTAAGACCACCGAATGCTTTGAGGGCCTTCATGCACATTTAGCATATAGCCGATTCCATGCCCTGTTCCACACTTATAATCCATCTCCTGATTCCAAAGCGGCGATCTTGCGAGGATATCCAGATTCCTTCCGGTGCAGCCGTAGAGGAATCTAGCATTCTGCAGCCGCAGCATACCTTGCAATACATAGGTAAAGTGGGTACAAAACGCATCTGTAAGCGGGCCAAGGGCGATTGTTCTGGTAACATCTGTCGTACCGCCCCTATATTGTCCTCCCGAATCCACTAACAAGCTGCCTTTCGGTTCCAAGCTTTTGTTTGTTTCCGTGGTAGCCTGATAATGCATCATCGCCGCATGCTCTAAATAAGCACTGATGGTCGGAAACGATAAGTCCAGAAATCCTTCTGTCTGTTTCCGTAATGCATCTAGATATTCCGCCGCATCCATCTCTGTTATTTTCTTTGTAGGTACTGTTTTCTTTACCCAATATATAAATTTAGTAACCGCCACACTGTCTCTTAGATAAACTGCTCTCATATTCTGTTGTTCTGTCTGATTCTTCTGTGCTTTCCACAAAGAAGTCGGGTTGTCCATAAAGAGAACCTCAGCCCGCTTCCGAATCGTCTGATATAAGGTAACATTCATATGCTCTTTGTCCAGTGCTACCGAACCCCCATAATCATATTGCTGCAAAAAGGAAAGAATCGTTCTGTAATCCTGTAGGCATATCCCTTCTTGTACGGTATAGCTTGTAAGTGCAGCAGTAATCGCTTCGGATTGTACAAATAAATAGATCTCCTGCTTGCTTAAAAACACATAGGACAAGGCTACCGGATTACAGGGGATATCACTTCCTCTTAAATTAAGCAGCCACATAATATCATCTAATTTTGTCAAAAGCAGATAATCTGCTCCTGATTCTATGAGTTGGCTCCTAACCTTTGCTATCTTGGCAGATGCCTTTTCTCCGCTGATCTCTTCCGGCAGCACAACGATCTTTTGATGTGGAAACGCAGGTCTGTCGGTCCAGATAGAAGAAAGAAGATCTTCTTCATATCGAATCACGATTGATTTATCTTTTAGTCGTTCTTCTAATTGCAAACCCATTTTCACTCCGGTCACAAGACCATCATAGGCAAGCACCTGGCCTGACGTTACCTTCTCTTCCAAGTATGCGAGGATCGTCGGTACCCCCATCTCCTGCATCTTATATAAGGTAATCCCTGTTCCTTTCAGTTCCTGTTCCGCTTGAATGAAATACCTGCCGTCCGTCCATAGCCCCGCCCAATTTTGCGATACCAGTAAGGTTCCATTCGAGCCTGTAAAACCGGAGATAAATTCTCTGCCCTTAAAATAATCAGTTACATATTCTGAATCATGATAATCAGCGGTTGGGATCAAATACCAATCAATCCCCTTTTTTTGCATCTCACCCTGCAACTGTTTTATGTTATCAGTTTGTTTTCCCAGATTGCTCATGCTCTAATACCCCTGTGCTTCTTCCCCTTTTAATAATCCAACTGCTGAGGAAGTCCCGATACGGTCACACCCTTCTTCTAAGAAGTTGACAAGATCCTGCACTGTTTTGACCCCACCGGCTGCCTTAATCTTAACATCCGGTCCTATATGTGCTTTAAACAATTTAATGTCTTCTATGGTTGCGCCACCCGTTCCAAAGCCTGTGGAAGTCTTAATGTAATCAGCTCCCGCACGCGTAACCGCCTCACACATCGCTATCTTCTCTTCCTCTGTCAGAAAACAAGTCTCTATGATGACTTTTAATATCTTTTCTCCTACTACATCCTTTAAAGTCTTAATCTCTTCTTCTACTTTATTATAAAAGCCATTTTTAACATCACTGATATTCACAACCATATCAATCTCTTTGGCTCCATCCTCTAATGCTTTTTTCACTTCTGCCACTTTGCTTTCCGTCACACTGTATCCGAGCGGAAAACCAACTACTGTGCAGATCGTAAGCTTGTCCCCGTAAGTATCATAAATCCTCTTAATATAAGTAGGTGGTACACATACCGAAGCTGTATGGTATTCTATGGCTTCCTCACATAGCGTAACGATACTTTCCCATGTGGCAAAAGGTTTCAGTTGTGTGTGGTCTACATGGCTTAACATCTCTTGATTTGTCATTTTTAATTCCTCACTTTCTTTTCTTTCTTCATTGTAATACATTTTGCACTTGTTTGTAAACATTTCATGAACTTTATACACTTATTTTATATGTATTTTGTTAAAGTTTTCTTAATTGACAATTTTTACTTGCAACGTTTTCCTAAATCATGCTATCATTTTAAAGATAAGTTTAGAAAAGTAACGCATGAAAGAAAGGTGGTTGTTATTATGGAACAAAAAAATTATTCAGAAATTACACCTGAGATTATTCAATTAGCTAACCTGAGTCAGAAAACCAGTATGATAGATACTGATTTATTCACTAAATATGATGTAAAAAGAGGCTTGCGTGACTTAAACGGAAAAGGTGTCCTGGCAGGATTAACCAATATCTCCGATGTACAGGCAACCAAGATCGTGGATGGCGTGTCAGTTCCGACTCATGGACGCCTCTTCTATCGTGGATATAATGTAGAAGATTTAGTTGCCGGTTTTACCAATGATAATCGATTCGGTTTTGAAGAAGTTGCTTATTTACTCTTGTTTGGTACTCTGCCTACTGCTGCTCAAATCAATGAGCTTCGGGCATTACTCGCAGGATATCGTACTTTACCAACCAGTTTTGTACGCGATATTATCATGAAAGCTCCTAGTAAAGATATGATGAACACCCTGGCACGCAGTGTCTTAACACTATATGCCTATGACGAAAAAGCAGATGACACCTCTTTACCAAATGTATTAAGACAATGCTTGCAATTAATCAGTCTTTTCCCACTCCTGTCCATCTATGGATATCAAGCTTATAGCCACTACCATGATGGAAACAGTCTTTATATTCATTCTCCACTACCGGAATTATCTACCGCAGAGAATATCTTACATATCCTTAGACCGGATAGTTCTTATACTCCGTTGGAAGCCAAGATTCTGGATGTTGCATTGGTACTCCATATGGAACATGGTGGTGGTAACAACTCGAGTTTCACGACTCACGTTATTACTTCCTCACTCACAGATACCTATTCTACGATGGCTGCTGCTCTTGCTTCCCTCAAAGGGCCAAGGCATGGTGGTGCCAATCTAAAAGTAGTACAGATGTTTGACGAAATGAAAGAAGAAGTCTCCGATTGGACTGACGAAGAAGAAGTGAGCAGTTATTTGAATCGACTGTTAAATAAAGATGCTTTTGATCATTCCGGTCTTATCTATGGAGTAGGGCATGCTATCTATTCCAAATCAGACCCAAGGGCTAAAGTATTCAAACAATTCGTAGAAAAATTATCTTTGGAAAAAGGCTTAGGTTCTGAATTTGAACTTTATTCTCTCGTAGAACGCCTTGCACCACAAGTGATAGCAGATCAACGTCCTATCTACAAAGGTGTTAGTGTCAATGTCGATTTTTATTCCGGATTCGTCTATAAGATGTTGGGACTGCCGTTTGAACTCTATACTCCTATCTTTGCCATCGCAAGGATCGTCGGCTGGTCGGCGCACCGCATGGAGGAATTAGCCAATAACGGTAAGATCATACGTCCGGCTTACAAACCTATCTGTCCGCAGCAGACCTATACCGACCTTAGCAAACGAACTCTAGATGAAGAATAAAAGAAATGAAGGATAAATCATGCAGGAAACAAATCAGGAAAAAACAAAAGAAAACGAATTAGGTACCAAAAGTATTGGAAAGCTATTATTCAGCCTGGCTCTTCCTGCTATTACCGCTCAGATTGTTAATGTTCTATATAATATGGTGGATCGTATGTACATCGGACATATCCCCGATGTTGGCGCCAATGCGCTAACCGGTGTCGGTGTTACCTTGCCACTGATTATGATTGTGTCTGCCTTTGCCGCCTTAGTCAGTATGGGCGGTGCTCCAAGAGCTTCTATTATGATGGGAAAAGGGGATAACAAGACTGCGGAGAAGATACTGGGAAATTGTACTTCCGGATTGGTTGTCATATCTATTCTTTTAACTGCACTTATCTTTTTATTTGGAAAACCTCTCCTGCTCCTCTTTGGTGCAAGCGAGAACACGATTAGTTATGCCTGGGATTATATGTCTATCTATGCCGTAGGCACCATCTTTGTACAACTAGCATTGGGATTAAACGCTTTCATTACAACACAGGGATTCTCTAAAATCAGTATGCTGACTGTATTAATCGGTGCTGTAACTAACATCATATTAGATCCTATCTTAATCTTTGGATGCAATATGGGTGTCAAGGGTGCCGCTCTCGCCACGATTATTTCACAGGGAATCTCTGCCTTATGGGTACTTAAGTTCTTACTGGGCAAGAAAACGATTCTTCGCATTCAGAAGAAAAATCTAATCATCAGTCCAAAAGTATTCTTCCCATGTGTTGCTCTGGGTATCTCTCCTTTTATTATGCAGTCTACAGAGAGCATCCTGGCTATCTGCTTCAACTCTTCTCTCTTGAAATTTGGTGGAGATATCGCAGTTGGTTCTATGACGATACTATCCAGCGTTATGCAGTTCTCTATGCTTCCACTGACAGGCTTAACCCAAGGAGCACAGCCTATCATTAGCTTTAATTATGGTGCCGGTAATGCTGCTCGTGTAAAAAAGACCTTTATGCTACTCCTAAAATGCTGCTTATGTTACTCCTTTTCTTTATGGCTCCTGGTAATGCTGTTTCCACAGATCTTTGCACAGATATTCACGAACAGCCCTGTTCTCATTACCGCTGTCGTACATGCAATGCGTATCTATATGGCAACCTCACTGGTCTTTGGCATCCAGATAGCCTGCCAGCAGACCTTTATCGCCCTTGGCAATGCCAAAGCATCTATCTTCCTGGCATTGCTGCGTAAAGTATTCTTACTGATACCTTTGATTTTTATCCTGCCGGTCTTCTTTTCCGATAAAGTATCCGCTGTATTCCTCGCAGAACCGGTTGCCGATTTAATCGCCGTTACCGTTACCGGCACCATGTTCCTCATACAGTTTCGACGTATTCTGCATAACATGCACCAACATAATTAAAATAATTTAACCAAAAGCTCAGCCCACAACGGTAGCACAATATAACTTCCACAACGGCACCACAGCATAATTTCCACAACGGTAGCACAATATAACTTCCACAACGGCACCACAGCATAACTTCCACAACGGCACCACAGCATAACTTCCACAACGGTAGCACAATATGACTTCCACAACGGTAGCACAGCATAATTTCCACAACGGCACCACAGCATAACTTCCACAACGGTAGCACAGTATAACTTCCACAACGGCACCACAGCATGATTTCCACAACGGTAGCACAGTATAACTTCCACAACGGCACATCACCTACTGTACAAGGGTGTTAAACAACATCAGTACTTATGCATGGTTCTTGCATGCATTAGTACTGCTATGTTGTTTACCAAGCGAGAGCGTCCCTTACACAGTAGGTGATGTGCCGTTGTGGAATCTGTGTTAGTCGTTGGGTCTGCGGTAGAATTCGCCTTCTAGCTGCTCTGTTTTGATGACATTGATGAATACGTTTGGGTCGATTTCCTTGATTTTTGACACTACTTTTTTGACTTCATCACTGGCAACTACGGAATAGACCATCGTTCTTGATTTCTTCTCATGTGCACCAAGGCCATTAAAATTAGTTGCACCATGTCTGGTATATACACTGATAACGTGTGCCACCTCTTCCGGATAGTCTGTAATGATAAATAAAGTATTTTTCTTATATCTTTTATAACAAGTTTGGAGAACCTCAGTCGATGTAAACTGGAAAATAATAGAATATAATGCCTTATCCCATCCAAAGAGATACCCTGCCAGTAAAAGCAGAGCGGCATTACCGATTAAGATATAGTTCCATGCATCTATCCCGTATTTCTGCGATGCGAAAATCGCAAGAAAATCCGTTCCACCGCTCGTAGCATCGGCAAATAAACACATACTAATCACAACACCATTTACCAGCCCACCAAAGATACTGACTAGCAGTACATC
Organism: Lachnospiraceae bacterium; assembly: GCA_036652815.1. GTDB lineage: Bacteria > Bacillota > Clostridia > Lachnospirales > Lachnospiraceae > SZUA-378. Next base: position 45,399 of record JAVVVE010000015.1, read on the forward strand.
ATAGGTAATCGGATAAACAGGCATAATATCTGTTAAAATACTGGATAGCAAAATCATAATACAGGAATAGATGGTGAATTTCTTACCAATAAATCGAAAACTGATATAGACCGGTATCGCATTCAAGAGTAAATTGACCGGTGCAAAAGGCAAAGCAAAGCCTCCATATACCAGCGCTATCTTTTGAAGCAGAATCGTAATCCCCGTAAAACCTCCCGGTATCAGATTACCTGCTCTTACAAAAGTCTTGATATTCACAGCCAGCAAAGTCGCTGCTCCTATAATAAGCAGCAGTCTTTTCCCCGCTCTTAAGATATCTTTTCGCCTATTCTCCATCTTATTCAGCCCCTATACTCTCTTAGACTGTCCTTATTGCCATGGTAGTTCTGCATGCTCTAACTTCTTATCACGCATCATCAGATCCTTAACCGCTGTGTCCGGTGCCTTTCCATGGAACAGGACCTCATTCACTTGTTCTATGATAGGTAATTGTATCTGATATTTTTCTGCCAATCCCATTGCTGCTTTCGCAGAATAAACACCTTCTACTACCATTTTCACTTCCGCCATAGCTTCGTCCATCGTATGTCCCTGACCGATTAAGATGCCTGCACGGCGGTTCCTCGAATGCATACTGGCACAGGTAACGATCAAATCTCCGATGCCTGACAATCCACTAAAGGTCTCTGCTTTGCCACCCATGGCTACTCCCAGTTTGGCAATCTCTGCAATACCTCTGGTAATCAGTGCTGCCTTGGTATTATCGCCATAGCCAAGACCATCTGCGATCCCTGCCGCTAACGCAACCACATTCTTTAGAGCAGCTCCCAATTCTATGCCCAATACATCCGGGCTAATATAGACGCGGAATACTTCATTCATAAAGATATTCTGAATATACTCTGCTGTTTGTCTGGTTCTCGCTCCTACCACGATAGTCGTTGGGATCCCACGTCCCACTTCTTCTGCGTGAGACGGTCCCGACAAGACTGCTACATCGGCCTGCGGAATCTCCTGTTCTACGATCTGTGATAATGTCATGAGTGTCTTTTCTTCAATTCCCTTTGCCACATTGACGATTACCTGCCCGGACACCACATATTCACTTAAAGTATGTGCGGTACTTCTGGTGTAAGGAGAAGGCACTGCAAGTACCAGTAAGTCCATCCCGGTTACCGCTTCTGCCAAATCACAGGTAAAGATCATATCCTCCGGAAGTTTTACCCCCGGTAGTTTTTCCTTATGTTCTCTTTCCTTGTTCAACATGGTGATCTCATCTTGTATAATAGACCAAACCGTCACTTGATTTCCATTATTATGTAATAATACCGATAAAGCGATTCCCCAGCTTCCTGCTCCTATCACACCTATCTTTGCCATCTTTGTCTCCTTTTATACATCTTTTACAATAGGTTACTGTTCACTCTTTTTGAACAAATATGTCTTTCGTTCTTCTCCTTTGAGCAAACGCTTAATATTCTCTCTATGTTTATAAAACGCCATCAGCGTTAAAAACGCACCTACCAGATACATTTCATTCAGGTATCTCTGACTCATACCAAAGAGACCACATTGTCCCCCGATAATCAGTTCAATCATAAATACTGCATAAACCAGTAAAGAACCCAACGATACATAATGAGATAAGAAGAATACTGCTAAAAATAGTGGTACCTCCACCACGATAAATATCCAATGAAAAGACAAAATCAATCCACCTGTGGCTGCGATTCCCTTTCCTCCTTTGAACTTAAGATAAAAAGGAAAGTTATGTCCCAGAATAGCTCCGGTTGCAGCATATAGTGCCAATAAATAGCCCATGTCCTGATGACTCCTGCCAAATAATAATCTGACTGTTACAACTGCCAAAATACATTTCAGTATATCACCTGCCAAAACGATAAATCCTGCTTTCTTGCCTAATATCCTTAAGGTATTCGTCGTCCCTGCATTTCCACTTCCATATTCTCTGATATCGATGCCATGCAATCTTCCATAGATATAAGCTGTTTGAAATAATCCAAATGCATACCCTATCAATACACAATATATCCGTTCCATCTCTTATGATTCCTTTCGTTCCCTCACTACGAATCTCAATGGCGTTCCCTTAAATCCAAAAGCATCTCTGATTCTGTTCTCTATATATCTTGTATAAGAAAAATGCATTAATTCTTTGTCATTCACAAAGATAACAAAGGTAGGCGGTTTCACAGCTACCTGCGTAATATAATATAACTTCAGTCGCTTTCCTTTGTCCGTGGGTGGCTGCTGCATCGCCACTGCCTCTGACATAATCTCATTGAGTACGCCGGTACCTACACGCAGTGCATGATTCTCCATTACCATATCTATTATCTCATAGATTTTATTCACTCTCTGTCCTGTCAGTGCGGAAATAAAAATCAATTCTGCATATGGCATATAGGCTAACGTATCCCGTACTTTTTCAGTAAAACGATAGATGGTCTTATCATCCTTCTCCACAGCATCCCATTTATTGACTGCGATAATCACACCCTTACCACGTTCATGTGCAATCCCCGCTATCTTGGCATCCTGTTCTGTGATACCTTCTACCGCATCAATCACTAACATCACAACATCCGCACGTTCTACTGCACCAACCGTACGAATAATCATAAATCGTTCTAATTCTTCTTTGACTTTATGTTTTTTACGCAGTCCTGCTGTATCTATAAACACATATCCTTTTCCTTGATAGGTTACCTCTGTATCAATTGCATCTCTGGTCGTTCCTGCGATATCAGATACAATAAGACGGTTCTCTCCGATCAGACGATTAATAATAGAAGATTTACCAACATTTGGTTTCCCTACGATAGCGATTTTGGGTCTCTCATCGTCTTCAATCTCCATACTTGCTTTATCAAAATGAGAAGTCACCTCATCTAAGAGCTCTCCTATCCCCAAACGATTGGCGGATGAGATCGGCATCGGTTCTCCTATTCCTAAATTAAAGAACTCATATACATCAGCCATAAACTTGTCAAAATCATCTACTTTATTTACAGCTAAAATGACCGGTTTATGAGAACGTCGTAAGATATCTGCTACCTTAGCATCAGAATCTGTCAAGCCCTGTTTCACATCTACCATAAAAATAATAACATCTGCGGTGGCAATGGCGATTTCTGCCTGCTCTCTCATCTGTGATAAGATGATATCACGACTATCCGGTTCGATACCCCCTGTATCAATCAGGGTAAATACCATATCAAGCCAGGTTACATCTGCATAGATTCTATCTCTGGTAATACCCGGTGTATCTTTTACGATTGAGATGGTTTCACCTGCCAATGCATTAAAAAGGGTTGATTTCCCTACATTGGGTCTGCCCACCACTGCTACAATCGGTCTTCTATTTCTTTTTTCTGTCATATTACTCCTTCTGAATGGCTTCTATAAAGTCTCGTCCGCTTGATTTTACAATATCTATTTTAACTTGTAAAGCCTTTTCAAGGTCTTCCACTGTATAGTCATCTAAGAATACCGTCTCACCACTGCGTAATACATTCTGTGGCAGCAGTAATCTCGTTCCTAATGGTTTCCCCATTAATTGTTCTTTGATATCCTGTCCTGTCAATAATCCCGATACTGTAATTTGTTCTCCAAAAAACACATTTTTAATTGGATACACATGCACCGTCATCTGTGGATACAGCTCTTCTACCTGTTCTGCCATATCTTTCAGATAGGGATATGCCAATTGACCTGTTGCAAGAGTAACTTCTTCTCTCTTTTTTTGTCTTCTTTGTTCTTCCGGTTTATGACGATTGTGATAGCGATATTTCAGTTCTTCCTTAAACTCTTCCTGCAATAAACGCATCATCCCGACTCCGTTCTCTAATTGCAGATACCCATCATACGTATCTTCCTCCGGTAACTCCTGTTCTGCCAACACATACCATTCATCACTGGCATGTATAAAATGAGTTCCATGCTCTTCATAAAGTTTTTTCTGCCAGGTGTGAATCGTCTGTAATACAGCACCTGCATCTGCTTTGGTAAATGGCTCCAGTGTGTACAATCCCTCTCGATACTTCGACAACCCCACAGGAACGACTGAAACACTGGTCAAATGTGGCAGATAATTCGTTAAATCACGGATACTGCGTTCCAATTCTTCTTTGTCATTGACTCCCTTGCACAGGACGATCTGCCCATTCATCTCTATCCCCGCCTGATACAAAAGATCCACCTTCTGTAATGCTTCTCCCGCAAATCGATTATGAAGCATCTCACAGCGAAGCTGAGGATTCGTCGTTTGAAAAGAAATATTGATCGGTGCCAAATGATATTTGATGATGCGTGCGATATCTTTATCTGACATATTTGTTAAAGTGACATAATTACCCTGTAGAAAAGAAAGTCTGGAATCATCATCTTTAAAATAAAGAGTCTCTCTCATCCCCGGTGGCATCTGATCAATAAAGCAGAAAATACATTGATTATGGCAAGTTTTATATTCATCCATTAAACCATTCTCAAAGGTAATCCCTATCTCTTCATCACAATCTTTCTCTATCTCCAAAAGCCATTCTTCCTGATTTGGTTTTCTAATCAGCACTTCTATATAATCATCTTCTGCCAAAAACTGATAATCAAAGATATCTTCTATTTCTTCTCCATTAATCTCCAATAAGATATCACCCGATTCTATCTCCATCTCTTCTGCGATACTACCGGGACTTACACCCATGATGATATGTCCTTTTTCTCCCATACTGCAGCTCCTTGTCTTTTGGTACTTTGGATTTACCCTATCCTTATATTCTACCCGAATTTCCTTGACGTGTCACTAGCATAATGTTATAAATTATAAGGGAATACGAACTACGATTGGAGGAAATAATATAATGCCTAACTTACACGAACTGGAACATGCAATTCCTGCAGCTCCACTCAAATTGATTGCTTTGGATAGTGCCAGATCTTTTGGCCAGTTAATTAATGAATATCTGGTTGATTTTAGAAAACAAATCAATCTCTCTTTAAAGACAGATCCTGCTTTTCACGGATATGCGGTTGATAACTACCTCTTAGAAGTGGAATGTCCACGCTTTGGAAGTGGCGAAAGTAAAGCCATCCTAAAAGAAACGGTACGAGGAATGGATGTTTTTCTTTTAGTCGATGTTGCGAACCATAGTATTACCTATCAAGCCAATGGTTATATCAATCACAAATCTCCCGATGACCATTATCAGGATTTAAAAAGAGTCATCGCTGCGATTGCCGGTAAAGCACACCGCATCAATGTTATCATGCCATTTTTATATGAAGGAAGACAACATAAGAGAAGCGGTCGGGAATCACTCGATTGTGCCTTTGCATTAGAAGAATTAAGTGATATGGGTGTCTCTAACTTCATTACCTTTGATGCTCACGACCCTCGTGTACAGAATGCCACTCCATTATGTGGATTCGATAACTTCACGCCACCTTATCAGTTTGTGCGTGCACTGCTCCATTATGAAAAAGACTTGATTATCGATAAAGAACACACCATCGTTATCAGCCCGGATGAGGGTGCTTTGGATCGTGCCGTTTATTTTGCCAATGTCTTGGGGGTAGATACCGGTATGTTCTATAAACGCCGTGATTATTCAAAGATCGTTAATGGAAAAAATCCCATCGTGGCTCATGAGTTCTTAGGCGATAATATAGATGGCAAAGACGTAATCATTATTGATGATATGATATCCTCCGGTGAAAGTATCTTAGATACCGCCAAACAATTAAAATCCATGAATGCCAAGCATGTCTATCTGTGTTGTACTTTTGGTCTATTCACCAATGGATTGGACGCCTTTGATAAAGCATATGAAAACTGCTATTTTGATCGTGTGATTACTACAAATCTAACTTATCTGCCACCCGAATTAAAAGATAAGCCTTATTATATCGAAGCTGACATGAGTAAATTTACCGCATCAATCATTGATTTTATGAATCACGACCTCTCTATGGGAAACGTATTGACTCCAACCGAGAAGATACAGGCATTACTTGCCAAATACAATGCCCGCGATGAGATGAACATTTAGGATATCGACTAAGGCATCGCTTTCAATGTTCGTAGATACATTTTTTGTTCCTGGGTAATGCGAAAACTTTCAATGGCTATATCATACTGTTTAGCGAGTGCTGTGGCAAAATACCAAGCGATCATCATCTTGACATAGTAATCATCATAGGTTACATGAGAAACCATCTCCAAATATTCCGGTTTGCATGCATCATCCAGATAAAACCTCATTAACGTTTCTATCCCAAATCGAATGGAATATGTTTGATCGGAATAAATCCATTCCTGTATTTTTACCAATAATTCCGGCAAATGATTTTTTAATATTTTAGGATTCATTAAATCACAGGTTGCCCAATTATCCACATAGGGCAAAAACAAATCCAGTTCCTGTATCAACCTATTATAATCTTTGATTTCTTCTATTAAAAAACCATGCAAATTATTTTCATCATAATATTTGTGTGGTAATTTTTTAATAAATTCCGCTGCCTGCGGTGTTTTCGCGATTTCCTTTGCAAATTTACGAAGTCTTGGAGTGCGCACACCTATGATAGTCTGCGGTGCAATCGTTGGAATCAGTCTTGCATGAAAATCACGATATTGTAAATCCTGTAATTCAAATAATCTTGCCTCAATGTCAATGCTTTCTTTCATCTCTACTTCCTTTTAGGATTACATAACCACTGATTACTTTTTGCACCATGCACACTCATCAACTACCCATCAACTAAACTATTTCATACAAAACGGAGTGAAATTCGCCTATTTATCAATGATTTCAGGGTTTCTAGCAAGCATATATAAGCCATCTATAAACCTTATATCAACTACCCATCAACTAAACTCATGCCCAGTATGGCACATATCTTCGCAATTTAGGTGCAGCATTCGGATCAGATAATTTTACAAGACCAGCATCCAGCGTATCCTTAATAATTCTGGAAACTGTAGCTTTGTTTTTCTCCTCTACCCCAAATCTCTCTCTCAATACAGAATTAGACACCTCAATCTCATTTACATAGAAATAGCAAGTTGCCAAATAGCATGTCCTAATCTTTTCTTCCTTACTCCATCCATTCAATGTTTTATACCAATACAATTTAGTTCTACAAAAATCATCTGCGGTTTCTACTTTTGGAGCTGGTATTCTAAGTTCTCCCATACCCTCTTCCATACGATCAAATCCACTTCCTCGTTCCTCACAAATATGAACGATTCGCAAGAATGATGCCATATTCTCATTTCTCGAATGTGGAGCGGTATCAATAATCCTGTTTACATCCACAAGCAAATTTCCAGGGTTAGATGATTCTACCCTTGTATCAAATACTTCCATCATAGGTCCCGATCCATGTGCAGTTAGATCTTGATGTATCATGATATTTCCGAGCATTTCTCTTACTGCTTTCTTCGGAAACATAATATTCTCTCGTCTTCTTCCTCCGTCAATTTCTTCTTCCTGCGGAATCAATGTCATTACATAGTCAGCAATATCATCAAACTGTATCGCATAACCTTTCGTAAAAACCTGTTCTCGAATAGCAGTTGTTCTTCCAGTTCCTTTATATCGAATTACACGAATTGCTTTTCTCTTCAGATGATCAAATGTCTTTAAATTTTTCGCAAATAACAATGCCCCCATATTAGTAATCTCATAATTTCCATTATCCATCTCACGAATAAATTTTTCATCTACCATATTGTGTATAATGGATTCTCTATTACTTGGTAATGGAAGATTCATTACTGTGTAATATGCTGCACAATCCAGTAGCTCTGTCACCTCTGGAATACTAATATTTTCTTTTGCTATGCGTAGTTCAAATGGTTTTGTTTCAAATGAAATCCATAATTTACGTTCTTTTTCTGGGAAATCTTTAAGTTTCTTCTTATAGCTACCAACTCGAATATATTCAACATCGTGAAAACTGGTTGGTTTAGAAACTGTTGCCGGAATCTCCATTACAACAACTTTTCCCTTATCGGTTTCAACTTCCACAAACCTAAAGTCAATTGCTGGTTTTAGGTTTCCCAATAACCAATTTTCCAATTCCTGATTACCTTTTTTCGCTTTCTTTGGTGTAAACTTTGTACCTTCAATTTCATGTGTAGTATCATTAATCCCCCACAGCAGATATGATTTTTCCTTTTCACAATAAGCAGCCGAATTAGCCAATGCCGAAATATATTCACCGATGGTTTCTGGACCACAATTATTCACTTTAAATTCAATCCACTCTGTCTCATCTGGTAAAGCTCTCAAACGGTCTATTAGGCTGATATAATATTCCTGTTTTGTCAAAGTCATGCAGCCACCTACTTTCTATTATTTTCAATTCGTCTTCACTTTGTTTATTTTATTGACGCATATTCTTTAATTTTGCCACATGCTTGAGGCAAATAAACTGGTATTTTGGTATGAATGTTCATATTGGTGTGGATTCAGCCAGTAGATGTGTAGCAGGGCTGGTCGAGCCTCGGAATTTCAAGGGTGTATGCCGTTTGAGTATTCGAAGCATTTCGCATTAGCAGTTCAGTATCTTTTAATAGCTTTTCTATTTTATCTTCAGAAATCTTAGTTTGAAAACTTCCTCCGTTATCACATCCGCCGATTCTGCTTCTAACATCAAATTCAATTTTAATAGTATCATTAATTTCATGAAAATTTCTATTCATACATTGTCCTCTTATAATGACATGTTTTTCATTTGACATATTACCACCTTGATTCCTTTTTTAAATATATTATATGCTAAGTTCAATATTTTCACAATGCTTTGTCGGCGACTGTTTCTGCAAAATACTCTAATTTAGTAAGTGTAGCTGATGATATTTTTATACTTTTCTGTTAAAAAGCAGAGAGCATACACCCTCTGCTTTTGCTTTTGCTCTTGTTTTTGCTTTTGTTTATTTCTTTAATGCATCTACCATTTCACCATACCGGTCAAAGAGATAGCTTTCGGCACCGATTATCTTGTTGCCGGTGACGGCCTTTCCGTTCTCATAGTACATCCACTTGCCGGAATCGTTCTTCACCCAGCCCTGTGCCGATTCGGTCGTGATGACTAACTCGATAAAACGGTGCAGCATAGCCGATGCTTCGGCTTTGGTAGCTATTCCCTGTGGGTCAAATACATTGCCGCTCTTGCCGTTTAGGATGCCCGCCATCTGCATCGCTTTTATGACATCTCGAGCATACGGGCTGATTTGATGGCTGTCCGCAAAGGATTTTTCTACATGTGCGATTGGCAGGGTATAGCCGATTGCTTGGGTGTAGTGGTACAGCATAACCGCCATCTGCTCATGGGTGATGGATGTATCTGCTATACGCTGATCGGCATTGCCGGTTAGGATGCCACTCACATCTGTGTTTGCCATTCTGCCGAGTGCTGTCGCAAACATGCCATGGGTCGCTTCGCTGTTTGGAGCAAATTTTTTGCTTCTTGTGCCGTTTAGGAGTCCACGGCTGACTCCAAACTCGATATCTGCCTTTGCCCAATGGTTTTTAATGTCTGTGAAACCGATCGGTGCTTTGTAGCCGATGCCATATACACCGAGTTGGTTGGTTGCAAAGAGTTGTTTTTGGGTAGCTTCGTCGTAGCTGGAATTGGTGATATAGTTTGCTTTTTTATCATTCACATAGACTCCATACAGACCTCCGGCTACTTCGCCTTTTTGCGGGAGGTATGGGATGGCCACGGTCATGCTGCCGTTTCTAAAGCTGTGAATCGATCTTGTGCCTTCGTTATAGGTTGCCCTTAAATCATAGGTTGGACGTCCTGCAATCGCTCTTTTCGCTTCGCCGGAAAGTATGCTGCTATCCACGCGGGTTGCGATGAGCTGTACATCGGATTTTGCCTGTCTGTTAATTTCTGTAATGGTCGCCAGGTTCATATTTAGAGAAATGTCAGGGCGATCCATCACTAAAATGGTGTTGAGCACCCTGCTTTCGATGATTTTTTCCTGCAAGGTTTCCGGCAGATTTACCAGCATCGTGTTGACATCCCTGCCGCCTGTGGTTACGTGGATCTCAACTGCTATTCCGTTGCCTGCTGTTCCTTGTCTCTCTGCCTCTTTTCTCGCCCTGTCGATGGCATCCTGCATGGTTTGGTCGGTCAGCGTAGCACTGGCATTGCCGTTACTGTCGACGTTGGCGGTCGTCTCGCTTTGTGCTGTGGTCGGAGGAGCCGGATTCGTTTGATCCTGAATCACTCCTGTAGACGGAGGTGTCGTAGCGGTGCTGCCGGAGGAGGAATCGTTGGTATGGCCGCCATCGCCACTCGGTGTACTGCCGCCGGTATGGCTAAAGGTTGCGGCGATGGTATGGGCTCCTATTACATTTGTAAAGGTATAGCTGCCGATGGCACCTTGATTGGTTCCGTCCACCGTAACGGAGGCAATCTTGTAGTTGCTGCTTGGTGTGATGCTAAAAGTCTGGTTTGCGCCATCCTTCACGCTTACCGTACCGCTCGGTGAAATCGTGCCGCCTGTTCCCGCACTTGCGGTAATGGTATGGGAAACGGCATTGACAGTCAGTGTGCCCTTGTCTTGGCTCTTGATAAAGTAGTTGGCTCCCACGCCTGTGTTAAGTACGGCTTTCGTACGAATCAAAATGTCAAAGGTACCGATGCTCGTTCCATCTGCTGTACACGTTGCCACCGGCTGTGTTGCAAAAGCGGTCGCTGCGGTGTCCGTGCCAAGAAAGCCACTGTTGGTTACGGTAAATGGTGGCACTGCAGCGCCCTTTGTCATGGTTTTGTTATCTGCCTTGACGGTCAGTTCTTTTTGCTCGATGCTAAAAATAAGTGCAGAGCTTTTGCCGGCATAGGTGGTATTCGTGTCCTTGACCGAGACAACCAGTTGATAATCACCGGCTCCGGTCGGTGCGGTCGTGGTCGGGCCGTAGGCTGTATTGTTTTTCTCTTTTCCGCTATAGGTAAAGTCCAGATCCTTAACCGGAACTCGATTGCCCTCTACCGCTACCTTGGTGTAACCACTCTGAGCAGAGCCGTTATATATAAGCCCTGTTGCGGCTGTCCCTGTGATGGTAAGCGGTGTTTTATCCACAGTAGTAACGGTGATTTTTACGGTGTAATCGTGATAATTCTTGCTGCTAACCTCCATGTTCATCGTGCCGGAAAGATTTGCTGCCACAGCGCCGACATCAAAGGTAAGTTTTTTCCCTGTTATGCCTGACGTAATGCTTGGTGTGCCGGTCAGCACGTTGTCTGTGTTTGTGCCAATGACTACGGACTTAAAGTCGTTGTCCTTGAATCCTGTCGGGAAGGACAAGGTGGACAGGTCAAAGGTTACACCGGTCTGGGCTGTAGTATTCTTTACCAGCTTCGTGCCTGTGATGGCTGTGCTGTTGTAAGTGATTTTGTTGATGGTAAAGTTTGCAGTCACATCCGCAAAGGTGTAATTTCCGTTTTTGTCTGCTTTTACCGTAACAGTGCCTGTGCCTGCATCCACGTTACTCCCATAGGTCACGGTGTAATCTGTGGCTGTAAACGGTGTAGTGCCTGCGATGGTCACGGTAGGAGTCGGTTTGATTTGACTGCCGTTATAATCTTGTGCCGCAATCGGAGCAATGGTTGGTGTTACTGTTGCTTTGCGAATGGTGGCCTGTGTGGTGGCGGTTGTGCTATTTAGCTTATAGTTTGCTTTATCTGCACCCGAAAGGGTAATGTTTGTGATATTGACCGTTTTACCGGTACCCACATGGGCATCCTCAAACGTTGCCGTACCGCTTGCTGTAACGGTATCTGTTGCAAGCTTGCCGGTTACCTTGTAGGTGGCGGTTGCATTTGTTGTGCCATCGTAATCTTTATCTGTTACTGTGGCAGTCACGCTCAGTACTTTGGCGGTGATGTTACCGTTAGTAGACGTAGCAGGAGGAGTCACCTCGTACCAATCCTTTGCTGCACCGGTAATCGTAAGGGTATTTATCGTAATCGTCTTGTTGTTGCCTACATTTTTATCAGCATACACAGCCTTGGGAGCGGTGATGGTAATGTCATCGTCTCCATTTACCTTGCGGATGGACAGCGTAAGCTTTGCTTGCTCGTTTCCGTCATATTCCTTGTCAACTCCGTCGGTCACTACGAGAGCAGCGGTTTTCTTTGCCACAGTCGTGGTGGTAGCGGTAAGCTCGCCGCTATAGTCTGCTGCAGTGACTGTGACCGTGATGGTTTTGCCAATCATAGGCCCGGTAAGTGGAAGGGAATCGCTGTCTGTACCAAAGGTATGGGTTCCGTCACTCCAGCTATAATGAAGCTCTGCACCCTCCTGCTGTCCGCTTACCGTAGCAGTCAGGGTTTCACCATACCGCACAACACCGCTGTAGGTGCTGATGGCTACGCTACCGGCAAGAGCCGCCGTAAATTTATCTTTATGTGTGTACGTCGCACCTGCTTCGTAGTTAGGTGTTTCCTTGATACGGATTTGAATCTTACCTGCTTTGTCACCTACTAAAATCGGGTTAGCTGTTACAGATGTCCATGTAGCATCACGTTCCAGCTTCCATTCATAGTCGGTTACCGTGGCATACCCCGATACCGTGCCAAAGGTAAAGGTATTATTAACATCGTCCATCTTTACAAAGGTTGGTGCGCCAATGCCGGTCTTTTTGGCAATGGTCTGGTTAGGAATGGTATATGCACCTGTTAGGATGTAGTTATCTGTCTTAGCATTGCCGACAAGTGATGCTGTGCCGGTAACCGTTCTGGTGCCTGCGGCGGCACTGTCATAGGTCGGGTTGCCCACAGTATAATCAGTGTTTATCGTAACTGTTTCTCCAGTGACCAGACCGTTAAAGGTCAGTCCTGTAACGGCTGCAGTGGTTGTGCCATCGTACTGACGTGGGGTAACGATTGCGCCGCTGATGGTGAGTGCTTTCTGTGCAATGATAAATTCCTTTGCCGCAGATATTACCGCAGCCGTATTGTGGTTTTCTGCAACGCTTGCCTGCACATAATACGTGCCTGCGTTTTTCGGAGCAGCAGAAAATGGCTTGCTCATGTCTGCCTGTACACTATAGGCAAACTTCACATCGGTAAAGCTTGCTCCGTTGATGGTCATTTGTGTATCGATTGGAGCCGACATAGCTGCGCCGTCGTAGGTTTTGCCGGTATAGCCGTTGTCAATGGTGAGTGTCGGTGTGGATTTGGTGATGGTCAAGGTCAGTTCATTGGTGCTGTCGGCTGCTGTATAGTTGCCCGCTTTAGCGAGGTTCGCCTTGATGGTGTAGCTACCCGCATCGGTTGGCAAGCCATCTTTGTAGCCCAATAAGCCGGCGAATCCGGATTTCTTATAAGCATACTGAATCTGGTCTTTTCCAATGGTTTCGCTATTCTTTAGAGTCACAGTAGGAGCCGTAATCGCCGCTGCACTGCCGGTATAGCCAAGGCTTTGCGTGGTGTTTGCCCATGTAACAATAGGGGTTGCGGGATTTACTGTAAGGTCTTTGGCTGCACTGGTTTCGTTATAGTTCTTGTCCGCTGCTTTGGTGGCGGTAATCGTGACCGTACCGATGCCCTTGATGGTGCCTTGCGTTCCGCTGATGGCAATCTTAGCAGGATTGGAACTGGCATAGCTTACTGCGCCACTGCCTGTGCCGCCGTCCACTGTAAAGTCGATGGCAGAGTCGCCATAGGTAACGGTGGTCGCCGTAGGTGCGGTAAAGGTAAGTGCCGCCTGCCCTGCTTTGGAAACGGTAAGCTCTACAGAGCCGGTGGTATCCGTATAGTTGGGTTCTCCTGTCGGGACAAACTTAGCCGTAATGGTATAGTTGCCCGCATCGGGTGTTACCCAATCGTAAGTTGCCACACCGTTATTCAATGTAAGAACACCACCGATGTTTGTGCCGCCGTCTGCTTTGAATTGGATGGTTCCGCCCGGTTTATCGCTGCCTACGCCGGTTACCGTTGCGGTAAGGGTAAAGGTATCGTCTTTCGTTCCGGGTTTCGCTCCGGACACAGTAGCTGTCGTTACATCGACTTTTGGTCTTGCTTTTGTAATCTCAGCCTTTGTAAAGCTATAGGTAGCATCGGCAAGGCTATAATTCCCTTTCGCCGAGCCGTCTAGTGCTACCTTAAGGGAAACTGTTTTGTTCTGCCCCACTGTTGTATCGGGATAAGCACCTACGTCTGTAACCAAAGCAGAAACGTTGCCTTTGTCCGTTGCTACAAAATCAACAGAATCAAGTGCACCGGTTGCTGTTCCTGCACTGGTTTTCGCATCATATTCTTTGATGATTTTCAAAGTACCGTCATTGAGGGTGGTTACCGGTTTTGCCGTAATCTCGCCGCTGACAGTAACGGTGTTCTTATCCAAGGCATAGTTGCCCTTTGCCGTACCATCCAGTGAAATAGTAAGGGTTACGTTTTTGTTTTTGCCGGCATTGGCATCTGCATAGGTAACCTTATCTATCTTTGCCGAAACCTTAGAGGTATCGCCCCCTATCACGCCGTCTAAGCCAAGCGTGCCGGTTACCGCACTAGCGAGTGCATCGGGATTACCGTCATACACCTTTGTAACGCTTACTGAAGTAGCACCGGTCACGGTCACAGGTTTTGCGGTGATTGCAAATGCCGGTTTCAACCCGGTGGTCGGCAGTGCATAGTTGACAGCCGCTGCGCCGGTCAAAGCAGTTGCGGTAGCGGTATAGTTGCCTGTATTGGTCTGCTCGCCTGTTACGGTAACGGTAACATCGTCACTGCCAATTTTGTTGTCAACTGTGGCGGTTGGGACTTGTGGACTACCGTTATAGGGGAAGCTGATTTCTCCCCATGCGATGCTTGCCGTAAGCTTATCTACCCGGAGGGTTGCTTCGGTAGATTCATAGTTTCCACCACCTGTTTTTGGCGAAACCACCTTGAATTTATAGTCGCCTGCGAGAGTTTCGGCGGTGGTGGTCATGGTGAGTGTTTCGTTGTTCGTACCACTAAATGCCGGAGTCACACCGGTTGGTGCGGTTCCTACCCATGCAATACTTGGGGCAAAGGTGGGGTATATACCGGCTCCAAAGTTGCTTGCCGTCACGGCATAGGTCGGGGTTGCCCCTGTGCCATAGGTCACCGTGCCGGTTTGTGTGGCTACTTTGATTTCGGGTACCGGGTCTTTCCACTGTGCATACAGCGTGGGTACGCCGCTGGGCACGGATTCGCCCGGAGCATAGCTATCGCCTTGGCCGTCTTGTTTCGTGGTCCACTTAAAGTAAGGACCCGGTTTATCGCTTGGGCGGGTCAAGCCTGCTTGGCTTGGTGCTGTGAACGTGTTGCCACCGCAGACAATATTGATACTACTGCCTACGCCATTTAAGCTACCACCGTTTAGGTTCAGCGTGACGGCTTGCAAGCTGTAAGGGTTCAGCGCCTGTATGACGGGACGGAAACCGTAATCATGGCCGTTTTGAGTGCTTTTCGTAGTATATGCGCTACCCCACCCTTTCTCATCACCTCCCCCACGCCATGCGCACATTGAGTTGTTATTACGATCGGTATCCTGCCCCCATGAATAGGAGGAGTAGTTTCCGAGGCGATAGACTCTCCGAATTGTGTCCCATTCGTTATCATCTGGTAAGGCTCCAAACATAAAATCACTGTCACTCCCCGCACTCACGGAACGCAGCGTGAAGTTTGTATCAAAGCTATTATTTCCAAAAATGAGTCCTCTTGCATTTAGCGCATCCCAGCTTATTCTGTTGCTGATATTATCAGGCGAGAAAAACAAGGTGCGGTCATCTGCTATAGAACTCGCGCCGATGCGGTCAAGGCTATAGGCATTTACTGAACCCACATAGGTAAATGGCACATAGTGTAGGGTTTTATCCGTCAGATTTCTGTTGATTGTGCCAATGTAGGCATTCTCGCTGGACAGGTCAAAGTAATAGGTGCCGCCTTCGGGAATAGCGGCTCTCGCCGCCCTTGCCTGTCTGCCCACCATCACCTGGATGACCGGTAGAGTAACGCCGTCCGCCAGGATATAACCCTCCGGCAGCACGGCGGTGTAGATTACCTGACTGTTTTGATCGGGGGTATATTCTCTGTCACCCGTCCAAGTCACGGGGATGGTTTCCTGTGTTGTTTCGGTGACTGTAGTATTCTCCTGCTTTGGATCTGCAGGTTTTTCCGCAGGGGAAGCTTCGGCAGATGGTTTTTCGGCATCCGGTGTTGGCATCGGAGCAGGAGCAGGTGCTGGAGTTGGCTCAGCGGATGCTGACTCTTCAGCAGGCTGCTCATTGCCCGACACGCTGGTGTCTGTGTTGGCTGTCTGTGCGACAGGCGCGGCTGCAGGCTCAGCGACAGGAGCGGCCGCCGGTTCAGCGACAGGAGCGGAGGTGGTCGGCTCTTCCGCAGGGGCGGAGCTAGATGGCTCTTCCGCAGGGGCAGAGCTAGATGGCTCTTCCGTAGGCGCAGAGGTAGTCGGTTCTTCCGTAGGCGCAGAGGTGGTCGGTTCTTCCGTAGGCGCAGAGGTGGTCGGTTCTTCCGCAGGAGCGGTGCTGCTCTCTATCGTCACACCTAACTCGGTAGGCAGTTTAACGTCCTCAAAGGGCGTATGCAGCTTGACATTTCGTGTATAGCTATACCCCCCCCCCGCCAGAAAATGTGGACTTTAAGAAGCCCTCTCCCAACTCGTCAAAGGCTGTAATGGTACGTTCGGGGGCAGGATCGTCCTTCACCTCCGTCGCAAATACGGTTGTCGGGAACGTGGTCAATACCATCACCGCCGACAGTACAAGGGATAGTATCCTTGCGCGTAGTTTTTTTTGTTTCCATCTTAGTTTTTGCATACTCTCTTTTCTCCTGTTATTCTTTACTGTTATTCTTTGCTGTTATTCTAATCGGGAAGGTAGTTTCTTTTGCTAAAGCAGTGCCCCATGTATTACGTCGCTTAGCCTTTCCGTGGATATGGGATTGGTAAGAAAACCGTTTGCCGGGCGCATGACATCCCGGTTCTACTTTTCTATTTATAGGATACCATATGCCGCGGACTGCCTCTCGGTATTCTGATTATGGCGGTCGTCCCCTCGCCTATTGCACTTTTGATGTCCAGTGTTCCGCGACAGATGGACCACAGACGGCTGCGTACATTTTCTATGCCGACGTGGGTATCGGTGTCTGTCAGCGGTTTCAATACATCAAAGCCCACGCCATCATCTGCGACAATGATTTCATAGCAGTCCTCCCGCTCTCTTGTGGAAATGTTAACAGTGCCGCCGGATTTTTTTTTGGTCACACCATGCTTTACCGCATTTTCAACGATTGGCTGTAGGGTAAGTGCCGGAATAGCAAAATCAAGGTCTGTGATTTCGTAGACAATATTCAGCTTTTCCTCAAAGCGTTTCTTCTCAATGCCGAGGTAAA
>JAVVVE010000016.1:0-33301 GCA_036652815.1 Lachnospiraceae bacterium
CATGTGAGAAAAAGGAACTCAGCATGTGAGAAAAAGGAACTCAGCATGTGAGAAAGGGAACTGGCAAGGATATGAAGAATAGAAAACAATTAAATAAGCCTTTGGTAAGCATTATTGTACCGGTATATAATGGGGAGCAAACGATAGAAAGATGTCTGTGCAGCATTCGCAATCAGACTTATACAGAGATAGAAGTGTGGCTTATCGATGATGGCAGTACAGACCATACACCTAAGATCTTACATCAATACGAACAGGCAGATGCCAGATTTCATGTGATTAAAAAACAAAACACAGGGGTTTCCCATAGCAGAAATATCGGGATACAACATGCCACGGGTGTATTCTTACAATTTGTAGATGGTGATGACTGGTTAGACAGGCGTGCTACGGAGACCTTAGTAGAGGCCGCAGTAGTGCATGACTGTGAGATGGTTATTATGGATTATCATCGAGTGATTAAACAAAGAATCTATAAAAAAGGAGATATCAAGAAGCAAGGACTTTTGTCCAGACAAGAGTTTGCAGAACATATGATGGAGGCACCGGCGAATTTTTATTACGGAGTGATGTGGAACAAGTTCTTTCGGACAGAGATCGTGAAAAAAGAAGGACTGCAGTGTTCGGAGGAACTCGATTGGTGTGAAGATTTTCAGTTTAATTTAGAGTATTTGCAATATGTAGATACGGTATATGTTGTGACAAAACCACTGTATTATTATGTGAAAACAAAAGGAAGCTTAGTAGATACCCAGGTAAATCTGCGACAGACTATCCGAACGAAAAGGATCTTGTTTGAGCAATATAAGAGTCTTTATGAAAGTATAGACTTGTATCAGGAGAATAAGTTAAAGATACAGTTATTTTATTTGGCAGTTGCTAAGGATGGCGTTAACCGAAGGTCTACAGAGGTCGGAAAATCAGTTAAGAGTAAACGGAGTAAGATAGCATAAAGGTGGTGCTTACAGTATGATGAAGCATATCAAAAAATATGTGATAGTATATATTTTTCTCATCCTGCTGCTTTATCTTATCATAGGAGCGATAGCCCCTTTTATTCGATATCAACAGGTAAGTGAGACTACAAAACAAGCTTTTCACAAGGAAGATTTTATCGGGAATAGGACAGGCAGTGATCGTGCGATGATACTCGAAACCAATCAAAGCGCATGGGATGAGAGAGTGCGTCTGCTGAATCTTGCGACAGAACAAATCATACTGTCTACTTACGATATGAGAGAAGGGGAAAGTACTGCAGATATTTTGTCTATCCTCCTACAGAAGGCAGAACAGGGAGTTCACGTACAGATCCTTGTAGATGGAATCAGTGGATTGCTGCGCATGGAGGGAAGAGAACTGTTCTATGCCGTAGCATCTCATCCGCAGGTAGAGATTAAGCTATACAATAGAATCAATCTGTTACAGCCATGGAAGACACAGGGACGTATGCATGATAAATATATCATAGTAGATGACCTTGGATATCTCTTAGGCGGTCGTAATACCTTTGATTATTTTTTGGGAGAATATGATACTGCCAATAGGAGTCTGGACCGAGAAATCCTAGTTTACAATACGCAGCATGGTACAAAAGAATCCAAGCAAAGTTCTTTGAACGAGCTCAGAGCGTATTTTGATACGGTATGGGATTCCCCCTATTGTTCTTATTTTCATGAAGAAAAGGATTTAGATCAGAAACCAAAGATACAGGAGGAAAGAGCCAGGCTGATAGCAAGGAGTAAAAATATCGCCGATAAGAGACCGGATCTTTATGAGACTTATGAATATTCAAAAGTTACCTGTCCGACCACAAAGATTCGTCTGATTTCCAATCCAATCACTGTTTATGCAAAGGAACCAACGGTATTTTATCAAGCAGTGCAATTGATGCGTCAGGCATCTGACAGCGTGCGGATCCATACCCCTTATGCGGTAACCAATACGGATATGAATCAGATGCTCAGAGAAGTACGAGAGTCAGTTCCCGATATGAAGCTTGTTTTAAATTCCGTGGAAAATGGGGACAACTTTATGGCTTCCAGTGATTACCTGTGGAATAAAAAGAACCTAATACAAACAGGTATGACTATCTATGAATATGATGGAGGAACATCAGCTCATGGTAAATCTATTTTAATCGATGATTCCCTGTCACTGATTGGCTCTTATAATATGGATCTTCGCAGCACTTATGTGGATACGGAGCTGATGCTAGTGGTAGATAGTAAAGAACTCAATGCAGAATTGAGAGCTCATATGGATGCCTTGGAGAAGGATTGCAGACAGGTGATAACAGAGCATGAATATATGACTCCGGAGCATATCGTGGTTCGTAAGCAGCCATTTTGGAAGAAAACAGCACTACGTGCAGTGGGATTATTGATGCAGGGATTTCGCTATTTGATCTAAATGACGCTACTCTTTTTAAAAGTAAGATGTTATAATAACAACAGCTGTGAGCGAACCATAGTTCAATAAAAACGACGAATCCAGGAAAGAATGCGGGTAGAGATAGATGAATAAAGAAGAGATAAGAATAGAGGCAGTGATTGTTCATATTTGCGATTCAACAGTAGGCATGCCGGTGCTATCGGATACTTTGATTGATTTTGGATCAGAATTTGCTGATTTCTTAAGAGAGCATATTTATAGGATCATATCGGGAGATGATGGTAAGACTTGCAATTTTCACAAAGCAGAGTCTGAGATCTATAAGCTGCTTACAGAATACGAGGATGATCGATTTGTAGAGATTAGTAAGGAAATGGCATCCGAACTATACCGGATTATGAACAGTAATATTGATATTCCGGCGGCTGATCTTGTAGTGGTACGCTTTAAAGCACAGGAAGTGCAATATTTGGCTCTCCTAAAGATGAACTATAAAGAATCCTATACTCATATTACCAAGTCGTTAGAAAATGTTCATACCAATGAGATTATCAAGCATAAGTCTATCCTGCCAACAGAAAGCCAGCGCTTACAGGAAGCAGCTATCATTAATCTTATGGATTTTTCGGTACAGGTCATTGAGAAAAAATACGAAGTAAATGGAACAAAAACTAATTATTTTTCTTATTTGTTTTTAAAATGCAGCAGTCATATGTCACATAAATCAAAGCTTGCATTAGTGACAAAAGCAGTAGAAGCTGTACAGAATGATAACTATGAAGAAGGACAACAATTCACGGAGCATATGAAGGCAAAGAGTATCATTAATGAAGAGCTGGCAGAGAAGGGCAGTTTTACAGTAGAAGAAATAGCGGATAAAGTATTTGAACAGAAACCGGAATTAAAAATAGCCTTTCAGGATAAGATAGAAAAATATGATTTGGTAAAAGAAACGGTGGAACCACAGAGCGAACGTACTTTATCGAAGTATCAGAAACAGCATCTGACTACGGATACGGGAATCGAGATTAAGATACCGATGGAGCAATACAAAGATTCAAATAGTGTAGAGTTTCTAACCAATCCAAATGGAACTACCTCGGTACTGATTAAGAACATAGAACATATTACAGCAAGATTCTAGGGAGGACAAAAACATGTATCAGGCACAAGAAGACAGATATGAAAAGATGCAATATTTAAGGTGCGGCAGAAGTGGTGTGTGTTTACCTAGAGTTGCACTTGGGTTATGGCATAATTTTGGTTCGGTTGATTCTTATGAAAATCAAAGAGATATGATACATACAGCGTTTGATGCAGGGACAACACATTTTGATTTAGCGAATAATTATGGACCCAATCCGGGCTCTGCAGAGGAGAACTTTGGACGAATTATGGAACAGGATATGCGTCCTTATCGGGATGAGATGTTTATTTCATCCAAAGCAGGCTATACAATGTGGAAGGGACCTTATGGAGATTATGGCTCCAGAAAATATATGATTTCAAGTCTCGACCAAAGTCTGCAAAGAATGAAACTTGATTATGTGGATGTATTCTATCATCACAGACCGGATCCGGAGACCCCATTGGAAGAGACGATGGGTGCATTATCCGATATTGTAAAACAAGGGAAAGCGCTCTATATAGGTTTGTCTAATTATAAATCGGAACAGACCAGAAAAGCAGCTGCGATTTTGCAAGCGAATGGTACGCCGCTATTGATTCATCAACCACGTTATAATATGTTCAGCAGATGGGTAGAAGAAGATGGCTTATTAGATACACTGGATGAGATAGGGGCAGGTTGTATCTGTTTTAGTCCTTTGGCACAGGGATTGTTGACCAATCGTTATTTGGGTGGTATCCCGGCAGATTCCAGAGCCAAAAAAGAACATTTTTTAAAGTCCAGCGACATTACAGAAGATAAACTAAGAAGGATTCAGCAATTGGATGATGTGGCGAAAGAGAGAGAACAATCTTTGGCGCAGATGGCATTGGCTTGGGTACTTCGTCAGAACCGTGTGACGACGGTCTTGATCGGTGCGAGCAGACCTAGCCAGATCACAGATAGCGTACAGGCAATCGCACATCTTGATTTCACAGAAGCGGAACTTAAAAAAATAGAAACTATTCTAAGTGAATAGCTTCTATATAAACGCTTATTGAAATTTTATCAAAATCTTACCGAAATATTATCTATGAGGAATCAGGAGCAGCTATTATATAAGCTACCTACAGAATAAGCATTGGAACGATTAGAGTAGACACCATTTGGACTATAGGTGTCTATTTTATTGTCTTCATTACCGGCATAATAATTAATCTGAGAAGATTTGGCAGATACGGTATAAGCATAAGAGTTCGTATCATTAAAGACTGCTTTTATTGTATTCATATCAGATTCTTTAAAAGATTCTTCATCAATTGATAAATGATTATTTTTACCAATGGTAATACCTGTATTACCTAAGGCATTAGCGTAGGCACCGGTATAAGAAGTCAAACTTAAGGTCTGACGCAATACACTGGTGTTGGAAGAATCACTCGCTGAATCAATCAAGGCATTATAATCTTCAATGAAATTCTTTACATTATGATACAAAGAATCTCTATCGTAGTCTTTTACCGTGGTCTGGGTACCGTCTTCTTCCGTGGTGGTAATATTGGTCTGCTGAAATAAAGAATCGGCACCTTTTGCAATCAAAATATCCGCAGAATCTTTTAACGCATCAGATTTTTTCTCGACATCTCCAGGTAATTTGGCAATATCTACAGAAGGAGCAGGAGATTGGTACACTTGTGTTTTTAATACACTGCTCTTCAAATTGGAATAATTGGTTGGTTTTGAACTACTAGTGGAAGGCAGTCCTGTTATTAATGTTGCATAAGTCAAGTTTAGATTGAGTTCCATACAAATCACCCCTTTTACGGAACAACGGCAATTATCCCTAATTATGCCTCCTTTGTTAAATGTTTATTTATCTATCCTTATTATAGCAAAATATATGGAAAAATACAAGGTCTACAGTTATATTGTTTGTGAGCGTTAAGGAGTTACGGGAGTATCACCTGTCGGCACTGTAGCGGTTGGCTGAGTGGGTATCGGTGAAGGTGGTAAAACCTGAACGCCCCCGGTACCTGCTGCTGCCGCTGCTGCGGCTCTTTGCTGTAGCTCTGCAGCCTGTTGCTGGATGACAGCCTGATAGGTAGGGTTTTGGAAAAAGGCTTCATCATGTGGACATCTTTGTACCTGTGCTCCTGTTTGAGTAGTAGGGTCTATAGCGATAGGATTGACAGGGTCGGTAACAGGAGCTGCAATCGGTAATCCTTTGAGTGCTAATTCATTGGCAGGAGGAAGCTCCATGGTTTGTGCTGCTTTAAAAGGACAGTTATCCGTAGCAGGCAGACCGGAGTAGACACAGACCATACCCTGATAGTGGACATCACAGCTTTCTGTAGGCACAGTGCCTTCTGCAAAATATTCTGTGCGTAAGGTTGCATCACATACACCGGCTATCGGTAGTTTACCGGAGCGGGAGCAGATGGTAGCAGTTGTGATCCCGGCGGGTGTAGAGAATGATTTATTAGGTAATCCTTCATGTATCTTGGACATGACACTGCGCCATAGTGTTTTTGCCAGATTCTTTTCAGCACCGGACAGACTTGCGTTATTATCAAAACCGGCCCAGGTAGTAGCAGTATAGTATGGTGTGTATCCACTGAACCATACATCTTTGTAATCGGTTGTAGTACCGGTCTTACCGGCCATGGACATATTGCCAAAGTTCACACTTCCACCGGTTCCTTTGGTAACAACATCTACCATGGCATCGGTTAGAAGAAAGGCCGTTGTTTCTTTGATGACCTGTCTCGTCTCAGGATGTGTATTATCAAGCAGAACAGTGCCATCATGTGCGACAACTTTGGTGTAAAGTGTTGGAGTAATATAAGCACCGCTATTTGCAATAGAAGCATAAGCAGCATTGAGTTCCATGTTGGTTACACCGTCTGTGATACCACCGAGCGCCAATGGCTGATTGATATCGGACAGAACATCTCCATTAGGAGCCACACGTCTGGCAACCAGTGTGGAAAATCCAAAATTCTCCAGATAATCAAACCCTAATTGAGGTGTTATCTTTGTCAGGGTCTTGACGGCTATAATATTTAAAGACTGTTCAATACCATAGCGGATAGAACAATTACCTTTATATTTATTACCATACCAGTTAGCAACAGGACGACCACTTTCATAACTAAAAGGGGCATCGGTAAAGACAGAAGCCAGAGTAAGTCCTGCACTATCCAGGGCAGGGGCATAGGTAGATACAACCTTAAAACAAGATCCGGGTTGGCGAACCGTATTAGTGGCTCTATTGAGAGTCAAACTTCCTTCCTTGGTACCACGTCCGCCTACCATGGCTACAACATAACCACTGCTTTGATCTTCTACCGTGAGGGAGACTTGTGGCTGCGGGGTCAGACTGATCTTCTCCGCCAGTACCGTTTCATCGCTGTCCAGAACAGCTTCTTTATAAGCTTCGATTGCTGCATTGGCTTCTTCTTTGGAAGAATAGAGCATATTGAAACGTGAATTTTGTTTTTTATAATATTCTTTATACATCTCAGAACTGTGATTTATGATTTCATCATTTGATTTTTGCGTTGTTAATTCATAAGACAGATACCATTTTACATTTTCCGGGTAACTGGCTTCATCATTAAAAACGGAATCACAGATGGACTGTATCTCAGGAGACTGCGTACTGAAGATACTTAAGCCTGAGGTATAGACTGCATTGTAGGCCTGTGTCTCATTATAACCCAAGACATTGATAAAATCCTGTAACACCTGTTCTGTCAGCTCATCTACAAAATATGTATTGATAGGGCTGGAGTCAGTTGAAGCATTGACGATTTGAATACGATCGTATACGTCATCCTGCATGGCTTGATCATGTTCTTCCTGTGTAATATAGGTAAGTTCTAGCATCTTATCCAGGACTTTTTCACGCCTGATGGCATTGTCTTCCGGATGTGAAATCGGGTTATATTTGGAAGGATTCTGCGTGATCCCGGCGATAACAGCACACTCTGATAGGTTCAGTTCGTAAACGGGTTTGTTAAAATAGCGAAGAGAAGCGGCTTGCACACCGAGCGTTCCCTGCCCTAGGTTAATCGTATTCATATAGAGCTCTAAAACTTTATCTTTATCCATAATCTTTGTCAATTCAATTGCCAGGTATTGTTCCTGAATCTTACGTTTTACTTTTTCGGCAAAAGAGTTTTCGGATACCCAGTTCTTGAAAACATTATTTTTTAATAACTGCTGTGTAATGGTACTGGCACCCTGAGAAAAATGAAATTTATTCTTGACTCCTTGTACAGCAGCACGGAGGATACCTTGTATATCAATGCCGTTATGGTCATAAAAACGTTCATCTTCAATGGCTACAAAGGCATGTGCCATATCTTCCGGGATCTGATCCATAGACATAGGGATCCGATTTGCATCTTCCGATACTAATTTTGCACTCTGATGACCTTCGGCATCATAGACAAAGGTGGAGAATCCGGTAGGGGATACGTTTAGATTAGAGATATCAGGAGCGGAATCGAGGATGCCTTTAAAGACACCGATGCCGGCACACAGTCCGATGATACCAAACGATATCAGACAGATGAGCACTACCTTCATTACTGTGATACCACATTTTTTCTTGTATTTTATTAACTTGGAGTTCAGCATATGCTGCTTTCGCTGCACCCCTTTTTTTCCATAATTCATAGATGAAACCTCCTTAGAACATTGTGAATCCTTTTATTATAGCAAATATCAATAGGTAAATAAAGGTTTTTGTTGGATATTAAGAATTGTTCACAATTAGATACACATTTATGCGGCTGTATGATAAGATATTCTATTAGAAGTATAAAGGAGAAAGGCATGGAACAAGAGGAAACGATGACACAGTACCGTACGATTATGACCGGTGGCATGGGTGAGATTATCGAGAAGAAATCAAGATTTATTGCAACACTAGAGCCAATTGCCTCAGAACAAGAGGCAAAACAGGTAATCAGTGCAGTCAAAAAAACTTATCGAAATGCAACTCATTATTGTTATGCCTGGGTCGTAGGGGAAGAAAATGGATGCAGTGATGATGGAGAACCGAGTGGTACTGCCGGAAGACCAATCCTGAATGTTCTGCAAAAAGAAGGATTAAGTCATGTGATTATTGTAGTTACCAGATATTTTGGGGGAACACTCTTAGGAACAGGAGGCTTGATTCGTGCTTATACAGAGGCTGCAAAGAATGGTCTTTTGACTGTGGACATCGTTTCTATGATTTACGGCAGTCAAATTTGTATCACAATGGAGTATAATGACGCAGGTAAGATACAACACTTATTAGAAACAAGAGGATTCACCGAACTGGAAATCACCTATACGGATAAGGTGCAGATTCAGTTAAAATTAGCACAGAATATGATATTGCAGCTACAGCAGGATATCAGTGAAATAACAGCAGCAAGGGCTATTACGGAAGTAACAGGGTCGCTCTTTTTCGTTGACAAATAGAGCAGTGTCGAGTATATTGAAAGATGTTGTATGTGTTCCTATTTAATAGCAATTTTAGATATTCCGCTTCCGGAGTGAAGCATAAGGATCACAGATAAGGAGAATTGCTATGAAAGAATTAATAGAGTTAGTGGATACCAAGCAATACACCAGACTTCGTCAAGAGCTATCGGATCTCAATGATGCTGATATTGCGGCTTTTTTGGAGGCGCTGGAAGAAGAAGAGATGCTTAAGATATTTCGCATCTTACCCAAATCAGTAGCCGCCGATATCTTTTCGTATCTGCCAATCGAAGATCAACATGTGATTA
The DNA here is from genome assembly GCA_036652815.1 of Lachnospiraceae bacterium. Taxonomy (GTDB): domain Bacteria; phylum Bacillota; class Clostridia; order Lachnospirales; family Lachnospiraceae; genus SZUA-378. The sequence continues at coordinate 9,289 of JAVVVE010000016.1, forward strand.
TCACGTCTTTATCCGATAAAGAGGCTGCTAATATTATCAACAATCTGATGGCAGATGACGCAACAGACCTCCTAGAGGAGATGCCTGCTAATATTGTGAAGAAATTATTGATGAATGCCAATTCTGAAACACGCAGAGACATTAATCATCTATTACGCTACCCGGAGGATTCGGCGGGTAGTATCATGACCGTTGAGTTCGTAGATCTCAAAGAGAATCTGACGGTGGAAGAAGCGATTGCAAGAATCAGAAAAGTAGGGATTGATAAAGAGACAATTAATATTTGTTACGTCTTAGACAATAAACGTACCTTGGTGGGAACAGTTGCACTGCGCTATCTGTTATTAAGTGAACCGGACGCTGTTATTGGTGATATTATGCATGAAAATGTAATTTCACTGCATACGCTTATGGATCAAGAGGAAGTTGCCCTGCAATTCTTAAAATATGATTTTACTTCAATGCCGGTGGTCGATAATGAGAATCGACTGGTCGGTATTATTACGGTTGATGACGTTGTAGATATCATGCAGGAAGAGGCCACGGAGGATATCGAGAAGATGGCAGCTATCGTGCCATCGGATAAACCATATATGAAAACAGGGGTATTTGAGACGTGGAAGAAGAGGATCCCTTGGTTACTGCTATTGATGATATCGGCGACTTTTACGGGCAAGATTATTACATCCTTTGAGAAGGCACTAAGTACCTGTGTTATCTTAACAGCATTTATCCCGATGCTGATGGATACCGGCGGTAATGCGGGAGGACAGGCAAGTGTTACGGTGATTCGTGGTATTTCGCTGAATGAAGTAACCTTTAAAGACCTGCCGGCTGTTATATGGAAAGAATCCCGCGTGTCTTTACTTTGTGGGATTACGTTAGCGCTAGCTAATTTTGCGAAATTAATGTTATTTGACAAAGTTGGGTTGCAAGTTGCTATGGTTGTATGCATTACTCTTGTTATCACAGTCTTTATCGCCAAAGTAGTTGGCTGCATCCTGCCTATGGCAGCTAAAAAAATCGGATTTGACCCGGCGGTTATGGCGAGTCCTTTTATTACAACGATTGTAGATGCTATTTCTTTAATCGTCTATTTTCAGATAGCAACCGCATTGCTGCATCTATGAGAAAGCAGAAATGTCAGTTGAAGGGGTACTTATATTATGTTATAATAGTTCGATTATGTACAAAAGTACACAGCAGATAGGAGTCAGGTGACGAGATGAAAGCATTTTTGATATTGGAAGATGGCACTGTATTCGAGGGAACTCACATTGGGGCAAATAAGGATATTATTAGTGAAATTGTATTTAATACATCTATGGCAGGGTATCCGGAAGTGTTAACCGATCCGTCTTATGCAGGACAAGCCGTTTGTATGACTTATCCATTGATTGGTAATTATGGAGTATGTAAGGAAGACATGGAATCTAAGAGACCATGGACGGATGGATTTATCGTTCGGGAACTATCAAGAGTGCCAAGTAATTTTAGAAGCAACGGAACGATTCAAGAGTTCTTAGAGCAATACGAGGTGCCGGGAATCGCAGGGATCGATACTAGGGCACTGACTAAGATATTACGGGAAAAAGGAACCATGAATGGCTGTATCACAACAAATGAACAGTATGATATCGATGAGCTTCTGCCTAAACTCAAGGAATATACAACAGGCAAGGTAGTCGAACGCGTCACCTGTGAACATAAATATACTTATCCGGGTGTTTGCTCGTTGGATGAGAATGGACCGATGTCAGGGAGCATACAATATACAGGAGAGCATGAGAAGAAACCCAGCTTGGTACATAGCTTAAACGGCTGTGGCAAGAGAGTTGCGTTACTGGATCTGGGAGCTAAAGAAAACATAGCAGCATCTTTGGTAAGCAGAGGATGTGATGTGACAGTTTATCCGGCATTGACGACAGCAGAAGAGATCATACAGGATAGACCGGATGGCATCATGTTATCTAACGGACCGGGAGACCCCAAGGAATGTACCTCAATCATTGCAGAAATCAGACAATTGTATCATACAGATATTCCCATCTTTGCTATTTGTCTGGGACATCAGCTTATGGCATTGGCAACGGGAGCGGATACTTTTAAGATGAAGTATGGACATCGTGGTGGCAACCATCCGGTAAAAGATCTGGCAACCGGTAAAGTATATATCTCTTCTCAGAATCATGGTTATGTGGTAGACACCACCAAGATAGATACTGACATTGCCACACCGGCGTTTGTGAATGTCAACGATAATACCAATGAAGGTCTGGCTTATACGGGAAAAAATATTTTTACAGTCCAGTTTCATCCGGAAGCGTGTCCGGGGCCGCAGGATTCTAATTACTTATTTGATAGATTTATTGCGATGATGGAGGAAACGAAGAATGCCTAAAAATCCAAATATTAAAAAAGTACTTGTCATAGGCTCAGGCCCCATCATCATAGGGCAGGCAGCAGAATTTGATTATGCGGGAACACAGGCATGCCGATCATTAAAAGAAGAAGGAATAGAAGTTATCCTGGTCAATTCAAATCCGGCCACGATTATGACGGATAAAGATATCGCAGATAAGGTATATATAGAGCCGCTGACAGTAAAGGTACTGGAGCAGTTAATCGCAACAGAACATCCTGACAGTGTATTGCCAACTCTGGGAGGGCAGGCAGGTCTTAATCTGGGCATGGAATTGGACGAACTGGGTATCCTTAAAAAATATCATGTGAATCTAATCGGTACTACACCGCAGACGATTAAGAAAGCAGAAGACCGTCTTGAGTTCAAGACAACCATGGAGAAGATAGGAGAGCCTTGTGCCCCATCTCTCGTGGTAGAGGATATTCCGGCGGGTATTGCCTTTGCAAAAGAGATAGGCTATCCGGTGGTGCTTCGTCCGGCCTATACGCTCGGTGGCAGTGGTGGTGGTATCGCAGCTAATCAGGCAGAACTTGAGAAGATTCTGGAGAACGGACTTAGACTGAGCCGAGTTGGTCAGGTCTTGGTAGAACGCTGCATCGCAGGCTGGAAAGAGATAGAGTATGAGGTGATGAGGGATGCCAATGGCAACTGCATCACGGTGTGTAATATGGAGAATATAGATCCGGTCGGGGTACATACCGGAGACAGCATCGTCGTAGCACCTTCTCAGACACTGGGAGATAAAGAGTATCAGATGTTACGTTCCTCAGCACTCAATATTATCAATGAATTACAGATTACAGGCGGGTGTAATGTACAGTATGCACTACATCCTACCAGCTTTGAATACTGTGTTATAGAAGTCAACCCGCGTGTCAGCCGTTCTTCCGCTTTGGCCTCTAAGGCAACAGGCTATCCAATCGCTAAAGTGGCGGCGAAGATTGCACTGGGCTATACGCTGGACGAGATTATCAATACCATTACCGGCAAGACTTATGCGAGCTTTGAACCGATGCTGGATTATTGTGTTGTAAAGATTCCAAGGTTACCTTTTGATAAGTTTATTACGGCCAAGAGAACACTGACCACGCAGATGAAAGCAACCGGAGAAGTTATGAGCATCTGTACCAACTTTGAAGGAGCCTTGATGAAGGCGATTCGTTCGTTGGAACAGCATACGGATTGTCTGTTAAGCTATGATTTTTCGGGACTCAGTCAGGAAGAACTGCTGACACGTCTGGCAGTGATTGATGATCAGCGAATCTATGTCATTGCAGAAGCTATTAGAAAAGGGATTTCTTATGAGAAGATTCATGAGATTACGATGGTAGATGTCTGGTTTATCGATAAATTAGCTATTTTAGTGGAGATGGAACAGGCGTTGGCAAAAGGCCCGCTTACGACAGCATTATTAACGGAAGCCAAACGAATCGAATTCCCGGATACGGTGATTGGCAGACTTACCGGCAAGAGTGAAGATGAGATCAAACAGATGCGCTATGAACACGGTATTACGGCGGTCTATAAGATGGTCGATACCTGTGCGGCTGAATTTGCAGCCAATACACCATACTATTATTCCTGCTATGGAAGTGAGAATGAAGCGGTTGAAACGCATCCGCCTAAAAAAGTACTGGTACTTGGATCCGGACCTATTCGCATCGGACAAGGCATTGAGTTCGACTATTGCTCGGTACACAGCACCTGGGCATTTAGAAAAGCAGGATATGAGACGATTATCATCAATAATAATCCTGAGACAGTCAGCACGGATTTTGATATTGCAGATAAGCTCTATTTTGAACCATTGACACCGGAAGATGTGGAAAGCATCGTGAATCTTGAAAAACCGGATGGAGCAGTGGTACAGTTTGGAGGACAGACTGCGATTAAATTAACGGAGAGTCTGATGAAAATGGGAGTTCCTATTTTGGGCACCAGTGCAGAGAATGTGGATGCAGCAGAGGATAGAGAATTATTTGATGCCATTTTAGAACAATGTGAGATTCCTCGTCCTGCGGGAGGGACTGTTTATACGGCAGAAGAAGCCAAAAAAGTTGCCAACCAATTAGGATATCCTGTCTTGGTACGTCCTTCTTATGTATTGGGTGGGCAGGGAATGCAGATTGCTATCTCGGATGAAGAAGTAGAAGAATTTATGGAGATTATTAATCGTATCGCACAAGACCATCCGATCCTTGTAGATAAATATCTGGTTGGTAAAGAGATCGAGGTAGATGCGGTATGTGATGGAACAGATATTTTGATTCCGGGTATTATGGAACATATTGAGCGTGCAGGGGTGCATTCAGGAGACAGTATCTCCGTGTATCCGGCACAGACTATCAGTACACAGGTAAAGGAGACGATTGCAGAGTATACAAGAAGACTTGCAAAGTCATTGCATGTTATTGGTCTGATTAATATTCAGTTTATTGTCTGCAAGGAAGAGGTATATGTGATAGAGGTGAATCCGCGTTCTTCTCGTACCGTACCTTATATCAGTAAAGTAACCGGGATCCCCATCGTTGATTTGGCAACACAGGTTATCATAGGAAAGACGATTCGCGAACTGTCTTATACACCGGGACTCCAGCCGGAAGCAGATTATTTTGCGATTAAGATGCCGGTATTCTCTTTTGAGAAGATCAGAGGAGCAGATATCAGTGTAGGCCCTGAGATGAAATCAACCGGAGAATGTCTCGGTATTGCCAAAACCTTTAATGAAGCATTATATAAAGCATTCTTAGGTGCAGGGATTGATCTGCCTAAATATAAACAGATGATTATGACGGTAAAAGATGCCGATAAGGGAGATGCCATAGAACTCGGCAGAAGATTTGAACGCTTGGGCTATACCATCTATGCGACACGCAGTACGGCAGCCACATTGCAGGAAGCAGGGGTTAAGGTACGTAAAGTCAATAAGATCAATCAAGAATCTCCTACCGTCATGGATCTGATTTTGGGACATAAGATTGATCTGGTTATTGATACACCGACACAGGGAAGAGATAAATCAAGAGATGGTTTTCTGATTCGCAGAACAGCAATAGAAACCGGGGTAAATTGTATCACCTCTTTGGATACAGCCAATGCGTTATTAACGAGTCTTGAGAATGTGGAGGCACATAATCTCAATCTGATTGATATAGCAGCGTTGTAGCACTTAGGAAACACAGGGTAGCAGGCAATGGGGGACTTAAGCTATGGAATTGGAACAGGTAATTGATAAAAGACAATCTATTATTAAAATCATAGTAAGTGGAATTATCATTTTAACTGTTTGCATGGGACTGTGTATGCTCCATGTCGGTGATGAGCGTCATTTTATATATCAACTCAGTGAAGCTGCTCACTTCAAAGAACTAGAGACGGCACAACAGACCTTTCAACATGAGGTAGGGAAAAATCTACAAATAGTAGAGGAAACCGCAAAAAATCTAAGTAATCTTGGTAGTGTGCCAACGGATAATATGATTCAGCAGACTTTGCACCCGCAGGGCTTGGCAGGAGAGTTTTCTTATTTCTGCTATGTAGATGATAAAGGGTCTGTATATTATAAAGGAGGACATCGAGATTATTTTCTCACAGAGGATGTTCTTAAGCAGCTGCAGATGCAGAAGGCGGATTCTTATATTACGCTCTATACGATGAAGCAAGAAGATCCAGGCAAACCAAGACCCAATCAAAATACGAACATTCTCTTTGTAGCCCCTGTTTTGACGCAGAAGACTGTGATTGGACATATTGTGGCAATGCAGAGTATCGACCTATTGTTTAATGCTTCAGTCTATCAGAACATTATAGAAAGTGGCCCCTGTTTTATGATACATGAAGATGGAACTGTTTTCTTTGCTTCTTCGGAGAATGAGATTATCAAGGGATCTGATTATAATTTATATGAAGGGCTTAAACGGTATTCCAATCAAAAAGAAGACAGTATGGACGAGATCAACACTCTGCGTAAGATGATGGTGCGTCAAGATAAAGTAACGGGACATATTACGTTCAAGACATCACAGGGAGAAAATACAAAAGTATTTTTTGAAAGGATGGAGATGCTGCCAAACGCATACTTTATCAGTTGTTTTGATGAGAGTCTTGTCACACAGGGGATGCATCCTCTTATTTCCAGGACTATTTTACTTTGCACTCTAATTTTTATTGCAGCGCTTACCTTGATTTTTATTATCTGGGTATCCTCCAAACGTTCCGGTGATATGATAGAGAAGATGGCTTATGAAGATGCAGTAACCAATGGAAAAAATGTTAATTATTTTTACAAAAAAGCATTGGAGATTATGGCGGTCAACAGTGAGACTCCTTTTTTAATTCAGAGATTCGATATCTCACATTTTCGATACTTAAATGAATCCTACGGACATAGCAGAGCAGATGAACTTTTAAAAGGTTGTATACAATTGGCAGAGGAACATTTCTATGAAAAAGAAGTCTGCGTCAGAATGGATTCAGACCAGTTCTTAATGTTGATGGAGAATGATGGACGTGTGGAACCTCGAAGAGAATCCTACGTAGAAGCGGTTAATGAATATGCCCGTTCCATTGGGATTAAATATCCGATTCGGTTTAAATTTGGTATTTATCAAGTCAGAAAACATGATAAAGATATGAATGTTATGATAGACAGGGCAAACCTTGCAAGAAAATCATTACATGGAGATGAAAAAGAATTAAAAGCTTATTATTCGGATGATTTATTTGCACAGGTATGCAAGAATGATGTAATAGAATCTGAGATGCAAAAGGCGATGGAGGATGGCGAATTCCAAGTATATTTACAACCGAAATGGGATATTCAATTAGATAAGATCAATGGTGCAGAAGCCTTGGTTCGATGGATCAGAGATGGCAAAGTATTGGCTTATCCGGATGAATTTATCCCTTTGTTTGAACAAAATGGATTCATAGAAAAGTTGGATTTCTATATGCTGGAGACTGTATGTAAAAGAATGCGGCGTGCTTTGGATATAGACGAGAAAGTATATCCGGTTTCGATTAATCAATCCAGAGTTTTAATGTACAATCCGGATTACGTGAATCATATCGTAAAAATATTAAACCGTTATCATATCCCTGAGGGATACATAGAATTAGAATTGACAGAAACGATCTTTTTTGATGACAGAGATAAAATGGTTACTATCATGAATCAATTAAAGGAACATAAGATTACGTTGTTGATGGATGACTTCGGATCAGGATATTCTTCGCTTAATTTATTAAAAGATATTCCATTTGATATTATGAAAATCGATCGTGAATTTTTCAGTGAAACCATTACTTCTACGACCAGCACCATTATTTTACAAAAAGTAGCAGAGATGGCAGCAGGTCTTGATATCATAGTAGTATGTGAAGGGGTTGAGACACAGGAACAGGTTGATAAATTAAAAGAGATTGGGATACGCTATGTACAGGGATATTTCTATGGCAGACCGATAGAGATGGAAGAGTTCATCAAACAATATGGAATCTAATCAAAGGAATTACCAAAAAGAATTAAATATACAATTGGATAATTTGCCAAATCATAATCAGACATTGCTGCTGCATAGCTGCTGTGCACCTTGTAGCAGTTATGTGCTTATTTATTTGAGATTTTATTTTAATATTACGGTATTTTATTATAATCCTAATATTACCAATCAGGAAGAATATGAGAAACGTGTATCGGAACAGATTCGTCTGATTACCAGATTGAATGAAGAGCGGGAGCCTATGCTACACCCGATCTCTTACCTGGAAGGACCTTATGAACCGGAGTCATTCTATAAAATGTCGCAGGGATTGGAACATTGTGCGGAGGGTGGAGAACGCTGCAAACAATGTTTTCATATGCGCCTTTTAGAAACAGCCAGACAAGCTGTGCATCTTGGCTTTGATTATTATGCAACTACGCTAACCATTAGTCCGCAAAAAGATGCTGCTTTATTGAATCGTATTGGAGAGCAGATTGCGCAGCAGGAAGGCGTTGCATGGCTGCCATCGGACTTTAAGAAAAAAGGTGGTTATCAGAGTTCCATTGCGTTATCTAAAGAATATGAGTTATATAGACAGAATTATTGTGGATGCATCTATTCAAAGCAACAAGCTGATAGAGATAGAGCCAACAGAGAAATAGGAGTGAAATCAAATCATGAAAACAATGATAGAATTATTGACGATTCAGATGCAGGACGCATTTGAAAGAGCAGGATATGAAAGGCAACTTGGGAAAATCGCATTATCAAATCGGCCGGATTTATGTGAATTTCAATGTAATGGGGCTATGGCGGGTGCAAAACAGTATAAGAAATCACCACTCTTCATTGCACAGGAAGTAGCTGCACAGCTACAGGACAGTCAGGTATTTGCAAAGGTGGAGGCAGTAGCACCGGGATTTTTAAACCTTACACTGGGGAATCACTATCTGACTGATTATCTATGTTCTATGCGTCAGGATGCAAAATTTGGAATAGAACCGATTGACAATCCGCTTACCATCGTAGTTGATTATGGCGGTCCAAATGTTGCAAAACCGTTACATGTTGGGCATTTACGCTCTGCGATTATAGGAGAGAGTGTAAAGAGAATTGCCCGTTTCATGGGGCATCACGTAATAGGCGATATTCATCTGGGAGACTGGGGTCTGCAGATGGGTCTGATTATGACAGAGTTAAAAGAACGCCATCCGGACTTTGTTTATTTTGATGATAGTTATGAGGGAGAATACCCGACAGAACCACCGTTTACCATCACACAATTAGAAGAAATCTATCCGACAGCCAGCAGACGCTCTAAGGAAGATGCGGCATATAAAGAATGCGCCATGGAGGCTACTTATAGATTACAGAACGGCGTACGTGGATATCGTGCTTTGTGGGCACATATTATCAAGGTATCTGTCACGGATTTAAAAAAGAATTATGCCAATCTTAATGTCACCTTTGATTTATGGAAAGGAGAATCTGATGTACAGTCTATGATTCCGGGTATGGTTACTTATCTGAAAGAGAATGGCTATGCACATGAGAGTGATGGAGCACTGGTTGTTGATGTCATAGAAGATACAGACACCAAAGAGATTCCGCCTTGTATGATCCTCAAATCCGATGGAGCATCTCTTTATAATACGACGGATCTGGCAACTATCTTAGACAGGATGAATCAGATCCATCCGGACCATATCATTTATGTAGTGGATAAGAGACAGGATCTTTACTTTGAACAGGTATTTCGCTGTGCCAGAAAAACAAAACTGATAAAGCCGGAAACAAAACTTACATTTTTAGGATTTGGGACGATGAATGGAGCGGATGGCAAGCCGTTTAAGACAAGAGATGGTGGTGTAATGCGTCTTGAAAATCTCATTCGAGATATTCAGGAAGAGATGTATTCAAAGATCGTGAGCAATCGGGAGATGCCGGAGGAAGAAGCCAGAGAGATTGCCAATACGGTCGCACTATCTGCGATGAAATATGGAGATTTATCGAATCAGGCATCTAAGAATTATATCTTCGATATAGACCGTTTCACATCCTTTGAAGGAGACACCGGCCCTTATATTCTGTATACGATAGTCAGAATCAAGTCTATCTTGCAAAAATATACAGAACAGGGTGGTTTTTTATCAGAAGTCACATTAAGAGAACCAACAGGAGAATCCGAAAAATCTTTGATGCTGTCTTTGACACAGTTCAATGCAATGATGAACAGTGCTTATGAAGAGATAGCACCACATAGAGTATGTGCCTATATTTATGAACTTGCAAACGCATTTAATCATTTTTATCATGAGACTAAGATTCTGACAGAAGAGGACAAACAGAAACGGTCAGGGTGGCTTGCACTGTTGCTGCTGACAAAAGATATCTTAGAGACCTGCATAGATGTTCTGGGATTTGAGGCACCGGAAAAAATGTAATAAAAGGTATTGACAAGTTCTCTGTTTTAATTGTATACTATCGTAGTCGGCTGTGCGAATGGTTGACAAGATTATGGGATCTTAGCTCAGCTGGGAGAGCATCTGCCTTACAAGCAGAGGGTCATAGGTTCGAGCCCTATAGGTCCCATATCACATACGGCGAGATAGCTCAGCTGGCTAGAGCACACGGTTCATACCCGTGGTGTCGAGGGTTCAAGTCCCCCTCTCGCTACTTAAAAACCCTAGTAAATACTAGGGTTTTTTTATTTTGTGTTGCATTAAGTTGTAAAAATAGTTACTTGGTCATTGTTTTATCCCAAGGTATTTTTAAGTGTTAAATCCTCGTATCATATTGAATAAATTATCAAGGGTGTGTTATACTTAACACGCCTTTAAAAGGATTAAAAGAGATAGGAGTTTGTTTTATGAGAATAGGAATGGGATATGATGTTCATTGTTTGACAGAGAACAGAAAGTTAATTCTGGGTGGGGTTGAGATTCCCTTTGAGAAAGGATTATTAGGTCATTCGGATGCGGATGTATTATTACATGCGATTATGGATGCTTTGCTGGGTGCAGCGGCTCTTGGTGATATCGGGAAATTCTTTCCGGATACGGATGAGACATATCATGGAATCTCAAGCATAAGCTTATTAGAGCAAGTAAGAATACTTCTGGCAGAACGATGTTATGCGATTGAGAATATCGATGCAACTATCATCGCACAACGTCCTAAGTTACGTTCCTATATGGATGAAATGAGAGCAAATATTGCAAAAGCACTGTGCATTCAGATAGAACAGGTCAATGTGAAGGCTACTACAGAAGAGGGATTGGGATTTACAGGCAGTGGAGCAGGTATCGCTTCGCAGGCTGTCTGTATGCTGACGAGCATTGAATAAGAAGAGAGCAGGTTATAAAATATGGGAATCATAAAGAATATAAGGGAAGAGATTCGTGTGATTAAAGAGCGTGATCCGGCGATTCATTCCTCCATGGAAGTGTTATTGTATCCAAGCTTTAAGGCGATGATGCATTATAAGGTTGCTCATAAACTATATCTGAAGGAACATTATTTTTTAGCTAGATGGGTATCACAGAGAGCAGTGAAGAAAACAGGAATCGAGATCCATCCCGGAGCACGAATAGGAGAAGGATTCTTTATCGATCACGGGCATGGTGTTATCATCGGAGAAACAGCTATCATCGGTAATAACGTTACCTTATATCAGGGCGTGACACTGGGCGGTACCGGAAAAGAACATGGTAAGAGACATCCAACAGTGTGCGATAACGTGATGATTAGTGCCGGCGCTAAGGTGTTGGGTTCTTTTACGATAGGCGAGAACTCCAAAATAGGAGCAGGCAGTGTAGTATTGGAAGAAGTACCTCCTAATTCTACGGTGGTAGGAGTACCGGGAAGAGTTGTGAAACGAAACAATCAACTTCTTCCACGAGAGGATATGAACCAGATCGATCTACCAAATCCGGTACAGGAAGATATCTTAGGACTTCAGCAGGCTAACAGCGTTCTAACGAATAGACTGCTTGAACTGGAAACAGCGTTCAAACAGATCAATAAGCAAACAGATAGACAGATAAACAGACAGATAGATAGAAAGGAATCCTAAGCATGAAGATATACAATACATTATCCAAGAGAAAAGAGGAATTCATCCCCATAGAAGAAGGAAAAGTACGCATGTATGTATGCGGGCCAACGGTCTATAACCTAATACATATAGGAAATGCAAGACCTATGATTGTATTTGATACGGTGAGACGTTACATGGAATATAAAGGATTTGAAGTTAATTATGTGAGTAATTTTACAGATGTGGATGATAAGATTATCAAACAGGCAATCGCCGAGGGCGTAGATGCTTCTGTCATCTCAGAACGTTATATTGCAGAATGCAAAGCGGATATGGAAGCGTTGAACGTGAAGCCGGCTACGACCCACCCGCTTGCAACACAAGAGATCTGTGGTATGCTTGACATGATAGGTACTTTAATAGAAAAAGGACATGCTTATGAGGCGGCAGATGGTACGGTATATTACAGAACCAGAAGCTTTCAGGAATATGGTAAATTATCTCACCGCAATGTAGATGATTTGCAGGCAGGGAATCGTTCGTTACTTGTATCGGGAGAAGACCAAAAAGAAGATCCGCTTGATTTTGTATTATGGAAACCAAAGAAAGATGGCGAACCTTATTGGGAGTCCCCGTGGTGCAATGGACGTCCCGGATGGCATATTGAATGTTCCGTGATGAGCAAACGCTACCTGGGAGATGAGATAGATATCCATGCAGGCGGAGAAGATTTGATTTTTCCACATCACGAGAATGAGATCGCACAGAGTGAAGCGGCCAATGGAAAACAATTTGCCAGATACTGGATGCACAATGCATTTCTCAATATTGATAATCGAAAAATGAGTAAATCTCTTGGTAATTTCTTTACTGTGAGAGATATCAGTGAGAAATACGATCTTCAGGTCTTGCGTTTCTTTATGCTGTCGGCACATTACAGAAGTCCATTAAACTTTAGTGCAGAATTAATGGAAAGTGCGAAGAATGGAAGAGACCGTATTCTGACAGCGGTACAGAACCTGCATCATCTGATGGAGAATGCGGTCACGCTTGGCAAGATAGAAGAGACGGTATCGGAACAGGAACTCTTACAGGATGCCAAACGATTTGTGACACAGTTTGAGACTGCAATGGATGATGATTGCAATACAGCAGATGCGATTGCAGCCATCTTTGATTTGGTAAAATGGACTAATACCAATACAGATGCTACGTGTTCTCAATCCTTTTTAATGGCGATTCTGCAGGAGATTAAAGAGTTATCAGATATCTGTGGCTTACTTGTGGATACAGCTCCGGAGATTCTGGATACACAGATTGAAACATTGATTGAACAAAGGCAAGTAGCAAGGCGAGAAAAGAACTTTGCCCGTTCCGATGAGATTAGAGAAGAACTCTTAGCACAGGGTATCCTCTTAGAAGATACGCGTGAAGGAGTAAAATGGAAAAGAGTTTAACTTTGCTACAATCGTTGCAACAGGCATTTAATTGTACCGAGATTGATATTAAGACCTATTCTCCTTTGACATTAGCTTATATTGGTGACGGTATTTATGATGTTATTATTCGGACGATTGTGGTAGAACGAGGTAATCGTGCTGCCAATGGACTCCATAAAACGACGAGCAGTTTTGTGAATGCAGGGACACAGTCGGCTATGATTGAGGCGGTTGCATCTGAACTAACAGAAGAGGAGATGGCAGTCTATAAGAGAGGCCGCAATGCCAAATCCTATACGATGGCTAAGAATGCAACGGTTGTTGATTATAGGAAGGCAACAGGATTTGAGGCACTGATGGGCTATCTTTATCTCATGAATGATTGTGAGAGGGCGATAGCACTGGTAAAATTAGCATTAGAGAGGATAGGGATGAAGCTGTAAGATGGAACACGAAGAATTCACAATAGAAGGTAAGAATGCGGTGATAGAAGCATTTCGTTCCGGCAAGACCATAGATAAATTATATATTCTGGACGGCTGTCAGGATGGACCGATGATGACGATTAAACGGGAAGCCAAGAAACAGGGCACGATGGTGAAGTTTGTCGAGAAAGAACGCTTAGATCAAATGTCAGAGACGGGTAGACATCAGGGTGTCATCGCCTATGCGGCAGCTTATGAATATGCACAGGTAGAGGATATGTTACAGCTTGCAGCAGAAAAAGGAGAACCACCATTTCTATTCCTTTTGGATAATATAGAAGATCCCCATAATTTGGGGGCGATTATCAGAACTGCGAATCTGGCAGGGGCACATGGAGTCATTATCCCAAAGAACAGAGCCGTGGGACTGACCGCTACGGTAGCGAGAACATCTGCAGGAGCATTAAACTATACACCGGTAGCCAAAGTGACGAATCTGGTACAGACGATAGAGGATTTAAAGAAGAAAGGTCTGTGGTTTGTCTGTGCAGATATGGAAGGTACACAGATGTATGACCTAAATTTAAAAGGGGCGATTGGATTGGTAATTGGTAGTGAAGGGGAAGGCGTCGGACGGCTGGTAAAAGAAAAATGTGATTATACGGCATCCATTCCGATGAAAGGTAATATTGACTCTTTGAATGCATCTGTAGCAGCCGGGGTATTGGCTTATGAGATTGTGAGGCAGAGGTTACAGGGATGAGTTATTATGAACAGGAGACGGATGAAGAACTGTTAGCGAAATTAAGAGATGGGGAAGCTGCGGTTACTGATTTTATCATGGATAAATATAAGAATCTGGTGCGTAACAAAGCCAAAGCCATGTATATTTTGGGCGCAGATAATGAAGATCTGATTCAGGAAGGTATGATCGGGTTGTTCAAAGCCATCAGAGATTATGACTGTGGCAGAGATGCCAGTTTCTATACGTTTGCAGATTTATGTATTTCCAGACAAATGTATACAGCAGTTCAGGCATCGGGCAGACAGAAACATGCACCATTGAATTCATACATTTCGCTGTATAGTGGCATGACCGATAGCGGATGCAATCAAGGACAGGATGATTTTACGCTGTTAAATGCATTGTCTTCCGGGATAGAACAAAATCCGGAAGAATTATTAATTGATAAAGAGAATGTTACACTGTTGGAAAAGACGATTGAAAAAGAATTAAGCAGCTTTGAAAAGCAGGTGTTGGATCTTTATATTACGGGGATGAGTTATGTGCAGATAGCCAGAGTCCTCGGTAAAGACGAAAAATCAACCGATAATGCACTCCAACGCATCAAATCCAAACTAAAAAAAGTAATATAAGTTCAGTCATCCTTGTCATCGAAAGTCAAAATCGACGACATGGATGATTGAATTTTTTTGAGGCTATTTTTTGGTAAATTTAGTGGTAACAAGAGTTTCATAAGGAACACGTTCGGTTAGCTCACCGGCTTCGTCCAGAATATCCTGCAAGAGGGTAAAACTGTCTTTTTCAAAGACTAAATTATCTTTCCACGTCTCTTGGTCATAGTAGCGGGTAACGATCTTGGTAATGGTCGCTAAGTCGGCTTCTTTAAATTGCGGTGCGATAATCGCAGCAATCTCTTCCGGGGTATGTGTATTGACGTAATCCATGCCACGCTGCAAAGCATCTGTAAAACGTTGTATCGTATCGGCATGTTCTGTGAGATAGCTGTTCTTTGCACAATAGGCTGTGTAAGGAACATAACCGGAATCTTTGCCGAGAGACGCTACCACATAACCGTTGCCTTTTGTCTCAAGACCGGTAGCGGCAGGTTCAAATTCAACGGTATTTACTTAGTTACTACACCTTTATAAATTTAATTTGAAACCACATATTTTATGCGTTTCTTTATCGATATATATTTCTTTTACATATTTTTTCCAAAATGAATTTTTATGCTCCGCATCTAATTCAGAGTAGATATTTGTAAAACCTCTTGCAAAGGAATCTTTAAATCGCATATATTCTTTTCGGTCAATTGCTTTTTCTGCCACGCTAGGAGCATTTAGTTCGGTTGTTAATCTTTGATATTCTGATTCATAATATGCTTCTGCTAAGTGTCCTTTTTGAAACATAAAATTTAATCGTTCTAATTCGTTTTGAATATTTAATGTGATTTTTTTCTTTTTGTTTATGTTACTTATCTTTAGATGATCCATAGTATACATTTCGACTTTCTTTTCAATATTGTCAATCAAGTATTGTTCAATTATAGTTTCTGCAATATTAGGCGAAGCATGATACCTAATATATTTTTGACTACACTTGTATCTTTTATAGATACTTACCGATCCATTCTTTAAGGTTTGTTTTTTGGTATAGCCGGATAATTTGTGATTACAATACGGACAAATAATCATAGAACTAAATATAAAAGGTTCATAAGAGTATTGATAGGTCTTAGAATCAGATATCTCTTTTATTTTATTAAAATCAGAAAAGGACATATACGGTTCACAGAAATCAACATCCTCTTTGAATTTACCGGCATATTTTTCATTCGTAAACACCTTGTCGATTTTATACATACTTGGTGCTTCCTTACCATATTTATCAAGGATGTATTCTACTGTTTTTCTTTTTGAATAGCACAGAAAGTATTGATCTATGATATCCTTAACGATAGGAGATACTTTTTTATCTTTCACAACCTTTCCATCGACCACCATATATCCATAAGGTGCAGCCATTCCACTTGTTACATTCCCCTGGGCGCGTTTATAATCAAAGACAGCTTTAATACGTTCTGAGGTGCGATCACATTCTGCCTGATTGACAGAAAGCATGATATTGATAACCATCTGACCATTTGCAGTAGAAGAATCGTAGTTTTCAAATATAGTTTTCCAGTCACAATTATGCTTTGAAAGAATTTCCTCCGTTATATTATAGTCTTTTATATTACGAAACCATCGATCAAGTTTTGTTACAAGGATCATATCTATTTTATTTGCTTTTACATCATCCAATAATCTAAGTAATTCCTTGCGTTTTGTCATTGATTTTCGTGCTGATATACCTTCGTCAGCATAACACTCTGTAATAGTATAATTGTTTTTATTCGCATAGTCGGTTAATGCCAGCCTTTGTGCCGGGAGTGATAAACCATTTAGATGCTGTTCCTCGGTAGAAACACGAATATATAGTGCACATCTCATATGATATCCTTTTATATTCTTTCCTTCATATCAATATATAAGAAAAAGAGTATATAAATACCCATACTTGCAAGGAATCATGGATTATTCATAATGTACAACCTGCAATACATATGTTTTACAAATAAGACGGGAGACTCCTTATGGCAGAGAAGAGAATGGGTGTTGACATTGACGGAAACGAGGTTACAGATAAAATGGCACTTGATATGGTGAGGACATTGATAGCACTATATGAAGACCAATACAGTGTTAAGTATGAGTGCGATATTTCCATTAAAAAAAACAAAATATTTCTATAAGGAACTATTGTTAAAATAAAAATTTAATGATATAGTAATTTTTAATTAGAACATACAATTGCTGTGGTTGCGAAAAACAGATTCTTGAAAGTAAAAAAGGGGAAATGTTGTGGTATGAAAGAATCACTTTTTAGAAAAAAAAGTATCGATAAGATATCATCTCCGGAGCAGTTGACAGATTATATGAGAGTATTACGTCCAAGCATTTGGATTGTGCTATTAGCAGCGGTAATACTGCTCGTGGCGTTACTTTTAGCGAGTATGTATGTGGCAATTCCGGATTCTGTTGAACTAAATGGTGTATCACAAAACGGAACAGTCGTGTGTTATCTGGATAATGTTGCAAACATTACGGAGGATATGGCGGCAGAGGTGTCAGGCACTAACGGCAAAGTGCTACACATAGATGACAAACCTCTTTCTAAGATGGAAGTTGAAAAACGTTTTAGTCAGGACTATATTATCTATATGCTCAATGTACAAGATTGGAATTATGAGGTGACTATTGCTGCAGATGATGTTCCGGATGGCTTGGTAAAGGTTAAAATGAAAGGAAAGCCAATTAAACCGATTGATTTTTTGATGGGTAAGGGAGCTGAATGAAAAATAAAAACCGACTTAAGAGACCTTTCAAACGTGGATACGTAAAAGTTCCGTTGGTAATGCAAATGGAAGCACTGGAGTGTGGGGCGGCGAGCCTTGCAATGGTGCTTGCATACTATGGAAAATGGGTTGTACTGGAGCAGGTTCGTGCAGATTGCGGAGTTTCCAGAGATGGTTCTAACGCCGCCAATATGCTTGGAGCTGCACGCAGCTATGGACTGGAAGCAAAAGGGTATAAATATGAGCCGCAGAGTCTAAAGAACAAAGGAAGATTTCCGTGTATCATACACTGGAATTTCAATCATTTTGTTGTCTTATGTGGATTTAAAAACAATCATGCAGTGATAAACGATCCGGCACGTGGAACACGCATGGTTTCCATGCAGGAGTTTGATCAATCTTTCACAGGTATCTGCATTATGTTTGAACCTACAGAGAAGTTTAAAGCAGATGGCAAGAGAAAATCTATTTGGCGTTTTGTAAAAAAACGACTTATCGGAACGCTTCCGGCCATGCTATTTGTTCTTCTTTCCACCATTGTTTTGTCCATCATTGGGATTATTAACCCGGTATTTTCAAGGATTTTCATGGATAGACTTTTATCGGGCAGAGATATTTCGTGGCTATATCCGTTTCTTTTGTGCATGACGGGCGTTGCTATTGTGCAGATTGCGGTGCTTATGCTGCGTGCCATTTATTTGTTGAAAATTGAGGGGAAATTTGCTATATCGTCAAATTCTTCGTTCATTTGGCATTTGCTGCGATTACCGTTGTCGTTTTATGCTCAGCGTATGGCGGGGGATGTTGCGGAGCGACAAAGAATCAATGAAAAAATCGCATCGTCACTAATAAGCCAGCTTGCACCTCTGGTACTTGGTTTTGCGATGATGATTTTTTATTTGCTTGTCATGCTGCGATACAGTCCTATTTTGACAGCGGTTGGGATGGGTTCAATCGTTATTAATTTATTTCTAGCACAAGTTATTTCTAAAAAACGTGTTAATATCACATGCGTGCAAACACGCGATGCAGGAAAACTGGCAGGCACGACTCTTTCAGGGATTGCAATGATTGAAACTATCAAAGCATCGGGAGCGGAGGCAGGCTTCTTTGCAAAATGGGCGGGTTACCAGGCGTCTGTAAATACACAAAACGTAAAATATGCAAAATTAAATCTATATCTTGGCGCATTGCCGTCGTTGATATCGTCTATTGGGAATATTATGATTCTTTCAATGGGCGTTTTTTTGACCATGCAAGGGAACTTTACAACGGGTATGGTTTTGGCATTTATGGGCTTTGTATCTTCTTTTGCTTCCCCAGCAAATGACCTTATCACTGCAGGGCAAAGTATACAAGAGCTACGCAGCAACATGGAACGAACAGAAGATGTTTTGAACTATCCGACAGATGTAGAATATGACAGTGAAAATCCAAAAAAGCAAGAGTGCAGCAAGCTAACAGGTGCGATACAAATGAGTGATGTTTCTTTTGGATATTCGCCACTTGCACCGCCGTTTATAGAGCATTTTAGTCTTTCGATTGCCCCGGGAGATTCTGTGGCCATCATTGGTTCGTCCGGTTGTGGGAAATCGACGCTTTCAAAACTTATCGCAGGGCTATATAAACCGTGGTGCGGAGAGATTCTGTTTGACAATAAAAGCATAGAAAAAATCAGACGTGAGGTTTTTACAAGCTCTCTTGCTGTGGTAGACCAAGATATTGTGCTGTTTGAAGATAGCATTGCAAACAACATCAGATTGTGGGACAACACGATTGAAGACACACAGATGGTGCGTGCCGCGCGAGATGCACATATCCATGAGGACATTATTAGCCGCCCGGGAGGATATGAATCCAAACTTACAGAAGGTGGCAGTGATTTATCAGGAGGACAGCGGCAACGACTGGAAATCGCACGTATGCTTGCAGCAGAGCCATCCATCGTGATAATGGATGAAGCGACAAGTGCACTTGACGCCATCACAGAATATGAAGTGATGTGCTCTTTAAAGGAGCGAAAAATCACTTGTATCGTAGTTGCACACAGACTTTCAGCAGTGCGTGATTGCGATGAAATCATTGTGCTTGATCAGGGAAAGATTGTGCAGCGTGGTAAACACGAGCAGCTCATGCAGCAGGAAGGGCTATATACAAGGCTCGTTGTAAGCGAGGAGGAATTACTGTGAATGTTTATGATGAGCAGATAAACAATAGAATCAAAAACGATGATGCCGATTTTCACGAGGCATTTTCACGCATGGCAGGGGTGGTTATGGATACACCTCTCACTGATCTGGATGATAGAAAAAGCACACTTAGTGCCATTGGCGAAGTGCTACATTATTATGGCATCAAGCCGGAGGAACTGCCAAAAGAAATTGAAGATTTGAACGAGCAGCTTGATTATTTGCTGCGTCCTGCCGGCATGATGCGTAGAGAGGTGCACCTTACAGAGGACTGGTATAAAAATGCCACAGGTGCAATGCTTGGGCAAAAAAAAGACGGTACAATGGTTGCAATATTGCCAAATGTGTTTACCGGATATGTGGTTTTTAATCCTGCCACAGCGAAAAAAGAGAGAGTGACCAAAAAAAATGCAGAGGAACTAAGTGAGAATGCTATTTGTTTTTATAAGCCATTGCCACAAAAAGAAATTGGAATAAAAGAGCTGGTTCGTTATATTGCAAGCACGCCTAGTCGCGCAGATTTGTTTTTTGTGATTCTCACTGCATTGTTGGTGACGCTTGTGGGGCTTTTGCCGCCTCTAATTACCAAACTTATGTTTGGCGATGTGATACAAGGTGGGGATGCAGGGATTATAGTTCCCATTACCTTTTTTTTGATCGGTGCAACGACCTCGGCGTCACTGATTGCGATTGCAAAAAGCATCATCCTGACACGCATCAAAACAAAATTAAGCGTGATGCTGGAAGCGGCGGGGATGATGCGTACGCTTTCCCTACCCACAGATTTTTTTGCACAGTATAGCTCCGGAGAAATAGCATCACATCTGCAAAACCTTAGTGAAGTTTGTAATATGATAGTAGACGCATTTTTGACAAGCGGGATTACGGCACTTTTTTCATTACTATATGTGATGCAGATTTTTCATTTTGCACCGGAATTGGCAATACCGGCGGTCATCATTATCATTGCAACGTCAGCAATGACAGTGGCAATGGTGGTGGTGCAATCAAAAATGTTAAAAAAGCAAATGGATGATTCTGCCAAAATGAATGGACTTGTGTATGCAATGATTACAGGCATCCAAAAAATAAAAACAGCAGGTGCAGAAAAAAGGGCATTTGCACGATGGGCAGGGCAATATACCAAGGTGGCACGTTTGCAATATGATCCACCGCAGTTTTTAAAAATAGGTAATGTTATGATTACTGCTATATCGCTGATTGGGATTATTGTAATTTATTATTTTGCGATTAACGCCAGAATATCAGCTGCGGATTATATGGGGTTTAACGCAACATACGGAATGCTTAGCGGTGCATTTGCCTCGCTTTCAACGATTGCGGTGGCTTTTGCATATGTGCCTCCGGTACTGGATATGATAAAACCATTTTTTACAACGATGCCGGAAACCTCCGAAAATAAAAAAATGGTGATATCGCTAGGCGGAACAATCAAGATTGAAAACGTTTCTTTTCGATATACAGAAGATACGCCAATGGTACTTGACAACCTTACAATTAAAGTGGAGGCAGGGCAATATGTTGGCATTGTCGGTAAAACCGGATGCGGAAAATCAACACTTTTGCGTCTTTTGATTGGATTTGAAAAGGCGTGTAAAGGAGCGGTGTATTATGATGACAGAGATATTAAAACACTTGATTTACCGTCGCTAAGACGAAAAATCGGTGTTGTTATGCAGGATGGCAAATTGTTTGCAGGGGATATTTTTTCAAACATAGCGATTACAGCACCGGATTTGACCTTAGAAGAAGCTTGGAAAGCGGCAGAAATCGCAGGGATTGCAGATGATATCAGGCAGATGCCGATGGGCATGAACACCGTAATAGCGGAGGGCAGCGGTGGAGTTTCGGGTGGACAAAAACAGCGTATTATGATTGCACGGGCGGTTGCCTCAAAGCCACGTATCTTGTTGTTTGATGAGGCGACCAGTGCACTAGATAACATCACGCAAATGTATGTATCAGAATCACTTGCCAAGCTTGAGTGCACAAGAATCGTAATCGCACACAGACTTTCAACAATAAGAGAATGTGATCGGATTATTGTGCTTGGAGACGGACATATTTTGGAAGATGGAACCTATGCAGAGCTATGCAGCCAAAAAGGATATTTTGCAGAATTGATCAAGCGACAGAAAATAGACATAAATTAATCTACGCTTTCCTAACAAATATGGAAATAAGACGTATAAAGAGTAAGGAAAAGGAGATGGAGAATGATGAAAAGGATTACGAAGGTTTCTTTAGAGAACAAGTTGAAGCTTTTGTTTGATTTTCAGAAGTATGCACAAAACGAACAACTTCAAAATCTAATAGAAACGATTGATGCAGGTGATGAACTTGATGACACGGATATGAATCTGAATGCGGCCGGAGATATTTTGGCAAATAAGAGGGGGGATTCTACACGTGGATAAGGGATTGAGGGCAGAGCAACTCTATGAAAATTATCGAGTGAAAGTGGAAAGATATGTAAATAGTCACGTATATAACAAAGAAGATGTGAACGATATTGTATCGGAGGTATTTGTAAAAGTGCTTTCAAAAATGGATACCTATGATGAGAAAAAAGCAGCTATTGGCACATGGATTTATACTATCACCAAAAATACGGTATGCGATTATTATAGAAAACATGGAAAGACCATTCCGTGTGACAATTTAGAATATATCGGGGGAGAAACAGTGGCGGCAGACGAAAATCTGTTACGTGAAGAAGAACTTGCAGGATTGGCAAAAGCACTTGAAAAATTATCACAGCGTGAACGGGATCTTCTGATCTTACGTTTTTATCATGAGATATCCCCGATTGAAATTGCAGAAAAGATGAATTTGAGCTATTCAAATGTGAGATATATCCAATCGACTGCACTACGAAAATTGAGAAAATATTTACCATCATAAACAAGGAGGAAACGAGAATGACAGAAACAATGAGAGAATTTCTTGAAAAGGTAAGTAGTGATGACGTACTGTATGAAAAAATGGAAGTGCTAAAAAAGGAAACGGATAAAGAAAAGGTCATAAGTGAAACGATAAAGATAGCAAAAGAAGATGGAGTTACACTTTGCACCGAAGACTTTGAACTGCAAGAGGGCGAGATAGACGAGGCAGAACTTGCCGCGGTGGCAGGTGGTTGGACAAAATGCGGATGCTTTACCTTAGGTGGTGGCAATGAGGACCAAGATGGAACCATATGTCCCTGTATAGGTAGTGGGTTGGGAATGAGAAAGGACAACTTTCATAAACGATGCCTTTGTATTGCCTACGGCTATGGATACAATTGCGATATCAATGATGATGAATGAAAACTTGTATAAGTAAAGGGTCAGTTACTAAAAAATGAATAAAACAAGGAGGAAACGAAAATGACAGAAACAATGAGAGAATTTCTTGAAAAGGTAAGTAGTGATGACGTACTGTATGAAAAAATGGAAGTGCTAAAAAAGGAAACGGATAAAGAAAAGGTCATAAGTGAAACGATAAAGATAGCAAAAGAAGATGGAGTTACACTTTGCACCGAAGACTTTGAACTGCAAGAGGGCGAGATAGACGAGGCAGAACTTGCCGCGGTGGCAGGTGGTTGGACAACATGTGGCTGCTTTGCCTTAGGTGGTGGCAATGCGGATCAAGATGGATACGCATGTGGTTGTATAGCCGCTGGGGGAGGAACAAGAAAGGATAACGCTCATCAACGATGCTTTTGTATTTCCTACGGATATGGAGACAATAGCAATTACGCTAATGGGGACAGGCGGAGAAGACCACCTCTGTAAAGGATCAGTTACCAAATGTTGAATAAAACAAGGAGGAAACGAAAATGACAGAAACAATGAGAGAATTTCTTGAA
>JAVVVE010000016.1:33401-56003 GCA_036652815.1 Lachnospiraceae bacterium
TTATTAAAAATAAAAGGATAGGGGTGAAGTGTATGTATTATTTATTGAAAGAAAATTTCTTGTTGCGTGGATGGGAAAAATTACCTTATTGTCTTGTAGAGCACTCAAAAAATGATATCTTTTTTCTGGATAGAAAAACTTTTGATGCATTGATGCTTTGCAATGGGAAGATTGATCTTTCTTTGCCGATCATTTCAGATGAAGTACGTACCATGATCAAGGAGATGGAAAAAGAAAAAATAGTGCAGTCATGTGCGGCAGGTAAGGGCCTTTTGGAAAATCAAAAATACCATCAATATCAAAACCGCTTTATACGTCAAGCACATTGGTCAATAACCGGAAAATGCAATTATCGCTGCAAGCATTGCTATATGTCTGCACCGGAGGCAAAGCTTGGAGAGCTTGATCACGAAACAGTTATGGATATTGTAGAACAAATTGCACAATGCGGCATAACAAAGGTGTCGCTTACAGGTGGGGAGCCACTGGTGCGTAGTGATTTTTTGGAAATTGTGGATGCACTGCTTGGACATGGGATTGACATTGTTCAGATTTATTCAAATGGCAAGCTTGTAAACGAACATTTGTTAAAAGAACTTGATGCAAGAGGAATTCACCCGGAATTTAACATGAGCTATGATGGTGATGATGGCTGGCACGATTGGTTGCGCGGAGTGGATAACGCAGGAGAAATTGTGCTCCGTGCATTTGATCTGTGCTATGAAATGGGCTTTCCAACGGGGGCAGAGATGTGCTTGCATCAAGGTAACAAAAATGTTTTGCGACAAAGCATCAATACATTGGCGGCACATCATTGTACATCAGTAAAGACAAACCCTGTGTCAGATACAGAACTATGGAAGAAATACGGCATGAATTACTCAATTGACCTGAAAGAGGTGTTTGCACTGTATCTTGATTATATTCCGCATTTTTTTGAAGATGGCATGCCAATTAGCGTGATGCTGGGTGGATTCTTTATGTGCAGCCAGGGGGAAACAAATTGGGTGGTACCGATGGCAAAATACGATTCTAAGACATCGGACGAGAATGCAACCATCTGTGGTCATGCACGCAATACTTTGTATATTTCTCCGGAATCAAGAATGCTTCCGTGTTTGTCTTTGTCTGCGACTGAATTACAAGAAAACTATCCGAAAATAACAGAGATTGGGCTGCAAAAAGGGTTGAGTGATTCCTCCTATATGAAGATTATTGATACACGTCTTAAAGAATATTGGCAGGTCAACCTAGAATGCGAACAGTGTGCATATAAAGAAGTGTGCGGAGGCGGATGCCGTGCAAGTGCACTAATGAACGATGAAACCAATATTATGGCACCGGACAGAGCGTCGTGCTTGTTTTTTAAGGATGGATATTTTGAAAAAGTCAAGGAAACAGCAGCTTTGGCAGTAGAAGCACTTAAGAATAAAGATTAAATAGAAGCGGAGTAAGGGCGTAGTAAATTCTGTTACACAACGGTATAATCGCCCTGACCTCCGGAAAAAGCTGCAGCGGTAGAACCAAAATCAATACTTTGATCAATGTGTACATCAGTGGCAGGCTCAATCCCATTTTTTTTCAGAATATATTCAAAGACCATCTCAGGCATACCGCCTTTTCTTCCACCGATGACATCACTCCCACGCAACATCTCCCATGAAAAATCAGGGCAAGCTTCTCTTGCAACCAAAAAATTACCGGCTCTTTGCGTTAATTGTGCAAAATTAACGACGTAATCTTCAGCGCCACTTAGATAAGTATAAATAGAAGATTCGCTTCCCATAAATCCGATATCGGCTTCTCCCGACAATACCGCAGTCATCGTCTTATCTGCTCCAAATCCGGTCACTAAGGTTAAGTCGATGCCTTCTTCTGCAAAGTATCCTTCTTCTATCGCTACGTACATAGGGGCATAGAAAATAGAATGTGCAACTTCGTTTAATACAACCTTGTCACTTACCTTTTCTTTTTCATTTTGTTTGACACTGCATCCTGCAAGAGATGCAATCATTAGAATGCAAAGTAACATCAAACTACATAGTTTACGTTTCATAATACAAATCCTTACTCTTATCTTTATTACAGTATATTGAGAATGCAATAATTGGTTACAGCTATTCTTTATGGTTGTTTATTTATGTCTTTTGTAAAAGTTTCTTTTGAAATTATAGTACGGATGGGATATACTATAAACAAAAACAAAAGGTGGATAACATTATGGCTCTATTAGCACAATGGCGTGAGATGGCATATGCCGAAAACGCTGACAAAAAAGCATTACAGGAATTATGGACAACCTATTTTCAACATGAGAAAGAGATCTATCAGATATTACTGAAGACACCGACGAAGGCTGTAAAAGGAACGGTTGCCACACTGGCAAAGAAATTCAAGGTAGATATCATGACGATGGTTGGATTCTTAGACGGCATTAATGATAGTCTCAAAACACCCAATCCCATCGATGAGATGGAAGAAGACACGCCGGTAAGCCTTGCCTTTGAAACAGAACTTCTCTATAAGAATATGATTGGTGCGGAAGCAGACTGGCTCTATGAATTAGAAGAGTGGAATGAGATCTTTGATGAAGAGACAAAGAAGAAACTATACCATGAACAAAAAGTCTCTGCTACGGTAGTAAAAGGACCAAAGATAGGACGTAATGATCCTTGTCCTTGCGGCTCAGGCAAGAAATATAAAAAATGTTGCGGAAAGAATGTGTAGATACGTATGAGAAGTCGAATAGAAGAAGCAGTAAACATGTTTGAATCAGGATATAATTGTGCACAATCCATTTTTGCAACTTATGCAGACCTTTATGGGATGGACAGAGAGACAGCATTACGCCTTTCCAGTCCTTTGGGTGCAGGAATCGGCCGTATGCGGGAAGTATGCGGAACTGTTTCGGGGATGGCGATGCTGGCGGGATTAGAGAATGGCAATACAGATCCAACAGACGAAGCGGGCAAAAAAGCTATTTATGAACAAGTTCGCCAGATGAGTGATACTTTTAAAGAACAAACGGGCAGTATTATTTGTCGGGATTTGTTAGGAATCGCAGCCAGAGAAGCCAGTGCGGCACCGGAGCTTCGCAGTGCACAATATTATGCCAAAAGACCATGCAGCCGCATGGTGGCAACCGCAGCCAAGATTATAGAAGAACAGTTACTTGCAGACTTTGATTGAAAGAAGGCAGAACAGTCATAAGTTCATAATAATAAGCTCACAATAATAAGCTCATAATAATAAGCTCACAATAATATACAAATATTCACATACCTAACAGTGTCCTCACAGAATATAGCAGTCTATAATGAATGTAGCAAATAGAAACTACAGACAAATTAGGAGGATATATTCATGCAATATGGACATTTTGACAAGGAAGCAAGAGAATACGTAATCGATAGAGTTGATCTGCCAACCTCATGGACCAATTATCTGGGAGTAAAGGATATGTGTGCGGTAGTGAATCATACCGCAGGCGGATATTTATTCTACAAATCTCCGGAATATCACCGCATTACCAGATTTAGAGGAAATAGTGTTCCTATGGACAGACCGGGACAATATGTCTACATAAGAGACAATGACAGCAAAGACTACTGGAGCATCTCATGGCAGCCGGTAGCAAAATCATTGACAGAAGCTAACTATAGTTGTCGGCATGGCTTGTCTTATACCACATATTCCTGTGATTACAGCAAGATTCAAGCAGAACAGACCATGGTAATACCGATTGATGATGCAGTAGAACTATGGGATGTTAAACTTAAGAATACGGATGATAAGCCAAGACATCTATCCTTATTCTCGTACTGTGAATTCTCGTTTCATCATGTTATGATTGATAATCAGAACTTTCAGATGAGTTTGTATTGTGCCGGCAGTGCGTATGAGAATGGTGTGATTGAGCATGATTTATTTTATGAAGAATTTGGATATCAATATTTTACCGGTAATTTTGAACCGGATGGTTATGACTGCTTAAGAGATACTTTCTTAGGACTGTATCATACAGAAGATAATCCTGTCGCAGTAGAGAACGGCAGATGCAGCAGTTCTCATGAACTTGGCAATAATCATTGCGGAGCCTTACAAAAAGACATCATCTTACAACCGGGCGAAGAGATCCGTATCGTTTATATGCTTGGAGAAGGCAATCGTGCACAGGGACAGCAAATCAGAGAGAAATACAGTGATTTGAATCGAGTGGATCAAGTATATACGGACTTGCAATCTTTCTGGAAAAACAAATTAAACAAATTGCAGATTCAAACACCAAATGAAGGCATGAATACATTATTGAATACCTGGACCCTATATCAGGCAGAAATCAATGTTATGTTCTCAAGGTTTGCATCCTTTATCGAAGTAGGAGGCAGGGTAGGACTGGGGTATCGTGATACCGCTCAGGATGCGATGACTGTACCACATTCCAATCCGGAAAAATGTAAACAAAGGTTAGTGGAATTACTGCGTGGATTGGTCAAAGAGGGATATGGACTTCATCTGTTCCAACCTGAGTGGTTCGAACCGGATACAGATGCCAAACCATTCAAATCACCAACGGTTGTTCCTACACCGGATAAAGATTCTATGATTCATGGAATCAAGGATGCTTGCTCAGACGATGCGTTGTGGTTGGTATCTTCTATAGTAGAATATGTCAAGGAGACCGGTGAATTTGATTTTATCGATGAAGTCCTGACCTATGCGGATGGCGGTAAAGGAACCGTATATGAACATATGAAGAAAATCCTCGATTTCTCTGATAAGCAGGTAGGAGAGAGTGGTATCTGCAAAGGACTGCGTGCAGATTGGAATGACTGTCTGAACTTAGGCGGTGGCGAGAGTGCGATGGTTTCCTTTCTGGATTACTGGGCATTACAGAATTTCATTGAATTAACTACATTTTTAGGACGTGAAGAAGATACTGCCAGATATACCGCTATGGCAGAGAAGGTAAAAAAAGTATGCGACACCAAGCTATGGGATGAAGAATGGTTCATCCGTGGCGTGACTAAGAATGGCAAGAAAATCGGAACCATGCAGGATACAGAAGGCAAGATCCATCTGGAGAGTAATGCATGGGCAGTCTTATCAGGTGCTGCTTCTTATGAGAAGGGCATACAGGCGATGGATAGTGTAGAGAAATATCTCTATACACCATATGGGATTATGCTAAATGCACCATCTTATACCAAACCGGATGATGACATTGGATTTGTTACTCGTGTTTATCCGGGATTGAAAGAGAATGGTTCTATCTTTAGCCATCCGAATCCTTGGGCATGGGCTGCAGAATGTAAACTTGGCAGAGGCGACAAAGCGATGAAGTTCTATGATGCGCTGTGTCCTTATTATCAAAATGATAAGATAGAGATGAGAGAAGCAGAGCCATATTCTTATTGCCAGTTCATTATGGGTAAGGATCATAGTGCATATGGCAGAGCAAGACATCCTTTTATGACAGGAACAGGAGGATGGGCATACTTTTCGGCTACCAGATATATGCTTGGCATCAGACCACAGTTTGATTATTTGGAGATTGACCCTTGTATTCCGGCAGACTGGGATGAGTTCTTTGTAGCAAGGGAATGGAGAGGTGCAGGATTTGATATCATAGTCACCAATCCAGACGGAGTCATGAAGGGAGTTAAGGAGCTCTATCTGGATGGTAAATTAGTTGATAGGATTCCGGTACAAAAGACAGCAACCAAACACACAGTATCAGTTGTGATGGGTTAAAGAAAACGGAAAGGTAAGGAAAATAAAATGATTAAATTTGGAACAGGCGGTTGGCGTGCAATTATAGGAGATGATTTTACCAAAGCAAATATTCAGATTCTATCCAAAGCACTTGCAGATAAGATGAAGAGTGAAGGAGTTGCCGAGAAAGGTATCGTCTTTGGCTATGATAGAAGATTCTTATCAAAAGAAGCGATGCAGTGGGCAGCAGAGGTGTTTGCAGCAGAAGGAATACAATCATTTTTAATTAATAAGTCATCACCGACACCACTGATTATGTTCTATGTGATGAAACATGAGATTTCATATGGTATGATGATTACAGCCAGTCATAATCCGGCTATTTATAACGGAATCAAGGTATTTACGGCAGGTGGCAGAGATGCAGATGAAGTGCAGACACATGACATAGAATCTTATATTAAGGATGTGGATGCAGAGGCCATTCAAATAATGGATTATGATGAGGGTATCAAAACGAATATGATACAGGAAATCTATCCGTTGAATGAATATCTGGATAGTATTATTGCCGCAGTTGATATGGAAGTGATTAAGAAGAGTGCTTTAAAAATAGCGATTGATCCTATGTATGGAGTAAGTGAGACTTCACTCACTACCATATTCCATACGGCCAGATGTGATGTAGCTACGATTCATGAAAGACATGACACTTTGTTTGGCGGTAAATTACCGGCTCCTTCCGCAGCGACTCTGGTAGCACTGCAGAATCATGTTTTGGATAATCATTGTGATATTGGTATCGCAACCGATGGAGATGCCGATAGAATCGGTGTGATTGATGATACGGGCAGATTTTTGCATCCAAATGATATCTTAGTGGTACTTTACTATTACTTAATCAAATATAAAGGTTGGAAAGGTCCGGTTGTCCGCAACATTGCAACGACTCATATGCTTGATAAAGTGGCACAGCGTTTTGGAGAGAAATGCTATGAAGTACCGGTTGGATTTAAACATATCTCGGCGAAAATGAATGAGAGCGATGCCGTACTCGGGGGAGAGTCTTCCGGTGGTTTGACGGTCAGAGGACACATAAAAGGAAAAGATGGTATCTATGCAGCAGCTCTCTTAGTAGAGATGATAGCGGTTACCGGTAAGCGATTATCACAGATATTTGCAGATATTCAGGAAGAGTGT
This sequence comes from Lachnospiraceae bacterium, assembly GCA_036652815.1. Taxonomy (GTDB): domain Bacteria; phylum Bacillota; class Clostridia; order Lachnospirales; family Lachnospiraceae; genus SZUA-378. The sequence continues at coordinate 40,317 of JAVVVE010000016.1, forward strand.
GGAAGCATCTTTATGGAGGAGCGTGATTATAAGTTCAACCAAGAGAAAAAAGACAAGATATATCATATTTTGATGGAAGAGAAAGGGCTACCGGAACTGCCATTTGAGATTGAACGTGTATCTTATCTGGACGGCAGTAAAGTCTACTTTAAGAACGGTGGCTGGGTAGTAGGCAGATTCTCCGGAACAGAACCTCTTTTGCGTATATTCTGTGAGATGCCCAATGCTAAGGATGCGGCAACGGTATCTGATATCTATGAGCAATATTTAGGACTCAAATAACACAGTAACGATTCATAGATTAAGATAGGCAGAACTTTTTATGTTTTGCCTATCTTTCTTAACTTCAATCAATCCAAATTGGAAGGAGCCAGCGAATGAATGATAACAAGAAACAGCCCCCCTCTTTAAAACGAACCCTGATTTTATTTATGGTATTTAGCTGGCTTATTCCCATTGCAATCCTGACCGGGTTCATCTTATCTTCTTATAGCAAAATCTATTTAAATCGTACAGAAGATTTAATTAAGAATGGATTGAAAAGTTCGACCAGCTTGTTGGCAACCCGCTTGGATGAAGATATCAAATTGGTTCAAAAACCATCCTATGAGCGAAAATGGGAAACTGCATGGAAACAATATCAAGCAGGAGAGCTGGATGAAGTAGCTTATCTTGCAGTTATTAATGCATCTCTTAAAGCGACTTATAATATGAATGGTAAATTCAACACTTATGTTTTTTATTCTATAGAGAGTGATAAACCGGAATGTTACGCATCAAGAGTTGGTTATTCTTATAATAATTATCGGGAAAGAATCGAACCGCAATTTAAAGATATCATGGAACATGGAGATGAATATGTAAAGATTAAAGTAATTGATAATCGAATTTTTTTAATTCGTAATCTTTATACTATCATAGGCAATCAAAAATATGGAACATTGATTACAGAATTGAATGTGAATGAACTATATGAAGGTTTCCCTATGGAGGAAATTTGGAATGTTGGAATCTCAATCGATGGACAGCCTAATATCCTGTTTAAAGATATTACAAAAAAAACCTCGGATAAACACGCAGAGAGTATCTTTAGTACACTGAAACAGCAGAGTGCAAAAACTCATAATGATAAGGTGCTTACGGCCACAAACGGTGATTATCAGGGATATATGTATGAGAGTAAACAGGATGCATATCATATTGCGATGATTTATGCAGTAGATAAATCAGTCTTATTTGCAGGATTGAATCGATTGTATCAAGTGATTATAGGCATGGTCCTTCTTTTTATTCCACTTATTATTTGTGCTTATTATTACCTGCGTAAACAGATAGAGAGTCCGGTGGAACGTCTGGTTCAGGCATCTAAAACGATTACGGCAGGCAATATAGGAACGGTAGTGGAAGGAGCTTCTATGCCGAATGCGGAATTTGAATATTTGATGCATTCTTTTAACGATATGTCAGAACAGGTAAAATATCTGTTTGATTCGGTATATAATGAGAAGTTAGCCAGGAAAGATGCACAGATAGCTGCATTACAGGCTCAGATTAATCCACATTTTTTAAATAATACGTTAGAGATGATGAACTGGCAGGCACGGATGAGCGATGATTTAACCGTATGCAAGATGATAGAAGCCTTGGGAACGGTATTGGACCATAGTATGAACCGCGATAATCGTAAAGAAGTACCGCTGGCAGAAGAACTGCATTGTGCGGATGCTTATCTGTACATTATGATGATGCGGTTTGGACAAAGAATGCAGGTGGAAAAAGATATTGATGAAAGTATCTTACAGATTAAAGTGCCACAATTAATCTTACAGCCCATTATTGAGAATGCCATTCTGCATGGGATAGAACGTGTAAAATCAGGGACGATACAATTACATATCTATCATGAGGAAGACCATATCTATCTAGATGTCATTAACACCGGTAAAGATGTAACACAGGCAGTGATAGACAAGATAGAAGCAGCTATCTCCGGACAAAAGCTGCCGGAAGGCAGTGGCAAACATACTTCTATCGGACTACGCAATGTCAGTGAGAGAATACGTCTGGTGTATGGCTTGGAATATGGCTTATCCGTTGCTATCCTTCCGGGAGGAAAGTTTCTATCCAGAATCACGCTCCCTTTTGACCGTAATTGGCAGGAATAAGTGAACATGGCAAGAATGAACAAATAATGTCAAATCGGTCTAATGCTTTTTAGGTAGCCATTGCTTATAATAAGTTCATAGCAAAAGAGTGCTATTCATAAAAGGAGGTTTTCAAAATGAAAAGAAAGTTATTATCAGTAGTGCTTGCAACAGCACTCACAGCATCTTTATTTGTAGGATGCGGTAAAACAGCAGAGACTGCACCGGCAACAGAAGCAGCACCTGCAGCAACAGAAGCAGCTTCCACAGAGGCAGCAGGAGCAACATCGGCATCTACAGAGCCTGTTACTTTGAAGACAGTATCCATGTTTGGTGGTACAGATCCTAACGCAGTAATCTACAATGAGATCAATACAAAGTTTATGGCAGACAACAGCTACATCACATTAGAAGACAATTCACAGACTTCAGATGAAGAATGGAAAGCATCAATCGCAGCTGATTTCTCAGTAGGTAATGAACCGGACGTATTACAGTTCTTTACAGATGCAAACGCTAATCAGGTAGTAGCAACAGACAAGTTTGTTACAATCGATGAGATTAAAGCAGAGTATCCTGATTATGCAGCAGATACAAAAGACATGTACTTAGCAGCAGTTACTAACTCAGATGGTGTATCAAGAGCAGTACCTACAACAGGATATTGGGAAGGTTTATACTGCAATAAAGACTTATTTGACAAATACAAAGTAGCACTTCCTACAGATTGGGCATCTTTAGTAGAAGCCATTAAAGTATTTAATGAAAACGACATTATCCCGATTGCTTGTTCTTTGAACAACGTTCCTCACTATTGGGTAGAATATTTAATGTTATACGCAGCAGGTCCGGAAGGATACACAGCAGTACCTGAAACAGCTCCGGCAGAATGGGTAAAAGGACTTGAGACCTTCAAGACTTTAAGAGACCTAGGTGCATTCCCGGAAGATACAGATACTGTAGATGACCCATATGTTGGTCAATTATTTAAAGACAAAAAAGCAGCAATGCAATTAGATGGCTCATGGTACATGGGTGGATTAACAGAGACAGATAACACCGTTGTTATCGCATTCCCTGGTATCGAAGGACAAAAAGCAGAAGCAGGCGCTATGGTTGGCGGTATGTCTTCAGGATTCTACATTACCAAAAAAGCTTGGGAAGATCCACTCAAGAAAGATGCAGCAGTGAAATTTGTAATGGCTCATACTAACAAAGATGCAGTTCAAAAATATTGGAACGGTAACGGCGTTGCAGCAACAGAAGTTACTCCTGTCGCAGATATGTCACCTGCAGCTCTTTCAGGACTTGATTACTCATCCGCAGCAACCAGCATTTCAGCTCCTACAGATGCAAGAATCGATCCGGAAGCTTACAAGACCATTATCGCAGGTATTGTTAAAGTATCAACAGGTGATCAGAGTGCAGAAGACTTAATCAACGAAGCATTGAAATTAAGTGCAGAGAGACAAGCAGCAAAATAAGTAATTGAGCATCAGATAACCATAATTAAACAGAGGGGGTCGTAGTGCCCCCTCATATTTTTAACTATCACAATAGGACATAAGTCCTATTCACAAAAAATGAAAGGTGGAAGAAAGATGTTATATAAGAAAAAATGGCCGTTATTTTGCTTTATTGTACCGGGACTATTGTTTATGGTTGTCTTTCTTTATTTACCGTTTGTTGAGAATATCAAGAACAGTTTTTATGATATGAGTGCCATTATAGAGATGCCCGGCACACCATGGAAGTTTATTGGAGCAGATAATTACAGCAAGATACTCACAGATCCCGATATTAGAATTGCTTTATGGAACTCTGTTAAAATGATGTTTCTTACCGTTATTTTTGAAGTCGGTATTGCTTTTGTTCTAGCAGTTATGGTAAGCAATATTAAAAAAGGACAACAGATTTTCAGAACTGTATTCTTTTTTCCAATCGTGATTTCAGCAACAGCAATCGGTTTATTATTTAAATTATTTTATAACTTTGATGGTGGAATGTTAAATCAAGTGCTTGCGATGTTTGGATCAGAGCCATATAACTGGTTAAGTGTAGATACCGCATTCATTATGGTAGCGATTCCCACGTTGTGGAGTTATGTTGGATTTTACTTTGTCATTCTTTTGACAGGGCTGAGTGATATCTCTGATGATATATATGAAGCAGCAGCTATTGATGGCTGCACTAAGTTTAAACAAGTATTTTACATCACATTACCATTGATGCGAACCGTATTATGTACTTGTGTTACCTTAGCTGTTACAGGTGCATTGAAAGTATTTGATTTACCATGGGTTATGGTTCCAAACGGAGCACCACAGGGAGTGACTCATTTCCTGGGTACTTATATGTATCAGATTACATTTGGTATGAATAATTATGATTATGGTTCCGCAATCGCAGTCCTTATTGTTATCATGGGCGTGGTAGTGTCGAAAGTTGTGAATCTTCTCATCAGAGATAAAGAATAGGAGGAAGCAGACATGAAAACAAAGAAGAAAATAAATGTTGGAATGATTGTTGTATATGCCTTCTTAATCTTATGGGCAGTGACCACTATTTTCCCGTTTGGCTGGGTTATCATGAACGCATTCAAGCCATCCGTAGAAGTGTTGACATCATCATTTTCATTACCACATCCTTTTATATTTGATAATTTTCAAAATGCATTTGGTAATATGAATATTGCAAGAGCATATAAGAACAGTTTGTTAATCTCAGGTGGTGTTACCATCGGTGTTATGTTCTTATCTTCCTTAATGGCATTTGGTTTAACCAGATACGAGTTTAAAGGGAAAAAAATAGTCATGAGTCTTATCGTTGCCAGCTTGATGTTTCCGGTATTCTCAACGATTATTCCGGTATTTAAGCTCATGGCAGAATGGAAATTACTCAATACCAATGCATCAGTTATGCTGCCACAGATAGCCGGCAACTTAAGCTTTGCAACCATTGTTCTGATTGGCTTTTTAAAAGGGATACCAATCGAGATGGAAGAAGCGGCATATATGGAAGGTGCTAACGTATTTCAGGTATATGCTAAGATTATCGTACCTTTATGTAAAGCTTCTCTTTCTACCGTTGCTATTTTTAGTTTTTTATGGTCTTATAATGACTTGTTTGTACAAAAGATTATGATTCGTGATAATACAAAATATCCTATCTCCAATCTATTGGATTATATCAGTTCGAAGTATGGTACCGATTATGGTCTGATGGCAGCCAGTGTTACAGTAATTGTAGTTCCTGTATTGTTGGTATATATATTCTTACAGAAGAATATCATTAAAGGATTGACGGCAGGGGCTATAAAAGGATAAAATACATAGTGAAGATGAAGTAGTGTGGAAGAATGATCTTTCACACTATTTTTCGAATAGGGAGGATTACTATGTATAAAGTAATGATCATTGATGATGAACCTATTATTGTGGAAGGACTCTCAAGGAGTGTACCGTGGGAAAAGTATGGCTGTGAGATTATTGCAACAGCGAACGATGGCATAGAAGGAAAAGATTTAATCGAACGGTTAAAACCACATATCATATTTTTGGATATTTGTATGCCCGAAATGGATGGACTGACGATGATCGCAGGGATCAAATCACAGTTTGAAGACTTACAGATTAGCATTTTAACAGGTTTTCGGGATTTTGATTATGCACAAAAAGCTATTTCACTTGGCGTTACGAGATTTTTATTGAAACCGTCTAATATGGGAGAGATAGAAGAAGCAATTGTAACGATGGTGGACAATCTAAAGAAGCTCAATATCGAAGGAGACAGCAAAGAAGAAGAAGCACATGAGAGTGTGGCGAGCAGTTTCATCGTGAAAAATGCATTACAATACATAGAAGAGAATTATAATCAGAAGTTAAAGTTATCCGATGTAGCGGAAAAGACTTATGTGAGCCAATGGCATTTGAGCAAATTACTTAATCGACAGACAGGACAGAACTTCTCGGAGATTATGAATTCGGTTCGGATCGATAAGGCAAAAGAGATGTTAGAAGATCCGTCGCTGCGCATTGGAGATATTGCGGAGGAAGTGGGATTCCTTGATATGGCTCATTTCTCCAGAGTATTTAAGAAACAGGTAGGCATCTCTGCAAACCAATACCGCAATACGGTACTATTACAGTAGTGTTTGGAATGACTCAGGAGTATCCAGATGCAGAGCCTCTAGAAAATCAAGAATGAGAGGCTGAAGGGCATCGGGGGTAACACCGGGAAATTGATTATTGAGCCAATCATCCATGAGCCCAAGATAACCGGATATAAAATAAGATATTTTGATACGGTATGAAGTCTCAAGAGCAGGGGTACTTCTGGTAACCATCTTATTCACTACTAACCGGTAAACGCGTGCTTTACATTTCTGCGTGAGCATGGGATATAGATTGCGAGTAGAGCTTTGCTGATACTGATGCTTATTGTGATAGATAAAATGCAGCAATTCCTGTAGAATGGGAACTACTTCTTCATAGGTATTAACATTTTCTTCTAAGGGTTGGAAGAAATCATTTAAGATATCATCTTCTATCTCGGATATAACATCAAAGATATTATTGTAGTGAGCGTAAAAAGTACCGCGGTTGATATTTGCAGCTTCCGTGATCTCGATGATTTTGATATCAGTTGAGTCTTTATGCAGCAGCAGTTCCTTTACAGTTTGTTTGATCGCATTCTTGGAACGTGTTACATTACGAGGCTCTTTTATTATCTTTGGTTCCATTTTTGTTTTTACCTTTCTCTTGTACCTAGTCTTTTACATCCTATCATATTATCTTAACAGTTCCCTAAAATAAACAAAATTCCTTATTATGTTCAAAATTGAACAATTTCATTAATTTTCCGATTGCAATATGCAAGATGGTTGTATTATAATGCACACATGGTTAAAAATCAACATATGATGATAATTTTAAGATGAAATATGATATCGCATAGGATGTATGATTGAAAATAGACAGGAGGATAAAGTACGAGATGAAAAACGAAAAAAGAAACCTTAAAAAGAGTGTGCTCTTTATGATTAGTATCGTTCTGACCGGGACAATCTTGACAGGATGTGGAACACAGGAAGTAGAACAAGTTATGTCGACAAAGGTCTTGGTTGAGGCTGCTGTTCCTGCCAGTGGAGAATTAGTGCTGCAAAATCAATTTGTAGGGACTGTGAGCCCACAGGAGGCCATCTATGTGATACCCAAGGTGGCGGGTGAAGTGACGGAGACCTATGTGGAAGTGGGACAGCAGATCAAGGCAGGGAAAGCATTGTGTAAGATTGATGATAAAGCTGCCAGATTACAACTGGCCAATGCGGAGGCGACCTACCAGACAGCGACAGCCAATGCCAATCAGGCACTGGGCTCTTCTATGGATCTGCAGTATATCCAGATGGAAGCCAATCGTGATAATCTGGTGAAACAAAAGGAAGATTATAATAAGAAGATAGACGATGCCAGACAGGATCTAAGTGAACTGCGTCAAAATGAGGCAGATGCTAAGAAACAGATGGAAAATGCAGAGAACGCTTATAAAGGAGCGAGCAAAGATTATATTACGATGCAGGCAATTAAATCAAAGCTGTCACCACTTGTGTTAGAACCTCTGGCGGCAGAAGGTATTACTTCTCAGACAGCACTCGGAGCGGCGATTAAGACAACAGAAAAAACCATCGCCACATTAGAAGCCACGACACCGCAGGATCCGGCAGCTATCGCAGCGGCAAAAGCCAAACTTGGGATGTATCAAGGGTATCAAAAAGCACTTTCAGAAGCGGGTGTTACGATTGACTCTTTATCCGATGCCAATCTGGCGTTATTAAAATCAGGAGTGGACATGCAGGCTCCGGCAATCTCTTCCGCCAGTTCAGCGACTGCTTCTATCAAGAGTGGTATCTCCTCCATGGAAAGTGCCATCGAACAATATAAATCTGCGGCAGATCAAACGCAGGACGGGATTGATGTAGCACAAAAGACAGCAGAAGTCACTTATACCAAGACCGTGGCAGAGACACAGGCGATTATCGGGGCACAACTAAATGCAGCACAGCTGGGGATCCAGTCAGCACAGATGCAATTGGATATGTATACGCTAACTGCACCGATCAGTGGTACGGTAGAGGCAGCAAATGTTAAAAAAAATGCTATGGTGTCAACCGGCGATATGGCATATATCATCTCAAATACGGATACCATGACGGTGACTTATTATGTCAGTGAAGATGTGCGTAATACCTTTACCATCGGGCAGGATATCGTTGTAAACCGCAATGGACATGACTATCCGGGTAACATTACGCAGATATCGTCTATGGTAGATCCACAGACGGGACTTTTTCAAATCAAAGCATCGGTAGAGGGCGGCAATGACATCTTATTGGCCGGCACCTCAGTAACGATTATGGCTGATACGTATCGGGAAACGAATGGACTGCTGATTCCTTATGATGCGGTCTATTATGACGATGGGCAGCCTTATGTATACTGTCTTGTAGATGGTAAGGCTGTGAAGAGTGAGATCCAAACGGGTATTTTTGATGATCAGACGATGACGGTCTTGTCAGGATTACAGACAGACAGTCAGGTGATTACGACGTGGTCACCGAATCTACATGATGGAGCAGATGTGATAATTACTGCAAACGAGGGAAAATAGAAGATGAATCTGACTAAACTTGCATTAAAAAGACCTGTTTCAGCAGTTTTGATTATATTGGCACTGGTCGTATTTGGTATTTCCTCTATTTTTTCTTTTAAACTCGAATTACAGCCGGAGATGGAGATGCCGATGCTCTTAGTGGTGACGGTATATCCCGGGGCAGATCCACAGAGCGTGGAAGAATTGGTTACCAAAGAGATTGAGGGAGCGGGTGCTATCCTAAGTGGGGTAGACAGCTATACTTCACAGTCCAGTGAAAACAGTTCGGTTGTTATGTTTTCTTATGATTATGGCGTCAATATCGACGATTGTTATATGGATCTGCGTACAGCACTGGATGCGACGACAGCCCTCCTGCCGGAAGACTGCAAGGATCCTTATATCATGGAATTAAATATGAATGCCACAGATACCGTTACGATATCGGCAACAGCAGTAGGAGATGTCGATCTCTTATCGTATGTTGAAGACAGCGTGGAACCGGAATTAAAGACTTTACTCGGAGTGGCAGATGTTAAGATATCAGGCGGCAGTGAAGACTATATTAAGATTACGCTGAATGAAGAATCGATGAATCAATATGGTCTTACGATGGAGAACATCGCACAGTATATCAGTGCCATTGATTTTGATATTCCGGCAGGCTCGGTACAGCAGGGTTCGCAGGATATGAATGTATCCAGTAGTGCCAAAACGAAGACAGTCAGTCAATTGCAAAAGATACCGATAGCAACAGCTACAGGAAATGTAGTTACGTTAGCAGATGTGGCACAGATCACGCAGGCGTCTAAGCCGGCAGACAGTATCAGCCGCTATGACGGTGATGAGAATGTTACCATAGGGGTGCAGAAGAAACAGAGTCAGGGAACGGTCAATGTCGCCAGAGATGTGGTTAAGACGATAGAACAATTACAGAAGCAAAATGAAGCAGTGGATCTGGAGATAGTCTATAATGCCAGTGAGATGATTATCGATTCGCTTACCTCGGTAGGACAGACCTTATTGTTGGGGATTCTGCTATCGATGCTTGTTCTATTTATATTTTTTGGAGATTTGCGTGCTAGTTTTATCGTAGGCAGTGCGATGCCGATTTCCTTATTTGTCACTTTGATTCTTATGAATGCCATGGGATTTTCTTTGAATTTAGTGACGACAGGCTCACTGGTCATCGCCATTGGTATGATGGTAGATAATTCCATTGTTGTCTTAGAAAGTTGCTTTCGAATCAAAGACGAAGTGTCTGATTATAAAGAAGCGGCACTGCGTGGTACGAGAGTGGTAACCGGTGCAATTGTTGCATCTACGATTACAACAGTGGTCGTGTATTTCCCCTTAAGTGTAATGAAAGGATTATCCGGACAGATCTTTAAACAATTGGGATTCACGATTATGTTTGCGATGCTGGCATCCCTGGTATCGGCACTTACGTTGATACCACTGTTCTTTATGAAATTTCATCCGCGGGAAAAAAAGGAGCTTTGGGTAAATCGCTTACTGGAACGCTTGTCCCAAGGATATGAGAGAGTCTTAAAGAAGATTCTCTATCGAAAAAAGACAGCACTGGTGGTTTCTGTACTTCTGTTACTCTTGTCAGGGTTAATGGTCGCCAAGACTAACATGGAGCTTATGCCTACGATCGATGAAGGAACGGTAGCGGTGGCTGCGACCTTTCGTTCAGGAACCAAACTGGATGTGATAGATCAGGCGATTGCGCCCATAGAGGAGATGATCAGTAAAGATACCAATGTTTCGTCCTACAATGTGGCGATATCTGGGGATACAGCCACGATAACGGCCTATTTGAATAAGAAGAATCCTTTATCAACAGATGAAGTCATCGCCTTGTGGAATCAAAATCTTTCGGGGTTCACAGGGATGGATATTGCATTGACCTCTGTTGGCAATAACATGACCAGTATGCTGGCAGGCGGTATTGAGGTTGATCTGAGCGGACAGGATATGCAGCAGTTAAAAATAGCATCTGCACAAGTAGAAGAGATGTTACGCACAATCCCGGGAGTAACAAGGACGGCATCCGATGTCAGCGTTGCATCGACCAAGGCAGAAGTCATCATCGATCCTTTGAAAGCCATGAGTGTAGGACTCACACCGGTACAGGTGGCGATGAATCTTGGCAATGTATTAAGCGGACTCAAGGCGACTGTGATTAAAGATGCAGGGAAAGAATATAATGTGATGCTTGAATATCCAAAAGGAAGATATGATACGATCAATTCTTTACTCAATGTATCGTTGGCAACGCCTTATAAGACGATGATACCGCTACGAGATATCGCAACGATCTCTTATACAGATGCACCGGAGGTATTATCCAAAGTAGATGGAATCTATCAGGTGGCGATTAAAGCATCTACTACGAGCAGTGCGAAATTCTCTGCAAGCAAAGCAGTAAATGCAGGGATGGATGCGATGAAACTGCCGGATGGGGTTACTCGTTCACAGAATATGATGGAAGAGATGATCACAGAAGAATTTACCGCCATCTTAAAGGCGATTTTGGTTGCTGTATTTCTGGTATTTTTAGTGATGGCGATGCAGTTTGAATCTCCAAAGTTCTCTGGGATGGTTATGATGAGTATTCCATTTAGTATGATAGGGTCTTTTGCATTGCTTTATTTTGCGGGAGCCACCTTAAGCATGGTATCGCTGATGGGGGTATTGATGCTAGTCGGGATCGTGGTGAATAACGGGATCCTATATGTGGATACAGTCAACCAACTGCGTGAAGAGATGTTTATAGAAGAGGCCCTGATACGTAGCGGTCAGATTAGGATGCGCCCGATTCTGATGACAACCTTAACAACGATTCTTTCTATGATTCCGTTAGGCCTTGGGATCGGAGAAGGGGGTGCTTTGATGCAGGGTATGGCATTAGTTATCATCGGAGGACTCATTACTTCTACGATACTGATTCTAATCTTGATACCGAGCTTTTATCTGCTACTCTATCAAAACAGCAAAAAAATATCGTAGGATACAGGCTTTGTATCCTACGAGTTTTCTTAATATCATAAGGTTTTAATAAGCGATCTTGCCATGGAAAATAACATTCTTCATGGTGAGATCTTTGTTTAGAATCACCATATTTGCCATTTTTCCGGATTCGATGGTACCATAATCATCTAAGATATGAATCGAACGAGCCGGATTGTAAGTAGCGGTCTTTACTGCACTTTCCAGTGGGATGCCCATCTTTACGACCATACGCATACAATTTAATAGGTTCGTTGCAGAACCGGCAATCGTACCATCAGCCAAAGTAGCGAGAGGACCTTTTACAAAGACATCTTGTCCACCAAGAGCATATTTACCGTCTTCCATACCGGTTGCCATCATACTGTCACTGATTAAAATCACACGCTGATCACCAAATAGTTTAAAAGTGGAACGTACCATAGAAGGTGAGATATGGATACCATCACAGATAAGCTCCACATCACAATTAATCGTATCTGCAGCGGCACCCACTACACCGGCATCTCGATGTGCAAAAGGAGTCATGGCATTAAATAAATGTGTGATATGAGTTGCTCCGGCATCGAGTCCCTTCATAGCAGCTTCATAATTGGCGGAAGTATGAGCAATTGACAGAACGACTTCATCTTTTAACGCCTGAATCATCTCAAGAGCGCCGGGTTCTTCCGGTGCAATCGCCAATAGTTTTACAAGACCGCCTGAGAGCCCTTGCAGACGATGGAACATGTCCGCATCCGGAGTGTGAATATAAGCCGGATTCTGTGCTCCTTTTTTACTTAAGTTAATAAAAGGTCCTTCCATATTGATACCACATAAGGTGGATTCGGTATCGGATGGGTTAGCAGCCTGTGCAGATGCATAAGCAGCAGCAGTACTGCAGATTGTCGTAAGACGCTCTTCTGATAGAGTCATCGTAGCGGGACAAATAGTAGTAACTCCTTGTGTTAATTCATAAGATGCCATCGCTTTCACCGCTTCTTCGGTGCCATCACAGAAATCATAGCCAACACAGCCATGAAAATGAATATCGGTCAATCCCGGGATCACATAGCAACCGGATGCATCATAGAGTTCACTGGAAGTGACCTCACTTCCTTCAGTTACTTCCGTGATTCTGTCTCCTTGTGTTGCAATTGTTTTTCCCTCAAAACGATAATTGGGGGTAAATACAGTACCGTTTTTAATAATCATATTAAAATCATACTCCTTTCAAGACAAACATAGTTATGGATTTTAAGCGTTAATCTTAGCAAGAGATGCCTCATCACCAATCAGAACCACATCATTATGTAATTGTAGAATAGATGCCGGTACTTGTGGAGTTACAGGACCAAAGAAAGCTTCTTTAATAATATCAGCTTTATTCGCACCGGATGCGATTAAGACAACTTTTTTTGCCTGCATAATGGTTTTAACACCCATGGTATATGCTTGTTTTGGCACGAGATCCATAGTGGCAAAGAATCTTGAGTTGGCATCGATGGTACTCTGGGTTAAATCGACACAGTGCGTCTCTTTTTCAAAAGCATCAGAAGGTTCATTGAAACCGATATGACCATTGAGCCCCAGACCTAGTAATTGCAGATCGATTCCACCTGCTGCATGGATAATCTCATTATAAGCAGTACAAGCTTTATCTGAATCCAATTCCAGACCGTTTGGCACCTGCGTGTTGGATTTGTTAATATTGACATGATTGAATAGATGTTCATTCATGAAATAGCGATAGCTCTGGTCATTAGAGGGATCAAGACCTTTGTATTCATCAAGATTGATGCTGTTTACCTGAGCAAAATCCAAATCACCCTGTTGATACCAGCGAATCAATTGTTCGTAGGTACCGATAGGTGTAGAACCTGTTGCGAGTCCCAATACACAGTTTGGTTTCATCAGAATCTGTGCAGAGATAATGTTTGCCGCCATGCGGCTCATGTGGTCATAGTCCTTAGCTTTGATAATTTGCATAATATTACTCCTATCCGCTGCTTATTGCAGCACTTCCTATTTAATGTATGAATCAATTCATACCTCTCTATTTTAGCAAGAGTGAGTCATAACTTCAATACCAATTGGTAATTTATTTCAAATGTCTTCAAATAGGGTTTTTGTAACCTATTTAGAACAAAAAAAGAGGCTAATTATTACAAATTGAATTTGCGGATATAAATAAATGTTATGATTCATATCAGTAAAAACAAGGAGAAAATCAAGTATGAAAACAAAAAAAATATTAATAGAGATGTCTATAAAGATATTATCGGTATGTGCTTTCATCACTACTTTATTCAGTGCATCTGGGTTATGCTTTTGGATTATGTATCAGGAAGAAATTGCAAATAATGTTAAAGATAAAGCAATTAAAAAATTGAAACATGATCAGAAAAAATAATTCAATATCAAGTATCTTATTGGAATTAATGATACAACAAAATGTCGTAGATATAGAAGAAAAAGAAATATATGAATATGGTATTCAGCACTTACTATTGCTGATTGGTTGTAGCGTAACAATGCTATTCCTAGGTTTATTAATGAATAAATTTATATTTACAATAAGTTTTTATCTTTCTTATTCAGTGTTAAGAGCATTATTAGGAGGGTATCACTTTAAAAGCAAAAAAAAGTGTATTGTTGCTTCGGGATTATTGTATTTAGGGAGCGTAGTACTATCTTCTCAAGCTACAATAATTACAAACAGCTGGATTTGTAATTTGATTATTTTGGTTATGTCTGCTTCTCTTGTGACAATAAAACTACCGTTGTACAGGATTGTAAAAGATAAAATTAATAATAAAGTGAGAAAATATATGGATTTATTAATAGGACCTGTTATGTTTTTTCTTTATATAATTGCTAGGTTTACGAATGCAGAACAAATAAGTGCTGGAATTTTTATAGCTATATTAATGTGCAGATTACTATTATATGCAGGTAAAGTTCGAAAAAAAGTTTTAGGCGATGCGAAATGTTTATAAAGGCAGTCGTGAAACAAATGTATCATAAAAGTTTTTGGAATGACTTGAGCTGGTCGGAATTTCAGAAAAGCAAAATTTATTAAGAAGGTGATGCGTATGATTTGGGAGAATTACTATAGTGGAACAAGGTTGCATTGAAATATGCGATTGACATTAAAAAAAGGTTACCCAATACGAAAAAGGAGATTATATTTATGCAAATAAGAAAAATAAAAGGATTAAAGAAACCACAAACTTTAGTTTTGGTGGCAATGATGATGGCATTATCAATGGGTACTACAGCTTTTGCCAGTTCAGCACAATATGTTTCAGAAGAAGGAATCGGTATAGAGGTAGAAAATCCGGGAGGTTTAGGAACACGAGCTGATATTCAAGGTGATGCTGTTTCTGTATCTGGCGGAACACTTTGGGCTACATGGAGAGATGGCACTCTATTTAGAGCTAATTATGATCATAGCACTAAAGAGCATAGATGCTCTGTTACAAATGATCATCAAGAACTTCAAAGAAGTCAGTGGATGCCAGGAGGAACGAGGGCGATATCCCCTTGGCTTTCTCAAACAGCTTCCAACAATAAAGCTTATGCAGCAACTAAATAAATAGAAATAAATGTATAGTCAGAGATTTCGCAGTAATAATGATAGAACTAAAAGCGAAATTTCCGATATACAGTACGAGAGGGGTTAATTAATTGGAAAAGAAATTAGTTATATCGATTATTATATTGACTACGATAATTAATATATTTTCTTTCTTACATATTAATAAAAATGCAATAGATAAATTGTTATTTGATAAAACTACTATATCTTTTCATCTTTATACTAAAGACAAGATAGTGTCAAAATCAGAATTTTTAAAAAAAATCAAAAAATTTTCTGATGAGAATAATGTTGAAATAG
>JAVVVE010000017.1:0-55947 GCA_036652815.1 Lachnospiraceae bacterium
AGGGGGCAGACTGTAAATCTGTTGGCACCGCCTTCGAAGGTTCGAATCCTTCTCCATCCATTGTTACACCAATGGAGAAGTCAGTTATAGATTTTCCATAATATTATATCGCGGGGTGGAGCAGTCTGGAAGCTCGTTGGGCTCATAACCCAAAGGTCATAGGTTCAAATCCTGTCCCCGCTACTCTTTTAATTGTATAGAAGGAATTTGCATAGTTGCTTTATGCGCCCAGATAGCTCAGTCGGTAGAGCAGAGGACTGAAAATCCTCGTGTCACTGGTTCGATTCCGGTTCTGGGCATTTTGTTTGCCTTTTTATATTTGGGATATTAGCTCAGTTGGTAGAGCACTTGACTTTTAATCAAGTTGTCCCGGGTTCGAATCCCGGATGTCTCACTTAGGCTTAAACAGCGGTAAATCCAGTAAACATGCGGATTTGTCGCTATTTTTTTATTCAAAAAATCGTATCAAATCGTACTAAATCGTATTGGATTTATGTAGTCAAAATGTAGTCAAAACACGTTTTTTGATGCCCTATGTAGTCAAAATGTAGTCATTCCATTACCTCCGATTTCTCTGATTGAGATGCTATGTAGATGATCGCTTCTTCTATTCTGTGTTCTTTCATTTTTGTTACCTTGATATGTAACGTATCTGCATCCAATTCAAATGTTGTGCCATCTTCGGGGATAAAGCCATAGCAGCCCAGTACCCAGCCACCAAATGTTTCGTAATGATC
The DNA here is from genome assembly GCA_036652815.1 of Lachnospiraceae bacterium. Lineage (GTDB taxonomy): Bacteria > Bacillota > Clostridia > Lachnospirales > Lachnospiraceae > SZUA-378. The sequence continues at coordinate 738 of JAVVVE010000017.1, forward strand.
AGTGGGTAAAGAAATAAGTAGTTTTTTTGCTACATCATCCAGTGCAACATTTCCGCGAACAATCCATCGATTATCGTCTATCTGTTCTATTTCTAAAGGAGCATTTTCTTTTTTCATATCGTCCAAATCCCCTACCAGTTGCTCCAGTAAATCATTCATAGTGACAATGCCGCTCATACCACCATATTCATCCAGTACCACAGCAAAATGATTGTGTGTATTCTTCATATGAGCAAACAGTACATCTGCACAGACGCTCTCCGGAATAAAGTAGGCGGGCTTTACAGCTTCTTGCAACACAGTTTCCCGAGTTTTATCTGCTAGTCTGAAGTAGTCTTTGCTATTCAAAATACCAATGACATGATCAACATTCTCATCACAGACAGGATAGAGCGTATGACGGCTTTCGTGAATGATTTTTTCCCATTCATCTGAGGTCTCATCCATTCCGAGAAATGCAATCTCAGTTCGGTGAGTTGCAAATTCACCTACAGTCAAATCATCAAATTCAAACACATTTTGAATCATCTCACGTTCTACACGGTCAATGACTCCTTTTTGATTACCAACATCTACCATCATACGAATCTCTTCTTCACTGACAGCTTCATCCTCAGCGTTTGGATCGATACCGCAAAGGCGGAGGATTCCATTTGTGGAACTGGTAAGCAGCCATACTAAGGGCGCAAAAAGTTTGGAAATAGTAGTAATCAGTCCGGACATTCCAAGTGCCAATGCTTCTGTTTTTTTCATTGCGATTCTTTTTGGTACCAGCTCACCAAATACTAAGGTAATGTATGAAAGAATCAAGGTAATCACGATAACAGCAGCGGTATCTAAGGTAGCAACCGGTACAGGAATGCCAAGCGAGAGCATCCAGTGCACCAATTTATCTGAAAAGTTATCAGCAGCAAAGGCACTGCCCAAGAAGCCGGAGAGAGTAATCGCAACTTGTATAGTGGCTAAAAATCGAGCCGGTTGGTTTGTAAGATGAACCAGGCGTATTGCACGCTTATCTCCCTGCGTTGCCATCTGCGCTAGTTTGTTATCGTTCATGGAAATCACTGCAATTTCTGCACAAGCAAAAACTGCATTCAGTGCAATTAATAGTAGCTGTAAAAGAATCTGCCATAAAATCGGGTCGTTCAAAGTTATTCCTCCTGTTTTCAAAAACACAAAAAGGCACACCCATCGTTTCAAGAAAAACGTGGATATGCCTTATATTTTAAGTTATCGTTCTTTAACCGGTTATTGCCGTCGTCATCGGCTTCGCTATCGTCATCCATCTTGTAAAAATATCCTTTCTGAAGTGAAATATATTTTATATGCTAGCATATTCTCTTACGGATGTCAATTTTAAGATAAAAATGAAATGAAAGTCAAATCAATAATAATTACTATTATTATCAAAAATCTATAGACATATCTCTTCTAATTTGATAAAATACGTTCATAAGGAAAACAACAAAAGGGCATGATAAGTAATGAGAAATCATGAGAAATCATAACTTAGGGAAAGTTCCAATAAAAACGCAGACGTAAGCCTGAAGAAAGAAGAGGTAGATTTATGAAACAGAGATTTTTTATATGCAGGCATTGTGGAAATATGATGACGTTGGTGCACGATGCAGGAGTTCCGGTTGAGTGTTGTGGAGAACCAATGGAAGAGTTAGTTGCCAATACCGTTGAAGCGAGTGCAGAGAAGCATATCCCGTTTATTACACAAGAAGGCAGTCTTGTGAAAGTACAGGTTGGAGAAGTGGAGCATCCTATGGTAGCAGCACATTTTATCCAATGGATTTGTCTGGAAACAAATCAGGGTACACAGATTAAATATTTGAATGCAGGCGAGAAACCATATGCCGAATTTAGCTTATTGCCGGGCGAGACAGTCGATGCAGTCTATGAGTATTGTAATGTTCATGGATTATGGAAAAAAGAAATGTAACTCATTTTAAAATGGCTATATACAAAGCTCAATGATGTGACTGGCTTTCGTATATAGTCGTTTTTTATCTTTTCAAATAAAAGGAGAGTTATCGATGGGGAAGAAAACAATTATTATAGGTGGTGTAGCAGGAGGAGCGACAACAGCGGCAAGACTGCGGAGAAGAGATGAAAACATGGAAATTATCATGTTTGAAAAAGGAGATTATATCTCCTATGCTAATTGCGGACTTCCTTATTACATAGGAGATGTGATTAAGAGCAGGGCTGCCTTACTTTTACAGACACCCAAAGCGATGAAAGATAAATTCAATATTGATGTACGTATTGCCAGCGAAGTAAAAGCGATTCATACGGAAGAAAAAAAAGTGCTTATTAAGAATCTGAATACACAGGAAGAATATGAAGAAAGTTATGATACACTAGTCATTGCGACAGGATCAATGCCATTAAAGCCACCGATTCCGGGCATTCAAGGAGAATCTATCTTTACATTATGGACAGTTCCCGATACGGATCAAATGAAACAGTATATTCAGGAGCATGCACCTAAAAGGGCAGCTATTATTGGCGGTGGGTTCATAGGATTGGAGATGGCAGAGAATCTGCAGGCTGCCGGGATAAAGGTTAGTCTTATCGAGATGCAAAATCAAGTTATGGCGCCGATTGATTATGAGATGGCACAGTTAGTTCATGAAAACATGCGAATGAATGGTGTGGAATTAATTTTAGAGGATGGGGTTTCATCATTTGAGAGACAGGATGAGATTACCACGATTCATCTGGCAAGTGGAAGAGTCCTGGATACAGACATGGTGATTTTGTCTATCGGCGTTAAACCAAATAGTTTGTTGGCAAAAGAAGCAGGCATTATTTTAAATGCCAAGGGCGGTATCGTAGTTAATGAATATTTGCAAACCTCGCTACAAGATATCTATGCGGTGGGTGATGTGATTGAAGTTGATCACTATGTATCAAAAGATAGGACGATGATTCCACTGGCAGGACCGGCAAATAAACAGGCTAGGATATGTGCAGATAATATTGTGGGAGATAACTCTATCTATAAAGGGACTCTGGGGACTTCGGTGGCACAGGTGTTTGACTTGACGGTAGCTGCTGTTGGGATGAATGAAAAAGCACTTAAGCTATCCGGTAAAGAAAAAAACCGCGATTACGAGACTATCATTATCAATCAAAAATCACATGCCGGATATTATCCGGGAGCGACTCCGATTACATTAAAACTAATCTTCAATCGAGAAGGTAAGATATTTGGAGCACAGATCGTGGGGCAAGATGGTGTTGACAAACGGATCGATACGATTGCAACTACCATGCGTTTACAAGGAACAGTGTTTGATTTGGCAGAACTTGAACTGTCCTATGCACCACCTTTTTCATCTGCAAAGGATCCGGTCAATATGCTGGGGTTTGTCGCGGAAAATGTCATAAAGGGACTGGTTACGTTCTTGGATGTGGAAGAACTGGATCGTAAAATAGTAGGTGGTGAAAATGATTATATTATTTTGGATGTGACCGAGACAGTGGAGCGGATGGTATTTAGCATCCCTAATTCTATCTCTATTCCATTGGGAGAAATCCATGCGCGCATGGAAGAACTTGACCGTAATAAGGAGATTATCATATATTGTTCCATCGGTGTCAGATCTTATAATGCAGCCAGAGTGTTGATGCAGCACGGATTCACAAGAGTAAAAGTGCTCGCAGGCGGTACTACATTCTATCAGTCCATGCATCATAGGGACAATGTAAATCTATTTATTTAAGGAGAACGGAGACAGAGAATGGCGAATCAGGAGCAGGAACACAATCATAAACGACGGGTACGATATCAGGGAACACATCCTAAGAGTTATCAGGAGAAATATAAGGAATTACAGCCGGATAAGTATGCGGATACAATTGAAAAAGTGATTCAAAAAGGAAGCACCCCTGCCGGGATGCATATCTCTATCTGCGTTCCGGAAATATTGGATTTTTTGCAGATTCAGCCGGGACAGACCGGATTAGATGCGACGCTGGGTTACGGAGGACATACCTTAGAGATGTTAAAGTGCCTTGCGTCTAAAGGGCATCTATATGCCTTGGATGTAGATACCATTGAACTCGCAAAGACAAGAGAGAGACTGGAGCAGCTAGGTTATGGTGCAGATATCTTAACGATTCGACAGATGAATTTTGCGCAGATTGATCAAATCGCCAAAGAAGTGGGACCCTTTGATTTTGTCCTGGCAGATCTTGGGGTGTCTTCTATGCAGATTGATAATCCGGATAGAGGATTTTCTTATAAGACAGAAGGACCTTTGGACTTACGTCTGGACCAAAATCATGGAGAGACAGCGGCAGAACGTTTAAAGCAGATGACACAGGAAGAACTGCAGGGGATGCTGACTGAGAATGCGGATGAACCCTATGCACAGGAAATATCGATGGCAGTGATGTTAGCATTGAAAACAGGGACAAAAATCGAAACAACAAAGCAGCTGCAGCAGATTATTGAGGCAACCCTTGCTACTGTTTCTATAGATAAGACAGCCCTTGTGACAGATAGGCAGGAAGTGATTAAAAAATCATGTCAAAGGACTTTTCAGGCGCTGCGGATTGATGTCAACAGTGAATTTGAGGTATTGTATCAATTTCTAGATAAGTTACCTGAAACACTTGCATCGGGTGGACGTGTTGCGATCTTAACCTTTCATTCGGGAGAAGACCGACTTGTGAAGAAATCTTTTCAACGTATGTTGCGAGAGGGAATCTATCGTGAGATCTCGACAGAGGTAATTCGACCATCCGCACAGGAGTGTAATCGGAATAGCCGTGCACGTTCTACCAAAATGCGTTGGGCAATCAAGGCATAAACACCATGATTTGGTACCTTGTTTTGATGAATCACTGCCTATCTAGTGTTTGACGGAAGAGAAAATAAAGAGGTATAATACATAATAACAAAAGAAGATGTCAGGCAAAGGATAAGCAGAGTGAAACAAACAGGACAAAAACATAGTATAGAAATAAGGGTAGGAATAATCGTTGGCATTTTACTAATCCTATATATAGGTATTTCTTTATTTTTTATCAATCATTATTATTTTGGAACAACCTTAAATGGGATGAATTATGGGGGAAAAAGCCTGAAACAGGTTAGGAAAAGCATTGTTTCAGAAATGGAGCACTATGAATTGACCCTAGTCGGACGGGATCAGGGATCAGATGTGATAGCCGGTTCTGCGATAGGACTCGAATATGGGTTTGATAATACGTTAGAACAATTGTTGCAATCACAAAAGGAATTTTCCTGGCCGATTGCTATTTGGAAGGATCATGATTATGAACTGCCACAGATGATAGCATATCAACAGCAGGCATTAGAAGAGCAGATGCAGCGATTGAGTTTTTTTGATCGGGAAGAGCCGGCACAGGATGCATCCATTTTACCTTATTCGGCAAAAACAGGAACCTATGAATTAAAAAAAGAAAAACAGGGAACAACTCTTGATAAAGAAAAGACATTGATCGCAATTGAAGAAGCGATTCATTCGTTAGATGAAACCTTGGATTTGGATAAAGAGAACTGTTATGTGCAACCAAAGATATTGGCAGCGGATCCTTCCTTTTTAAAGATAAAAGATACGTTGAATCAATATGTGAGTTCTGTGATACAGTATGATTTCTTACAGGAAGAAAAAGCGATACATGGAGAGCAGATTAGCCAATGGATCACTTATGATGCAGAGAGTGTTACGATTGATGATGCGAAAGTAAGAGAATATGTAGATGCTTTTGCTTCACAATATGATACCTATGGACGTAATAAGCTCTTTACGACTCAGGACGGCAGAGAATTAAAATTACCGAGTGCCTATGGATGGAGACTGGATCGAGTTGCAGAAACCAGACAATTGATGGCTGATATACAAGCGGGTAAATCTTTGATTAGAGAACCCATCTATCTTTATCGCGGTTATGCAAGAGATGCGGAAGGTGGAGACATTGGTCAAAATTATGTAGAGATCGATTTATCGGCACAACATCTCTATGTGCATCAGGCAGGTCAGGTTACAGAAGAAAGTGATTTTGTATCAGGCAATCTTGCTAAAGGACATGCAACACCGGCGGGTATCTATGGTCTTACTTATAAAGAACGTGATGCAACATTACGCGGGGAGACCTACGAATCCCATGTAGATTATTGGATGCCATTTAATGGAAATATAGGGATGCATGATGCAGGGTGGCGTAAAGAATTTGGTGGGGATATCTATTTAACAAAAGGATCTCACGGCTGTGTTAATTTACCGACAAAAAAAGCCGAGAGGATATATGAGTTGGTAGAAAAAGGGATGCCGGTTATCTGTTACTACTAGGAGTAAACTATGGGAGAATTAAAAAAAGGTTTGGGAATGCTTGAAAAGAAAAATATTAGGTCCGGGAAAAAACTTGGGCAGGATGCACGCAGACATAAGGCGTTGGTGCATTATGGGGATGAGATATTAAAATCAAAGAACTTCTCAAAGACCTCAGGTTATATGCAGCATGGGACGATGTCTGTCAGACAACATTGTATCAATGTTGCGAAATGCAGTTTGGCAATCAATGAAAAGCTAGGCATCCATTGTAAGAAGAGAGATCTTATAAGAGGTGCACTTTTACATGATTATTTTCTATATGACTGGCATGATAAAGAACATGTAAAATTACACAGATTACATGGTTTCAATCATCCGACGACCGCACTTTTGAATGCAGGAAAAGAGTACAGTTTATCTCCAAGAGAAAGAGATATTATTAAAAAACACATGTGGCCATTGACGGTTAAACCACCGGTATGCAGAGAAGCGTGGGTTGTCACTACGGCAGATAAATACTGTTCTTTGATGGAGACACTTCGCATTCAACAGGAAAAGAAACGTCATAGGAGTACACATGCATAACTTATATCATGCATTGAAAGAATATGCAGACTCGGATTATTATCCTTTTCATATGCCGGGTCATAAACGCCAGATGCAGGAACACCCACTGCATGCGGCTTATGAGATTGATATTACAGAGATAGAGGGATTTGACAATCTGCATCATGCACAGGAGATACTCTTGACCGGTATGCAAAGAGCAGCGGCCTTATATCATTCCGAAGAAACCTATTATTTGATCAATGGAAGTACCGGTGGTATCCTCAGTGCGATCTCTGCCACAGTACCTCGTGGAGGTACGATTCTAATCGCCCGCAATGCACACCAGTCAGCTTATCACGCAATAGCACTCAGAGAAATAACACCTATTTTTTTATATCCACAGGAAGAGACAGCCTATCATATTTTAGGTGGTATCCAACCGGAAACGATAGAAGAAGCCTTAAATAACCATCCACAAATACAAGCGGTATTCCTTACTTCTCCTACGTATGATGGTATGGTATCTGATATCCGAGCTATCTCTAAGATCGTACATAAGAGGGAGATTCCGCTGATTGTGGATGAAGCCCATGGGGCACATTTTGGATTTCATCCGGCATGGCCTGAGAGCTCCGTACAATGTGGTGCGGATATTGTGATTCATAGTATCCACAAGACATTACCGGCACTGACACAGACAGCACTTTTACATGTGAATGGAACACGCATCAATAGAGAATCCTTACAATATTATATGCGTGTATATCAAAGCAGCAGTCCATCTTATCTCCTGATGGCCGGCATTGATGAGTGTATCAATCTGGTGGAGCAGGATGGTACCAAACGATTTGAACAGTTAGCCCATCATCTGGCAGAATTCAGAACAGCCAGTCAGTCATGGGTTCATATCCGTGTGCCGAATAGAGAAGTAATCGGTCACGCCGGGATCGCCGATCTCGATCCTTGCAAACTGATTATCTCACTGCAGGACACCAAGATGACGGGACAGCAGCTCTATGACAGGCTGTTGTGTCAATATCATCTTCAGATGGAGATGGCAGGGATAGATTATGTACTGGCAATTGTGACAATTATGGATACCGAAGAAGGAGTAAGGCGTTTAGTATATGCATTAAATGAGATTGATGACAGTCTCGTGAAGTCACAAGCAGTGCCAGCAGCACGGAATGAATCCACCGGATATGATATGCTCCCGGAATCTTACCTCTATGCAGGAGACCGGTGGAAGCCGAAGACAAAGATATCGATGCAGGCAGCAGAAACGTTTGTAGGAGAGCAAGTACCACTCCAAGAGGCTGTGCATAGAATAAGCCGTACCTTTGTATCCTTATACCCGCCGGGGATTCCGATTCTGATACCGGGAGAAGAGGTTACGGCATCTGTGATTGATTTGTTACAGAAGTATCAAAAAAAAGGATTTACATTGCAGGGCATAGGGGATGAGAAATCACAGGATATCTGTGTTATTCGGGAAATCCATAAAAACTTATAATTAAGGATATTAATTTACGCTGGAATATGCCATAATAGAGAAATAAAACATATATTGAAAGGGAAAACAGTGAGAAAAACAAAAATTATTTGTACCATAGGACCGGCATCGGAGAGTGAAGAAAAATTAACGGAATTAATGCATGCAGGAATGAATGCAGCCAGATTTAATTTTTCACATGGTTCACATGAAGAACATAGGATTAAATTTGAGAGACTCATCAAAATCAGTAAAGAATTGGGTTACCCAATTGCAACGGTCTTAGATACCAGAGGTCCTGAGATACGCTTGTGTGATTTTGAAGGAGATAAAGTAGAGCTAGTAAGTGGACAAACGTTTATTTTGACAACAGAAGAAGTATTAGGTACAGCAAAGAGAGCTTCTATTACTTATAAGAATCTAATTAATGATATCGGTGTCGATACTCATATTCTGATTGATGATGGATTAATCGAGATGGTTGTAACGGAGATTGCGGAAACAGATATTGTCTGCCGCGTTATCAATGGTGGTATGGTGTCGAATCACAAAGGAGTGAATGTGCCGGGTTGTGTTCTATCCATGCCATATATCAGTGATAATGACAGGAGTGATATTTTATTTGGGGTAGAGATGGGATTCAACTATATCGCTGCTTCTTTTGCCAGAACGCAGGATGATATTTTAGCGATTCGTCAGCTTCTTCAAGAGAAGAAGAGCCATATTAAGATCATAGCTAAGATTGAGAATATGCAGGGGATTCAAAATATTGATGCGATTCTCGCAGTCAGTGATGGCATTATGGTTGCCAGAGGTGATATGGGAGTCGAGATCCCGATGGAAGAAGTGCCGATTCTACAAAAGAGCCTGATAAAAAAAGCAGTAGCATTGGGAAAACACGTTATTACAGCAACACAGATGTTAGATTCGATGATTAAGAATCCACGTCCTACCAGAGCAGAGGCCACTGATGTAGCGAATGCTATCTATGATGGCACTACTGCGATTATGTTATCGGGTGAGACAGCGGCGGGATTATATCCGATAGAAGCGGTTAAGACGATGTCTAAGATAGCAGAACGGGCAGAAGTAGATGTAGATTATCAGAGCAGAATGCGCAAGATTCATTCGATGAAGGAAGCAAATATCACAACTGCTATTTCGCATGCTTGTTGTGAAACAGCGATGGATCTCAAAGCAGCAGCGATTATAACCGTTACGATGTCGGGCTTCACAGCGGGAATGGTATCCAGATATAAACCGGGCTGTCCGATTATAGGATGTAGTGTAAATCCTAATATCTGTAGAGAATTGAACCTTATGTGGGGTGTACAGCCGGTATTGATCAATAAAAAAAATAGTGCAGAAGAACTTTATTCGGAAGCAGTATCTGCAGCCGCTAATGCAGGAGCTCTTCAAAATGGAGATATCGCAGTACTGACAGCAGGTGTGCCACTGGGAGTATCCGGTAAAACTAATATGATGCGTGTCATTGAAGTATAATAACTATACTTAGGGAACCTTAATACCTGTTTGAAGGGGAGACTATGGGTAAGATATTTTATTTGATGGGTAAGAGCTCTTCCGGTAAGGATACTATTTATAAGCGATTGTTAGAGGATCGTACGCTGAACTTGCAGACGATCGTACCGTATACTACCAGACCGATCAGAGTAGGTGAAACAGAAGGGGTAGAATACCATTTTGTAGAGAAATCCGTTTTGCAGGAGATGAAAGATTCCGGCAGATTAATCGAGGAACGAACCTATTATACTTATCATGGTGAATGGCAGTATTTTACAGCAGCAGATGGTCAGATTGATTTGAAGCATAATCACTATTTGATCATAGGTACGTTAGAATCCTATCATAAGACCAAAGAATATTATGGGGATAAAGTTCTGGTTCCTATCCTGATTGATTTAGACGATGGGATTCGGCTCCAGAGAGCATTGGATAGAGAGCGCTCGCAGGATGATCCGAAATATCAGGAGCTGTGTCGAAGATTCTTAGCAGATGCAGATGACTTTGCAGAAGATAAGATTAACAAGGCACAGATTGATCGATGTTTTTATAACGAAGACTTAGAATATTGTCTGAGCGAGATTACAGAGTATATTAAGAGGAATCTATCAGGGAGCTAAGGAAGATGGATATTAAAGTCAATCAAGTGCAGCAGCCGATGGCAGTGGAACAGCCTGCACAGACGACACCAACAGATGGTAGTTTTAAGTTTATGCTTGCCAGCAATATTGAAGAGCAGGATCTACAGGTGCGTCTGAATACGATGATGGAAGATATCACCATGCAGGGAAACAAGATCTCTAAGCGTATGGATGTTAAAGATATGAAGCGATATCGGGGATTGATTAAAGATTTTTTAAACGAGATTGTAAATCGTTCCCATCATTTTTCCAGAGAGAACTTCTTAGATCGAAGAGGGCGGCATAGAGTCTATGGTATCATAAAAAGAGTGGATGAGAATCTGGATAATCTGGCACAGGAATTAGTGAAAGATGAAAAAGACCATATCTCTATTTTGAGTAAAATAGGAGAAATCACAGGACTTTTGCTTGATATTTTCACATAAGAGAGAAAGGAAGCTTGCAGAAGCAGGCGGATTGGGGACAAGATGGCACAATTCTTCGATATAATCGGACAAGATGCAATAAAAGAATATTTTCAGGAAGCAATCGGCAGACGTCAAGTATCTCATGCCTATATCATTAATGGAGAACGTAGCTCCGGCAAAGAATTTATTGCACATATTGTAGCGGAAGCTTTGCAATGTGAGCATAGTTTGGAACACGCAGAACCTTGTGGACAATGTCATTCCTGTAAACAGGCGTTGAGTGGCAACCAACCGGATATTATCCGTATTCTGCATGAAAAACCAAATACGATTGGGGTGGAAGATATTCGTATGCAGCTCAATGGAACGATAGCGATTAAGCCATATAGCAGCCCATACAAGATCTATATTATGAATGAAGGGGAAAAGATGACTCCACAGGCACAGAATGCCTTGCTCAAGACATTGGAAGAGCCGCCGGAATATGCCGTTATTATTATTTTAACAACCAGTGTGAACTCTCTTTTACCGACCATTTTAAGCCGATGCGTGGTATTAAATATGAAGCCGGTAGCAGATCAACTGGTAAAGCAATACCTTATGAAAGAAGAGAGCATCCCTGATTACAAAGCAGATATCTGTGTTGCATTTGCACGCGGTAATATAGGAAAAGCAAGATTATTGGCTTCCAGTGAAGAGTTTGATAATATTAAGGAAGAAGCAATCAAGCTTCTGAAATATATCAAAGAGATGGAGACTACAGAGGTCGTTGCTGCGATTAAAAAGATTACAGAATATAAGCTAGATGTGAATGATTATTTGGATATTCTATCTATTTGGTATCGCGATGTATTATTATTTAAAGCTACAAAAGATGTAAATCACTTGATTTTCAAGGAGGAAATACAGTATATTAAAAAGGTAGCCAATCAGAGTACCTATGAAGGTATTGAGGTTATAATAGAAGCGTTGGAAAAAGCAAAAAATCGATTAAATGCCAATGTTAATTTTGAATTAACAATGGAGATGCTTTTGCTTGCGATAAAGGAGAACTAGATATGACAAAAGTAATAGGTGTTAGATTCAGGGCAGCAGGTAAAGTATATTTTTTTGCCCCATCCAAATATGCGATTAAGAAAGATGATCATGTGATCGTAGAGACGGCAAGAGGGGTAGAATATGGTACGGTAGTTGGTGAGATTAAAGAAGTCAAAGATGAAGAGGTGGTTCAACCACTCAAACCCATTCTTCGTATTGCCAATCATCATGATGATGAGCAAGAGGCTGCGAACCGTAAAAAAGAGCAGGAAGCAATGGTAATCTGTCAGGAGAAGATTCGAAAGCATAATCTTGAGATGAAATTGATTGATGCGGAATATACTTTTGATAATAATAAAGTATTGTTTTATTTTACAGCGGACGGAAGAATAGATTTTAGGGAATTGGTAAAAGATCTGGCATCCGTATTTAAAACCAGAATAGAGCTACGCCAGATCGGTGTGCGGGACGAGACAAAGATCCGCGGAGGAATCGGCATCTGTGGACGCCCTTTATGTTGTAGTACCCATCTATCCGAATTTGTACCGGTATCCATTAAGATGGCAAAAGAACAGAACCTATCGCTGAATCCGAGCAAGATATCCGGAGTATGCGGTAGACTGATGTGCTGCTTAAAGCATGAAGAAGAGACCTATGAGTATCTAAATCGTAAGCTGCCATCTATGGGAGATACAGTCACTACGGCAGATGGTATTAAGGGAGAAGTGCATGGTGTCAATGTATTACACCAAACAGTAAAAGTCATCATTACCAAAGATGATGAGAAAGAGATCGTAGAATATCCGGTAGAAGAACTGACTTTCAAGAAAAAAGTAAAAAAAGAGAAATTAACAATTGCAGAGAAAGAACTTAAGGAATTGGAAAAATTAGAGAAAATGGAAGGAAAATCTAAACTGGATGATGACTGATCTCAAAGAGAATGAGAGAATTGATGAACTGCAAAGAAACGGATACCAAATCATACAGAACAGTCAGAAGTTTTGTTTTGGTATGGATGCAGTTCTGTTATCCGGATTTGTAAAGATAGCACCGAGAGATACTGTGTTAGATCTTGGAACCGGAACGGGGATTATACCGATTCTATTAGAAGCTAAAACAGACGCAAGTCATCTTACAGGCTTGGAGATCCAGGCGGATAGTGCAGATATGGCAAAACGTAGTGTACTGTTGAATGGACTGCAAGAGAAGATTGATATTGTAGAGGGAGATATCAAAGAGGCAGCCGGCTTATTTGGGACTGCTTCTTTTGATGTCGTTACCTGCAATCCGCCTTATATGATAGGACAGCATGGATTACAAAATACACAGGAACCAAAAGCCATTGCCAGACATGAGATTCTCTGTACTTTTGAAGATATTGCACAACAGGTAAGCAAAATATTAAAGCCGGGTGGCAGATTCTTCTTAGTGCACAGACCATTTCGCCTGGTGGAGATTCTGGCGACGATGACTAAATATGGTATTGAACCAAAGCGTATGCAGTTAGTCTATCCCTATGTAGATAAAGAGCCCAATATGGTGCTGATAGAAGGACGCCTTCATGGAAAATCAAGAATCACGATAGAGAAGCCCCTTATCGTATATCAAGCACCGAACGTATATACAGATGAAATATATGATATCTATGGATATTAAAAAAAGTATCGGAGAGTGTGTATGATGGCAGGACAATTATTCTTATGTGCAACACCGATTGGTAATTTAGGCGATATCACAGCACGCGTGTTGGAAACCTTACAGACAGTGGATATGATTGCGGCTGAGGATACCAGAAATAGCATTAAATTGCTAAATCACTTTGAGATTAAGACACCCATGACCAGTTATCATGAATACAATAAAGTCGAAAAGGCAAAGACCTTAATTGACCAAATGGAACAGGGCAAAAATATTGCACTTATTACAGATGCCGGTACGCCTGCTATCTCAGATCCGGGAGAAGTACTGGTCAAGATGTGTCAGGAAAATAATATTACAGTCACTTCTCTGCCGGGACCGGCAGCCTGTATCACAGCATTGACGCTCTCCGGACTTAGTACAAGAAGGTTCTGTTTTGAAGGATTCTTACCAACGGATAAAAAAGAAAAAAAAGATATTTTAAATGAATTGCAAAAAGAGACCAGAACGATTATTATATATGAAGCACCCCATCATCTCATACGGACATTGCAGGAAGTGTACGAGGTATTAGGGGAACGGCGGCTAACGATATGCCGTGAACTGACAAAGAAATTTGAAACGATTCTCCCAACGACCTTAGAACAGGCGTTGACAAAGTATCGCACAGAAACTCCAAGAGGAGAATATGTATTGGTTATCGAAGGCAAGAGCCTTGATGATAAGAAACAAGAAACTATAGATAGTTGGCAGGAGATGTCTGTGGAACAACATATGGACTTCTATGAGAAAGATGGAATAGACCATAAAGAAGCGATGAGACTGGTTGCAAAAGACAGGGGAATCGCCAAAAGAGAGGTCTATCAATATCTTATTAAAAACAGTTGACAAATGAAGAACAAGATAATATACTTTGAATGTCAAACTATCTAGCAATTAAAAAAGGAGATGATACAAATGTTAGAAAAAGTAAAAGAAATGATCGCAGAGCAATTAAATGTAGCTGCAGCAAGTATTACCGAAGAAACAAGATTCAAAGAAGATCTTGGAGCAGATTCATTGGATTTATTTGAAGTTGTTATGGCATTGGAAGACCAATATGATATCGAGATTCCACAAGAAGAATTAGAGAATCTTAAAACAGTTGGTTCTGTTATTGATTACTTAAAAGAGAAAGGAATCGATGCCTAAGTAGTATATAGTAACTTCATAACAGAAAGGCATGGTTATTATAGTATGCAGACAAGAATAACAGAATTGTTAGGAATTGAGTACCCGATTTTCCAAGGCGGGATGGCGTGGGTTGCGGAGTATCATTTGGCAGGAGCGGTATCAGAGGCGGGAGGATTGGGACTCATAGGTGCTGCATCAGCACCTCCTGAAATAGTAAGAGAACAGATCAGAGAAGCAAAGAAACTGACAGATAAACCATTTGGTGTGAATGTTATGTTATTGAATCCAAATGCAGAAGATGTAGCAAAGCTAGTGATAGAAGAAGGGATCAAAGTCGTAACGACAGGTGCAGGAAGCCCGGAGAAGTATATCGCCATGTGGCGGGAGGCAGGTGTCAAAGTGATTCCGGTGGTTGCCAGTGTTGCTATGGCAAGAAGAATGGAACGTATCGGTGCAGATGCTGTTATCGCAGAGGGTATGGAATCCGGTGGACATATTGGAGCAACAACTACGATGGCGTTGGTGCCACAGGTCGTAGATGCAGTGAAGATTCCGGTAGTGGCAGCAGGCGGTATCGCAGATGGCAGAGGATTCGCAGCTTCACTGATGCTGGGGGCAGAAGCGGTTCAGATAGGGACGCGATTTGTGGTGGCACGAGAATCGATTGTACATGAGAACTATAAGAATAAGATTATTGCAGCGAAAGACATTGACTCCGAGATTACAGGTGCAGCAACAGGACATCCGATTCGTGTATTGCGTAATCAGATGACAAGAGAATATCTGAAAATGGAACAAGAAGGTGCTACTTTTGAAGAGTTAGAATACCTTACCTTAGGTTCCCTTCGTAAAGCGGTTATGGAAGGCGATGTAGTAACAGGAAGTCTGATGGCAGGACAGATTGCCGGTTTGGTTAAGAGTGAGCAATCCTGTAAAGAGATTATAGATAGTATTATGTCACAAGCACGGGCGTTGCTTCGCATGAGTGAGTAACTTCCTTTCTTTTTAGTCAATTAGTTTGAGTATCAAACTACAAGTAAAGGTATGGTGGTATTGTATGGGTAAAACAGCATTTATATTTCCGGGGCAGGGAGCACAGTATATCAGTATGGGACAGGATTTTTATCTGAATAATCCTATTTGTAAAGCAGTCTATGATACTGCTTCAGAAGCATCCGGTCTGGATATCCCCAAGCTGTGTTTTGAAGAAAATGAAAATATTAATATTACAGAATATACGCAGATTGCGATGCTGGCAACAGAAGTGGCGATGTGGGCAGCACTGGATGCAAAAGGAATCAAGGCAGATGTTACAGCAGGATTGAGTCTGGGAGAATATGCGGCATTGGTAGTGAGCCATGTGTGCAGTGCTAAAGATGCGTTTCATATTATTAGACAACGAGGTATCTATATGCAGGAAGCAGTCCCAACAGGTGGTGCTATGGCAGCCGTCATAGGATTGGATGCTTTGACCATAGAACGAATCTGTGAAGAAACAGAAGGAGTAGTTAGCATCGCTAATTATAATTGTCCGGGACAGATCGTGATTACGGGTGAAGCAACAGCGACAGCGGCAGCGGGGGAGGCACTCTTAAAAGCAGGTGCTAAGAGATGTATTCCTCTTAAAGTTAGTGGCCCTTTCCATTCTCCACTATTAGCAGAGGCAGGTAAGAGACTGGGTAATGTATTGCAGGATGTTACGATGCAAGAGATGCAGATGCCTTATATTGCGAATGTAACTGCAGATTATGTGACAAAGTCAGAAGAAGTAAAACCGTTGTTAGAGAAACAGGTATCCTCATCTGTCAGATGGCAGCAGACGATAGAGCGTATGCTGACAGATGGAGTAACTACTTTTATCGAGATAGGGCCGGGCAAGACCTTGAGCGGGTTTATGCGTAAAATCAATAGAGATGTACAGATGCTGAATATAGAAAAAGCAGAAGATGTGGATCGGGTTATAGAAGCATTGTAAGCATAGTAGCATTGCAAGCATAGTAGCAGATGATATAATAGGTAAGGCAAAGGAACCGATATGGGGAAGGGTATGGTATCTTTATGTTAGAAGGAAAAGTAGCTCTGGTTACGGGAGCGAGCAGAGGCATCGGAAAACAGATTGCGATTACACTGGCCGGATACGGTGCAGATGTAATCGTCAATTATAATGGTTCTTATGAACAGGCAAAAGAAGTAGTAGAGCAGATTCAGGATAATGGTGGTAGTGCCAAAGCAGTACAATTCTCTGTGGGCGATTATGATGACTGTGGGAGCAAGATAGCAGATTTGATAGCGGAATATGGTCATATTGACATTCTGGTCAATAATGCCGGTATTACAAGAGATAATCTGATGATTCGTATGACGGAAGCTGACTTTGATGCAGTGATTAATACAAACCTAAAAGGAACTTTTCATACGATAAAGCATATGTATCGTCAGTTTCTGAAACAAAGAAGTGGGCGTATCATTAACCTGTCTTCTGTAACAGGGATTCTCGGTAATGCAGGACAGGCTAATTATGCAGCATCCAAAGCAGGCATCATCGGATTAACAAAGAGTATGGCAAGAGAATTGGCGAGCCGAAATATCACGGTCAATGCGGTTGCGCCCGGATTCATAGACACGCAGATGACGCAGGCAATGAGTGAGGATGCCAAAGAAGCTACGATTAATCAGATTCCGTTACGACGGATAGGAACACCTGACGATATCGCAGAGACCGTTGCATTCCTGGCAAGTGATAAAGCAGCATATATCACAGGACAGGTGATATCGGTAGATGGCGGTATGAATATATAGGAAAGGAAAAGAAAAATGAGCAGAAGAGTTGTTGTAACAGGAATGGGAGCGATTACTCCAATTGGAAACAATGTGGATGAATTTTGGAAAGGTATCAAAGAGAGCAAGATAGGATTTGGTGAAATCACTAAGTTTGATGCCAAAGATTATAAATGTAAATTGGTAGCAGAAGTAAAAGACTTTGATGTGAAAGAGCATATGGATCCTAAAGCGGCTAAGAGAATGGAACTGTTTAGTCAATATGCAGTCGTAGCGACAAAAGAAGCGTTAGAAGATGCACAGCTAAATATGGAACAGGAAGATGCATTTCGTGTAGGGGTATCGGTTGGATCCGGTATAGGATCACTGCAGGCGATGGAGCGCGAATATAACAGATTATTGGACAAAGGGCCAAATAGAGTAGGACCATTACTAGTACCTATGATGATCAGTAATATGGCAGCAGGGAATGTATCGATTCAATTTGGTCTGCGAGGTAAGAATATTAATGTGGTAACAGCTTGTGCGACCGGTACCAACTCTATCGGAGAAGCCTATCGCACGATTCAATATGGAGATGCGGAAGTGATGGTAGCAGGTGGCTGCGAAAGTAGTATTACACCGATTGGTATTGCCGGATTTACTGCACTTACGGCATTGACTTCCTCAGAAGATCCTAAGAGATGTTCGATTCCTTTTGATAAAGAACGTAGTGGTTTTGTTATGGGAGAAGGAGCAGGGATTGTTATTTTAGAGGAGTTAGAGCATGCTAAAACGCGAGGTGCACATATCTATGCAGAAGTCGTAGGATACGGCTGCAGTGCAGATGCTTTCCATATCACGTCACCGGCTGAGGATGGTAGCGGTGCTGCTAAAGCGATGGAATATGCGGTACAGGATGCCGGAATCCGCACAGAAGAAATCACTTATATCAATGCACATGGGACTAGCACTCATCATAATGATCTTTTTGAAACCAGAGCAATCAAACTGGCATTCGGAGAACATGCCAAAGATATCAAGATCAATTCAACCAAATCTATGGTAGGACATCTGCTCGGAGGAGCGGGAGCAGTTGAATTTGTTACCTGTGTGAAAGAATTAGAAGAAGGATATTTACATGCAACAGCAGGGTATGAGATGCCGGATGAAGAATGCGACTTGGATTATTGCAAAGAAGCGGCAACAGGAGACTATGCCTATGCACTCTCCAATTCTCTGGGATTCGGTGGGCATAATGCCAGTATTCTGATAAAAAAATGGTCTGAATAGGAGGAATAGGAATGTCTATATTAACAGCCAAAGAAATCATGGAAATCATACCGCACAGACAACCTTTTATGCTTTTGGATACCATTGAAGAACTGGAAGTGGGCGTCAGGGCAGTGGCAAAAAAATGCGTTTCTTACAATGAACCCTTTTTTGCAGGTCATTTTCCCGGCGAACCGATTATGCCGGGTGTCCTTATCGTAGAAGCGTTGGCACAGACCGGTGCGGTGGCGATTCTGTCCAAGGAAGAGAATAAAGGAAAAACAGCATATTTTGCGGCGATTAATTCTGCTAAATTTAAAGGAAAAGTAACTCCGGGTGATGTCTTACTGTTGGAAACAGAGATTATCAAAGTCAAAGGCCCGATAGGGGTAGGCAGTGCCAAAGCCTATGTAGACGGTAAATTGGTCGTACAGGCAGAGTTGACCTTTGCCATTGGAGCAAAAGAATGATAGAGAAAAGAAAAATAGAACCACTTAAGATTGGCGATCTCGTAGCTAACATACCCGTGATTCAAGGTGGAATGGGTGTGGGTATCAGTTTGTCAGGACTTGCGGGAGCTGTGGCAGCCAAAGGCGGTATCGGGATATTGTCAGCGGCCCAGATAGGATTTCGTGATCCGGAATTTGACCTTCATCCGTTAGAAACTAATCTTCGGGTGATCGGAGAAGAGATAGCAAAAGCCAAAGAACTTAGCCACGGCGGTATCATAGGGATCAATATCATGGTAGCGACTAAATATTATGACAGATATGTCAAGGCTGCGGTAGAAGCAGGGGTGGATCTCATCATCTGCGGAGCGGGATTGCCGATGACCTTACCGGCATTGGTGGGAGATGCAAAGACGAAGATAGCACCTGTCGTATCTTCGGTCAAATCGGCGGACGTCATCTGCAAATACTGGTTAAAAAAATACAACAGACTGCCTGATTTGGTGGTTATCGAAGGACCAAGAGCCGGTGGACATTTAGGATTTAAGCCGGAACAATTAGAAGATATCGAAGCACTGGATTATGAAAATGAGATTATCGCTACGATTGATAAAGTGAATGCTTATGCAGCCGAAAACAAGACGATGATACCATGTGTAGTAGCGGGTGGAATCTATGATAGAGCGGATATGGAACATGCACTTTCTCTTGGGGCAGCAGGGGTACAGATGGCGACCAGATTTGTTACGACTTATGAGTGTGATGCGTCGGATGCCTATAAACAGGCTTATATTGATGCCCGTAAAGAAGATATTATTATCGTACAGAGTCCGGTTGGCATGCCGGGGAGAGCTATTATGAATCCATTTATGGAAAGAGCGAAAGCAGGGCAGATCCCGCATGGGAGGTGTCATCAATGTATCAGTACCTGTAAAGGAGCTGATACGCCGTATTGCATTACGGAGGCTTTAATCAATGCTGCAACCGGCAAGGTAGACGAGGCACTGCTGTTTTGTGGGGATAATGCATATCGGGCAACAAAATTGGAACATGTTGCAGATATTATGGATGAATTAGGAAGGTAAGGGATTGAGATGACTACAAGAATAATAGGAACAGGAAGCAGTTTACCTGACACGGTCGTCACCAATGATTATCTATCCACGATTATGGATACAACCGATGAGTGGATTAGCAGTCGTACCGGCATTAAGGAACGTAGACTTGTAAAAGAGGAGACAACGGGCAGCATGTCCATCAAGGCCGCAAAGCAGGCGATGATAGATGCAGATATTACAGCCGCAGAATTAGATTTAATCATCGTGGGGACTGTGAGCGGAGACTATATTACACCCAGTACGGCTTGTGAAGTGCAGTCGGCGCTTGGCGCAACGCATGCTATGGCATTTGATGTGAATGCAGCTTGTACCGGATTTATGGTAGCATTGCATACCGCACATGCTTTTTTACAGACCACCCACTATACCACAGCCTTGATTATTGGTGCAGAGACATTATCCAAGATCATAGACTGGAAGGATCGCAGTACCTGTGTTCTGTTTGGAGATGGAGCGGGTGCAGCCGTTGTTCGTAAGGACAAAACCGGATTACTCGCTTATACGCAGGGAGCGGATGGGACAAAAGGGATGGCACTGGCGTGTAAAAACAGAGAGAATAATAATCCACTGGTACAACATCCACTGACTCTTGGCTATACTTCGATGAATGGTCAGGAAGTCTATAAATTTGCAGTGACAAAAGTTCCGGAATGTATTCAAGAAGTTTTGACAGAAGCCGGATTACAGGCAGCGGACATTAAATACTTTATCCTGCATCAGGCGAATATCAGAATCATCCAATCGGTTGCTAAGCGTTTAAAAGTATCTGAGGATAAGTTTCCGATATGTTTAGATCATTGTGGCAATATCTCGGCCGCCAGTGTACCGATTTTGCTAGATCAAGTGAACAGACAAGGATTGCTGCAATCGGGAGATAAGATCGTGCTCGCGGGTTTTGGCGGTGGATTGACCTGGGGCGCTACAGTAGTGGAGTGGTAAAACAGTATCATTATTATAATTAAATCAGAGGGATAAACGATGAACATATTATTTTTCTTAACCCCTAAAGTGGATGTGGCACATGTGACAGAGGAAGACTCCTTTAGACAAGTCTTAGAGAAGATGGAGCATCACGGCTATACAGCGGTACCTTTATTATCAAGAAGTGGTAAATATCGGGGAACTATTACAGAAGGTGATTTGCTGTGGGAGATGAAGGACAGGGATTTTCCGGATCTGAAAGAATTGGAAGAGATTCCGATATCCGCTATTCGACGAAGAAGAGATAACGAGGCAGTAAAAGCACAGGCTAATATGGAAGACTTGATTGATAAGGTGATGAACCAGAACTTTGTTCCGGTAATTGATGATAACAGAGTGTTTATCGGCATTATAACGAGAAAAGATGTCTTGTCTTATTTTATTGGGAAATGAAAGGGTGCATTGGAATGTATTCCGGAACGTGAGGCAAAATCAAAAGATCTGGACTTAGATTACAAGAAACCAGAATCCAAGAAACTGATTCCCGCCATGTACATAGGGCACTGTCCTATGCACACGACGGGTTTATTATGATGCTTAAAAACAAAATATAAGTGCTTGAAAAAAGCACAGCTATATACTATAATACAAGAACAAGCGTTTGTGCAACAAAGCATGGACATTGTTATACACTACGAATAGAATAGTATGGTTTCCGAAGGAGGTTTCAATGTGAAGAAATCAATATCAATTAGTATAAGGGTAAGCGAGGAAGATTTAGAAAAGTTTAGGCAAGCTGCAAAATTGGAAGCTTATGTTTCATATAGTGAATTTGTGAGAAGAACGGCACTAATAGAAGCATCAAAAATTATTAAGGAAAGTGAAGAAGGAGAAAGTACAGATGAATATAATTAGTTTATTTAGTGGATGTGGAGGACTTGATCTCGGGTTTGAAAAAGCAGGATTTAATATTCCGGTCGCAAATGAATTTGATAAAAATATATGGGAAACATTCAAAGCAAATCATCCAAATACTCATTTAATTGAAGGTGACGTAAGAAAGATAACAACAGAGGAAATAGCGCAGTATATTGATGGTGACGTAGATGGTATTATTGGTGGACCGCCATGTCAATCTTGGTCGGAAGCAGGATCTTTAAAAGGAATAAAGGATGCTAGAGGTCAATTATTCTATGATTATATAAGAATTTTAGAAAAGTTCAAGCCTAAATTTTTTTTGGCAGAAAATGTAAGTGGCATGTTGGCTAATAGACATTCAGAAGCAGTACAGAATATTTTACAGCTTTTTGAGGAAGTGGGATATGATGTGACATTAACACTTGTAAATGCAAAAGATTACGGTGTTGCGGAAGAAAGAAAAAGAGTTTTCTATATTGGGTTTAGAAATGATTTAAATATAGAATTTGGTTTCCCAAAGGGAATAACAAAAGAAGCTTCTAAGAAAATTACTTTAAGAGATATTATCTGGGATTTAAAGGATACGGCAGTTCCCTCAGGACCTAAAAATCATCATAATCCAGAGGCAATTAATAATAATGAATATTTTACAGGAGCATATTCGCCAATTTTTATGAGCAGAAATAGAGTTAAATCATGGGATGAACAGGCGTTTACAGTTCAAGCATCTGGAAGACAGTGTCAGTTACATCCACAAGCACCTAAAATGGTAAAAGTGGATACTAATGATTGTCGTTTTGTTGAAGGAAAAGAAGAACTTTATAGAAGAATGACGATAAGAGAAGTCGCAAGGGTACAAGGTTTCCCGGATGATTTTAAGTTTTTATATAATGATACAAATACAGCTTATAAAATGATTGGTAATGCAGTTCCGGTTAATTTGGCATATGAAATTGCGTCTGCAATTAAAAAATATTTAGAAGGTAATGGAGATTTAGTTGTGGTTGATGACGAAGTATTAGATGCAAAGGAGGATAATGATAAAAAGATGAGTGCAAAAAGTAATGATCAGGGCAGGGCATATGAATATGCATGGATAAAAACATTATATAAGGCACTTCATGAAATGAGAAAGACACATATTGTTGAAAATTCAAGCTTAGAGGCTAACAAACGTGCATGGTCAGCAATGGATGAAGAAATGCAAGAAACATTTCTTGTGTCAGCTAGTTCAGCTATTGATGCGGTATTAGAGATGGAACCAAGAATGTCAGAAAATGATGGCGAGGAACTTCTTTTGGAATTACAGCAAGATGGGAAAGGAGTAGATGGAGATGTAAGAGATATTGTCATTAGAAGAGATAATATTGATTGGGAAATAGGCTTAAGTATTAAACACAATCATGATGCTGTTAAGCATAGTAGATTAAGTCATAAATTAGATTTTGGACAAGAATGGTTTCATATGCCATGCAGTGAAGAATATTGGGCAAATGTTACTCCGATATTTAATATGCTTAAAGAAGAAAAGCATAAGAAAACAAAATGGTCAGCTATTGCTGATAAAAATGAAAGTGTTTATATCCCATTATTGCAAGCATTCATTAGTGAAGTGAAAAGAGCATATTCCGAAAACGATGCTATGCCAAGAAAAATGATAGAGTATCTCATTGGAATAGAAGACTATTACAAAATTGTAAGTAAAGATAGTAAAAGATTAACACTTATCCATACATTCAATATGCATGGAACATTAAATAAACCAAGCGAGGTCAAGGTATCAGCGATTACAGTTCCTGTTGTTGAATTACCGACAAGACTGGTGGCATTAGAATTTAAGCCTAATAGTGAAAATACAGTGGAGATGTATCTTGATAATGGATGGCAGTTAAGCTTTAGAATTCATAATGCATCAACAACAGTAGAACCAAGCTTAAAATTTGATGTTCAGTTTATAGGTATGCCGACATCTGTGCTTAATATAGAATGTAGATGGAATGAAAAATGAGAACAATGTTATATTAGAAGAGACAGCACACATTGATATAAACCGGAGATAATCATACTGTTGTTTCTTACCGCATATAAATAAGATAAGTCAAAGACCTTATGGGGAGGTACTTTATGCTGAATTATATATGGGCGGGTATGATTATTATAGGAATCCTCTATGGTTCTTTTACAGGTCATATGGCAGAAATCAGCAATGCAGCGATAGATTCCGCAAAAGAGGCAGTATCTTTATGTATTACCATGGCAGGAGTCATGTCTTTATGGATGGGATTGATGGAGATCGCACAGGATACCGGTGTAATTCGTAAGATGACGAAACTGATTCAACCATTTATCTCTTACATGTTCCCCAATATCCCAAAAGATCATAAAGCAAGAGAATATATTTCCACAAATATCGTAGCCAATATTTTAGGACTTGGATGGGCGGCTACGCCACCTGGACTTAAGGCAATGGAAGAACTGAGTAAATTAAACATAGAACAAAATGGACAAAAGAAGGTACACACCGCCAGTCAGGAGATGTGTACCTTTTTAATTCTTAATATTTCTTCGCTGCAACTCATTCCCATAAACATGATTGCTTACAGAAGTCAGTACGGAAGTGTGAATCCTGCAGGAATTGTAGCCCCTGCGATCATAGCAACGTTAATATCCACGCTGGCGGGCGTTATCTTTGCAAAAATAATGCAGAAACGGACATAGGGAATCAATACATCCTATTGACACGTTCCGAAGTCACTACCATCAATAGAACGATCGCAATGAGATAATAAGGCAATGCCTGGAAATGAATTACTTTAGCAAGAAATCCAAATAGCGGAGGCATACAGGTGCTGCCGATGTAAGCAAATGCCATCTGAATCCCCATTATGCTCTGTGATACTTCCTTGCCGAATCTACGGGGTGTCTCATGCAGCATCGCCGGAAAGATGGGAGCACAACCCAGACCGATTAGAAGTAAGCCTACTAATTGCAGAGATAGAAACCCACCTAGGAAGAGAGTCAGGCAGCCCATGATGCAGATTCCCTGCCCCAGTCGAATCAACTGTTTATTGGATAAACGCATAGAGAGGAATCCGGCTAATAATCGTCCTATTGTGATCCCGAGATAATATAGGGCAATCCATGAAGCGGCAGTCTTGGCAGACAAACCATGAACCTGTACGAGATAGGTGCTGCCCCAAAGACCGGTGGTGGCTTCTACGGCACAATAGCAAAAAAATGAGATAAGCGCCGGTTTAGCACCACGCATCCGGAGCACTTCGCTCGTTTTTACGATGTGGCGTGTTTTACTGTCTGATTCCGCGGGAGTCTCACATCGCTTCCAGAGAGGAAGAGATAATAACAGCAGTGCAACTAAGGCAAATTGAATGATGCTGATCGTTAAATAACCGTTTCTCCATCCCTGAGCCTTTGTCAAAAAGAGAGCCATGATCATAGGACCTGCAGTCGCACCGACGCCCCAGAAACAATGCAGCCAGTTCATATGACTCGCTTTGTAATGTAGGGCAACAAAGTTATTGAGGGCAGAATCAATAGCACCCGCGCCCAGTCCCAGAGGAACAGCAAGGATAAGAAACCATAATAAGTGCGGAGAAAAGTAGAATCCCAACAGAGCAGCAGCAGTCATAAATACACTGATACAGGTAACGGGGCCTGTGCCAAAGCGACGGATTAAGCGGTCACTATTGAGACTGGACAGAATAGTGCCACAGGTGATGGTCATAGAGATAAGACCGGCGAAGGATACAGGGATCGACAAATCGGTATGTATCATAGGCCAAGCTGATCCAAGCAAAGAATCGGGTAGACCAAGACTGATAAATGCAACGTAGATTAGGATTAATAAAGTAGTCATAGTAGCTCCTTTTGGTGAATAAAGTGTAGTGCTTTTTCGCTTAACCCGGACAGGTAGTAGGAATCTGTAATCTGTGCATAAGTAAGCTCAGGCATGTGGTGTTCGGGTATTAACCTCGTACAATGCTCAGAGATAGAGTTCATAATGTTGATACTGATACTGTTTCCGGTCAACATTATAATATCCGGATTTAAAATCGTAATGAAGGCACAAACGGTTCTGGCTATAATTTCAGCATTTTCCATCTTGGCAAGAGGCAGCTTGATGCGCTTACTATTTTCAGGCTGCAATGGAAGATAAGAGACTTCTCCTGCGAAATTACTGCGTCCACGGATAACTTCACCATTAATTACGATGCCGGCTCCGGAACAGATATTTTCAAAAAATGATATTGCAACCACACTTCTTTGTGTTTTATAATGTTTCTGTTGATAGAGTCCATATGCAATTAGGTTCATATCGTTGTCGAGGATGACAGGCACTCCGTAATCATCTTTGATATAGGAGGCTAAATTTAACCCCTTTAATTCTTCAATATCACAACTTTCAATGAAAGAGTCTTTATTCACGATGCCCGGAATGCCGATGCTAATGACAGCAATCCGTGGATACTTATCCAATAAGGTTTGCAGCACTTCTTGTATTTGGAAATAGCCTAATTCAGTTGGAAATAAAGTATTCTCTTCGATTGCTTTTCCCAGTAAATCAACAATTGAGTAACGCAAATATTTTCCGGTTCTCTCGCTATGGAAACTAAGACAACAAATTAAATGAAAACGCTCGTTGACATGATAAGTCTTAGAAGGGCGTCCTGCTCCTGCTTGTTTATTCTGGGTAGGTGTTTCTATGATCTCCTCTGATGCAGATAACTCATTCAATAAAGAATTACAGGTTGCAACACTGAGTCCGGTTTCTTTTGCGACCATGATTTTAGTACCCTGCTCTAACTTTATCAGAGCGCGTTTGATTAAATCCTTGTTGTTGGTTTTGATCTGTGCGGTATTACTGATGTTCTGCTTCATAGACGACCTCCCTTATCTGTTTAATATACATATTATTATAATATCTATAATAATAGTAATGTCAAGGGGTTTTCTGAAATTAAAAGAAAAAGAATAGCATAAAAAGCTTATTTGTAGTAAAATGTTAGCAGGGAAATGAAGCATTGCAATGAGGCACTGCAAAGGGGCAACCGACAAAGGCAAAAGGACAGTACTATGACAAATGAGACAGAATCATTATTGCAGCAAGCAGGGATTGATACAAAGGAAGCATTGAATAGATTCCTTGGCAACGAAACACTGTATCTGAAGTTCTTATTAAAATTTCCTCAAGATAAGAGTTATGCATCATTAATGGAAGTGATGTGTATATCAGATAGTTCAGATAGAGCTGAAAGGGAAGCATTTTCATTGGCACATACACTCAAAGGAGTCGCAGGTAATCTGTCACTTGTGCGGCTGTATCAGGCTTTAGGTCCCTATGTAGAAGCTCTAAGGATGGGGAATGTAGAGGCGGCTAAGGAGAGACAAGCACCGGTAGAGGAAGCGTATGAGATCGTAATTGAAGTAATTGAACGGTTGAGGATAATGGGATGAGTGATAAGATAATTTTAGTGGTAGATGATGAGGAAACAAATCGTATTTTACTAAAAGAGATATTTCAGGATAAATATACCATTGTTGAGGCAGTAGATGGCAAAGAAGCACTGGCACAGATAGAACGGTTGGGAGATTCGCTTGTTATGGTATTGCTTGATATTATTATGCCCAATATGGACGGATTTCAAGTGTTGGAGATACTTAAGAAGCGCGAGATCCTATCTCATATTCCGGTTATTCTGATTACGGGAGATACCTCCGCAGATGCAGAGATAAAAGGCTATGAATATGGAGTGCCGGATGTTATTGTTAAGCCTTTTAACTCCTATGTGGTTCAAAAAAGGGTACAAAATACGATTGATCTCTACCATTATCAGGATCGTCTGGAACACATGGTTAGAGAACAGACCAAAGTATTGCAGGCACAGTCCAAGCAGTTGAGGGAGACAAATACACGTATCATCGATACGATGAGTACGATCGTAGAATTCAGAAATATGGAATCGGGAGAGCATATTAAGCGTATTAAGGGATTGACTAAGATACTGGCAGCTTGTGTCTCAAAGACCTATCCGCAATATAAGCTAACCGAAGAAAAGGTATCGGTCATCTCAGAAGCCTCTGCGATGCACGACATCGGGAAGATTGTGATTCCTGATCAGATTCTGCTAAAACCGGCTAAATTGACTACAGATGAATTTGAGATCATGAAGTCACATACGACCAAAGGATGCGAGATTATTAAAGCGATCCTCAAGATACAGAATAAGAGATATATGGATTATAGCTATGCAATCTGCCGCTATCATCATGAACGATATGATGGGCAGGGATACCCCGACAAGCTATCGGGTGATGAGATACCGATTGCAGCACAGATTGTGTCCGTTGCGGATGTGTATGATGCATTGGTTAGTAAGCGGGTATATAAACAGGCCTATGACAAAGAAAAAGCATATCAGATGATTTTGAATGGAGAATGTGGTATTTTTTCTCCACAGATGTTACATTGTTTAGAGCTTGTTAAAGATAGATTTGAAATATTAGCAGATGGAGGATATGCAGAATGCAGGAATTAGAAAAAAACTCAGATTTGAAACAGTTGGTACTGGATACTTTTCAACAGATATTTTCAGACACACAGGATACCAAGGTGTATTTTGCACCGGGGCGTGTGAACCTCATCGGAGAACATACAGATTATAATGGAGGACATGTTTTCCCATGTGCTTTAACGATTGGGACCTATGCAGTCGCAAGGAAAAGAGCAGATCATGTGTTACGTTTTTACTCTATGAATTTTGAAGAACTGGGTATTATTACATCGAGTATAGATGGATTAAAACCGGAACCGGAAGCGGATTGGACCAATTATCCCAAAGGTGTTATATGGGCTTTTTTGGAGAAAGGCTATAAGATTCCTTATGGTATGGACATTTTGTTGTACGGTAATATTCCCAATGGATCGGGATTATCATCGTCTGCATCGGTAGAGGTACTGACAGGATCTATCTTAAGAGATTTATTTGATATTCAGGTAACGAATCAGGATTTAGCACTGATAGGACAGTTTTCAGAAAATAAATTTAATGGAGTAAACTGTGGAATCATGGATCAGTTTGCGATTGCCATGGGGAAAAAAGATCATGCTATTTTTTTGGATACTGCGGATTTGTCATACCAGTATGCACCGATTCACCTACGGGGAGCAAAGATTGTCATTGCATGCAGCAATAAGAAACGAGGATTAGGGGATTCTAAGTATAATGAACGTCGTGAAGAATGCGAGAAAGCATTAGAAGAGATCCAGACTGCAGTTGGTATCAATACCTTGGGTGATTTAACGGAAGAGCAATTCGAACAGGTTAAAGCTGCGATTCAGGATGACACACGAGTGAAGAGAGCCAGACATGCTGTCTATGAAAATCGTAGAACGATGCAGGCAGTCGAAGCACTACGTAAAGATGATTTGGTTTTGTTTGGGCAGTTAATGAATGCTTCGCATGTATCGTTACGAGATGATTATGAAGTGACGGGAATAGAACTGGATACTTTAGTAGAGGAAGCATGGAAGATAGACGGAGTAATCGGTTCCAGAATGACAGGTGCAGGTTTTGGAGGATGTACAGTAAGCATCGTTAAGGATAACCGGATAGAAGAATTTATCACACAGGTAGGAGAAGCTTACCGCAATAAAATCGGGTATGCGGCAGATTTTTATGCTGTGGAGATAGGAGACGGACCTATTATATTATAAGAGATAAGCTGATAAGAAGTGATAAGAAGCGATAAGAGGCGATAAGAGGCGATAAGAAGCGATAAGAAGCGAAAGGGAGCAAGGAGATAGACATGATTACAGAGGACATTGAGAAGTTAGTAGCCTATGGGTTACGTTCGGGATTGCTGGAGAAAGAAGACGAGATCTATGCCATTAATGAACTGCTGGAGCTGTTTGGGCTGGATGATTTTAAGAAAAGTGACGCACATGTCACTTGCGAAGAGGATGAATTAGAATCCCTACTGGCCGGAATGCTTGATTATGCCTATGAACAAGGTATGATACAGGAGAATAGCGTTGTATATCGCGATTTGTTCGACACCAGGATTATGAGTCTGCTGATGCCAAGACCAAGTGAGATTGTGCATAAGTTCAGTGATTTATATCGGAACCATTCACCCAAAGAAGCAACAGATTATTATTATAAACTGAGCATGGATAGTGACTATATCAGACGTTACCGGATTGCAAAGGATCTTAAATGGATTACCGAGACCCCTTACGGCACCTTAGATATCACAGTCAATTTATCAAAACCGGAGAAAGATCCCAAAGCGATTGCCGCAGCAAAAAATGCGAAGCAAAGCAGTTATCCCAAATGCCTGCTATGTATGGAGAATGTAGGATATGCAGGACGTGTTAACCATCCGGCAAGACAAAATCACAGGATTATTCCGGTCACGATTCATGGAAGTGAGTGGGGATTCCAATATTCTCCTTATGTTTACTATAATGAACATTGCATTGTGTTTAACTCGGAACATGTGCCGATGAAGATTGAACATGCTACATTTTGCAAATTATTTGATTTTGTAAGACAATTTCCACATTATTTTGTAGGCTCCAATGCAGACCTTCCGATTGTAGGCGGTTCTATTTTGAGCCACGACCATTTTCAGGGTGGAAACTATGAATTTACGATGGCAAAAGCTCCGGTGGATAGAGCGTTTACGGTACAAGGATTTGAAGATGTAGAAGCAGGTGTGGTAAAATGGCCTATCTCAGTCATCCGATTAAGAGCGAAGGATACCGATAGAATCATAGCTCTTGCAGATCGTATCTTATCTCAGTGGCGCAAATATACGGATGAAGCGGCATTTATCTATGCTACGACAGAGGGAGAACCACACAATACGATTACACCGATTGCCCGTAAGCGAGGCGATTATTTTGAACTTGATCTGGCATTGCGCAACAATATAACCACAGAGGAACATCCCATGGGATTGTATCATCCTCATGCGAACCTGCACCATATTAAAAAAGAGAATATCGGTCTGATTGAAGTTATGGGACTGGCTATCTTACCGGCCAGATTAAAAACAGAGATGGAGTTACTTGCACAAGCGATTCTTACCCAACAGGATATCAGGGCACAGGAAGAGATCGCCAAACATGCTGACTGGGTAGAAGAATTTTTACCGCAGTATACGGATATCTCCAAAGATAATATTATGGATATCTTACATCAGGAGATAGGGATCGTATTTATGCATGTATTAGAAGACGCAGGAGTCTATAAACAGACGCCGGAAGGACAAGCAGCATTTGATAAGTTCTGTAAAGGAATTACAGCCAATGACTAAGTTCCTGCTCGTAGCGGTCAATGCAAAATATATTCATTCCAATCCGGCACTGTATAGTTTAAAAGCATTTGCTGCACAATACGAATCCCATATTGAGATTGCCGAATATACGATTAACAATCAAACTGAACATATCCTTGCGGATATTTATAAGAAGAAGCCAACCATGCTGGCTTTTTCTTGTTATATCTGGAATTGGGATATGATACAGGAATTGATTGTTGAACTCCATAAGCTTTTACCGGAGGTTCCCATATGGTTAGGTGGTCCCGAGGTCTCCTATGATGCTGTGACAACGATGCGGAAGCTGCCACAGCTAGAAGGTATTATGATAGGAGAAGGAGAGAACACTTTTTTAGAACTCATGGGATATTATGTAGATGGAAAGGGTTCTTTGCCGAAAATATCCGGGATTATAACGAGGGCCGGTATCAACGCACCGAGAGAGCTTACCAATATGGACGATTTGCCTTTTCTGTATCATGATCTCGATGAATTTGACCATAAGATTATCTACTATGAATCCAGTCGAGGCTGTCCTTTCCGCTGCAGCTATTGCCTGTCTTCGATTGATAAAACGGTTCGTTTAAGAGATATTGAGATCGTAAAACAAGAATTACAATTTTTCCTGGACAGCATGGTTTCTCAAGTGAAGTTTGTAGATAGAACATTTAATTGTAATCACGCACATGCGATGGCAATCTGGAGATATCTAAAGGAACATGACAACGGTGTCACTAATTTTCACTTTGAGATATCAGCGGATATTATGAATGAAGAAGAGATCGCACTATTGCATTCCTTGAGACCGGGTTTCGTCCAGTTGGAAATAGGGGTGCAGTCTACCAATGCTGTGACTTTAAAGGAAATTCATCGTTATGTACAATTTGAAGCCTTAAAAAAGGTGGTAGAGCAGATCAAGAGTGGAGAGAATATTCATATCCATTTAGATTTAATCGCGGGCTTACCGTATGAAGATTATGACAGCTTTGCCAATTCCTTCAATGAAGTATACGCCATGCGTCCACAGCAATTGCAATTGGGATTTTTGAAGATACTAAAAGGTTCCCAGATGCAGGAACAAGCGGAGAAATATGGGATACAATACACTGACAGACCGCCTTATGAAGTGCTATACTCTAAGTGGCTTTCTTATGAGGATGTCATCAGACTTAAGGCAGTGGAAGAGATGTTGGAATTATACTATAACAGTAATCAATTTACGACCACTTTACCGGCGTTAGAGCAATTATTTCAGAGCCCATTTGCTTTTTATGAGGCGCTGGCAGATTTTTATGAACAAAAAGGCTATTTTAATCAGAGCCCATCAAGAGTATATCGATATGAAGTGCTGCAGCAGTTTGCACTGGAAATCGATAGCAAACATGGTGATGTATATAGAGAACTTTTAACGCATGATTGCTATCTACGTGAGAATCTAAAGAGCAGACCTTCTTTTTCCATGGAGAACACAGTTGGGAAAGAGCAGCTAAGAGATTTTTACGAACGAGAAGAGAAGAACCGAACTTATTTGGCGGGATATGAGGAATACGATGCCAAACAGATGAGTAAGATGACGCATATGGAGGCAATCGCCTATCCACTGTGGGCATCAGGAACGCAGCGTGTCTATAACAGGCTTTCGAAAGAACAATATCTGTTATTTGACTATCGAAACAGGGATGCTTTGACCCATCAGGCAACGATAACTTATATAGAGGATGAACAAGGATGAATAAACATACCAAGGAAGTACTGGCACTTTTAGAGGAACACTACGGAACAGAATACAGATGTTACCTAAATCATGATAATGCATGGCAGCTTTTGATTGCGACAATGCTAAGTGCACAGTGCACAGATGCTCGTGTGAATATTGTTACGGAGGATCTATTTCGGAAGTATCGCAGTGTAGATGAATTTGCAAATGCAAATCTGCAGGAATTGGAACAGGATATTCATTCCACGGGATTCTATCATAATAAGGCAAAGAATATTATCGCCTGCTGTAAAGAACTGTCGGTAAGGTATCATGGAGAAGTGCCAAGTTCAATGGAAGAACTGACTGCACTGGCCGGAGTCGGGCGTAAGACAGCTAATGTTATCAGAGGTAATATATTTAAGGAACCCAGTGTTGTGGTAGATACCCATGTGCTGCGGATCTCTAAGAAGCTGGGTTTAACAAAAGGAGATGATCCGACTAAGGTAGAATATGAATTGATGAAGGTATTACCCAAAGACCATTGGATCCTATACAATATTCAGATTATTCGTTTGGGTCGAGAGATATGTGTGGCAAGAAATCCAAAATGCGACGTGTGTTTTTTGAATCCGGTCTGCAAACATAGGACGGAGAAAACAACATGATAGATACTTATGTTTCGCTGGATTTGGAGACAACAGGGTTAAATCCTAAGACGGATAAGATTATAGAAGTGGGAGCAGTCAAAGTAGTACAGGGATGCATTACTGACACCTATGCCACTTTTGTGAATCCGGGCAGGCCTTTGGATGAAACGATCATTGCACTGACCGGGATCACACAGGAGCAAGTAGAAGGAGCCAAAGAACCCACGCAGATGATACCGGAATTGCTTGATTTTATCGGTTCCAATCCCTTATTGGGGCATAGCATCTTATTTGATTATTCCTTTGTAAAAAGAGCGGCGGTAAATCAATCAAGAGGATTTGAGACAACAGGTATCGATACGCTGCGTATTGCCAGACGTTACCTTGCCAATCTGGAGAGTAGAAATCTAGGCTGCCTGTGTCGGTATTATGGGATTGAACTTAGAGAACACAGGGCATTAGAGGATGCCACGGCAACACATTTGCTGTATCAGTTGTTATGTGCACATTATTATAAGGAAGAGACAGCAGACAATATAGAGTTCCAGGCGATTCCGCTGCGCTACCAGGTCAAGAAAGAAGGCCCTATTACCAAACAGCAGAAAAAAAGGTTATATGAATTGCTAAAAGAGCATAGAATAACAATAGCATGGGATGTTGAGAAGCTTACGAGGAATGAAGCGAGTCGCTACACAGATCAAATTCTTGCAAAGTATGGACGATAGTATTTTTCATGGCAGAATTTAACGTAGAAGCAATCGAGATTAAATCGGAGATTTTCTCAAAAGAGCCTTCTGCCAGATAGATATCTGCCAGTAACTTATAGGAAGAACTGACATCTGTTTTGGTTGAAACAGCAAATTCAAGAATCGCTTTGGCTTCTACGAGATAGTTCTTTTGGTATAAATAGGATGCCCACTTTTGCAAAGTACGTACAAGCAGAGTATAGTTCTGATCATATTCGGTCAAACGATTAATATTAGGAGCACCATATTGTAATTTGAGTTCTGTGTTTGTGAATCCGGTCAGGTTGACAATCGTTGCTTTAGATAGGCGCAGCAAGGTCTTGTGGATATCCTGTATCTCTTCCTCTTCTGTACACAGTTCCATAGGAAGCTGTTCTAAAGGAATCGTAATATAAGACAGTGCATCTAAGGATTTTTTCCGGGTGGCATTGGCTAAGGCTTCCCGATCCCAGAATGCCTGGTCATAGGATTCATCGATACGACTGTGTTTATGCAGTTCATAAGTCAGCCAAATGATAAAAACAATAAAACTTGCAAAAAGAGGGAATTTCATATATAATATCCTTTCAGTAGGCATGCATAATGGCTATGCTTATAGGAGTGTATGGTATTAAGAAAGGTGTGGAGACTGCTATGTTTAATATGAATCATAAGAAGACAAAACAAATCATATCATCGGTCATCATTATTATACTGGTGCTGGCAATGGTAATACCAACCGTAGTTTCTTTTATAGTATAAGTGATTTGTACATAAAAGTATAGTCTCTATTTTAGAGATTATGGATCGTTTCTGTATGTTGTATCGTGCGCAGCACGAAGGAGTGTAGGTGTGAAAAAGATAAGAGTAATCATCAAAACAGGGTTCTTTTCTGTCTTGTTTCTGTGTGCTGTGATGTCCGTAGGACTCTCGGTACAGGCGGAGGCCAAGAGTAGTGATACCATTCAGCAGGGTGTCTATGTGGAAGATATCGATGTATCGGGGATGACGGTATCGGAAGCCACGGCCAGAGTACAGGAGTATGTTACATCCCTGCAAGGCGAGATCATCACCTTGAATGCTACAGATGAGAATCAGCTATCCATCACAGCAGGTGATTTGGGTTTGACATGGAAAAATACAGAGGTTGCACAATCTGCAGCCGAATATGGTAAGAGTGGTAATGTGATTCAAAGATATAAGGCAAAGAAGGACTTAGAACATGAGAATAAAGTCTTTTCTCTTGTGTTTGATATTGATAAGAATGCCATCAGCCAAATGATTACAGATAGATGCAGTCAATTTAATATAGGAGCAAAGGATGCCACTCTCAAAAGGGAGAATGGAGCTTTTCGTGTAGAACCCGGTCAGACAGGATATCAAATAGATGTTGCGGCTTCTACGGATGCGATTTATCAGTATCTGAATACAGAGTGGAATCATGCAGCCTGTGCGATAGATTTAATTACTAAAGTTGCACAGCCACGAGGAACAGAAGAAGAACTGAAGCAGGTAAAGGATGTTTTAGGAACCTTTACAACGAGTTTTCGTACTTCGGGATCTTCCAGAAGTAAGAATGTAACGAACGGATGTCATCTGATTGATGGAACAACTTTATATCCGGGAGATACTTTTTCTACCTATGAAGAAGTCAGCCCTTTTTCAGAAGAAAACGGATATTATCTGGCAGGCTCTTATCTGCAAGGTAAAGTGGTCGATAGTCTGGGCGGAGGTATCTGTCAGGTATCTACAACACTCTACAATGCCGTGATTCGTGCAGAACTGGAAGTGATAGAACGATATAACCATTCGATGATTGTCTCCTACGTAGACCCTTCCTCGGATGCCGCTATTTCCGGTACCTCTAAAGATTTTAAATTTAAGAATACAACACAATACCCTATTTATATAGAAGGTTATGCTAACTCAGATAAGGATCTGACTTTTACAGTTTATGGGGTAGAGACGAGACCGGCCACTCGTAAAGTGGATTTTGAGAGTGAAGTGATCGAGAAAATAGAGCCAAAGGGCGAGAATATCGTAGCAGATGCAGGAGCTCCTGTTGGTACACTCAGTGTTCAGTCTGCACATATTGGATATGTAGCTAAGTTATGGAAAATAGTCAGTGAGGATGGGCAGGAAGTTAGCAGAACGGAATTCAACAAGAGTACCTATCAACTGTCTCCAAGGACAGCTACCGTTGGAATCGCTTCCGCAGATCCAAGCGTGACTGCAGCGATGCAGGCGGCGATTGCAACCGGCAGTATTGATCAGGTAAAAGCTCTGGTCGGTGCATATAAAGCATCACAGACAGCACCGCCAGCGAGTGCGCCGACTCAGGCGGATATTGATTCTGCAGCAGAGAGTGCACCGTTACAGAATCCAGTGATACCGGCGGTACAGTAGGGAGTATGTTATGGAGATAGGAAAAGTATCAGAGAGTGTTTTGAAACGATCTATTTTAACGCAGATAAAGACAAAAAGAGAAGAGATATTAATTGGCGCAGGCGTAGGTGAAGACTGCGCCATTTTGGCACTCGCAGATAATGAAGTCTTTGTCTTGTCAACCGATCCGATTACCGGGACAACGAAAGATATCGGCAGACTGGCGGTATTGATTACCACCAATGATTTAGCTTCCGCAGGGGCAGAACCTATCGGTCTTATGCTCTCTGTATTATTACCGGAAGAGACAGAGGAAGCCGATTTAAAGAAGATGATGCAGGAGATAGAAGAGACCTGCGACAGCCTCCATATACAGATTATCGGAGGACATACAGAAGTAACGAGGGCGGTTAATCAACCCATTGTTACCGTAACAGGTGTGGGAAAAGCAAAACGTGACAGCTATGTCACAACTAAGGGAGCTCATCCCGGTCAGGATATCGTAGTCAGTAAATGGATTGGACTGGAAGGTACCTCTATCATTGCGAAAGAAAAAGAAGAAGAGCTGTTAACCAAATATCCGCAGCATTTAATTCAAACGGCACAAGAATTTGACAAACTGCTGTCGATCGTTCCCGAGGCGGCTACTGCCGTTAAGTCCGGCGTTAGTGCGATGCATGATGTTACAGAAGGCGGTATCTATGGTGCCTTATGGGAGATTGCAGAGAGTTCTAATGTTGGACTGGAGATTGACTTAGCTAAGTTACCGATTAGGCAGGAGACCGTAGAAGTATGTGATTACTTCGATGTGAATCCATATGGACTTATTTCAAGTGGCTCTTTATTGATGGTGACGGATCATGGCTATGACTTGGTAAGATCCCTTGCGTTGGAAGGGATAACAGCAGCAGTGATTGGTAAGATTACGGATAGTCATGACAGAGTCGTCATGAATGGAGAGGAACGAAGATTTTTAGAACCACCTAAATCAGATGAATTATATAAGATATATCAAAACAGACAGGAGACAGAATAACATGAGAGAGAAGATATTATTGGTTATCGAGAAGAATAGCCGCGTAGATGTGAAAGAGCTTGCGATTATACTCGGCGTTGAAGAAGTCGATATTGTCAATGAAATGGCTGCTATGGAAGCAGAGGGTGTGATCTGTGGCTATCATACCTTGATTAATTGGGAAAAGACCAGTATAGAGAAGATAACAGCATTGATCGAAGTGCGTGTTACCCCACAGCGTGGTCATGGGTTTGATGCCATTGCAGAAAGAATCTATAAATATCCGGAGGTACGTGCGGTCTACTTAATCTCAGGCGGTTATGATCTGTTAGTGATCTTAGAAGGAAAGACACTCAAAGAAGTAGCAGGATTTGTGTCAGATAAGTTATCCACACAAGAATCGGTTCTTAGTACCGCAACCCATTTTGTGTTAAAGAAATATAAGGATCACGGTACTATCTTGGATAAAAAGAATGTTGACGAAAGGATGCAGATAACGCCATGAGAAATCCACTGGGAGAAAAAGTCGTAGGGATTAAACCATCGGGTATCAGGAAGTTCTTTGACATCGTGAGCGAGATGAAAGATGCTATCTCCTTAGGCGTTGGAGAACCGGATTTTGATACACCGTGGCATATTAGAGATGAAGGGATGTACTCTCTGGAGAAAGGACGGACCTTCTATACCTCCAATGCAGGTTTAAAAGAGCTAAAAGTAGAGATATGCCATTATTTAAAAAGAAGATATGGATTAGAATATCATTATGATGATGAAGTAATCGTAACAGTGGGAGGCTCTGAGGCAATCGATATTGGGCTACGTGCTATGTTGGATGCAGGGGATGAAGTCCTGATTCCGCAGCCAAGCTATGTGTCTTATGAGCCATGTACTGTGTTAGCAGGTGGGATACCTGTCATCATTGAATTAAAACAAGAGAATGAGTTTCGTTTAACACCACAAGAATTAGAAGCGGCGATTACGGATAAGACTAAAGTTCTGATTTTACCATATCCCAATAATCCAACCGGAGCCATTATGGAACGAGCAGATCTGGAAGCAATCGCCAAAGTGATTATAGAACGGGACATCTTTGTGATATCCGATGAAATCTATTCGGAATTATCTTATACGGACAACCATGTGTCGATTGCATCTATTTCCGGTATGAAAGAGAGAACCATTGTGATTAATGGATTCTCTAAATCCTATGCGATGACAGGGTGGAGGCTTGGTTATGCTTGTGGACCTAAAGCGATTATTGAACAGATGATTAAGATACATCAGTTTGCGATTATGTGTGCACCTACGACCAGCCAGTATGCAGCAGTGGAAGCATTGAAGAACGGGGACGAAGACGTTGTTGAGATGCGGGAGGCATACAATCAAAGAAGACGCTATCTGGTGCATGTATTTAAAGAATTACAGCTGGAGTGTTTTGAACCGTTTGGAGCTTTTTACGTGTTTCCGTGCATTAGAGAATTTGGTATGACTTCTGATGAATTTGCAACAAGATTCTTACAGGAAGAGAAGGTTGCAGTAGTTCCCGGAACAGCTTTTGGTGATTGCGGGGAAGGGTTCCTACGTATTTCCTATGCTTATTCCCTGGAAAATCTCAAGATTGCCATTGGCAGACTGGAACGTTTTATCTTAAGACTGCGCGAGGAAGCTAAAAACAACCAATAGAAAAGAGATAGGTTATGTTTAATGTAGTATTATTTCAGCCTGAGATTCCTGCCAATACAGGGAATATCGGACGTACTTGTGTAGCAACGGATACGAAGCTCCATCTAATTGAACCGCTTGGATTCCGTTTAAATGAAAAAGAGATTAAGCGAGCGGGCATGGATTACTGGGAACATCTGGATGTCATGCGTTATGTTAATTTTCAAGATTTTATGGAGAAGAATCCACACGCCAGAATATGGATGGCATCGACCAAAGCCAAACAGGTCTATACGGAAGTGTCCTATGATCAGGATGACTATCTGATGTTTGGAAAAGAAAGTGCGGGCATACCGGAAGAGATTCTGATAGAACATGAGGAACATTGTGTTCGGATCCCGATGTTAGATAAGATTCGTTCTTTGAATCTATCAAATTCTGTGTCCATTGTTTTATATGAAGCACTAAGACAGAATCAATTTTCACAGATGCAGATGCAGGGCGAATTACATCGCTTGCATTGGAAAGAAGAGTAGGAATAAAAATGAGTTCTAAGAAAAAGATTATGCTGAGTGTACTTCTGCTGGCAGTATTGATTGCGGTAATGAGTATTGTATATGTAAACTTTATGCCAAAAGGGAATCGCAGTAGTAAAACAATTACCGTAGAGGTAGTGTATGAAGATAAGACGTTGGATACCTTTGCGATTAAGACCAAAGAAGAATTCTTACGAGGCGCTATGGAACAGGAAAAGTTGATTCAGGGAGAAGAGGGAGATTACGGACTCTATATCACAGCGGTCAATGGGGTTAGTGCAGATTATGATGCCAATCAATCCTGGTGGTGTGTGACTAAGAATGGTGGTGAGATGGTTACAACCGGAGTAGATACAACGCCGATTGTTGATGGAGAGAAGTATGAATTTACCTATACGATTGGGCAGTAAAGACATTGCACTGATAGGGATGATGGTTGCTACGATAGAGGCAGCCAAAGTCTCTTTATCTTTTTTACCCAATATAGAGCTGGTTTCTTTACTTGTGATTTTGTATACACTATTTTTTAAACGCAAGGCGGTCTATGCTATTTTTATATTTATTCTAATGGAAGGATTTTTATATGGGTTCGGTATCTGGTGGTTTGGGTATCTTTATGTGTGGCCTATCCTGGCATTCATCACGCATCTATGCAGACAGCACACAGAGCCTATGTTTTGGGCGACCTTATCAGGATTTTATGGGCTTGTGTTTGGCGGTTTGTTTGCTATTCCTTATTTTTTCTTAAGCGGTTATCAGGCAGGGATGACTTACTGGATATCAGGGATACCATATGATATTGCACACTGCATCGGTAATTTCACACTGGCACTTGTCTTATTCAGACCGCTCTACCGTATCTTACAGAAAGTAAGCCGGATGAACCATGAGATTTAATCCTCATCATGCTCTACCTTAGGCAGAGAAAAGATGAATTCAGTGCCAACTCCTTCGGTGCTGACAACATTGATATTTTCTCCATGAGCATGTATGATTTCCTTGGTAATAGAAAGTCCGAGTCCGGTTCCTTTTTTATCTTTCCCACGAGACAAATCTGTCTTATAGAAACGATCCCAGATTAATTTAAGACTATCCTTTGGAATCCCGATCCCACTGTCTTTGACAGAGACAAATATCTTGCTGTGTTTCTCGGTGGTCTCTATCTTGATGGATGAATCCCTGTGGCTAAATTTGATGGCATTATCTACGAGATTATAAAGT
Organism: Lachnospiraceae bacterium; assembly: GCA_036652815.1. Lineage (GTDB taxonomy): Bacteria > Bacillota > Clostridia > Lachnospirales > Lachnospiraceae > SZUA-378. Next base: position 42,184 of record JAVVVE010000017.1, read on the forward strand.
ACTTGCTGAATCTTAATAATATCTGCATTTACAGGCATCACTTCACCGGTTAAAATCAATTCAATCGCAATCATCTTCTCTTTACAGGTTCCCTCAAATGACATTACAGTATTTTTGACAACGGTGTTAATATCAAAGATAGTTCGGTCAAGCATCATGCCGGAAGTATTCAGATTATTCAGAGACAATAAATTATTAGTTAGTTTGGTAAGCCGCTCCGTTTCATTTAAGACGATATTCATATACTTTTCATTGGATTCCGGGGGAATCGTACCATCGAGCATCGCTTCCAGATAACCGCGAATGGAAGTCAAAGGAGAACGAAAATCATGGGAGACATTAGCTACCATCTTCCTCTGATTATCTTCACTCCTTGCTATTTCACTGGCCATGTAGGATAAAGAGGCTGCTAAATAACCGATCTCATCTTCGCTGTCTACCTGTAAGTCGTAACGCATGTTACCACCGGCATACTGCTCTGTGGCAATGGTTATTTTGCGCAGAGGAAGATAGACTACTTCGGTAAAAAAGATTAAGATAATCAGGGAAAGCAAAAATAGAATGACGAGCATGATATAGGAGATATTCAACAAACTATTAGAAGAATTACGCAAGCTATCAATCGAGGTATGGATTACCACGTAACCTTTGACCTCGAAATGCGAGGTAATAGGAGCAAATACACTTAAGACGTCTTCTTTGAACATACCAAAGAAATCACCTACGATATAATAGGATCCTGTGGTAATGGTGGAGTCAAAGTTCTCTACAATCACCGAATCTTCTACATCGACAGGACGTGAAGTATCCAGAATCACGCGTCCGGAGGGATTAATAATCCAAATAGAGGAAGCAAGATAGGTGCTTAGTGCATCTAATTGTTTCTGCACGGTATCTAAAGAAGCTTGATTGTTATAGAGGTCAGAGGCATAGGTATTGGCAATTAACGTAGCTTCTTTATAAAGTGCATCTGCTTTTTCGCGCCGCAGATGCTCGTAGGTCATGCTGGATACAAAAGTTGCCACTACAACAAAACCAAAGAAAGCAAAGATGATATACGCCAGTATGAATTTGGTGTAGAGCGTTTTCTTCATAATATGTGATGTCCTTATCTTAATTCAAACTTATAGCCAATGCCCCAGATGGTTGAGATCTTCCAGGATTCATGGTCATTGATCTTTTCACGCAGTCTTTTAATATGTACGTCGACAGTACGGGTATCTCCGATATATTCATATCCCCATATCTGGTCCAATAACTGCTCTCTTGTAAAGACATGGTTTGGCGAAGCAGCCAGAAAATAAAGCAGTTCCAATTCCTTTGGCGGCATATCGACGGATTTACCCATATACATAACAGAATAATTGGTTTGATTAATCACAAGATCGGGATATTCGACCAGCTTCACGTCCAGATTGGGATTGACGGCGGCAACCGGTTTATAGCGTCTTAGGACAGCTTTCGTTCTGGCAACCAGCTCCTTGGAATCAAAAGGTTTCTCAATATAATCATCTGCTCCCAGCTCCAACCCCAATACTTTATCAAAGACTTCCCCTTTGGCGGATAACATAATAATAGGAATGGTGTGCTTAATACGCACTTCCCGACATACCTGATACCCATCGATACCGGGAAGCATCAGATCTAAGAGAATGAGGTTTGGCGTAAAGGAATCTACTGCCATAAGAGCAGATTCTCCGTCGTTGACGATCATTGTTTCAAAACATTCTTTCGTGAGATAGAGAGAAATAAGCTCTGCAATATTATTATCATCATCCACAATTAATATTTTTTGTTTACTTACCATAATAGTATCCAATCCTTTCCGATGCCGGATCATTGTTTAAATTCTGCGATTGTGACACCTGCATCACCTTCACCGAAGGCACCCAGGCGGTAAGACTTGACATATTTACTTCTTTTTAAATGTTGATGCACGGCATTGCGTAAAGCCCCCGTGCCCTTCCCATGTACGATGCGTACACTGGGGAGATGGGAAAGATAAGCATCATCCAGGTATTTATCTAAGGCTGCGATGGCTTCATCTACCGTATTACCCAATAGATTTATTTCCATCGACATGGAAGCAGATTTGGATAAACTCTTGTGACCCGAAGAATAACTCGTTTTCTTAGCTGTGATGTCATCATCTTCCATTAATATGATATCCTTAAGATTGGTCTGTGAACGGATAATGCCACATTGTACAAATAGATTGCCGCGTGCATCAGGGAGGGAACTGACAGTACCCTTTAATCCCATAGATAGTATTTTAACACTATCTCCGAGCTTTAGAGAAAGAGGTTTAGCCGAAGGCTGTTTATTAGGAGAGCCCTTCAACATTAGAGACTGGTTGGTCTTGGATATCTTATCCCGCACTGACTGTCTGGTGTGTTCCATATCAATGACGGATGCCGCATGACCATTTTTTTGAAGGTTGCGAATCGCTTCGTCTGCGATATCTTTGGCATCCTGCAGGATGTCCCTGGCCTGTTCTTTTGCTTCTCTTAAGATAGTGTCTTTTGTTTGTTCCAGATGTTCTTGTTTCTTGGTTAATTGTGTTTTGAGATCCTCAATCTCAGTCTTATACAAAGCGATCTCAGAACGTTCCTTTTCAATTATGACACGGCTGTGCTCCAGATCGGATATCACATCTTCAAAACTCTCTTTTTCCGCAGTGATTTCTTTCCGTGCGGATGCAATAATGGTATCGGACAGTCCCAGCTTTGATGAGATGGCGAAAGCGTTGCTCTTACCGGGCACTCCGATGAGCAGACGATAAGTAGGACGCAGCGAATCCACATCAAATTCGCAACAGGCATTCTCTACACGAGGAGTTGATAATGCAAATATCTTGAGCTCGCTGTAATGAGTGGTGGCCATGGTGCGAATCCCACGTTCATGAAGATGCTTTAAGACTGCAATCGCAAGGGCAGCACCTTCCGTAGGATCGGTGCCGGCACCCAGCTCATCAAATAAGCACAGAGAATGTGCATCTGCTGTATTTAAAATAGAGACAATATTGGTCATATGGGAAGAAAACGTACTTAAACTCTGTTCGATACTTTGCTCATCACCAATATCAGCATACACTTCTGTAAATACAGATAATTCAGAACGATCAAGAGCCGGTATGTGCAGACCGGATTGTCCCATCAGTGCAAATAAACCGACAGTTTTTAGGGATACGGTCTTACCACCGGTATTAGGACCTGTGACAATGAGCAGATCAAATTCCTGACCTAAATGAATATCGATAGGTACAACACTTTTCTTATTTAATAAAGGGTGGCGCCCCTGTCGTATCCGAATAGAACAATCTTCATGAAAGATTGGTTTTGTGGCATTTTGATTCAGAGCCAGAGTTGCTTTTGCAAATAAGAAATCAAGTTTTGTTAAAGTGGTTTGATTTAGGGCAATCTGTTCTGTAAATTCTGCAGTCTGAACGCTAAGATTTGCCAGTATCACTTCAATCTCGGCATGCTCCTGCAGACTAAGTTCTTTTAACTGATTGTTCAAATTAACGATGGCAGCCGGTTCGATGAAGAGGGTGGAGCCGGTGGACGACTGGTCATGCACCATCCCCGATACCTGATTCTTATATTCGGATTTGACCGGAATACAATAGCGGTTGTCACGCATCGTAATCACAGCATCCTGCAGATAGGTGCGATAAGTGGAGTTCACCATATTGGTTAACTGTGTGTGGATCTTATCATTGGCCAATACCATGCTTCTGCGGATATGCCTGAGTGTGGAACTAGCATCGTCACTGATCTCTTCTTCGGATAAGATACAACGGCGGATCTCATTGGAAAGCGGAGTCAACGGTTCTAACATCTCACAATAAGTATCAATGGAATCCATCGTATTTGCTGCATCATCAGAACGATCCTTGCGATTATAAGATTTGATTCGATTGGTACATTCTAACACACCTGCGATTTGCAATAGCTCTGCGGCAGATAAGATACTGCCTATCTCTAAAGATTTTAGATACGCTTTCACATCCTGATTACCGGAAAAGGAGACACTTCCTTTTTGAAATAGGCGCATCAGTGCATCTTCTGTCTCATTCTGTGCGGTTGTAATCTCAGCCAAGTCAATAGAAGGTACCAATTCTGCACACATTTTTTTACCCGGTGCAGAAGAAGCAGCTTCACATAACATAGAGATTATCTTTGGGTATTCCAATACCCTTAATACTTTTTCATTCATGTTTCACATCCTTATGACTCATTCACTTATGTTTCTTATAATATCATAGATGAGGATATAATACTATGAAAAAGTAACCTTTACAAGATAGTAGGAATTAGCTATACTGAATAAGAATCACATGGTAAACGCATGTTGGAAGGAGTAAGGTTATAGCTATGAATAACCATAATAAAGACAGTATTTCAGATACAGAGGATTTAAAAACACAGGATGTGGATAACAAAACAGACGGATTGCTGGCAGATCAAGAATTTGAATTTATGAAAGAAAAGATCAAAGACCGACCGATTAATCGTAAAAAATTGATTCGGAGAACTATAATTACGGCTTCCATGGCAGTTGTATTTGGATTGATTGCCTGCCTTACTTTCTTAGTATTGGAACCGGTATTCAGTAATTGGCTGCTACCGGAAGAAGAGCCCACACAGGTTGCCTTTCCGGAAGTAGAAGAAGAGATGCTGCCGGAGGATATGATTCAGAAGGATTCCCAGATCGCTACCTTGGATATGACTACGGAGGAAGCGACAGAGAGTGACATGAGGGAGGAAGATATCGCAACGAGTGTGATGCCACTCAAAGAGTATCAATTATTATATGATGATCTCTATACGATTGCTAAAAATAGCACAAAGAGCATGGTGACGGTAACCGGTGTGACCTCAGATATTGACTGGTTTAACAACACCTATGAAAGTAAGGGGCAAACTTCCGGTCTTATTGTTGCCAATAATGGAAAAGAGTTATTGATCCTGGTTGATTCGGATACGATTGAAAAAGCAGAGACGATACAAGTCACTTTTTGCGATGATGTACAGGCTATTGCAACTGTCGTTGCATCGGATTCCAATACGAACTTATCTATCATAAAGGTGCTGCTGGAAGCGGTGCCCGCCGATACCAGGACACAGATAACGTTGGCAACACTGGGCAGCTCTAACGGCAGTCATTTGACAGGCATGCCGGTGGTAGCGGTTGGGACACCTATGGGTACCGGTGGTTCTGTCGTATATGGCATGCTGACTTCTTCCGGTAATACAGTAAATGTAGTGGATAATTCTTATCAATTACTGACGACGGATATGTATGGCAGCGCCACCGCAGGCGGAGTACTGCTAGATATGCAGGGACAGGTAATCGGAGTCATCGATATGCAGTATAACAGTGAAGAAGCGCCCAACCTAATCTCGGCAATTGGGATTACAGAACTGAAAAAAACGATTGAGAAATTATCCAATGGAAAGCCGATGGCATATCTTGGCATCTATGGCACGGATGTAACGCAGGAGGCGAATGAGTCTCTACAGGTTCCCTATGGCGCTTTTGTGACAGAGATCGTTATGGAATCACCGGCGATGCTGTCGGGGATTCAAAGTGGCGATGTCATCGTGAAGATGGGAGAAGAGGAGATAGATAATTATCGGGATTATAAAAATGTGATGTCGGATAGCAGACCGGAAGAGGCAACCAAGATTACCGTTATGCGACAGGGTAAAGAAGGCTATCGAGAGATGACGTTTGATATTACGATGGGTACTTTAGAATAGACAACGGATATAAAATCAGGAAACCAATCAAAAATAAGCAAGAAAACCAGCAAGAAAACCAGGAAGGAAATAAACCATGAAATATATTAAGGATTATAATGAAGGCGATAAGATATCGGATATTTATTTATGTAAACATAAACAGTCTGCGGTTACCAAGAACGGGAAACCGTATGACAACGTCATCTTACAAGATAAAACAGGGACCATAGATGCTAAAATATGGGAACCAAATAGTGCGGGTATTGGAGAATTTGATACACTGGATTACGTGGAAATCTATGGTGATGTGACTAATTTTCAGGGAACACTGCAGCTTAGCGTAAAAAGAGCCAGACTCTGCCAAGAGGGAGAATATGATCCTTCGGATTATCTGCCTGTTTCTACGAAGAATATCGACGGAATGTATCAGGAGATACTGCACTACATTGGGCAGATTGAAAATCCATATCTCCACCAGCTATTGGATGCCCTTTTTTTACAGGACGAAACATTTGCACAGGCATTTAAAAAATCTTCTGCAGCTAAGACAGTTCATCATGGTTTTGTAGGTGGCTTGTTGGAGCATACACTTAGTGTAACAAAATTATGTGAATATTATTGCAAGACATATGCACTATTAAATAGGGATTTATTACTGACAGCGGCACTTTGCCACGATATTGGAAAGACAAAAGAATTATCTGTATTTCCGGAAAATGATTATACCGATGACGGACAACTGCTAGGGCACATTATAATCGGAACAGAGATGCTGAGTGAGAAAATAAGAGATATTGTAGGATTTCCGGATATATTGGCGAGAGAACTTAAACATTGTATCCTGGCACATCATGGAGAATTAGAGTATGGCTCACCGAAAAAACCTGCATTAATGGAAGCTCTTGCATTGAATATGGCGGACAATACTGATGCTAAGATGCAGACTTTTACCGAACTCTTACAAAATAGTACAGAAATAGGTTGGATGGGATATAACAGACTCTTTGAATCTAATCTGCGTAAGGCACGGATGGAGTAAAGATGGAATATAAGAAGAATGACATAGTACAGGTGACGATAGAAGATATTGGCAATGATGGAGAAGGTATCGGTAAGATTGATGGGTATACACTCTTTATCAAGGATGCAGTAATGGGCGACCTGGTGGAAGCCAGGATAATGAAGACCAAAAAACAGTATGGCTATGCAAAAGTTGAGAAGGTGTTGGAGCCTTCTCCTTTTCGCGTACAGCCTAAATGCGACCTCTACCGACAATGCGGGGGATGTCAGCTGCAGGCATTACAGTATCCGCAGCAATTGATCTATAAGCAGCATAAAGTCAAGAATCATCTGGTACGCATCGGTAAGTTTGAAGAATCCTTGATTGATACGGTTATGGAACCGATTATCGGTATGGAAGAACCATATCATTATCGTAACAAAGCTCAATTCCCGATGGGAACAGATACCACAGGCAATCCGATTACGGGATTCTACGCCAACCATACACATCGTATCGTTTCCAATACGGATTGCGTGATAGGTTCTCCATGCAATCAAATTATCTTACAGAAGATACTGGATTATATGCGAGATTGCTCTGTCAGTGCATACGAGGAAGAGAGCGGACAAGGTCTGATTCGTCATGTCTTAATCAGAGTAGGACATCAGACAGATGAGATCATGGTGTGTCTCATCATCAATGGGGAGAAGCTTCCCAAGGAAGCGTGCCTGCTCACATCGCTAACCCAGATTGAACACATGACAAGCGTGTCAATTAGTATCAATAAGGAAAGAACTAATGTGATCATGGGAAAATCTTATCGCACTTTGTGGGGACAAGATTATATTACGGATTCCTTAGGTGGCATTCAATTTCATATTTCTCCACTCTCGTTCTATCAGGTAAATTCGATTCAAGCTGAACGTCTCTACGAGCAGGCACTAGAATATGCCGGACTGACAGGGAATGAAACGGTATGGGATCTCTATTGCGGTATTGGTACGATATCTCTCTTCTTATCAAAGAAAGCAAAACAGGTCTATGGTGTAGAAGTGATTCCACAGGCTATTGAAGATGCCAACCAGAATGCGATCTTGAATGGGATCACCAACGTCCGGTTTCTCGTAGGTAAAGCTGAAGAAGTATTACCGGAACAATATGAGCAAAATCATATCTTTGCGGATGTCATCGTCGTAGACCCACCCAGAAAAGGATGTGAGGAAGCTTGTCTGATGACAATGATTCAGATGCAACCGGAGCGTATCGTGTATGTCAGCTGTGATTCTGCAACGTTGGCCCGCGATCTCAAGCTGCTATGTGAGCATGGATATGAGCTACGCAGGGTAAGGGCAGTCGATCAATTTTGTCAGACCGGGCACGTTGAGTGTGTGACACTGCTCCAACGGATAGATACGTAAAACACCTTGATTTACGCACTTTTCCAGGCATATTAATGTGTACCCAGTTATCTGTCCTGAAAAAAAGGACATGCAGATGTGCTAAAATATTTGAAATTTATTTAGGAGGCTAATTGGATGAATCATACAGATTTAAAGTTTTTTACAAATCAACCAGATAGAGATTTATACACACGATTTGCTACTGTGTTAAAAAGCAACACGCAATTTTTTGATGTACTCGTTGGGTATTTTAGAACAAGTGGTTTCTTTAAACTGTATAATTCATTGGAAAGTGTTGAAAAAATCAGAATACTTGTTGGACTTAATGTTGATAAATTTACAGTTAAAATTATTAATAGAGCAAATGATGAAATTAAAATGACAGCAGTATCTTCAACGGAAGGTAAGGAAGCTATTGCAGATGAAATTGAGAAAGAGTTTGAAAAGTCAGAGACAACATCAGAAATAGAAAAAGGTGTTAGGGTATTTATAAATTGGCTTAAGTCAGGAAAACTTGAAATGCGTATGTATACGGAATCTCCGATACATGCAAAGGTATATATTATGAGAAAAGATGAAGAAAAAGTGCCTGATATGTTTGGAAGTGTTATTACAGGTTCAAGTAATTTTTCTGAGGCAGGACTTCTTAATAATATGGAATTTAATGTAGAATTAAAAGATCGATATGATGTTGAGTTTGCGCTGGAACGTTTTGAAGAGTTGTGGGTAAAAGGAACAGATATTAATGAAATCTATATTGAAACTGTCGAAAAAAAGACTTGGATGAGAGATGATATAACACCTTACCAATTATATTTGAAAACTTTATATGAGTTTTTTAAGGAGGAGATTAATGAAGATAAAGAAAATTTTGACACATTACTTCCGGATGGTTTTATGAGACTTCAATACCAGAGAGATGCTGTTACACAGGCTAGAAAAAAATTAGATGCATATAATGGCGTTTTTATTTCGGATGTTGTGGGTCTAGGGAAGACATATATATGTGCCATGCTAGCCAACACATTTAATAGACATTCAAGAAAACTTATAATTTGCCCACCGGTATTAGTTGATTATTGGAAAAGTGTAATAAGTGACTTTGATGTATCTAGGTGTGATATTGAATCCTTGGGGAAATTAGATAAAATTATTGAAAAGGGTACAGGTAAATATAGTTATGTTTTTATTGATGAAGCACATAGATTTAGAAATAGTAACACAGAGAGCTTCACTAAACTTCATCAAATTTGTAGAGGAAAGAAAGTTGTATTAATATCAGCGACACCTATAAATAATTATACAAGTGATATAGAAAATCAAATTTATTTATTTCAAGATAAACAAGGTGGCACAATCAATGGAATCAAAAACATTGAAGGATTTTTCCGAGCACTTAACTCCAAGTTAAGTGGTAAAGTAAAAGGCTCAAAGGAATACATTGAAGTAGTACATGAAAATTCAGAAGTTATTAGAGACAAGCTATTACGTGAAGTAATGGTAAGGAGAACGAGGGGAGAAATCAAAGAATATTATGCGGATGATTTACTAAAACAAGGATTGTCATTCCCTTTACTTGGAAGCCCAGAACAAATTGTATATGAATTTGATGATGAAACAGATCAAGTTTTCAAAGAAACTGTTAATGTAATTAAAAAGTTCAATTATTCTCGTTATACGCCATTGTTATATCTTAAAGATAAGAAAAAATATGCACAGATGCTGGTTGCACAGAGTAATATGGGCGGCTTTATGAAGGGTATATTAGTAAAAAGGCTTGAAAGTAGTTTTTATGCGTTTAAAATGACTTTATCTAGATTTATTACTTCATATGAAAAGTTTATTGAGATGGCAAATTCCGGAGCTATATACATAAGCAAAAAAGTAGATGTCTATGATTTGTTGGATGACGGAGATGATGCAAAATTATTATATTTAATAGAAAATAATGATGTTATGAAATTTGACAGAAATGAATTTCAAGAAAGATTTTTTGCGGAATTAGAATCTGATTTAGCACAATTAAAATATCTTCAAGAATTGTGGAATGGACTAGAAGACGATCCAAAATTAAAGCAGTTTAGGGATGAACTGAAAACAAACAAAATTTTAAGAGATAAAAAATTAATCATATTTACTGAATCAAAGGAGACAGCAGAATATTTACATGGTTCGCTAGAAAACATATATGGCGATAGGGTCGTTTTTTTCAGTGGACAAAGTAATTTTGCATTAAAAGAACAAATTGAAGACAGCTTTAATCCAAAATTTAAAGATAAAAACAATAATAAATATGATGTACTTATAACTACTGATGTTTTAGCCGAAGGTATAAATTTGCATAGGGCAAATGTGCTGATTAATTATGATTTGCCTTGGAATCCCACACGAATTATGCAACGTGTAGGTAGAGTTAATCGTGTCGGAACAGAGTTTGAAAGAATTTATGTATTCAATTTTTTCCCTACGGCTCAAAGTAATAAGCAGTTACCGTTAAAAGACAGAATTTTGGAAAAACTACAAGCATTCCATGATACATTGGGAGAGGATGTACAGTATCTTTCAGATGCAGAAGTTGTGTCATCTAAAAAATTATTTTCAGATCTAAATAAAAATTTAGATGAGGATGAAGAAAATGCAAATCCAGAATTAGCATATTTGGGGGTTGTTAGACAGGTAAGAGATAATAATCCACAGTTATTTTCGACAATTAAAAGGTTACCAAAGAAAGCTAAAACTGGAAAGTACAGTGAACTAATTCGGGATGAATCCACCATTACTTTTATTCGAAAAGGTGCATTGAAAACTTTTTTTATAACAAGAGGTAGTGGAACAGAGCAACTTGGCTTTATCAATGCAATTAAGTATATACAAGCAGATATAAATGATAAAAAGATAAGTATTGGAAAAGATTATTACGATCATTTTGATTCTAACAACGCCGCTTTTGATAATATGCTTATTGAGGAGGACGAAATTACAACTGAAAAAGCAATGATATCCGGAAATGATGCAAAAATCATTAAAATATTAAAAGCTATGAAAGTAGCACCTGAGTTAACCGATGATCAAGAAGACAAAATTGAAAAAATGATTAAATTATGGGAAAACGGAGAAATTCCATCAAAGGTATCCAAAGATGTTGTGAAAAAAATGAAGATTACAACAAGTGTATTAGAATTGTATTATGAAATACTCAAATTAACACCACCAGTATACTTTGAAGAGAAGAAAACTTGCACAGTTAAGGAGGATGGGGAAAAACACATTATATTATCATGCTTTTTAAGAAATGGGGGAAATAAATGATAGCAGCAGTAGATAAAGTTAAACAAATATTGGAGAGCCAGTTCGAAATTATTAATTATGTTGAACTCGTTAAAGAAGTTTTTGCCTCTGTAAAAATTATAGCACCAGATAATTTCCGAAAAGAATTTTCTAATTTTTCATCACATATTAAAAGCTCTAGTCATGTAGGAAGCTATGAAGATAGTGATGGAAAGAGATTGGCAATATTTGCAGTGGAATTAAAAAAAGATGCATATGTTGAGCGTAGCAGAAGTACACAAAGAAGTTTTGCCAAAAAACTTATTGAAAATGGTAGTTGTGATGCAGCATTTATTGCTTTTTTTACAGAAGATGACAGTAAGTGGAGACTGTCATTTGTTCGCCTTGATTATGAGATGAAGGTGGAGAACGGAAAATTAAAGGCAGCTGAAAATATTACACCGGCCAAAAGATATTCCTATCTTGTGGGTGAAAAAGAACCATCGTATACTGCAATTGATAGATTTCGCAGATTTATCATAGATAACGGTTCACATCCGAAATTAGATGAAATTGAAGAAGCTTTTAGCGTAGAAAAGGTGACTAAAGAATTCTTTGATCTTTATTTGGAAAAATTTTTAGATTTAAAAGAACATTTAGATGACAATAATGATTTTATGATAGAAGCAAATCAACATAATTTTACAAGTGCACAATTTGCGAAAAAACTAATGGGGCAGATTGTGTTTTTGTATTTTTTACAGAAAAAAGGGTGGCTTGGAGTAGGGGCGTGGCCGGTCCAATTGAACGAAAAAGAGTATAAAAATGCATATTTTGCAAAAGGTGTTAAATCACGCGAACTAATTCCTGTTGTATATAATAGAGTTGCTGATGACCTATATAAAATATCAGCTAAGGGATTAGAAAGTATAAGTGACACTGATGAGGAAGTCCTTGCAAGCTGCGTGAAAGGAAAACCATGGGGAAGTGGACCTCATGATTTTATGAGAAGATTATTTACACAATGTGTCAAAAAGGATGGGAGCTTTTTTGAAGATTATTTGGAACCGCTATTCTATGATGCGTTGAATATAAACCGTGGTGAAAGCGGATATTGTCCAACATTACACTGTAGGATACCATTCCTATCAGGCGGATTGTTTGAACCTATCGATGGTTATGAATGGAAGTATAACACATTTGATATTCCAAATAGTATTTTTTCAAATAAAAAAGATACAAATGACGTTAATGGGACTGGCATTTTGGATATTTTTGATAGATATAATTTTACAATTAGTGAAGATGAACCATTGGAAAAAGAAGTTGCAATTGATCCAGAAATGCTTGGAAAGATATTTGAAAATTTATTGGAAATTAAGGATAGAAAATCTAAAGGAGCATTCTATACACCACGTGAAATTGTTCACTATATGTGTCAAGAGAGCTTAATAAATTACATCACAAATAAAACAGGTATCGACCAAGGGGATATTAGGGAATTTATCCTTTATGGAGATTTTATGAAAGATGAAGATACAGTAAAAGAAAAACGTGCTGGAAATGGTGGAATGTATATTCCTGAAAGCATTTTCAAAGTAGATGCGGATGGGATAATTCAAATTAATAGACTTGCGGATATTGATTCGGCGCTTGAAACTGTAAAAGTGGCTGATCCAGCTGTTGGTTCAGGAGCATTTCCACTTGGCATGCTAAATGAAATTGTTAGAGCAAGAGAGAATATTTCTGCTTATATGGGAATTGGAAAGAATGCAACGGAAATTAGAATGATGTATTCGTTTGAAAGACATCCTTATAATTTAAAATTAAATGCAATACAAAATTCTATATTTGCAGTTGATATTGAGCCATCCGCAGTAGATATTGCACAATTAAGATTATGGTTAGCGCTTGTAATTGATGATGAAATCAATCCAGAGGCGACTTCTCCGCTAGATGGACATAAAAATCCAATACCGTTGCCAAACCTTGAATGTAATATTCTATGTGGGAATAGTTTGATAGACGAGTTTGAAGGTACACAATTGATTAATTCAAATGAATTATTAGGAACAAAAAATAAGGATGATCAACAAAACGTATTCCAGTCTGAATTTGACGCGGTTTTGCCTAATTTGATAGATGCACAAAACAGATTATTTAGATGTGCGGATACAAATAAGAAGGCAGAAATTAAGTTAGAAATAGAGTCGATTAGAGATATCATTATACATATCCAATTGGCGGGAGTTGCTGATAAGGATACGTTAATGAAGTATGAGGAAACAAAGAAGATGGCTTCAAAACCATTTATACTATGGCAGTTGGATTTTGCAAAAGTATTTAT
>JAVVVE010000018.1:0-54469 GCA_036652815.1 Lachnospiraceae bacterium
ATGTTTGCCTTTGTCAGCATCGCAAAGCCTGCCAGCAACTCCTGCGGCAATCTCTTGGACAATGTGTTCTTTTCTACAGTGAAGCCGTTGGCGCGCAGAGAAATAACCATTCGTGCAGGAGTGGGCGGCACGGTGCGCGTAAGCGATGCAGCTGGATTTACAACGGTAGATAGCACCACACCATATAATAAAAGCTTAGAGCTTGGCGATATGCTGCAAGCTACGGTGATGGCGAACAGCGGCTATAGCTTTAACGGCGGCTATGTGGACGGTAAATATTATACGAAAGAAGCTTTGCTAACAGGCTTTAGTAATCTACGGCTGACGATGGGAGCAACTACCCCAAAGGAGATAACAATTTTATTTGCCAAGGACAGCATCGTTAGCTTCATACCGAATGGTGGCATCTACGGCGATGGCGAAAAAACGTTGGTGGCTGATGTCAATGATCTCGGCAATTCCTACACCCTCGGCGCACCGTCACGGGAGGGCTATGCCTTTACAGGTTGGCTGGTGGCAGGGACAGACAAAACCCTTACCGCAGCAGATGTAATAAAATACCTTACCCGTGAGGACGATGGCACAACCACCCTTGCCTGTGGGGTAAAGGTATCGGTACCCACCGAGCAGGGCATGATACTGATTGCTCAGTGGAAGGAGGCACCGCCAACACTTGTCACCACAACGCTAACACTGGATTCAAATGGCGGACGCTATGGTGAAGAGATAAGCTATGGCGGCGAAACAACCTTTTTGGACTGGCAGACACTCTATGAGTTGGATGCTTCCTACGGCGGAGGAAATGCATTGGAGCTAAAAGCCCCCGTGCGTGACGGCTATGCTTTTATCGGTTGGAAAGACGTTAGCAAAACATATCCAACAGATCTTGCGGTGGATGATAAAATAGAATATACAATAGAGAGCGGCACGGCAAAATTGACCGTGGGCAAGAACACAAAGACAGATGCACCCGCAACTCTCGCTCTTACCGCACAGTGGGAGAAGCTGCCCGACGCACCGGTGATTACCACACAGCCTAGTGGCAAGGCTTTTACCTATGGTTACACGGCGGGCAATACCCTGTCTGTTTCGGCAACCGTCGCTGCAGGCGATACCTTGAGTTACCAGTGGTATGAAAACACAACAAACAGCAACACGAATGGTACGAGTATTAACGCAGCTACCTCCAACACCTATACGGTTCCTACAGGGAAACCGGTGGGCAGTTACTATTACTACTGCGTGGCAACAGCCACAAAATCCAATAAAAGCACAACGACCACCAGCAACGCAGTAACCGTAGCAGTGGAAAAAGCGATTCTTACCGCAAGCTATGCAGGTGAAAGAATCACCTTTGGCGATACCCCTATCAAAGCGATAACGGTAACAGGCTTTGTGAACGGCGAAACGGAGGGCACGGCAACAGGCTATACGAAACCTACCATCACAACACCGATTCCAACCACTGTGGGCAGTCATGAGTTGACCCCATCGGGCGGCACGGCGACAAACTACAGCTTTACCTATAAAGAAGGCACGTTCATCATTACGGCAGGCAGCATGACAAGCGACGTTACCGCCGGTGACTACACAGGTGTATATGATGGCACGGCACATGGCATTGACATAACGCTCTCGGGCAAGGCGACAGGAGCAATCATAACTTATGGCACCACCGCCACCGACTGCACCAAAGCAACGCTTACCTACAAAGATGCGGGCAGCTACCGTGTCTACTACAAGGTGAGCAAAGCAGGCTACACCGAGGTAACAGGCAGTGCAATGGTAAACATCAGCAAAAAGCCTGTAAGGATCGATACGGTGAACGTAAAGGACAAGACCTATGACGGTAATACAAGTACCACAGGGGGAAAGATTACTATAAAGGACGTGGTGGCCGGTGAAACGGTTGCCGCCGGCGGTAGCATTGCCTTTACCGACAAGAATGCCGGTAAAAACAAAAAGGTAAACATCGTAGGATTAACCCTTAGCGGCAAAGATGCAAGGAACTATACCATAGCCGCCGATGCAAGCGATGTTGCGACTACAGCGGAAATCATCCAAAAGCAGGTGCCGCTTACTTGGCAGAACACCGATAGCAAAACCTACGACGGACAGCCATCTAATGTGACTGCAACAGTTGCAAGTGGGCTTGTAGGTGGTGACCTATGCAACGTGACGGTAACGGACGGCAACAAGACAAACGCAGGAAACCACACAGCTACCGCCACTGCGGATAACCTAAATTACAGCATCAACAGCAACACAAAGGATTATACCATCGGCAAGGCAACGCTTAGCGCTACCTACGAGGGCGAATCGATGATCTACAAGGATGGTACACCCACCCTTGCGGTTAAGGTAACAGGCTTTGTAAATGGAGAAAGTGCCCTCACTGCGACCGCCTACACCGCTCCAACCGTTACCTTCCCGACAGTACAACCGGGCGATGTTGGCAAACATACCCTCACACCAATCGGCGGCAATGCCACTAACTATAACTTCACCTACGTTTCAGGTGAGCTGCATATATTGGCACGCGCCTTTAACATGGTCAGCATCAAGGACTATCTGGGCGACTATGACGGCAGCGAGCATACCATTGCAATTGACAACAAAGACCCAAATACATCAAAGCTCGCAATCACCTACTACACAGACAGCAGCTACACAACACAGACAACCGACAAAGCCTACACACACCGCACAGATGCAGGCACAACCACCGTTTACTACAAGGTTTCTGCCGCCGGTTTTAATGAGGCACAGGGCAAGGCGACCATCACCATCAACAAAAAGAAGGTGACCCCGAGCGTTGATACGATAAATAACAAGCCTTACGACGGTAATACCACCGCCACAGGTGCCATCAAGCTAAACGGCGTGGTTGCGACGGATACAAATGATGTGACCGCAAACGGCACCATGCAATTTACCGACAAAAACGCAGGCACAAACAAATCAGTAACAGTGACAGACATCAAGCTGGGCGGTACAAAAGAAAACAATTACGAGCTGACCACTACTGTGCTAAACGCTGCGACCATGGCAACCATCGCTTCAAAGTTAATCACCCTTATCTGGAGCGGACACACGGGGCTTACCTACACAGGCAAGGCACAAAATGTGACGGCGGCAATACCAGCCGGTACGGTAGTGGCTGGCGACACCGTAACCATAACCGTGACAGGTGGCAATAAAACTGCCATAGGTACAGGCTACACAGCAACAGCGGCTATCGATAACAGCAACTACAGCCTTGCAAATGACACGCAGAGCTACGATATAGCACCTGCGATTTTTACCATCACCGCGACCCCATACGAGGGGATGTTCGACAACGTGGCACACAGGGGCGTAACGCTGACAGGCACACTGCCAACAGACAGCATTGCCTACAGTATCGATGGTGGCAAAACATGGACAACTTCGGTTCCGCAAGTGGGTGCAGTGGGAGATACCACCATTACAATCGAGGTAAAGCGTCAATACCACACCACTGTCATACAAACAGTTACCGCAAAGGTGCGGCAGGCACCCATCATCAAACTATTAAAGCCGGTGTTTGACAGCACCGATCTCAAAAAAGCAACACTGGGCGGCACCGTTACACAGGGTAGCTTCTCGATTACCACCCAGACCTTGGAATACCGAAGGGTTGGCAGTAATACCTGGACTACCCTACAACCAGGCACCACCGCCGGCACAGTGACCACATACAAAGAAACAGTCACAACCCTTGCGGAAAACACCAACTATGAACTGCGACTCTCGGCAACCGATGATAAAAACAACAAAACAAGCGAAACCATCTTATTTAGGACACAGTCGACCACCCCACCTACAGGAGCGATTGAGGGAGAAGTAGGCGGCGGTAAAGGTAAGATTACCGTTACACTCGAAATAGGGAATAACATAGTTGATACAATCACAGGGCTAAATAACAGCGACACCTTCCGCTTTGATAAACTCACGGACGGCGAGTACAACCTCGTTGCCACCGATGGAACCTACACCGTCACCAGGATGGCAACGGTTACGAACGGAGGCACCACTACACTGAGACTGCTTCTCGTTGGCAGCAAACAAAGCGTGGTCAAGGTAAATGGCATGGCACCACCGGTGGCAGTAAACGGGCTCAATGAAATCTTTACTACCAATCTATACACGAGTAACCAGACTGCCACAGGCGCTGTGAACGGCGGCGGCACGGTAGAAATGCGGCTGACAGCAGACGAGGCGAAAAAGCAGGACGAAATTAATGCAATCAGACAAGCGGCGACCGACAGAAGGACCATTGGCATGATGACAGACCTGACGGTGGACATGATTACCACACCATACGGTGGACTTAGCAGCGTGGAAAATATCAGCGACACAGAAACGCTGCTGGAGATTGCGATTCCTCTGAAAGCAGAGATACAAGGAAAGCAAAACTACCGGATGTTTAGCTACCACAACGGCAATGTAAACGAACTGCCACAGATTAGCACAAGTGGTATGCCAACGAGCGAGGGCTTCCGTATGGGAGGAAACTATGCCTACCTCTATGCACACAGATTTTCCACCTACGCGATCACCTACGATAAGCCGGGTGACGGAGGAAGCGGTGGAGGAGAAGGTGGCGGAGAAAGCGGCGGCGGCACACAAATCCCTTACTACACCATCACACCAACGAAAAGTGCGGGCGGACAGATAACACCTGACAAGCCTGTCAGTATCAGAGGCGGAAACAGTGCGGCCTTTACCATGACTCCCGAGGAAGGCTATGAAATCAATGAAGTCAAAGTAGACGGCAAGAACATAGGAGCCAAAACGGAATACCTCTTTACCGATGTATGGGGAAATCACACCATCGCAGTCAGCTTTAAAAAGGCGGCAACTATACCACCGGCAATACCAAAACCGGAAACAAAACCGGAAACAAAGCCGGGAACAGTGCCGGGAACAGTGCCGGGAGAGATTGACTCTGATAACAAGCCGAACGGCAAACACGATGTAGACAAAGACAGCAAGCCAAGTGAAAAACTCGATGAGGAGAATAGCCTTGATCAACAGAAAGAAAACATCAAGAAAGACCTCATCTCAAAGCGTGATGATGCGATTGCGGCTTTACCGAATACGCTGACTGCCGAACAACGTCAAGATGCGATTGATGCGCTGAACAAAATCTGTGAGGATGCAATAAAGGCATTGAATCGTGCCACATCCGCAAGTGAGATCAGTGATATCCTGAACAATGCCATACAGGCGTTTCGAGATGTCGTGGAGCAATCCGGTGGCGAAGTATCGGTAAATAAGCCGGGAAGCGCCGATGGAAAACGACCATTTATGCTGCTCAGTGCCTTGCTGGCATTGCTGGCAGTCCTGCTGGCGGCAGTAGCCATCCTCAAAAAATGCACTAAAAAGCGTAAGTTAATAGCCATCCTCGGCGCGCTTTTGGCAGTGATCATCTTCCTTATCACAACAGGCTGGAACGGCATTGCGTTTGCAAACCTTTGGACAATAGCAGTTGCACTCGCTACAGCACTCCCTGCTATCATAGTTATTAAGAAGATAAAAGAAGAAGAGGAAGAAGAAATAGCACAGGAAGAAAATCTACAGTAAACATAAGTAAAACATTAGCCCCGACGATTTGTCGGGGCTTTTTGAAACGAATTTTCAGGATATTATCAAGATAATTAAGATAAAAAATAAGATATCTAGTTGTTGAATGAACAAAAACGTGATAAATTAAACATAGTGGTTTGTCCTATTGTTTTGTTTGTTGTTTTAGGAGTAATTCAACAATAAAACATGATAGAAACAAACCGCTACTTTTATTTTGAGAAAAATGAAATTATTTTATGAAAGTGTTGAAAACATTGTAACAGAGGCTAGCCGTCGTGCTAGCGACTTGGTACAATATAGCTGTATCTATTTATGAAAAAGTACATATTGCACTGCGGAATTAGATAGAGGTCAAAAAGAACTGGTAATAACCACTAAAAAACTACTATATAATTTTGTCTATTTAGTATAATTGACAATAATTGTAATAGATGATAATATGGTTTCAACAGGACATGACGTCATAACCAGTTCGGTGGTGCTGGAGGAAATTACAAAAGAGAAAAGGAGAAGAAATGGAAGAGTATAAACTGCCAAAATATTATCAGCTGAAAAAAATTATTATTGGAAAAATTGATAACGATGAATATGCCATAAGCGAAACGATACCAAGCGAGAGAGAACTTATGGCGGAGTACGATATGAGTCGCATTACGGTAAGGAAGGCAATTGAGGATTTAGTACAAGAAGGATATCTATACAAGGTGCATGGAAAAGGAACCTATGTGAAGGGTGACACCAATGGGTATAATTTATTGTCCATTACAAGTTGTACAGAAGATATAAAACGTATGGGTATGACACCTAGTCGAAAAGTGCTTGTAAGTGAAGTAATTACAGCGGATAAAAAGAGACAGAGAATATTGAATTTGGGAAAAGATGAGAAGATTTTTTGCTTATCAAGAATTTATTATGCAGATGAGGAAGAGGTCAATTATACAACTACTTATCTACCTTACCGCTTTTTTGAAGGAATTGAGCAATATGATTTTTCTGAATTATCCTTGTATGAACAGATAGAAAAGGAATATGGAGTTCGTATTACAAGAGCAGAAAGAACAATTGAAGCAATTATTGCGCATGATGAAATTGCAGAATATTTAAAAGTAGATTCAAGTATTCCTATTATTTTATTTCAATGTGTAACTTATGGCATGATTAATGGAAAAGAGTATCCAATAGAAACTTTAAAATGTTATTACCGTAGTGATAAATTCAAATTTTGTATTCATCAGGTTCGCTAAAAGGAGAAAACAGGATGAGATTAAAGAAAGTATGTGCATTGGCATTGGCAGTAATGATGGCTGTTTCTGTGACAGCTTGTGGAAGTACAAATAATACAGAATCCAAAACAGCAGAAAAAACAGCAGGAGATACCAAAATAGCAATTGTATGTTCTAACTCGGGACAGAATGATAATGGATATAATCAATCAGCGTGTCAAGGTGCTGAGGAAATAGCAAAAGAAATTGGAGCAGAAGTGAAGATTGTTGAACCGGTCAACGGCGTTGCCGCTGCATTGGAAACTCTGGCAGAAGACGGTTATAATTTAATTTTCAGTTTGGAATATGATTTTGACGCTTTAATTAAAGGGGTTGGCGGTGCAAAACCAATTGCAGAACAATATCCGGATACTTGGTTTGTTGTGTTTAATGATAATCCAAATAAAAAGGAGGATGGTTCAGTTCTACATAATAATGTAATATCGGTTCTATTTGATGTACATGAGGCATCTTATCTGGCAGGATATTTATCTGTATATATGAATGAGAATATGGATACTTTGTTTCCAACAGGATATGCATTAACACCGCTTGATGAATCAAGGGGAATTGGATTTATTGGAGGAACTAATTCTAATGGTATTTTAGTATATTCTTATGGATTTGTAGAAGGCATCAATCGAGCAGCAGAAGAATGTGATGTCAAATATGATTATTATGCAAAATATGATGCAGGGTTTACAGATCCCGCATTAGGTGGTACAGTCGCTGGAACTTTCTATGAAAACGGTGTTAATGTTGTCTTTGCAGATGCAGGCGTGGTAGGAGATGGTATTACATCTAAAGCAAAAGAGTCAGGAAAGATTGCGATTCAGACAGATGCTAATCTAGATGCACAGCAACCCGGATTTGTACTGACCAGTGTGCTGAAGATTACAGGAGTTCCGGTAAAAACTATTGCACAGGCTTATGCGGATGGCTCTATTGGAAAAATGGAAAAAGAGCAAAGCTATAATTTGGCATCCGGTGCAACTGGAATTACAGATTTGGCAGAGATGAGTAAACATGTTGCTGATAGTAAAGTTTGGGATGGTATTAAAGAGAAGGTGATGGCAGTAAGCTCACAGATTCAATCAGGAGAGATTAAAGTAGTCAATAAACAGATTGGAGAAGAATTTGACCCAGCAAGTTGTCCAAATGTAACCATGAAAACAGAGTAGTAAAACTTAATAATGTATTAACGGGACTGCCCGCATTAAAGGCTAATTTGTTACCTTCAAACATCTGCGTGGCGGTCCTATTTTTAAACAAAAGGAGATTTATACATGAGTATCATAAGAACGATTGACTTAACAAAGAAGTTTGATTCGTTTGTGGCGAATGATAAAATCAACCTTTCTGTGGAGCCGCAGGAAATCAAATGCATAGTAGGTGAGAATGGGGCTGGGAAATCTACACTGATGAATATGCTGTATGGAGCGTTAGCACCGACGAGTGGGAAGATACTTATTAATGAGCAGGAAGTGCATTTCCATAGTCCAACAGATGCTATTTCACAAGGTATTGGTATGGTACATCAGCATTTCAAACTGGTGCCCAGCTTGACAGTATATGAAAATATTCTATTGGGCGAGGAAATGAATCGAACATGGAAAGGGAAGAAACTTCCTTTTGTCGATAGAAATGCTGAAATAGAAAGCGTGAAGAACTTAATAGATAAATTTCATTTTCAAATTGATCCAAAGGAGAAAGTAGAAAATTTGTCTGTAGGACTTTGCCAACAGGTTGAGATTCTCAAGATGCTATATAGAAATGTCAGTATTTTAATTTTAGACGAGCCAACAGCAGTATTAACGCCTCAAGAGGTAGACCGTCTTATGGAGAACCTAAAAGAATTAAGAGCAAATGGTAAGACAATTATAGTTATTACCCATAAACTTCGCGAAGTCATGGCATTATGTGATAGTGTAACAGTTATTAAGCAAGGAAAAGTGATAGGAACTGTTAAAAAAGCAGATACAAGCGAACGGGAATTAGCACAAATGATGGTGGGAAGAGATGTTGTATTAACGGTAAAAAATGAAAATGCAGCTCATTGCAGTAAAAATATTGCGTATAACATACAAAACTTATGCGCAGTGAATGCTGACAATAAAGAAATTCTACATCAAATTTGTTTCAAAGTATATCAAGGAGAAATTCTTGGTATCGCTGGGGTAGAAGGAAATGGTCAAAGTGAATTGATTAAGGTATTGACTGGATTAATGACTTCTACCAGTGGACGCATTAGTATTGGCTCGATAGATGTCACCAATGCTTGGCCGGATGAATTACGAAAAACAGGACTTGGAATTATTCCGGAAGATCGCTATGCACAAGGGCTATGCAAGGATATGAGCATATCGGAAAATTGTATTGCAGGATATTTTTCTAATCATGGCGTATGTAAAAAAGGGATTCTAGACAATGAAAAAATCGAAAAATTAACACAAGATTATATTACTAAATATGATATAAGAGTTGCAGATTCCGACGGATTGATTTCACAACTATCAGGAGGTAACGCACAAAAAATTATTATTGCACGTGAATTTGAAAATCATCCCAAATTGATGATTGCTTGTCAACCGACAAGAGGTGTAGATATAGGATCTATTGAGTTTATACATAAGCAGTTGTTGAAATTTCGAAATGAAGGACATGCAGTTTTGTTAATATCAAGTGAATTGTCCGAGATTATGAGTTTATCGGATAGGGTTGCGGTTATGTATAAAGGAGGTATTATCGGGGAAGTGGAACCCAAATCGGTAACAGCAGAACAGGTAGGTCTGTTGATGGCTGGAGCAAAGCAGGAAGGAGAAGAAAAGCATGAAAAGAATTGCTAAAAAAAGAAACTTCGGACCGCAATTAGTCAATACCATTTTACCGGTGCTGTTAGCCTTTGTAATAGGTGGTATTATTATTTCTATTATTGGAGAAAATCCTTTTGAAGTATTTAAAATTATGCTGGGTAAGTCATTGTTTACTGCAAAAGGGTTTTCAAATACACTGCATTATGCGTCACCATTATTACTAACAGGATTAGCAATTGCAGTTACATTTAAAGCAAATATTTTCAATATGGGTGTAGAGGGTCAACTACTGTTAGGAGGATTTTTTGCAGGAATAGCAGGAGCATCACTTCAAATTGGGAGTCCTTTGCTTCATAAAATAATTTGTATGTTGATTGGTATGATATGTGGAGTTCTATTTGCACTGATTCCCGCAATTTTAAAAGCCTATTATCATGTGGATGAAATGGTGGTTACGCTAACCTTGAATTATGCCATGATTAAGGTACTGGAATATTTATCTTCAGGTCCTTTTAGAGAGGATGGCTCAGGGTATGTTTGCACTTCTATGATTAGAGAAACTGCAATGTTTTCTAGAATTGGAAACAGTAGAATTACATTCTTTTTTGTAATTGCACTTGTTGTGTTACTTCTGATGGCATTTGTAATGAAAAGAACGAAGCTTGGTTATGAAATTACAGCAATTGGAAAAAATCCAGAGTTTTCAGAGGCATCAGGAATGAGAGTCCGTAGAAAAATTATTATGTTGATGTGCTTAAGCGGTGCATTGGCTGGACTTGCAGGTGCAGGGCAGATGATGAGTGAGACCTTTAAGTATACATTGACTTTTTCAGGAACAACGGGACTTGGATGGGACGGAATGCTTATTGCTTTGCTGGGAAGACATAATCCGGGAGGAATTCTTCTAGCAGCTATTTTCTATAGTGCGTTGAAGACTGGGGCAGACAACATTAATATGTATACAACAGTTCCAAAAGAAATAGTTGGTGTATTGCAAGGACTGATTATTTTGTTTTTAGCAATTCGTTTTTTTAATGAAAAATATGGATTTATGGAAAAGATAAAAGCACAAAAGAATAGTAAGGAGGTGGTGGAATGAATTTTATAGGTAATATTATGTATGATTCAATCTATCATGCTACGCCAATTTTACTCTGTGTATTAGGTGGTATTTTTGCATATAAAGCAAATGTGTTGAATATTGCATTGGAAGGGATGATGCTTACAGGTGCTTTCACTTCTTTACTGATTAGCTATTTTACAGGTAGTATTGTATTGGGATATCTTGGAGCAATTATTATTTGCATTTTGGTTGGAATATTGTTTTCAATTATGACAGTTACTTATAAAGGAAATGTTATTGTGGTTGGATTGGCTATTAATATGCTAGTGCCGGCAATTGCAGGTTTCGTTTTGCAATTCATGAAATCACCTAATATTACACTGCAATGGAAAAATATAGCTGATTTTAAAATTATGATTCCGTTGATTCATGATATTCCAATTATAGGTAAGATAGTAAGTGGACACACTCCAATTACTTATGCGGCATTTGTAGGTATTTTCTTAATATGGGTATTAATGTACAAAACAAAATTTGGTATCTATGTGCGTGTTGTAGGGGAAAATGAAGATGCTGCTCGTAATCTTGGCCTTAATACCAATAAATATCGCTATTTGGCGATTATGCTTGGAGCATTCTGTTGTTCTTTGGCAGGTATTAATCTTGCACTAGAAAGAATGGCACTTTTTACTAACAATATGACGGCAGGAAGAGGATTCATTGCAATTGCAGCTATTTATTGTGGACAAGGAGATCCTGTTTCCAGTGCATTATATGCGATTGTGTTTGGTGTTGCAAGAGCATTAGCAGTTAATATGGGATTGTATGCAGGACCGGCAGCGGCTTTGTTTGATGTTATTCCATATGTGGTTATGGGAATCGTACTGACCATGGTATCTGTATTGAAATATCGAAATAATAAATTGCGTGGTATCATTAAATAGGAGGGGCTATGGGTAAATCAGCATTAATTATTGTGGATATGGTAAAAGATTTTACAGATCCAAATGGTCTGGTATTTTATCCGACTAATAGGGAGATTTTGCCAAAAATAAAAATAGTATTAGAGGAATGTCGAAAAAAAAATATGCTTATTGTTTTTTTACAACATTGTAACAGATATGGAAAATTCGATAGAAAAGCAGCAGCCATGCGACCTAATTGCATAGAAGGAAGTGGTGGAGAAGACATTGACCCTATGTTGCAAGTGATGAAGACAGACTACGTTATAAAAAAACGCAGGTATAGTGGCTTTTTTGCTACGGATCTTGATCTCGTACTTAGAGAAAATGCAATTGAAAATGTTTTTCTTGTAGGAACTAAAACGAATTGCTGTATTCGTGCAACTGTTACAGATGCATATTATTTAGATTATAATCCTTATGTAATTAGCGATTGTGTTGCTACCGATTCAGAAGAAGTAAATCGGGTACACTTGGAAGATATTAGAAAATACCTGGGAAAGGTTATAGACATGGAAGAATTCACACAATTGCTTGAAACAGGAACATTGTAAAAAGAAAGAAAAGGTATGATTAGTATGAAAAATCGATTTGATGTAGTTACCAGCGGATATGTCAGCATGGATCATATTATTAGAATAGCAACACCGGCTCAAATAGGTTTTACATCTTTAGTGACCAATAAAAATAATACAAAAGTATTTCCGGGAGGATGTTCGGTTAATATTGCATATGCACTTTGTAAACTTGGATTTTGTGCACTCCCAGTTTTACGCGTGGGAAATGACTATGAAACGAATGGATTAAAATCTTTTTTGGAAAAGGGAAAAGTACCAACACAGGGAATTCAAAAGATAGAGAAAGAAGCCACTTCAACCTGTTATTTATTGCAAGATAATAATAATGATCATATTACTGTTTTCTATCCTGGTGCTATGAATGGAATTTATGCAACGAAATTAGAAGACTCTCTCTTTGAAGATACAAGACTTGGAGTCATTACGGTAGCGGCAAAAGAAGATAATGAGGAGTTTTTTAGGCAATGTAAAAAGCATCAAGTGCCGATTGCATTTGGAATGAAGGCTGATTTTGATGCGTTTCCAAAGAAATTTCTAAAAGAATTGTTGCTATATAGTAAAATTATCTTCACGAATGAAGTGGAAAGGAAGATGTTAGAAGAGTTATACGAAATGCGAGATATTACAGAGCTGTTTGAACAAGGGAATGCGGAAATGATCATTACTACCCTTGGAAAAGAAGGAAGCATGTGCTATGAAAAAACTGTAAATGGCATAATTGGAAATCATATTTCTGGTTGTTCCGTAGAGCAGGTAGTAGATGCAACTGGTTCGGGAGATGCATATATTGCCGGATTTCTCTACGGCTATTTGAGCGGTAAAGAAGGTAATGAGTGTGGAAAATTAGGAAGTGCACTATCTTATTTTGTACTGCAACAGGAAGGCTGTTGTACTAATATTCCGTCAGAGGAAACTTTATTAAAAAAATATAATGAATTATAGGTTATGCAGAGAATGTAAGAAGGGATAAGGTGATTTATATGAGTACATTATATTTAGGAGCGGATGCTTCGGAGATCGCAAAATATGTTCTTTTTTCAGGAGATCCTTGGAGAGTGGAAATATTAAAAAAATACTTGGATGAGCCAAAACAGGTTGCTTTTTTGAGAGAATTTAATACTTACACCGGTAGTTATAAGGGAGTGCGCGTGACCGTTACTTCTACTGGGATTGGAGCTCCATCGGCGGCAATTGCTATGGAAGAAATGTATGAAGCTGGTATGAAAGTTGCAGTTCGTATGGGAACGGTTATGGCATTAGCAGATGACATGTTAGGTAAATTTATTATACCGATTGCAGCAATGCGTAGAGAAGGAACAAGCTTGTCATATGTTGAAGCCTCTTACCCGGCAGTTGCAGATATTTCATTATTGAATTGTATGAACGAAACGGTATTACAGATGGGTGCAGAATATCGCAATGGTATTAATTGTACTATGGATGGATTTTATAGTAAAATGCATGATTCTAAATTCTCTAGAGAAAGCGATAGGAATATGACAGAAACTTTTGAGGAATTAAAGAAACTAAAAGTATTGGGGATTGATATGGAATCATCTTGTATGATGACGATAGGAAGACTTATGGGTGTTAAAACTTGTGTTGTAACGATGACAACAGTCCTTGAAAATCTGAAAGAAGTGTTAAAGGGACAGGAACGTAAAGATGCAGAGGACTTATTGTGTCGTGTTGCATTAGAAGGTATCTGTCGTTACGATAATAAAAAACAAGCATAGGCGAGCGTAGGAAAGGAGCGTAAATAAGATGAGTGATAAAAAAATTTTGCAGGTAGGTTCTAAAACAATCATTGGAATGGTGCATTGTCTTCCATTGCCTGGGACAGCTGGCTTTGATGGAGATTATGCAAAAATTATAAAGCGTGCGGTTGAGGATGCATTGACGCTTGAAAAAGCAGGTGTGGATGCGGTTATCGTTGAAAATATGGGAGACACCCCGTTTAGTGCATTGTTAGATATAGCACAGATTGCATCTTTATCTGCAGCAGCTATGGCTGTTCGACAAGCGGTAAAATTACCTATTGGTATTGATGCAGCTTTTAATGATTGTAAAACATCCTTAGCAATTGCAGGCATTGTAGGAGCTGAGTTTGTAAGGATACCGGTATTTGTAGATACTGTTCTTTTTACAGATGGCGTAATTAAGCCATGTGCCAGAGAATGTATGATTTACAGAAAACAAATGGGATTAATGCAAGTAAAAATATTAGCAGATGTACAAGTGAAGCATGCACACATGTTATTATCAGATATTACAGTAGAACAATCAGCAAAAGATGCAGAAGCCAATGGAGCAGATGGAATTATTGTTACCGGTAGTGCAGTAGGAATTGAAACTCCGCTTGCGATGATTGATAAGGTTAAAAAAGTAGTTCAAGTCCCTGTATTTGCAGGTAGTGGAATTCAAGCCTCAAATATTAAGGCACAAATGGAGATAGCGGATGGAGGAATCATAGGATCCAGTTTGAAAAAAGATGGTATCTTGACCAATCCTATTGCCTATGAATTGGTTCGAGATGTGATGGATGGATTAAATTAAGAATGGAGAAGGTAAAACAATATGATGAGGCCAATGAAATTAGCAGGGAACCAATTAGTATTTGGTAAAAATAGTTTAGAATATTTAAAAACATTACATACGAAACGTACAGTAATTGTATTGGGTGGGTCTAGTATGATAAAGAGCGGAATGCTAGCTAAAGTACAAGAATATTTAGAAGAAGTAGGCGCTAAAACGATGGTGGTGGAAGGAGTGGAACCAGATCCTTCGTTTGCTACTGTAATGCGTGGTGCAAGAGAAATGATCGACTTTGTACCTGATTTGATTGTAGCATTGGGCGGTGGTTCAGTTATGGATGCGGCAAAAACGATGTGGATTTATTATGAACACCCGGAATTGACTACCTTAGAGGAAGTTTTGCTAGCCAATCCGTTTCCAACACTTAGAAAAAAAGCTTTATTTTGTTGTATTCCTTCAACAGCGGGAACAGCAAGTGAAGTATCTAGATCAGTTGTAATCTCTGATAATGAAACGGGTATGAAACATGGATTGGGTAATATGGAGATGATGCCAGATATTGCTATTTGTGATCCGGAAGTGACTTTGTCTATGCCACCGCACATTACGGCAGAAACAGGAATGGATGCTTTAACACATGCAATCGAAGCGTTGGTATCGACGAGAGCCAATTATTTGGCAACTACCTTGGCAGAGCGAGCAGCTTTGGATATTATGGAATATTTGCCACAGGCATATGAAGATGGTTCTAATCTAAAAGTGAGAGAAATAATGCTGAATGCATCTATGGTGGCAGGGCTTGCTTTTACAAATGTATCTTTGGGCATTGTACATTCAATGGCTCATGCTTTGGGCGGATTTTTTCATGTACCTCACGGACTTGGGGATGCAATTTTATTACCATATGTTATTGCTTTTAATAGTGCAGATTCGAATGCAAATAAGATATATAGAGAACTTGCATGGAAAGCAGGAGAAGAAGATTTGCTACAAGTAGTTTATAGGTTGAATCAGAAAATCAAGATACCGGCAGCATTGTGTGAAATTATTAAAGAGGAAGATATTTATATGGAATTGGTGGATAAGATGGCACATGCGGCTAAAGCAGATGGATGTACTAAAACCAATCCAATTATTCCAACAATAGACCAATTAAAAACTTTATTTATTAAGGCATACAAAGGAGAATAGAATATGGAGATTATATGTTATTTATCAAATGGTTATCCAAACATTGAGAGCAGTTACCAGACGGCAATTGAATATGCAGATGCAGGGTGTAAGATTATGGAAATTGATTTTCCGTCTAGAGATCCTTATTTAGAAGGAGAATATATTGCCAACAGAATGAAAAAAGCCCTGCAAATCTGTGATGACTATGAGAAATACATGCAAAGTATGATTGCTATTAAACAAAAACTTCCACAGGTCAAGTTGCTAGTACTCGCTTATGAAAATACAGTAGAGGAAATTGGAACTGAGCGATTCATTCGATTCTGTTTAGATAACGAATTAAAAGATATTTTGTTGGTAGGTTTGAAAAATAATATTATTAAAGATCAAATTATTGAAAGCGGCTTGCAGGTATCTTGTTACGTACAATATCAATTATTACCGGAAGAAATAGAATTAGCTAAAAAATCAAACGGATTTGTATATATGCAAGCGAAGCCTGGGAAAGATATCAATCCACAATATCCAACGTTAAAGGATTGTATTACATATTTGAAAAAATGTGGTATTGATAGACCAATTTATTGTGGTGTTGGGGTGCATAGTCCTGAGGATGTCAAAATGGTAAAAGAAGCAGGTGGCGACGCTGCATTTGTAGGAAGTGCTATTCTAAAATTACATGAAAAAGTTTCGGAGATGAAAAATATGATTCGAAGTTTTAGAGAACAGTGTTAGGAGAAAACAGATGAAAAATAAATATCATGCAAAAAGTATTTCAATTATTACTTTGGGAGTTACAGATGTTCCTAAATCAATACATTTTTATGAACAACTAGGGTGGGAATGCTCGCCTGATTCAGATCCGGCAATGTGTACTTTTATGTTGTCTGACAATATTGTTTTAGGACTTGTACCTTATGAGTTTTTGGCAAAAGATGCATGCTTACCTGTTTCAGAGAAAAAACCATATAATGGATTCACATTAGCTTTAAACGGCGTGGATGAGAAAGAAGTAGATGGATTATTTGAATTAGCACTACAGGCTGGTGCTACTTGTCATCAGCCACCGCAATGGAAGGACTGGGGTGGCTATGATGGATATTCTGGATATTTTTTAGATCCTGATGGATATCCATGGGAGGTAGCTTGTGCACCATTTATAAGATTGTCCGAGGATAATAGATTGTTACCAAAGATGAAGCGAGAAAAATAGTTTACAAACTGCATATCATACTCTGTGAAAGATTTGGGGGACATACAAAATGAGAAAAAATAATGACTTAGAACGTAAGTCATTATTTTTTTGAATAAATTTAAGTTAATCCTAAATGTGTTATTTAAATCATGGTTTTATATCGCAACGTAATTTGCAGAGCTGTGGATGGATTGACGAATATGTATTTAACGATTAAAATGAAGAAAGTACATCTTATTTTAAAGAATACAATGATAAAAAAGGAAAAATTATGCCGATAGACCAGATTGACCTGACCAATTCCGAAAAGATACATCAACCACCGTTATTTTTGTTCGACCTCGATGCTACGATAACCCGCAAGCCTATTCTCCCAACCATTGCCGCTGCGGTTGGAAAGAGTGCCCAGATGCAGGAAATCGTAGATCGGGCTGTCGAAGGAACCATATCTTTTAAACAAAGCTTTGTGGAGCGAATAGAGTTATTAAAAGAGATCCCGATCCATACATTAAGCGAGATTGTGCGACATATTCCATTAAATATGCAGTTGGTAAGTTTTATTGCTGCCCATAAGGACAGATGTTATATTATAACCGGTAATATCGATGCTTTAATTGGCGATTTGATGCAAGATATTGGGATGGAGGACAGATTCTTTTCATCCAAGGCATGTGTAGAAGACCATCATATCAAATATGTGATCGATATGCTTGATAAGAAGAGTATCATAGAGCAATTTACGGTACCGTTCGCTGCAGTAGGAGATGGACGTAATGATGCGGCTATGTTGGAACAGGCAGTGGTCGGAATCGGGTATGGCGGTGTAAGAAGCATTGATCCTGCTGTTTTAGCATGTGCTGATTACCTTGTCTATGAAGAGACGGATTTATGCAGATTATTAAAACAACTATGATTATACTTATTTTTTCTTCTAATCTCTTGTTATTCTAACTAAGATATCATACAATAGACAGACATAGCATAAAGGGGCTTCTTTTATGGACAACAGTCCTAAAAGGAGATATGCAAATGAAAGAATTACAGCAGTTACAACCGCTACAACCGTCCTATGTACAAGAACATGTATCGTATTACCATCGAATCACTACTCTCAGGGTAGTGTTATTCTTAGTAATCATAATGTCAGGCTTTGTGTCAGGATGTGGCTCGACAGAGCCGACCCTTATTTCTGTAGAAGACAGACAGATTAGAACAGGAGTCTCGGAGAATCCAACAGAGGAAATGACGGCTTCAAAAGAGGATTTCAATCCGGCAGTGGAAGATACGACAGAGGTTACGACGGGTACTGCGATTTCCTATGTGGATGTTTGCGGAGCGGTAAATAATCCGGGCGTATATGCTTTACCGACAGGGAGTCGTGTATATGAGGCAATCGAGCTGGCAGGTGGTTTTACCAAAGAAGCAAGTCGGGATAGCTGCAATCAGGCAGAATGTGTGACGGATGGAGAACAGATTAAGATTCTGACCATGACAGAAGCCACGATAGTACAGGCAGAAGAAGTACGGAGCCAGGCAGAAGCCGAACAGGCAGAAGCGGGTATTGTAAATATTAATACAGCACAAGTTTCACAATTGATTACACTGCCGGGGATAGGCAATAGCAGGGCAGAAGATATTATTGCATATCGCAATGCAAACGGAGCATTTCAGAAGATCGAAGATATCTTACAAGTCACGGGAATTAAAGAAGGTATCTATTTGAAGCTAAAGGATAAGATAACTGTGTCATAGTACAGAGAATGGAGAAGACAATGAGCAAGAAGGTCTTGGTAGTGGATGATGAGAAGCTAATCGTAAAAGGCATACGTTTTAGCCTGGAGCAGGATGGCATGGAGGTGGATTGTGCGTATGATGGAGAAGAAGCATTACAGAAGATACATGAGACAGAATATGACATTGTGCTGCTTGACTTGATGCTTCCAAAGATTACAGGATTGGAAGTTTGTCAACAAGTAAGAGAATTCTCTAATGTACCGATTGTTATGCTGACAGCCAAGGGCGAGGATATGGATAAGATATTAGGTCTTGAATATGGAGCGGATGATTATATTACCAAACCTTTTAATATCTTAGAAGTAAAAGCAAGGATTAAGACGATTATGCGACGTACAGCAAAACCGATAGAGACCAGTCAGACTAAAATCATTGAGAATGGAGATCTGAAGCTTGATTGTAACGGGCGGCGTGCCTATATCTGCGGTAAAGAGATTAATCTAACAGCGAAAGAATTTGATGTGTTGGAACTCCTGGTTACGAATCCAAACCATGTTTACAGCAGAGAGAATCTATTAGATCTGGTGTGGGGCGCAGGATATCCGGGCGATGTGCGTACGGTAGATGTACACATTAGAAGATTGCGTGAAAAAGTTGAGGTTAATCCAAGTGAACCCAAGTATGTCCATACCAAGTGGGGAGTTGGATACTATTATATATAGACTAAGAGCAGCGGAGCAGTGAGATGATTTCACGTTGGAAAAAGATATTTAGCAGAAACAAGATTTTAAGAAGCTTAAGAGTCAGGATATTCCTGATTATATTTATGGCGGGTATTATTCCGAGTATTATTATGCGTTATGGGATACTGCAAAGTTATGAGGATCGTGCTGTTAGTGTTAGAACCGATGATGTACAAAATCAGATTCAGATATTGGCTAATCACTTATTGACTTATAATTATCTGCAAGATACATCGTCGGAGGTTGTGAATGCGGAACTGGGCCAGTTGTCTGAGCTCTATGATGGACGTGTTTTGATTATAGATCAAAACTTTAAGATTATTAAAGATACCTATGGCATCAGCGAAGGCAAGACGGTGATTTCAGAAGAAGTATTGGGATGTTTTAACGGAAAAAGCACCTCAAATTATGATGATAAGAATCAATATATTGAGATGACCACACCCATTATGGATAGTGAGACGACTTCGGCAGGGAACGCTAAGATGGGGAACGTAGGTGAGATGTCAAAAGAGCAGGCTACGACACAGATGATACAACAGGAGATACAGCCGGTTGTTAAAGGAGTTCTTTTGATTAGTGTATCGACAGACAGTATTCTTGCCAGTCAGGAGTTACTCAGTGATAAAGCACTTGTTCTTGAGATGACGATGGCTATTTGTCTTTTTGGGATTGCAGCTGCGTTATCCACTATTTTAATTCGTCCATTTAACAGGGTTACACAAGTGATTACAGAAGTGAAAGAGGGATTTACCGATGAGATTGCACCGGTGCCGGATTATATAGAGACAGAGCATATCATAGATGCTTTCAATCAGGTGGTAAATCGCATGAAAGTATTAGATGATTCCAGGCAGGAGTTCGTTTCTAATGTATCACATGAACTGAAGACACCGATCACTTCTATGAAAGTACTGGCAGACTCTTTGCTGATGCAACCGGATGCACCCATCGAGTTATATCAAGAATTTATGACAGATATTGCAAATGAGATAGACCGTGAGAATAAGATTATTACTGACCTCTTGTCTCTGGTTAAGATGGATAAGACGGTTGCTGATCTGAATATTGAGACAGTCAATATGAATGAACTTATGGAACTGCTCTTTAAGAGATTGACACCGATTGCCAAACAACGGGAGGTAGAGCTTATCTTTGAGAGCATGAGGCAGGTTACAGCAGAGGTGGATGAGGTGAAATTAACCTTGGCGTATTCTAATCTGATTGAGAATGCAGTTAAGTATAATAAACCGCACGGATATGTTAAAGTTAATCTGGACGCAGATCATCAATTCTTTACAGTTACCATAGAGGATTCGGGCAGAGGTATTCCGGAAGAAGAACTGGAACATATCTATGAGAGATTCTATCGGGTAGACAAATCACACTCAACGGATATAGAAGGAACCGGACTTGGATTGGCCATTACGCGTAGTGCCATCTTAAAGCATAGAGGCTCTATCAAGGTAAGCAGTTCTACCGAAGAAGGAACTGTATTTACCGTAAAGATACCATTGAGTTATATCGCATAATGGGGGTTGGACGGATATGAAAATAACAAGATATTGCAGTTGGATAGTACCGGTTCTACTAGTTATTATGCTGGTAGGATGTGGCAAAACAAAGCCAACAGAATCAACCGGGCAGACCATACAGGTGTATTATCTGAATAAAGATAATACCAAACTGGTATCGGAAGAACATGCAGTTTTAGCCAAGGATCAAAAAACTATGCTGTCTGAGGTCTTTGACGTGTTAAGGACCGCTCCGGATAATGTGGAATTAAAAGCACCATTGACGAATACTTTTAAGATTAATAAATACTACATTGAAAAATCGCAGATCGTATTGGATGTCAATGAGGGTTATAAAAAATTAGAGCCAACACAGGAAGTGTTAACGAGGGCAGCCTTAGTCCGTACTTTGACACAGATGGAGGGGATCGAATATGTCAGCATCAAGATCAACGGCGAGCCACTGACAGACCTGTCAGGTAATCCGGTGGGTACCATGACGGCGGATTTATTTATGGATAATGCTGGGGCGGCAATTAATGCTTATGAACAGGCGGTACTGCGTCTGTATTTTGCCAATGAGGCAGGAGATAAATTGGTTGAAGTAGATAGAACTATTAGGTACAATAGTAATATTTCTTTAGAAAAATTAGTAGTGGAACAGTTGATTGCCGGGCCTAAGAAAGATCTGATTCCAAGCATCAGCCCAACGATTAATCCGGACACTAAGATACTGAGTGTTACCTCCAAAGATGGAACCTGTTATGTCAATTTTAATGAGACTTTTTTGGCACAGATATACAATGTAAGTGCGGAGGTGTCGATCTATTCTTTGGTTAATTCGCTGATAGAACTTAATAATATCAACAAAGTGCAGATCTTAATCAATGGTAAGACGGATGTTATCTATCGCGAAAAGACGGATTTAACCACTCCATTTGAACGTAATCTTGAGATAGTACAATCCTCATAACCCAGTCTGTTTAACAATTCTAATAAACAATTCTACTTAACAATTCTAATAAAGGAGTCTGTCTATATGAGAAGACCATTATGTCTGGCATGTTTGGCATATGTGGTTGTTGTGATGTTGCTTTTATATCTTATTCCACCACCCCATGCTTCAACGGACGCATGGGAAGGCAAGACTGTGATTTTAACAGGGCAGGTGGAGCATAAAAGTCTAAAAGATCAAGTCTATACCGTGGAACTCAGTCATATTACATTGGATTCCGGGGACACTCATCTATCAATCAATCAGCCGGTGCACACAAATGATATAGAAGGTGTTTTATGCTACTTAGAAGGAGTGGAGAATCCAAAACTAGGCAGTTATATTCAAGTCAGGGGGAAATTGACGAGTTTTGAATCGGCGACCAATGATGGTGAATTTGACAGGCGGCGATATTATAAAGTCAGACGTTTGTCTGCACAGATGCAGAGTGCCACGTTACTGGCTTTCGGTACGACTTATCACAGACAGGCGGAATATCTATATCAATTGCGAAGCCGTTTGGCATCCATCTATGACAAGACTTTTACGCCAAAGAATGCCTCGATTATGAAAGCGATGTTATTGGGGGATAAGGCAGAACTTGATCGGGAAACTAAGAATCTATATCAAAGGAATGGCATTGCACATATTTTGGCGATATCGGGTCTTCATATCAGCATCATAGGGATGGGTATCTATCATCTGCTGCGTAAAATAAGAGTACCGTTATTACCGGCGGTAGCCTTCTGTGTGGCACTTATGTATTATTACGGCATGATGATAGGGGCAGGCTCTTCCTCTTACCGTGCTATCTTTATGTTTGTGATTCACCTGACAGCTCATGTATGCAGGCGAACTTACGATATGATTACTGCGATGGCAATGGCAGCGGTCTGCATCTTACTGGAACAGCCGCTCTATGTTTTTGATACGGGATTTCAATTATCATTTTCCGCTATTTTAGCGATTGGTCTTGTGAGTCCCATTTTTCAATACCATTTTCCATCTAAGATACCTTTGGTCACAGCACTTTTTGCCTCTGCTTCTATTTCTCTTACTTCTATGCCTATTTTGTTATCTTCCTTTTATGAACTCCCATGTTTCGCATTATTTCTTAATCTGTTAGTGATACCGATGATGACGGTATTGTTATTATGCGGATTAATCATTTTACCGATACAGGCAATTGGATGCAGCGTGGTCATCAATAGTATCGTAGGTTTTCCGTGCAGTGCCATCTTACGCATCTACGAGTATCTGTGCTTGCTGGTAGAACGACTCCCCAATCATACATGGATCATAGGAAAACCGTCTGTGTCTGCCATCCTTTGCTTTTATCTTGGGCTTATCCTTTTAGCATGCTTTTATGACAAACTATCAAAGGGTCTTGTTTTATTCGGTGTTGTTATGATGTGTGCGATTCTTACGTTTCATCCAAGAGATGATTTAAAGATCACGATGCTCGATGTAGGACAGGGGGACTGCTTTTGTATTGAATCCGAGACCGGACATACTTATCTGATCGATGGGGGGAGCAGCAGTAAAGGAAAAGTAGGACAGTACCAAATCATACCATTTTTAAAGGCACAGGGGATTGACAGTCTGGATGCTGTCTTTGTAACACATTCCGATAGTGATCATGTGAGTGGCATTGAAGAACTATTGGAGCAAACGCAAAAAGGGAATGGAATAAAAGTAAAGATCTTGATTTTACCTGATATTTTACAACCGGATACAGCTTTTTGTGCATTGGAAGAACTGGCAAAAAAATGTGAGGTTCCAATCAGATATTTGTCGAAAGGAGATCAGATAAGAGACGGAAGATTACAGATGACCTGTCTACATCCCACGGATACTTTTATCCAAGAAGATGCCAATGCCTATTCTTGTGTTTTAAGCTTGTCCTATGGTAGTTTTGATGCATTGTTTACGGGTGATGTGGAAGGAAGCGGAGAAGCTGCATTGATTTTGGAACTGCAGAAGCTTCAGTCACAAGGAGAATTACCGGATTATGAATTATTTAAAGTCGCACACCATGGCTCACAGTATACCAATAGCAATGCAATATTGGAATTGTGTCAATTTGACAGGGCATTTATTTCCTGCGGCAAAAATAATCGCTATGGACATCCACATGAGGCGGTGATACAGCGATTGAAACAGGCAGGGATACCTTTTTGGACGACGAGTGAAGAAGGAGCAGTCAGCATAAAAATTAGATTGCCTTTCCGAGGGCAGGCAACTATAATAGAAGAATAATCAGTGCTGTTTTGGAAAGGTTTAGGATAGAGATGCAGAGTATTTTGATGGATATCAAAGAACAGAATTTCAAACCGGTCTACCTACTGTACGGAGAAGAGGATTATCTACGCAGACAATATAGGGATAAGTTAAAAGCAGCGTTGGTTGATGCACCGGATTCCTTAAATTTTCATTCTTATGAAGGCAGTGGTGTTGCTGTTCCGGAGATTATTGATTTGGCTGAGACGCTCCCCTTTTTTAGTGATAGAAGAGTCATTGTAATTGAGAATAGCGGACTCTTTAAGCACGGCGGAGAAGAGATGGCAGATTATTTGCAAGCACAATCCGAGACGACTTTTTTTATCTTTATAGAACAGGAGATTGATAAGAGAAGCAGGTTATTTAAGGCGGTAAAAGACAAAGGCAGGGCGGTGGAATTTACAACGCAGGAAGAAGCGACCCTGATTAAGTGGATCAATACCTTGGTGGCTAAAGAAAACAAGACGATTTCAAGAGAGGCATTGCATACCATGCTGGAAAAAACAGGCAGTGATATGGAGAATATTCGCACGGAATTAGAGAAACTATTCTGCTATACGCTGGATAAGGATACCATTGATACCGCAGATGTCGAAGCTATCTGCACCGTCAGAATCAGTAACCGGATCTTTGATATGGTAAATTCCATCGCAGAAAAGAGGCAAAAGCAGGCATTGTCACTTTATTATGATTTATTAGAATTACGAGAGCCACCGATGCGTATTCTGTTTCTGATTACCAGACAATTTAATCTGCTGATGCAGGTCAAGGAGCTTAAAGCAAAAGGGTATGATAATCGTACCATAGGGGAGAAAACGGGATTACATTCCTTTGTGGTCGGAAAATATGTAGCACAGGCTAATAAATTAACTGCCAAAGCATTGCAGGAAGCCTTAGAGGATTGTATTGAGTCAGACGCTTCGGTCAAG
Source organism: Lachnospiraceae bacterium (assembly GCA_036652815.1). Lineage (GTDB taxonomy): Bacteria > Bacillota > Clostridia > Lachnospirales > Lachnospiraceae > SZUA-378. The sequence continues at coordinate 25,386 of JAVVVE010000018.1, forward strand.
ATGGGGAAACTAATCGATAAGATGAGCATAGAGTTATTGATTATTAAATATAGTGCGGCATCATAGAATGGTGATAACACGCAAGCAGTACAGTATGAGAAAGGTTGGTAGACAGATGGGATTATTGGATGATGTAGGAGAGAGCATTACAGAGGTTGCAAAAGAAGTGGGCACGAAAGCAAAAGAAATAGGTGGTACTGCTAAGATTTATGTGAACATTAAGGCAGAGGAAGTTAAGATCCAGGACTTATATTATAAACTGGGTAAAAGATATTATTCTTTATATCAGGACACCGCAGATTTAGAACTATTAGATATCATAGATGCCATCAGTGCATGTAACGATAAAATAGCCAAATACAAAGAGGAACAGGAATAAATAATCGGCAGAATGCTTGTAAAATAGCGTGAAAAGTACTATAATGCAAGTAGAAGAAGTCGGGTAAGCATTACAGTTGAACACATGGAGGTGTATCAAATGGATATGAAAATAATACAGGAGAGTATTGATCCGACAGTAACTTCGCAGATGATAAATCCTGCGAAGCAAATGACGAATCCTGCGAAACAGACAATGAGTCCTGCGAAGCAGACAGTTAAGCCAACTCAGAATAAAGAGAATCCGACCGATCCCTATGTCATGGGCAGTCAGCAGACACAGGAAAAGGGCGAACAGATTGGTACACTGCGCGTGAATGCAGAAAAAGAAGATATCCTTAGTGCGGCAGATGAAAAGTATAATCAGGTGATGGCGGAGAAAGCAGTAGAGAATGCAAACAATCGTATGCAGAATGCAGGTACCAGGGCATTGTTTTCCTATAACAAGGACATCGACAGAATCGTAATTACGATTAAGGACAATGCGAAAAATGACATTATAAAAGAGATTCCTACAAAAGATACGCAGAAGATGCTTGAGAAGATTCATACGATGACAGGTATGCTGATGGACGAAGGCATTTGACCGGAGTAATAGATTATGATTCAGGGAGCGGAGTAAAGCACATAGTACAAGGAGGTAGCGATATGAACGGGATATCCGGAGCAATGGGAACAGGAAATAAGATGAATTATGGCAAGATAGCAAGTGGCAAAAAAATAAATGCAGCAAAAGATGGTGCCAGTGAACTTGCGATTGCTAAGAAATTAGAGACTCAGAGTAAGGGACAAACTGTTGGAGCATCCAATGCCAAAGATGGTCAGAATATGACCAATGTGGCAGATGGTGCCTTATCGGGGATTCAAGATTCCTTGCAAAGGATTCGCGAAATCAGCGTAAAAGCAATGAGCGGCATCAATAGTTCTTCTGATAAAAGTGCGATGCAGCAAGAAATAAGCAGCCTGATGAAGGGCATCCAGGATACTGCAAAAGGAACAGAATTCAATACCATGAAGATATTGGATGGTTCCAAAGCATCTATGAATATGGCAACCAATCCGGATGGAACGGGCATGGAGATTCAGATGGCTAATTCTACCTTAGAATCATTGGGCATCGATGGTTATGATGTGACAGGGGATTTTGACATTAGCAAGATTGATGATGCACTCAGTAAAGTAAGTGAATCAAGAAGTAGTCTTGGAGCATCCTCTAATGCATTATCGAGTGTGTATAATTCCAATACCAATGGAGCACTTCAACAGACCAGTGCACAGAGTAAACTGGAGGATCTGGATGTACCGAAAGCTATCTCGGATCTTAAAAAGAATGAAGTCTTAGATGATTATAAAAATACCATGTTAAAGAAACAGATGAGCGAAGAATCCATCGTAACTAAATTATTACAGTAAATAGAGATAAGGTACGGAAGATGTCAGTTGAAGCCTGATATAAGAAACTAAATAGAGAGCATAAGAGGGGCTGTGTGATCCGATACACAGCCCCATCTCATGAAGAGGAGTGATACACATGGAAGACATTATTGCGGTCATTGTCGTATATTTTGTGATCAAGGGAGTTTTTAAATTAGTCGATAGGATTCAAGGAAAGCAAAAGGAAGCAACGAACCGGGAGCAGGCCAAGAACCAGACAATGGCAGCTTCACGGAATCATACTTATGTACAACCAACAGCACAGACTATGGCACAGACTGCACCGGTGCAGAATAAAACGGTGATGTCGGATGAAAAGAGTACAGAAAAAAGAGAACATTCTATGATGGATTATTTGTCTGATAAGGCAGATAAAGAACAAGAAAGTCAGGATAAAGAACGCCATGCAGCGGAGGCTGCAAGAGTCATTTCTGACAATGGCGCCAGAGCAGCGGAGCGTGTCATTGATGGCGAGAGCATTCCGATGGACAGAGTAAAAAAACGTTGTGGCTATTGCGGTGCAGATAATATGATTCCAAGGAATTCACATGAACCGTATACATGCTATTTTTGCAGAGAGATGCTTTGAAGTATCATGATAAAGAAGGAGCCAATATAATGAGAGAAGAACCAAAACCATACCAGATATATCAACATTTTAAGGGAAATCTATATCAGATTTTGACTTTGGCACAAGATTCCGAGACCTGTGATACCGTGGTGGTGTATCAGGCGCTCTATAGTCCTTACAAAGTATGGGTTAGAGACCTTTCGATGTTCATGAGTGAAGTAGATAAGAAAAAATATCCGGAGGTAACAGCAGTTTATCGTTTTACACAAAAAGAACTGAAAGAAGAACAGGAACCTAGGGTAGAACAGGATCGTAAGCCGGAATCTGCTGAAATGAAAACAACAGAATCCATAGATGATGATTATGATGAGGTGGTATTAGACCCGCTTGTGATGGAATTCTTAGATTCGGATACTTATGATGATAAGCTTAATATTATAAGGGCATTGCAGCATAGAATCACAGATGAGATGATCAATACCATGGCAATAGCCATGGATGTAGAAGTAGGAGAAGGAAAAATCGAAGATAGATATGCGGAATTGCAGAACTGTTTGCTTACGCTTAAAAAATATGAATGCAGCAGGGTACGATAAGCATGGAATTAGAGCAGCTAGTAGAACCATTACTGGCATGGTATTATGGACATGCCAGAGTCTTGCCGTGGCGTGAAGAACCGACGCCATATCGGGTATGGATATCTGAGATTATGTTACAGCAGACACGAGTAGAAGCGGTCAAACCATATTTCGAGAGATTTATCGAGGCCTTGCCTACGATACAGATGTTAGCCGATGCAAAAGAAGATAGATTGTTAAAGCTGTGGGAAGGGCTCGGATATTATAATCGGGTTCGCAATCTGCAGAAAGCAGCACAGACCATTATGGAACAATATGACGGTAAGATTCCGTCTACGATAGAAGAATTACAGACATTAGCGGGGATTGGCAGCTATACATCGGGAGCGATTGCCTCGATTGCTTATGGACATGCAGTTCCGGCAGTTGATGGAAATGTATTGCGTGTGATTACCAGAGTTACTGCAGACAGCGCAGACATCTTAAATGCTACAGTGAAAAAACGGATAGAAGCCAGTCTGAAAGAGATTATGCCGCAGGGACAGGCAGGAGCTTTTAATCAGGCGTTGATGGAATTGGGGGCGATGGTGTGTATCCCCAATGGAACACCAAAATGTGAAGAATGTCCATGGAATAAGATGTGTCTCGCACGAGTACAGGATTGTATCGCAGAAATACCACATAAAACACCAAAGAAACCCAGAAAGATAGAAGAAAAGACGATTCTGGTCATACAGGACGAGAACAAAGCGGCGATTCGTAAACGACCATCTACCGGGTTACTGGCAGGTCTTTATGAATTTCCTATGATAGAAGGAATCGCAGATGTAGCTCAAGTCATTGAGTATGTGGAACATTTGGGATTTCATCCTCTTCGTGTGCAGCAACTGGAATCCAGTAAACATATCTTTACGCACAAAGAATGGCACATGACAGGGTATGCGGTTAAGGTAGATGAACTGAACAGGCCTTTGGCGACGCAGGATATGCAGGGGCTTATATTGATAGAAACGCAGACAACGGAGGACAGCTACCCGATTCCGGCTGCTTTTGCGGCATATACCAAGTATCTGCATATCAGATTGGGTAATGAAAAATTTAGAAAATAAGTAAGATGATCAAAAGGGGGTATCTATGAAATTATTATCAATCACCATTCCATGTTACAATTCAGAAGCGTATATGAGACAATGTATCGATTCTCTTATAATAGGCGGAGAGGATGTTGAGATCTTGATTGTCAATGATGGCTCTAAAGATGGTACACAGACAATCGGAGAAGCCTATCAAGCACAGTACCCGAGTATTGTCAGACTAATTAATCAGGAAAATGGCGGACATGGTGCGGCTGTAAATACCGGTATCAGAGAAGCTACAGGACTTTTTTTCAAAGTTGTAGACAGCGATGATTGGGTAAAAGAAACAGCGTATTTACAGATATTACATACGTTGCGTGAATTAACAGGGGGAACGCAGGTACTCGATATGCTGATTAGCAATTTCGTGTATGAAAAGGTGGGAGAAGAGAAGCATAAGGTTATGTCCTACCGCTCTGTATTTCCGGAACATACGATGTTTACATGGAAAGATGTTCATCACTTCCGCAAAGGACAATATATCCTGATGCATTCAGTCATTTATAGAACGAGATTATTGCGGGAATGCGGATTGCAGCTGCCGGAACATACTTTTTATGTAGACAATATCTTTGTATTTGAACCATTGCCATATGTGAAGAATATGTATTATTTGGATGTTAATTTTTACCGATATTTTATAGGAAGAGAAGATCAATCTGTGAATGAAGAGGTTATGATTGGAAGAATTGACCAACAGATTAGTGTGAATAAATTAATGATAGACTATGTGGTACATAACGGGTTGAATCGTGTGACACCTGCCTCAAATGCCAATGATAAGAAGTGCCGTAAATATATGATTGACTATCTGGATATTATCACTACCATATCTTCTATTATGCTGATACGCTCCAATACAGAAGAAAATCTGGAAAAGAAAAAGGAGTTGTGGAATTATATCAAGCAACAGGATAGATACCTCTTCCATAAGCTACGTTATGGTCTGCTGGGTGGGTGTATGAATCTGCCGGGCAGAGGTGGCAGGAAGATATCGGTGGAAGGCTATAAGATATGTAAGCGTTTCTTTCAATTTAATTAGGACTCAGAATCAGGATTCGGAATCGTGGTTGATACGATATTCTTTTGAAGTCTGTATGTTAAAGTCTGCATAAACGACGGCATAGAGAATCACAGCCATGCCACAGGCAGTCAGAACATCAAACATGGAGTGCTGTTTAATCAGCATCGTCGATAGTATGATGGATAGGCACAATACAAAAGAACCAATCCGAACCCAAGGTTGATTATGCAGACGTTTACAATGTACGATGGCAATGTGAGCACCGATTGCATTATAGACATGGATACTGGGTACAATATTTGTAGCAGAATCTGTTTGGTAAAGGGCCGCTATCATATGCGTAAATATATTATCACGGGGAAAAGTAATCGGTCTAAGATTTTGCCCATTTGGGAAAAAAGTAGACACCAGCAGAAAGATTGTCATACCGATAAATAAGAATTTACAGAGACGATAATAGTCTGCTTTATTGGTAAAGAACAGATAGACAACGATGGCTGCTACATATAAGAACCATAGGAAATATGGAATTACAAATACTTCACAAAAAGGGATATAGTCATCGATGCCCATATGAATCATGGTATAATCGGAAGTGACATGGCGTTCTAATGCGACGAACCACGTACTGTATAGGATGCCATACAGCAAAAGGGGAACGATATGTTTATATTGATTCCAATATGTTTTACATTTTTCTTTCATGGTAATCTCCTAAGCTGTGAATCAAACGACTCTTATTATATACCATAATACGAAAGAGTGCACAACTTTAATTCCTAATTTTTTCTTAACCTTTCTATTTTTTTCATGGTCGTACCCTTTGCATTCGAATTGGAATATGCTACAATATACAAAAATAACAGCAAAAGAGCATGTAGAACATGCGGATAGGAGTACTATGTATTCATTGGATGAAGTAACAAAAGTAGATCCACAGATTGCACAGGCAATCTTGGACGAGCAAAACAGGCAAAATAGCCATATTGAATTAATTGCTTCGGAGAACTGGGTCAGCAAAGCAGTGATGGCGGCGATGGGAAGTCCTTTAACAAATAAATATGCGGAAGGATATCCGGGTAAAAGATATTATGGCGGATGTGGATGCGTGGATGTAGTTGAGAATCTGGCGATTGAACGTGCAAAAGAATTATTTGGATGTGATTATGTTAACGTACAACCACATTCGGGTGCACAGGCTAATATGGCAGTGCAATTTGCTATTTTAAATCCGGGGGATACCTTAATGGGGATGAATCTGGATCATGGCGGACATTTGACACATGGAAGTCCGGTTAATATGTCAGGTAAATGGTTTAAAGTAGTACCTTATGGTGTGAATGCAGAAGGCTTCATTGATTATGAAGAGATGCGTAGAATCGCAATAGAAGCAAAACCAAAGCTGATTATTGCAGGGGCAAGTGCTTATGCAAGAACGATTGATTTTAAGAAGTTCAGAGAGGTAGCGGATGAAGTAGGTGCGCAGCTTATGGTTGATATGGCACATATCGCAGGACTTGTGGCGGCCGGATTACATCCAAGCCCGATTCCGTATGCAGATGTAGTAACGACTACGACACATAAGACGTTGCGGGGACCTCGTGGTGGGATGATTCTATGTAATCAGGCTGCAGCAGATAAGTATAATTTCAATAAAGCTATTTTCCCGGGGATTCAAGGGGGACCATTGATGCATGTAATCGCAGCAAAGGCTGTGTGCTTTCAAGAAGCTTTATCAGACGAATTTAAACTATATCAGCAGCAGGTAATAGATAATGCACAAGCATTGTGTAAAGGACTTATGAATAGAGGAATCAAGATCGTATCCGGTGGTACAGATAATCATCTGATGCTTATGGATTTAACACCATTTGACTTAACAGGGAAAGCGATTGAGAAGCTATTGGATGAGGCTCATATTACAGCGAACAAAAATACGATTCCGAACGATCCCAAGTCTCCGTTTGTAACCAGTGGAGTTAGACTCGGGACACCGGCAGTGACCTCAAGAGGGTTAAAGACTGCAGATATGGACGAGATTGCAGAAGCGATTGCATTGATTGTTACGGGTGGTGAAGCCAAGATTGAAGAAGCAAAAGCTATCGTTAAAGTATTGACAGAAAGATATCCGCTTCTATAATAGATGCAACAGCAACATATATACTGCGGTACCGCCTGCGATACTTAATAGTACGTTATGTTTCAGATGGTGAAGCAGCAGGATGAAGATGGTGGCAATCCCTTCGGGGATGCCCCATGGAGATTCCCATAGAGATACATTTTTATAACAGTACACTACTAAGAGACCGATGCAGGCCGGTGGCAGTACATGCCCTAAATATAAGATATAGGAAGGGACTGTTTTATGCTCCGGAAATAGCAGAAATGGCAGAAATCGTGTCAGCATAGCACCCAGTGCTACCGCTCCGATTAAGACACTCATTTGTAGGGATGTTAATTGCATAGTTTTTTCCTCCCGATCATTAGTGTGCAAAGAATAAAAATCATGGCAGGCAGAACAAAGTTTTCGGGTCCAAATAGTAATAGGCTTACTAAAGTACAGACGATGCCGATGATACAGGATTTGCGATTCTTGGCAATATGCCATTGCTCAGCAAATAATACAATAAAGAGGGCTGTTAATACAAAATCAAGTCCACGGGTATCAAAGGAGAGAAAACCACCTAAAATGCCTCCTAACAGAGTGCCAAATACCCAATAGAGATAATCAAGAAAAGAGACCCAAAAATAAAAATATTTTTTGTTAATGAAAACAGGTGGCTCTACACTGCATAGAATAGAGAAGGATTCATCACACAGGGTAAAGATTAAGAAACCGCGAATCTTACCCAGCCCTTTGTATTTTTCCAACATGGCCAATCCATAAAAAAGATGTCTTGCATTTACCATCAGACTCATGAGAAAAGCTTGTAATGGATGAAAAGCAATGGTTAAAAAAGTAAGAGCAACAAACTGCATGCTACCGCAGAAAGCGAAGGCACTCATAAGCACTGCCCATAAGATGCCATAACCTTTGCTCTGCATCAGTACACCATATGCCGCACCTAAGAGTAAGAATCCGGTCAATACCGGAATCGTTTTAGGAAATGCAGCATGAAAAGCTTTTTTAAATTCAGTTGGATTGCAATTGCTTTGTGTCATCTCGTTTCACCTGTTTCATAAGTTATAGTTACGGGGCGATACAGAATATATTATACAGTTTTGCGTAAAATGTAAAGGGATGTTGATTTTTAATGAGAATAAGCAGACTGCACTTAAAAAAGAACATAGAAATCATAAAAACGTTTTGTAAAGAGTATAGAAAACGTGTATAATGAAAAAATAGGTATAAATTAGTGTTCCAGAAGAAAAGGAGAAGGTAATATGAAGAGGAAAATGAAAACAATGGATGGGAATCATGCAGCAGCGCATGTGTCTTATGCTTTTACAGACGTTGCAGCAATCTATCCAATTACTCCTTCATCAGTTATGGCAGAAGCCACAGATGAATGGGCAGTACAGGGAAGAGAGAATATCTTCGGACAGACAGTTAAGATTACAGAGATGCAGTCAGAGGCAGGTGCAGCAGGTTCTGTACACGGTTCTTTAGCAGCAGGTGCATTAACTACAACATTCACAGCTTCACAGGGATTATTATTGATGATTCCTAACTTATATAAAATTGCAGGTGAGTTATTACCTGGTGTATTCAATGTATCTGCAAGAGCATTGGCAACCCATGCATTATCTATCTTTGGAGATCATTCTGATGTCTATGCATGCAGACAAACAGGAGCAGCTATGTTATGTAGCTCAAGTGTACAAGAGGTTATGGACTTAACACCTGTTGCACATTGTGCAGCAATTAAAGGTCAGTTACCTTTTATTAACTTCTTTGACGGTTTCAGAACTTCTCATGAGATACAAAAGGTTGAGACTTGGGATTATGAAGATTTGAAGGACATGGTAGACTTAGATGCAATCGATGCATTCCGCAAGAATGCTCTGAATCCAAATCATCCTAGACAGATGGGTTCTGCACAGAATCCTGATATCTTCTTCCAGGCGAAAGAAGCCAGCAATGGTCATTATGATGCTATGCCTGAATTGGTACAGCAGTATATGGACAAGGTTAACAGCAAGATTGGAACAGATTATAAATTATTCAATTACTATGGTGCCAAAGATGCAACACAGGTTATCGTAGCTATGGGTTCTGTATGTGAGACCATCGCAGAGACGATTGATTACCTCAATGCCAATGGTGCTAAAGTAGGTGTGATTAAAGTTCGTCTCTATCGCCCATTCTGCAAACAGGCATTGGTAGATGCTATTCCGGATTCTGTTACTAAGATTACAGTCATTGATAGAACCAAAGAACCGGGAGCTACAGGCGAACCATTATATCTTGATGTAGTTGCTGCACTAAGAGATACCAAGTTCCATAACACACCGGTATTTGCAGGTCGTTACGGTTTGGGCTCTAAAGATACAACACCGGCACAGATTAAAGCAATCTATGATAATGCAGAAAAGAAAAACTTCACATTGGGTATTAATGATGATGTGACACATCTGTCATTACCTATTGGCGAGCAATTAAATACATCCCCTGAGAATACAGTAAGCTGCAAGTTCTGGGGATTGGGAGCAGATGGTACCGTTGGTGCTAACAAGAACTCCATTAAGATCATCGGTGATAATACAGATATGTATGTACAGGCGTATTTTGATTATGATTCTAAGAAATCAGGCGGTATCACAGTATCCCACTTGCGTTTTGGACATACACCGATTCAGTCAACTTATTTAATCAACAAAGCGGATTTTGTTGCATGTCATAATCCTTCTTATATCCATAAATATAATATGGTACAAGACCTGAAAGACGGCGGTACATTCTTATATAACTGCCCTTACGATTTAGCAGGACTGGAAGAGCATCTCCCGGGACAGGTAAAACGTTATATTTCAGAACATCATATTAAGTTATTTACGATTGATGGTATTAAGATTGGTAAAGAGATTGGTCTTGGCGGACGTATCAATACTGTTTTACAGTCGGCATTCTTTAAACTGGCTAAGATTATTCCGGAAGAAAAAGCAATCGAACTGATGAAAGCAGCAGCAAAAGCGTCTTATGGTAAAAAAGGCGATAAAGTTGTTCAGATGAACTATGATGCAATTGAGCAAGGTGCAAATGGAGCGGTGGAGATTACAGTTCCTGCATCATGGGCAAATGCAACAGATGAATCACTAGGTCAGGCAGCAGCAGAGGGAAGAACAGATGTTAAGAATTTTGTAAATAATATCTTGATTCCGGTCAATGCACAAGAAGGAAATAAACTCCCTGTATCTACTTTTGTAGATTATATGGATGGCTCTACACCATCAGGTGCGTCTGCTTATGAGAGACGTGGTATCGCAGTTGATATCCCGGTATGGCAGCCTGAGAACTGTATCCAATGTAACAGATGTGCCTATGTATGTCCGCATGCAGCGATTCGTCCGGTAGCATTGACACAGGAAGAAGCAGATAAGGCACCGGCAGGTATCCAGACGATACCGATGATCGGTATGCCGGAATATCACTTCTCAATGACTGTTTCAGCATTGGATTGTACAGGCTGTGGTTCTTGTATGACAGTATGCCCTGGAAAACAAGGCGCAAAAGCACTTGAGATGAAAGACATGGAAGCCAATGTAAAAGAACAGGAATATTTCGATTACGCAAAGGCATTGCCGGTCAAAGAAGATGTTGTTGTCAAATACAAAGAAGCAACCGTTAAAGGCAGCCAGTTTAAACAACCATTACTTGAGTTCTCAGGAGCTTGTGCAGGTTGTGGCGAGACACCATATGCAAAATTGATTACACAATTGTTTGGTGATAGAATGTACATTGCCAATGCAACAGGATGTTCTTCTATCTGGGGTAATTCATCACCATCTACACCTTATACAGTAGATGCACAGGGACATGGTCCTGCATGGTCTAACTCTTTATTTGAAGATGCAGCAGAGTTTGGCTTTGGTATGAACCTAGCTCAGAAGGCATTGAGAATTGGCTTACGCACAAAGGTAGAAAAGGCAGCAGCTGAGAATGAAGCAGTTAAAACGGCAGCAGACGAATGGATTAACACTTATGCCAATGGCGCATTGAACGGCACTGCAACCGATAAGTTAGTAGCAGCATTACAGTCATCCAACAGTGAAGTATGCAAAGACATCTTGAAAGATCAAGATTTCTTAGCTAAGAAATCACAATGGATCTTCGGTGGTGACGGTTGGGCATACGATATCGGCTTTGGTGGTGTTGATCATGTATTAGCCAGCGGACAGGATATTAATATTATGGTATTTGATACAGAAGTATACTCTAATACAGGCGGTCAGGCTTCTAAAGCAACTCCAACAGGTGCGATAGCACAATTTGCAGCCGGCGGTAAAGAAGTGAAGAAGAAAGACCTTGCAAGTATTGCAATGAGCTACGGTTATGTATATGTAGCACAGATCGCTATGGGTTCCGATTACAACCAATGCGTAAAGGCTATTGCAGAAGCAGAAGCATATCCGGGACCATCACTGATTATTGCATATGCACCTTGTATCAACCATGGTATCAAAGCGGGTATGAACAATGCACAGGGTGAAGAAGCGAAAGCAGTAGAAGCAGGATATTGGCATTGCTTCAGATTCAATCCTACTTTGGCAGAAGAAGGCAAAGCAGCATTCTCATTGGATAGCAAAGTACCTACAGGAGATTACAAAGGATTCTTAAACGGAGAGGTTCGTTATAACTCCTTAACAAGATCTAATCCTGAGAAGGCAGAACTTCTGTTCAATAAGGCAGAAGAGAACTCCAAAGAGAGATATGAATATCTGAATAAATTAATCACACTGTATGGTGGAGAGAAATAGGATTTTAAAACAGATAGGAAAGAAACAGATAACCGGAAGCAATCAATATATGCTTCCGGTTATTTTTTGTAGAAAAGTAGATTAGTAACGTACAAAAAAATAGCTGAGCCGGCAGCTCAACTATTTATAAATCAAGATGAATAGTAGATTATTGCGTCTGCATATCTGCGACTAACCATTTCTTAGTCTCTGACAGGATATCTTCATAAGGACGGGACTGTACAATGGCAATCTCAGAGAAGATGAGTTTTTGTGCTTTATTCAAAAAATCACGATCTTTACTGCCCAGTGGTTTTTCAAATTCTTGGAGTAACATCATCTTTACCAAAGAGGCAATCTCAAAGAAGTCTCCCGATTTAATGGAATTGGCACAAGCGAATAGACGTGTCTTGCTATCCGCAATCCACTCAATATCCAGTTCTTCTAATTTGGTTAATAAATCAGATAATTCATCCGGCGATGCTACCAAACGGATACGACCTGAGATCTGACTGGTCACAGGTAGAAATACGCTGGATTTTTCGTTGAGAATAGGAACTAATTTGTAATATTCTTTATCTTTGCTGTCGACAGCCATCGTCATAATCTCTTCGATATAACAGGCTCCTTCGGTAGGGTGCATAACTTTGTCATGAATCGAATACATAATATCTCCGTTTCTTGCAGGTGTTAATAGGGACTCCACAAATAGAAAAACACATATCTTTGTAATTTATTGACGAAAAACAAAAATATGTGAAGTCAATGAAGTTAAATATAAATATAGTATAGCACAAAATCGAGCGAGTGTCAAAGATGCCCAACCCTTGAACATTTTTTTTGAGGACTTTTCTTGACATATTCCCGTGTTTGTTATACATTGTATATAACAGATGCAGGACGATGATGATGGGAAGGTGTAAATATGGTAATAGAGATTGATTTTAACAGTGAAGAAGCACTTTATGTGCAACTTCATAATCAGATTATTATTGGGATTGCAACTTCTAGATTTCGAGAGGGCGATCCACTACCTTCTGTACGACAATTAGCGGATACAATCGGGATTAATATGCATACTGTGAATAAGGCATATACTGTACTTAAACAGGAAGGTTTTGTGAAAGTAGACAGAAGACGAGGTGCCATTATAGCGATTGATATTGATAAGCTGCGGTCGCTTACAGAGATGAAGAAGGAACTTCAGGTTGTGCTTGCGAAGGGGAGCTGCAAGGATATCACAAGAGAAGAAGTACATGCATTGATTGATGAAATATATGAAGATTATGGAGAGTAAAGATGATGCAATCACAGTTTACAAATAAGGCTAGAACAGCATTACATTTGGCGGCAGGAGCAGCTAAGACATTAGGACAGAATTATATCGGTACAGAACATATCCTTTTAGGACTGGTTCGAGAAAAGACGGGCGTTGCGGCCAAGGCATTACTGGATAATGGAGTAGAGGAACATCAGATGATGGAGATGATTCGAGACTTAATATCACCGGGTAATCTCGTTGCTTTGGATGAGAGAGATGGTTATTCTCCACGTGCACAGAGAGTATTGGAAGAGAGTCACAGACAGGCAATCAGATTCCACTCAGAACAGACCGGAACAGAGCATATTTTACTGGCACTGATTCAGGAGGGAGAGAATGTAGCAGTGCGTCTTTTGAATACGTTGGGTATCTCTGCACAGAAGGTATATGTGGATGTGCTGGTAGCCATTGGGGAAGATGGTTCTTTGTATAAAGAGGATCTGGGTAAGAAACAAAGCAAACGTCAGAACGATACTACAACTACTTTAAATCAATATAGCAGGGATCTAACCGTATTGGCAAGAGAGGGAAAATTAGATCCGGTTATTGGCAGAACAGAAGAAATCAAGAGAGTGATCCAGATATTAAGCCGTCGAATGAAGAATAATCCCTGTCTGATAGGAGAACCGGGTGTAGGCAAGACATCGATAGCAGAGGGTCTGGCACAACGGATCGTAGATGGCGATGTGCCTGATACCGTAAAGAATAAAAGGGTGGTAACGCTTGACTTATCCAGTATGGTTGCAGGGAGTAAGTATAGAGGTGAATTTGAAGAGCGTATCAAGAAAGTGATTAAGGAAGTAATTGACAATGGTAACATCATTCTGTTCTTAGATGAATTGCATACGATCATCGGCGCAGGAGGTGCAGAAGGTGCTATTGATGCTTCTAATATATTAAAGCCATCGTTGGCAAGAGGTGAGATACAATTAATCGGGGCTACAACGATAGAAGAATATCGTAAATATGTTGAGAAAGATGCGGCATTGGAACGTAGATTTCAACCGGTTACCATAGAGGAACCAACACAGGAAGAGACAAAAGCTATCCTACAGGGAATCGCATATAAATATGAAGAACATCATGGGGTTACGATCCTGCCGGAGGCAATAGACGCAGCAGTTACTTTATCGAGCCGCTATATTAACGATCGCAATCTTCCTGATAAAGCAATCGATCTCATCGATGAAGCTGCCGCAGCGATTCGGTTAAAGAATCATAAAGTGCCGGAAGCGATGAAGGAGCTGACAGAAGAGATTAAACAGATGGATGAGAATATAGAACGCTCTATTACTGCAGAAGAATTTACTGAAGCCGGAGAATATAAGCGTACGCAGGATGTTCTTCTTAAAAAGTATACACGTATGAAGAACGCATATGATAAAAAGCAGGCAAAAAGGCAGTATGAAGTTGGAGAGAATGATATTGCAGAAGTGGTATCTGTATGGACGAAGATCCCGGTCAATAAATTAACGGAACAAGAGAGTGCCAAGCTTCTGCAGCTAGAATCCATTCTGCACAAAAGAGTCATCGGACAGGAAGAGGCAGTTACCGCAGTAGCAAGAGCGATGCGCCGTGGCAGAGTCGGATTGCAGGATCCAAACAGACCCATTGGTTCGTTTTTGTTCCTTGGTCCAACGGGTGTTGGCAAAACAGAGCTGAGTAAGGCCTTGGCAGAGGCTATGTTCGGAACACAGAACGCATTAATCCGTGTGGATATGTCTGAATATATGGAACAGCATTCGGTATCTAAATTAATCGGATCGCCTCCGGGATATGTAGGATTTGATGAAGGCGGACAGTTAAGCGAGAAGGTGCGTAAGAATCCTTACTCTGTAATATTGTTTGATGAAGTCGAGAAAGCACATCCGGATGTATTTAATGTTTTATTAAAGGTATTGGATGATGGGCATATTACGGATTCAAAGGGACGTAAAGTAAGCTTTAAAAATACCATATTAATTATGACTTCTAATGCGGGAGCACAGAGAATCGTAGATCCCAAGAATCTTGGGTTTGCTACTGCCAATGGTGCAAAACAAAATTATGAAGTGATGAAACAAGGTGTTATGGAAGAAGTTAAAAAATTATTTAAACCGGAGTTTATTAACCGTATTGATGAGATTATGGTATTCCATCCGCTAACCAAAACAGATATGAAGCAGATTATCACTTTGCTTGCCAAGACTTTGTGTGCACGCAGTTTGAACCAGATGAATATTACGTTGCAACTTACGGCAGCAGTAAAAGACATGATAGTTGAGAAACATGCGGATCTTAAGATGGGTGCCAGACCTCTTAAACGTGCGATACAGACTATGATAGAAGATCCGCTTGCGGAGGAGATCTTAGCAGGAAGAATCAAAGCAGGAGATCAGGTCACGGTTGGCTTAAAGAATAAACAGGTTAATTTTACTGTAAAGTGAGAAATTAAAAACAAAACTTAATAGTTATTTCACAGAATAATGGTAGAAAAAAATCTTGAAATATTATATACTTACCACAGGTAGAGGAATACGATTCATAAGTAATCGTATCAACAGGAGGATACAAGAGATGGCAGTAGTAGAGCAGTTACTTCGTGCTGAGACAGATGGTAGTATTAGTTTTGGAAATCACAAATTAGTAGAAAAAGCAAAGCTAGAAGATTTTGAACAGATGGGTGATTTGTATAAGGTCAAGACTTATGCTAAGATGACAAAATTGGAAAAGAATGGGATGTTTGTGTATGAATCAGTTCCGGGTACGAGTGTCATACATCTGCAGGAGACAGAAGATGGCATGACATTCACAGTAGAAGGGGATGAAGATGCACAGATTACGGTTGGCTTAGAAGAAGATATGATCTATGAGGTCTTTGTGGACGGAGCAAGTGTAGGCAGGATGAGTACCAATCTTAGTGGTAAACTCAATATCAGTGCAGAACTTGCAGAAGCGAGTGAAGTTGAGATCTGCATCAAAAGATAATAGATAGCAAGGAGAATCCCCAATTATGGCAAAAGGCAAGACGGTAACGGTATATTATTGCCAAAACTGTGGATATGAGTCAAGCAAATGGATGGGACAGTGCCCAGGGTGTAAGGAATGGAATACACTGGTGGAAGAGACTGTGACAACGACAGCCAAGGGTGCACATGCTAACGCCGTCAATCGTGGCGAGCGGGTAGAACCTACCAGCTTATCGGAGATATCGATGAAAGAATCCGATAAGGTATTGACTCATATCGAAGAGATGGACAGAGTGCTTGGCGGTGGAATCGTGCCGGGTTCCTTGACCTTGGTTGGGGGAGACCCGGGCATCGGCAAATCAACCTTATTATTGCAGGTGTGCAAGCATCTGACAGATGATGGACATAAGGTGCTATATATATCGGGAGAAGAATCCTTGAAACAGATTAAGATTAGGGCACAGAGAATCGGAGAATTCTCAGATGCCTTACTTTTATTATGTGAAACGAATCTTGATAGTATTGTGGATACCATTAAACGGATTAAACCTGAGATGGTGGTGATTGATTCTATACAGACCATGTACAGTGAAGCAGTTGCATCGGCACCCGGCAGTGTTTCACAGGTCAGAGAATCTACCGGTATCTTATTACAGCTTGCCAAAGGAATAGGAGTGTCTGTATTCATCGTTGGTCATGTAACCAAAGAAGGAGCAGTGGCAGGACCGAGGATATTAGAGCATATGGTTGATGCTGTGCTATATTTTGAAGGAGATAGGCATGCTTCGTATCGAATCCTTCGTGGTGTTAAGAATCGATTTGGTTCCACGAATGAGATAGGTGTATTTGAGATGCGCAAAGAAGGCTTGATGGAAGTTAAGAATCCTTCGGAATTTATGCTGAATGGCAAACCAAAAGGTGCAAGCGGTTCGGTTGTAGCGTGTTCCATGGAAGGTACCCGTCCTATTTTAATAGAGATTCAAGCATTGGTATGCCAGACTAATTTTGGATTACCCAGAAGACAGGCAACCGGTACAGATTTTAACCGAGTGAATCTATTGATGGCAGTATTAGAAAAACGTATGGGATTACAGATGTCTTCTTGTGATGCGTATGTCAATATAGCAGGCGGCATCAAGATGATAGAACCTGCGGTGGATTTAGGGATTGCCATGGCGATCGTTTCCAGCTATAAGAACAGAGCTATTGATGATGGGATTGCGGCTTTTGGAGAAGTAGGTCTGAGCGGCGAAGTACGAGCAGTCAGCATGGCAGAACAAAGAGTACTTGAAGTCAAAAAACTGGGATTTACCACCTGTATTTTACCAAAAAGCTGCTTAGATTCATTGACTGAGATCAAAGGCATTCGCTTAATCGGAGTCAGGTCGGTGCAGGAGGCTATTGAATTGATATCATGTTAAAAATAGAGTTAGAAAATAGACTATTTATGTCTTGCTTTCCGTTCTATAGGTATGCTATAATACAAAGCGGTGATAATTTATTACTGATTTAGGGAAATAGTACAGTGGTAGTGCGGCGGTCTCCAAAACCGTTAACGGGGGTTCGAGCCCCTCTTTCCCTGCTACGGATATTAGAAAGTGAGCATACTGCTCACTTTTTTATTTGCTTTTTTAGAGAAAAGAAACCTTTGTAATACAGTAAGGAGACTACATGGTACAGATGACAAAATGCGCACTTGCAGCAACACTAAAAAAATTATTATTACAAAAATCTTTGGATAAAATAACAGTGGTCGATATCGTGGAAGAGTGCGGAGTAAATAGGCAGACTTTTTATTATCATTTTCAGGACATTTATGCCTTAGTGGAGTGGATTTTATTGAATGATACGGATAAGGCTTTGGATGGAAAAAAGACCTATGATACATGGCAGCAAGGATTCTTGCAGATCTTCGAATATGTATTGGAAAATAAGACATTTATTATGAATGCATATCACTCTATCAGTAGGGAACAGGTGGAGCATTGTCTGTATGAGATTACCTATAATCTATTGATTGGTGTGGTAGAAGAACAAGCGGCAGATATCGTGGTACGGGATGAAGATAAAATATTTATTGCTCATTTTTATAAGTATGCGTTTGTTGGATTGATGCTGGACTGGATTAAACGAGGCATGAAAGATGATCCCAAGGTACTGATTGAAGAATTGAGCGTATTGATTCAGGGGGATATCGGCAGGGCTTTGCAAAAATACAAAATCTTGTAGTGTAATCGTAGGACAGATTATGTTATCTGTATAAAAATTAGACAAACAGGCTTACCTGTCTATAGAAAAGAAAACCTTTGCGAAGTAAGATGTATCTATCAATTAGATGCACAATCAAGGAGGTCATACAATATGTATTATAGCAATGGTAATTATGAAGCGTTTGCCAAACCGTTAAAACCTACAGGAGTAGACAAAAAATCCGCTTATTTAGTTGGATCCGGGCTAGCAGCCTTGTCTGCAGCGTGCTTTTTGGTACGTGATGGACAGATGAAAGGAGAACAGATACATATTCTGGAAGAGATGGATCTGCCGGGCGGTGCCTGCGATGGAATCCGTGATGCACAAAAAGGATTCATTTGCCGCGGCGGTCGTGAGATGGAGAATCATTTTGAGTGTCTGTGGGATTTATTTCGATCCATTCCATCGCTGGAAACAGAAGATGCATCTGTGTTAGATGAATATTATTGGCTGAATAAAAAAGATCCCAATTATTCACTGATGCGTGCATCGGTAAACTGCGGAGAAGATGCTCATACAGATGGCAAATTTGCATTATCTGATAAGGCTTCGGAAGAACTGATCAAGTTATTTCTGACAAAAGATGAAGATTTATATGATAAGACGATAAATGATGTATTTGATGAAGAATTTTATCAATCTAATTTTTGGCTTTATTGGCAGACGATGTTTGCTTTTGAAAAATGGCACAGTGCACTTGAAATGAAACATTATATTCAGAGATTTATCCATCATATCGGAGGCTTGCCGGATTTTTCGGCGCTGAAGTTTACGAAATATAATCAATATGAATCTTTGATTCTGCCTATGGTCAAATATCTGGAAGCACATCATGTCAGATTTCAATATAATACCAAAGTTACCAATGTTATCTTTGATATCAAAGGCGGTAAGAAACTTGCAAAACATATTGTATGTACGCGCAATGGAATCGAAGAGATGATTGACTTAATCGAAGATGATTTGGTTTTCGTCACAAACGGTAGTTGTACGGAAAATGCAACACTGGGCGATGACACACATGCTCCTGAGATGACGACAAAACCGGGAGAGGGAGGATGCTGGCAGCTATGGAAAAATATTGCAGCACAGGATACTTCTTTTGGACATCCGGAGAAATTCTGCTCTGATATCCATGCAACGAACTGGGAGTCGGCGACTGTGACTACATTAGATGAACGGATTCCACAATATATCAGAAAGATGTGTAAGAGAGATCCTTTTAGTGGAAAGGTCGTTACCGGCGGTATCATTACGGTTAAGGATTCCAAATGGTTAATGAGTTACACGCTGAACCGACAGCCACATTTTAAAGAACAGCCGAAGGACCAATTGGTTGCCTGGGTCTATGGACTCTATACAGATGTTCCGGGTGATTATATCAAGAAGCCTATGAAAGAATGTACCGGGACAGAGATTACGGAAGAGTGGCTCTATCACATGGGAGTACCAAAGAAAGAGATCCATAATATGGCACAAACCGGAGCACATTGTGTTCCTTGCATGATGCCGTACATTACTGCTTTCTTTATGCCCAGAACTGCAGGAGACAGACCACAGGTAGTCCCAACCGGTTGTACGAACTTCGCATTTATTGGTCAATTTGCAGAGACCATCAGAGACACCGTATTTACCACAGAGTATTCTGTGAGAACTGCTATGGAAGCTGTTTATACATTGCTGGATATCGATAGAGGTGTACCGGAAGTATTTGGTTCCTGTTATGATGTAAGAGTCTTGTTAGATTCCACTTCTAAGATGATGGATGGTAGAAAGATTACACAGATGAAGCTTCCCTGGATGGCTAGACAGATAGAGAAAAAAGCATTACAGAAAATATCCGGAACAGTTATAGAAGAATTATTGCTCCGGTATCATCTGATTTAGCATAGAAGGTTCAGGCGTTATTGTTCGAGAAATGTTTTTTCGTCAGCTAGTTCCTTAGGAATACTTATCCCGGAGGCCTGCATTTTTTTCATAACATTACCAAGACGTGTAATACGCTGCTTTTTCTTGATTTCGTAACGAGCAATCAAATCTGTAAAAAGAGGATTCATGCTAAGTGTTTTTCTTATATTGGCAGGGAAAGTGCAATAAGTAAGTAAAATACTGCGCACTACTTTATTCAGACGTGGTGAACCATTTCCTTCATACAGAACCCATACAATATAATCTCTAATAAATAATTCTTTAAAATTATTTTTGGCTTTTGCCAGACTGGATTTGATCTGTTCCTTTGCCTGTGGGGACAGATCATTATTTTTGCGATAAAATTGTGCATAATCACAATATAAACTGGTAAGAGAAGGGTCGGAAACATCGTTCCACCGTCCCCCCTGTACACGTTTACACATCTCCCAGCGATAGGCGGCTGTCAACTGAATCAGCAATGTTTTAATATCTGTCATGGCTAAGGCAGACAACATCATACGTGCCGGTGTATTCCTTTTACGTCCTTCTATTTCCTGCCACATTACACCACGGATTCCCACGTTAGGCATTAAAATGATATTGGGTAATATCTCTACGTGCAGATATTCATGAGCGATGTTGCAGGCTTCATTGGTATAGCCAATTTCATGATAATAAGCCGAATAATCCATAGCACGAATCGCATCTAAGGCTTTGACGATGACAGACGGTTTTGCCAGGATAGTCTGCAATGGCTTTAATATATTTTGCTCACATAGAACAGGGCAGAAGGTTGTAATCCTTCCAAAGGTAACTTTGTTGACGACAGGAAAAAGATTTTCCAGTTCATAAGCAAGACGCTTACTGCCATCGTTTAATAACTGCTGTTCCATGGCAGGTGAGATCTGTTTCTTTACCTTTAAATCATGTACATAGGCTGTATAATCAATATCAAATTCATTACGACTGGGTTCTTTCTCTAAATGATAAATCATGAGTAACCATTCATAAAAAGTGTAGATTCCATGTGCGGCATCACCGTGATAACGATCGGCAATGGAATACAGGTATTGTGCATTCTCAGCGCCGGATAGCACGTCATCTACGTAACCAAAGTTTAAAAACATCCAAATGACGGTTGGAATAGCAGTGTCCTGCAGACTATGTAAGAAAACATTGCTATAGAGCTCATAAAATAGGGCGGTAATGGTTCGTCTTAATTTTACGGTAGTATCATCATCGGTATTCTTATCTTCTATCCGGCGAAAGGCTGCAATCGCATCGTAAAAAGCACATTTTGTCTCTTCCTTACAATCGGAATAATCCAATATAATGCGCAGAGAATCTTCAGGAAGAGATATGATTTCAGCAGAGGATTCAAAGTCAGTGTCCGTTTTGTCTTCTGTATCGCTCATGGCGATATCCTCATCCACGTCAATCGTAGCCCATTCATTTTCTTCTGTCGTATTCTGGCAGAGACATTGCTCATACTGTTGTATACGAGTGTCATAGTCAGCTTTTTTAAGGGAGGGAATATCTTCGATCTGGAAACGCAGTCCTTCGATCGTATCTTCAATATCCATGCAGCGATCCTTTGTTTTCCTTGCAGCCAGATGTAAATCGGTTAAAAGGGTAAGCAGATCATCTCCGTCAGGATGAAATAAAAGAGTGGATAATGCCTGATTGTAGGTCGATATTTGCTCACAGGTATCAAAGATACGATGCATGTCCTGACCGATTTGGCATAAGAAGCCAACACAGATATCGGGATTCTCTTGAAACAGAGCTATTTTGACAGATTGCTTTAAGTGATACATATTATTATAATAAGAGGTTTTCCAGTCGATTTCGGTTGTGTCCGAAGAGGGAGGGGACAGCACTGACAACCCATCGAGGGGTTTGACCGGCTGTGCATATTGCTCACAGAGATATTGATAATCATCATAGCAGTCAGTTACAGACT
This sequence comes from Lachnospiraceae bacterium, assembly GCA_036652815.1. Taxonomy (GTDB): domain Bacteria; phylum Bacillota; class Clostridia; order Lachnospirales; family Lachnospiraceae; genus SZUA-378. Next base: position 47,797 of record JAVVVE010000018.1, read on the forward strand.
GATATAAGCTTTCGGATGAAAAGGTAACTAAAACATTAGCTTCCAGAATCTCACAGATTTGCTTTAGTAAAGAGTTAATCAATAAAACAGAGACGTCATGATTATCCTGTATGATGTCTATTAAATCATCTATGCTTGTGCATGGATATAAGATTATGACAGCCTGTTCCAAGGCCACATAAGAAGAAGAATAGACTTTAAAACAAAGATCACCTAATCCGATCACATCGCCACTGCCCAAGGTCAATTCACCGTTTGGGAGAATGGCAGTAACAGAACCTTTTGAAATCAAGCCGATGTGTTGAATCGGTGTATTTTTTTTAAATATTATATTGTCTTTATTGAATTGTTTTGCAATCATATAGTAATACCCCCATATGTCTTACATTATACTAAGCGGAACCGGCAAATACAACATAAAAAAGGTATTTGTGTCATTTTTCTACAAAACGACTGTTTTTTTATGAAACAAAAGGTGTACATTTCCCCTTTTTATGATAAAATGGTAATTAAGTGTATCTTAGAAGAAAGGAATAACTTATGGAGAATGAAAAGTTAAGTGTGGAACAACTGGTAGAAGAATATAAAGATGATGTACACAGGTTAGTTCCCTATATTCCATGGCTGGAGTCTAAAGTCGGTCAGAAGGTATCCGGCACTTATACAGAGGATGGTATCGAGAAGTGTTCCATAGGTGTTCCCACTTATGATTCCACCCTGCTTAATTTTATTAAGACTGTAAAAACTACCAAACTGATATCTCGTAATTATGCATATGCTTATGCAAGATATCGGATGAAAAACAGTACGGATGAACTTAGATATATTAAACAGGCTAAGATTACGGAATTATCGCTGCTAAATGGGATTTTATCTAAATATGTACTGCGTGGTATGACAAAATCAACAGAATGGACAACAGGTGTTACAGAGGGTATTTTTTTACAGGTTATATTAAAATATAAAGAATTAATCGAATATTATGAGGGACGCTTATTATAGCATACGGGGATAGGAGCGAAACATGGGAGAAAAGTCAGTACAAAAGAAACAATTTATTCTGGAAAGAGCCAGAGAAGTCTTCATGGATAAAGGGTATAAGAATGTAACCATGAAGGATATCGTTGAGCATTGTGAGATTAGCAGAGGCGGCTTATACCTATATTACAGCAGTACCAAAGAACTGTTTGAAGAGGTGCTTCGGATGGAATCACAAGAGGCAGATGATATATTTACAGGTGCGCTTACCGAGGATACAACAGTATCAGATATTTTGTCGCTTTTCTTAAAGGAACAGAAAAAAGAATTACTGCGTAAGAAGAAAAATCTATCCATAGCAACCTATGAATATTTTTTTGAAAATAAAGTACCGAAGAAAGAAAATATGCTTCGTAAGCAATTTGATGCAGCTGTTAAATTAATGGAACAGTTAATTAACCAAGGCGTAGAGAATGGAGAATTCTATTGTGAAGATGCACTTGGTATGGCAAGAAATATTATGCTGGCGATTGAAGGATTAAAGATTGCATCACAGACCATGGGAATTACAGAACAGATGATAGATAATGAATTCTTGTTTATGATTCAGGGATTAATCGTAGAGGAGTAGAAGAGATCGTATGATGGAGAATGTAAAACGTATTTATGTAGAGAAAAAACCGGAATTTGCAGTAAAAGCAAAAGAATTGCAAGAGGAGATAAGCAGTTTCCTTGGGATTCATCACGTTACGAATGTGCGTATTCTGATTCGTTATGATGTGGAACATTTATCAGATGCAGTATTTGAGATGGCATGCAAGACGGTGTTCTCAGAACCACCGGTTGATATTTTGTATCGGGAACACATCGAACTGCCAAAACAGGCAAAAGCCTTTGGAGTAGAATTTTTACCGGGACAGTTTGACCAAAGAGCAGATTCCGCTGTTCAGTGTGTTCAATTTTTACGGGAAGATGAAGCACCTATTATTAGAACCGCAGTTATTTATGTGATAGAGGGTGCACTGACTGAGGGAGAATTTGAACAGATTAAGTCTTATTGTATCAATCCGGTCGATTCCAGATTAACAGAGACTGCCAAACCGAAAACATTAGTAACTAATTATGCAGACCCTGAGGATGTGGCTGTGTTAGATGGTTTTATGACTATGGCGGAAGATGCACTGCAGACACTCTATACATCACTTAATCTGGCGATGACCTATCAGGATTTTCTACATATTCAGCAGTATTATAAAAAGGAAGAACATAGAGAACCGACCATGACAGAGATCCGAGTATTGGATACCTATTGGTCGGATCATTGCCGTCATACGACTTTTTCCACTGAATTAAAAGATATTGAATTTGAAGAGGGATTCTATAAGACCCCAATAGAGACAACTTATCAAAGTTATTTGGATACCAGAAATGAGATATTCGGAGATAGAGAAGATAAATTCATCTGCTTAATGGACTTAGCACTTATGGCGATGCGTAAACTTAAAAAAGATGGTAAATTGCAGGATTTGGAAGAGTCAGATGAAATCAATGCCTGCTCTATTGTCGTACCGGTAGAGATTGACGGTAAGAGCGAAGAGTGGTTGGTATGTTTTAAGAATGAAACGCATAACCATCCAACTGAGATTGAACCATTTGGTGGAGCAGCCACCTGTCTTGGAGGAGCCATTAGAGATCCTCTGTCGGGACGTGCTTATGTATATCAGGCAATGCGTGTAACCGGTGCTGCAGATCCTACTGTTCCGGTCGAAGATACCTTAAAAGGTAAATTATCACAGAAAAAATTAGTGCGTGGCGCGGCCAATGGATATTCTTCTTATGGTAATCAGATCGGACTGGCAACGGGATTGGTAAGAGAGATTTATCATCCGGATTATGTAGCTAAAAGAATGGAAATAGGAGCAGTCATCGGGGCGGCACCTAGAAAGAATGTTATCAGAGAGACTTCAGACCCGGGAGATATCATTATCTTACTGGGTGGCAGAACAGGACGTGATGGCTGCGGTGGTGCGACCGGTTCCTCTAAGGTACATACAGAAGCTTCTATAGAGACATGTGGTGCAGAAGTGCAAAAAGGGAATGCACCAACGGAACGTAAGATACAGCGCTTGTTTAGACGAGAAGAAGTCAGCACATTGATTAAGAAATGTAATGATTTTGGAGCCGGAGGTGTTTCGGTAGCCATCGGAGAATTGGCAGATGGACTTATTATTAATCTGGATAACGTACCGAAGAAATATGCAGGGCTGGATGGCACAGAACTCTCTATCTCAGAGTCACAGGAGAGGATGGCAGTGGTCGTTGACCCTAAGGATGTGGCACAGTTTTTGGCTTATGCAAAGGAAGAGAACTTAGAGGCAGTAGAAGCGGCTGTTGTTACAAAGAGTCCGCGACTGATCTTGACTTGGAGAGGCAAAGAAATCGTGAATTTGTCACGTGCATTTTTGGATACCAATGGAGCACATCAAGAGACAGGTGTCATAGTAGAATTACCGTCAAAGGAAGATAATTATTTTAAACAAATAGCAACTAAAAAAGTGGAAGAAGCTTTACAAAAAGAAGATATCAGAACGGCATGGCTGGCACAATTGCAAGATTTGAATGTCTGCTCACAGAAGGGACTTGTGGAACGATTTGATGGTTCTATCGGTGCAGGCAGTGTATTTATGCCGTATGGCGGACAGTATCAATTAACGCAGACACAGACGATGATAGCAAAACTGCCTGTATTACATGGACAGACAGATACTGTGACGATGATGAGCTATGGATTTGATCCGTATCTCTCATCCTGGAGTCCTTATCATGGGGCCATCTATGCAGTAACTGAATCATTGGCAAAAATAGTGGCAAGTGGTGGAGATTATAGAAAGATTCGCCTTACCTTTCAAGAATATTTTAGGCGTATGACGAAAGATCCACACCGTTGGAGCCAGCCTTTTGCAGCGTTACTGGGAGCTTATGATGCACAGATTGGATATGGTTTACCTGCTATCGGAGGAAAAGACAGCATGTCAGGTACGTTTAACGAGATAGACGTGCCTCCTACTTTGGTATCCTTTGCAGTCGATGTGGCAGAATATCGGGATATCATTACACCTGAATTAAAACAAGCCGGTAACCGATTACTGTTCTTTGGTATCGAAAAGGATGAATATGAGATTCCGGTTTATCGTGACGTTATGGAATTATATACTGTCATTGCACGATTGATTGCGACAGGTACTATTGTGTCGGCCTATGCGGTGGATGCCAAGGGTATTGCGGCAGCGGTCAGTAACATGGCATTTGGCAATCATATGGGTGTAACTATAGATGCAGCGATATCTGCTCGCTCGTTATTTACGAACGGATTAGGAGGTATCCTGGCAGAAGTACCTGCGGATGCAATCTCGGATATTACAGCAGATTATATATTGATTGGTGAAGTAACCAAAGACGGATTTCAATATCGTGATATGACGATTACCATGGAAGAAGCATTGCAGGCATGGTGTGCCCCGTTGGAAAAAGTATTTCCAACCAAGATAAGCAAAGAGGTAACTCCGATTACCCCGAACTTATTTCAAACAGAATCTATCTATATCAATCGTCATAAAGTAGCAAAACCAACAGTATTTATACCTGTATTTCCGGGCACCAACTGTGAATATGACAGTACCAAAGCCTTTGAGCGTGCAGGTGCTAAAGTGATTACCAAAGTCTTTAAAAATCTTACACCGGAAGATATTCGTGATTCGGTTACGATGTTTGAACAAGCTATCGCACAATCACAGATTATGATGTTCCCGGGTGGCTTTAGTGCAGGCGACGAACCGGATGGCAGTGCCAAATTCTTTGCTACGGCATTTCGTAATGCAAAGATGCAGGAAGCAGTGATGCAGTTATTGAATCACAGAGACGGATTGGTTCTCGGCATCTGTAATGGATTCCAGGCACTGATTAAATTAGGGTTGGTACCTTTTGGAGATATTGTTGGGCAGACGGCAGATTCTCCAACCTTGACTTACAATACGATTAATCGTCACATATCAAAGATGGTATATACCAAAGTAGTCTCTGCAAAATCACCGTGGCTACAGCAGGCAAAGCTGGGACAGACCTATGTGAACCCTGCTTCTCATGGAGAAGGTCGTTTTGTAGCTTCCAGAGAATGGATCGAAACCTTGAGCAAAAACGGACAGATTGCGACTCAATATGTAGATTGGGAGGGCAAGTGCTCCATGGACGAAGAGTGGAATGTCAATGGCTCTTATGCAGCCATCGAAGGCATTACCTCACCGGATGGCAGATGCTTTGGCAAGATGGCACATTCAGAACGTAGAGATACGGCAGTGGCTATCAATATCTATGGGGAACAGGATATGAAGATCTTTGAATCCGGCGTGGAATATTTTCGCTCATAGTGGAATCATAATGTCTCTTACAAAGCAGATACAATAGGGAGGTTTAAGCTTGAAAAGATCAATCAGACTTATGCAGACACTAGCAATCATCATATTGACACTCGCAGTAGGTACAGGCTGTGGCAAAACAGCAACGAGCGAGACAGCAGAGACAGAGGCCTTGCCGCATAGCGAGACAGCACCAAGTGAGACTGCACCGACTTACCCACCTACCGAGGAGCCGGCGTCTGTATCTTCTAATGAGATATCAGCTTCCGAAAAACCAGCTTCCGAGGAACCACAGACGAAAGCCCCTCAAATACTTAGGATAATGTACACGACAGCAACAGTAAACATACGAAGCACTCCGGAAGCAACCTCCAAGACAGGTGACAACCTCTTAGGCACAGAGCCCATCAACACAGAACTCAAAGTAATCGGTGAGACAGGAGATTGGAGCCAACTGGAATCCTATCAGGGAAAGGAAGCCTATGTCAAGACCTCACTTTTAAGTAAAACTAAGACAGAGGTTAAACCAGAGCAATCAAAGCCTGGTCTTAGTGATAGCAAGCCGTTGAAGCCGAAGACTGAGCCTGTTACGCCTTCTGAGGATGTACCGCCTCTTGATATTCCTGAAGTAGATTTTTCAAAAGTACCAGGAAATGGAGTTGGAACTGGTAGTGTAGCAAATGATGATTTTGATTGGGATAACCCTGACCATGATCACAGAATGGATTAAATATAGCTGCCGGGGAAAGTTTTTGCGAACCGGTGGTAGTGAGGAAAATTAACGCTTGGAAAGCGAATTTATATAACTTTGCGTAGGGAGAATTCATGAAGATAAGAAAATATAAAACTGCTGATTGTACTGAGATTGCAAACCTGTTTTATGAAACAGTCCACACAATTAACGCAAAAAATTATACGAAATCTCAACTTGATGTTTGGGCTACCGGTAAAATAGATATAGTCGCTTGGGACAAGTCTTTTCTAGAACACAATACGCTTGTTGCAGAAGAAAATAACATCATTGTGGGCTTTGGCGATATGGATAATCACGGCTATCTTGACAGGCTGTTTGTTCACAAGGACTACCAAGGTAAAGGCATTGCCACAACAATTACAACTGAACTTGAACGACAGGCTGAAATACACAGTATTTCAGCTTTTTCTACGCATGCTTCTATAACCGCCAAACCATTTTTTGAAAAGCGGGGTTATCATGTTGTCAGTGAAAACAAGGTCATTCGTAATGGTGTAGAGCTTACAAACTTTATGATGGAAAAACCTTT
>JAVVVE010000019.1:0-46772 GCA_036652815.1 Lachnospiraceae bacterium
ATCGCAGATTTACTGGATTGTGAGGAATCCTACGTGGAGATGGTTCTTCGGTCAATGTAAATAACTTATGAAATATATGAAATCCAACTAAAATTACAGGTCTGCATAACCGATATCAAAGGCTATGCAGACCTGCTTTAGATTTAAAGAGTGGTCTGTCAAGCGATTTTGGAAAAATAAGATTCTATGCTTCTTTTAATATACTAAATATTTATATAAACGTTTATATAAAAATAATAGAGATGATGTATAAAAATACATATTAATATACATTTTAGCCAAAAATAAGGCAAATAAGAAAAAGATAATAGTATAATAAGGCAAAAATAAATGAAATACATTGAACTTATATATAAATAATTTATAATGGTATTTAGAAAGTTTTATATAAAATATAAATTGAAAGGAAGGAGAAGAATGAAGACAAATATTAAAGAGATGAGTCAAATCACAGGTTTTTCGCCGGCGACGATATCCAATGCTTTGAATCACAAAAAAGGTGTAAATAAGGAAACGGCCGCTGAGGTGATAAGGGTTGCCAAAGAGATGGGTTATATTAGTGAATCAAGTATTACGAAGATAAAACTTGTGGTTTATAAAAAGAATGGATTAATTATAGAAGATACTCCATTTTTTTCTCTCATTACGGATGGATTTGAAAAAGAATGCAGAGCTTGTGGATATGACATGATGATGTGCTATCTGGATAGTAGAAGTGAGGAGTATGAAGCACAGGTTAATAAATTGATGCATGATACTTCGGCGGGAATTGTGTTATTGGGAACGGAGCTAGACCATGATGATTTCGAGATTTTCAAACAAGGCAAGTGTCCATTGATCACTTTGGATTACTGGAATTCAGATATGTATTGCAATAGTGTTTTTATTAACAATGTAGACTCAGCCAGAGGGGCAGTAGATTATCTGATTCAAAAGGGACATAGAGAAATCGGATATTTGAAAGGTGATTTTAGAATCAAGGCATTTCAGTCAAGAGGAAACGGATATAAGACAGCGATGACGAAGAGAGAGCTTCCTATTGACAGCGATTATATTGTAACTCTCAGTACGACTATGGATGGAGCTTATAAAGATATGATTACACATTTAAGTCGTAAACCGAACTTGCCAACTGCATTTTTTTCAGATAATGATATGATTGCACTGGGTGCTATGAAAGCACTACAGGAATTTGGATATCAGATTCCGGAAGATATCTCCATGATAGGATTTGATGATTTGCCATTTTGTGAAATAGCATCCCCGAGATTAACCAGTCTTCGGGTACCTAAGCAAGAGATGGGTAGAGTTGCAGCCAGAAGAATGGCAGAATTAATTCGAGAGGGTGAAGATATTAAATTAAAGATTCAGGTTTGCACAGAATTCATTGAAAGAGATAGTGTAAAAGATATCAATGCAACGTTGCAACAGAAAGGAATAGAAGGAAACGCAGAATGAAAAAAATTAAGATTGGGTTAGCACCCACGAGAAGAAGTATTTTCAGTGCACCGGATGCCATTAAATATGCACAACTGACCAGAAAGCGATTGGAAGAATTAGGGGTTGTATTTGTTGATATTACAGATATCAATGAAGAAGGGTTACTCTATGATGATGGAGATATTGCAAAGATTGTTACAAAATTTAAAGCAGAGGGAATCGTAGGACTTTTCCTGCCACACTGTAATTTTGGCACAGAGTATGTATGTGCAAGATTAGCCAAAGAGTTAGACGTGCCGGTGCTTTTGTGGGGGCCTAGAGATGAAAGACCGGATGAGAATGGAATCAGACTGCGTGACAGTCAATGTGGACTGTTTGCAACAGGAAAAGTATTGCGGAGATTCAAAGTACCCTTTACCTATTTAACCAACTGCAGGTTAAGTGATCCGGAATTTGAAAGAGGAATTCGCAATTTCTTAGGTGTTTGCAATACAGTGCATACATTTCGTCATATTAGGATACTGCAGATTGCACCTAGACCTTTTGATTTTTGGTCTACCATGTGTAATGAAGGAGAACTGTTGGAGCGATTCAATATTCAGCTATCTCCAATCCCTATGCCGGAGCTGACAGAAGCAATGCGTGAAGCACAAGCGGAACATACGGAAATAGAAAAAGTGATTCAGTATTGCCGAGAGAAGATGAACATTAAAATTACAGAGGAAGAACTGACTAAAGTAGCAGCTTTGAAGGTGGCCATGAAGAATTTAACGAGGAAGTATGGTTGTCAGGCAGTCGCTATCCAATGTTGGAATGCGTTACAAAGCGAGATAGGGATTATGCCGTGTGCAGCAAACTCTTTGCTAAACGAAGAGGGTATTCCGGTGGTATGTGAGACGGATATCCATGGTGCCATTACAGCTTTGCTTGTAGAGGCAGCCAGTATAGAGGATACAAAAGGATTTTTTGCAGACTGGACAGTGAGGCATCCGGATAATGAAAATGGAGAATTATTACAACATTGCGGACCGTGGCCGATTTCTGTGGCCAAAGAAAAACCGACTATTGGTTATCCGCTGGCGTTTAGTCACCCAGGTGCAGTAGAAGCGGAAGCGAAACATGGAGATATGACGTTATGCAGATTTGATGGTGATAATGGGGAATATTCTTTGCTGTTAGGAAATGCAACTGGCGTGGAGGGACCTTATACTAAGGGAACTTATGTATGGGTAGAGGTTGCTAATTTGAAGAGACTGGAAGCAAAGATTGTAGAAGGACCCTATATTCATCATTGCGTTGGGATTCATGGCAATGTGGTTCCTGTTCTATATGAAGCGTGTAAATATATCGGGGTAACTCCGGATCTGTATGATCCGATCGAAGAAGAAGTGAAAGCCTATATTCGCGGCGAATGACAGGAGGAAATGATGGAAAATTTAAAAGTGAAAGCATTTGAACTGCGTAAAAATGTTATTGATATGATTGTGGAAGGAAAAGGCGGACATATTGGCGGAGACATGAGTGTGATGGATATTCTTGTCACATTATATTTTAAACAAATGAATATAACTCCGGACAATCAGACAGATGCCAATAGAGATAGATTTGTGATGAGCAAGGGTCATTCAGTTGAGGCACTCTATGCAGTGCTTGCGGCAAAAGGATTCTTTCCTATGGAACAGGTGATTCAAGAATTTTCAAAGTTTGATTCTCCATTTATCGGACATCCCAATAATCAATTACCGGGTATCGAGATGAACTCAGGATCTTTGGGACATGGACTTCCGGTCTGTGTTGGTATGGCACTGGCAGGCAAGATGAACCGCCAGAGTTATCGAGTGTATACTGTTATGGGAGACGGAGAACTGGCAGAGGGATCGGTATGGGAAGGCGTGATGGCAGGCAGTCATTATAAGTTAGATAATTTATGTGCTGTAGTCGATAGAAACAGATTACAGATTTCGGGCAATACAGAAGATATCATGAGCCATGACAGTCAGATGGAACGCTGGAGTAGTTTTGGATGGCATGCAATGAGTGTGAATGGCAATGATATGGATGAATTAAATGCTGCTTTTGAAGAGGCTAAAAAAGTAAAAGGAAAACCAAGTGTTGTGATTGCCAATACGATAAAAGGTTACGGCTCTTCCGTTATGGAAAATCAAGCAAATTGGCATCATAAAGTTCCTAATCAGGAAGAATATATACAAATTATGAAAGATTTTGATGTAAGAAAGGAGGCATTACAACATGAATAAGATACCGAATCGTCAAGCTATTTGTGATGTATTAATGGAGCATTCTAAAACAGATAAAGATATCGTGGTGTTATGCAGTGATTCCAGAGGGTCAGCATCTCTGGCACCTTATGCAAAGACTTATCCGGATCAATTTATAGAAGTGGGAATTGCAGAGCAGGATTTAGTCAGCATATCGGCGGGATTGGCTAGCTGCGGAAAGAAGGCCTTTGCTGCTTCACCGGCCAGTTTTTTATCAACCAGAAGTTATGAGCAGGCCAAGGTAGATGTGGCATATTCCGATACCAATGTTACACTGATTGGCATCAGTGGAGGAATCAGCTATGGAGCATTGGGTATGAGCCATCATTCGGCACAGGATATCGCAGCGATGTCAGCGATTCCCAATATGAGAGTTTATCTTCCTAGCGACAGGCATCAGACTAAGCATCTGATAGAAGCATTACTGAAAGATAGCAAAGGAGCTTATGTGCGGGTTGGACGTAATCCGGTAGAAGATATTTATGAAGAAAACAACTGCCCTTTTGTTATGAATAAGGCTACGGTCATTGCAGAAGGGACAGACATCGCTTTAATTGCCTGCGGCGAAATGGTAAGACCTTGTATGGAAGCTGCACAAATATTGGAAGAGTCAGGTATCAGTACTACGGTATTAGATATGTATTGCGTGAAACCGTTGGATGAAGATGCCGTTATAAAAGCAGCAAATAATGCAAAGGCGGTTGTAACGGTTGAGGAGCATGCACCATTCGGAGGACTTGGCTCGCGTGTTAGTCAGGTGGTAGGAAATGCATGCCCAAGAACAGTAATCAATATGGCGCTGCCGGATACGCCGGTTATCACCGGAAATTCGCAAGAAGTATTTGACTATTATGGACTTAATACAGAAGGAATCATAAAAAAAGTAATGGAGCTGATGAAACGTGTCTAACTATATATTGGGAATCGATCAAAGTACACAAGGAACAAAAGCACTGCTTTTTGATGAAAGCGGAGAATTATTATGCAGAACGGATCTGCCACATAAACAGATTGTCAATGAACGCGGATGGGTAGAACATGACCCGATGGAAATCATAGAGAATACGATACAGGTGGTTAAAAATCTGGTAGATAAAAGCCGGATCAATAAAGAGGATATCATCGGAATCGGAATCAGCAATCAGCGTGAAACAGCACTTGCGTGGGATAAGATAACAGGTAATCCGATCTATCATGCAATCGTGTGGCAGTGTGCCAGAGGAGAAGCTATTTGCAATCGCATGATAGAAGCAGGGCATGCGACAGATATTATGCATCGCACAGGCCTTAGAATATCTCCTTATTTCTCAGCAGCCAAACTTGCATGGATATTGGAACATGTTCCGGGGGCAAAGGAAAAACAAGATGCAGGCAATCTCTGTATGGGAACGATGGATTGTTTTCTCATCTATCAGTTGACGCATGGTAAATCCTTCAAGACGGATTATTCCAATGCTTCCAGAACGCAATTGTTCAATATTACGACGCTTAGATGGGATGAGGAGGTATGCCGTTTATTTGGTATACAAATCGCATCGCTACCGACAGTATGTGATTCGGATGCAGAGTATGGGATAACAGACCTTGGTGGATTCTTAGAACATGGGATTCCGATTCATGCAGTTATGGGAGATTCTCATGGTGCATTGTTTGGACAAGGATGTACTGAATGTGGTATGGTAAAAGCAACGTATGGAACAGGCTCTTCCGTTATGATGAATATCGGAGAGCATCCTGTTTTCAGCGATAAAGGTGTGGTTACTTCATTGGCATGGAGCATGGGTGGTAAAGCTAACTATGTATTAGAGGGAAACATTAATTATACAGGAGCGGTGATCAGCTGGCTGCAGAATGAGATGCAATTGATTACAGAGGCACGAGAAGCAGAACAGTTGGCACTTGAGGCTAATCCTCAAGATAAAACCTATCTGATACCGGCATTTACCGGCTTGGGGGCACCTTATTGGGACAGTCTGGCGACAGGTACGATAACAGGCATGAGTAGAACTACCGGGAAAGCAGAGATTGTCAAAGCAGCCCTGGAGAGTATCGCATATCAGATCACAGATATTGTCAAAGTAATGAGTGAGGTATCCGGGATAGGGATTCGGGAACTTCGCGTCGATGGAGGGCCTACGAAGAATCACTATCTGATGCAATTTCAGAGTGACCTATTGGATATTCCGGTTCAGGTACCGGAAGCAGAGGAGTTATCCGGTATCGGAGCCGCTTATGCGGCAGGTATAGCGATGGGTATCTATGATCGTGAGACACTGTTTGCGAGGATGCAAAGGACTGCATTTAAAGGACAGATGAAGGAAGAAGTTCGACATATTAGATATAAAGGCTGGCAGGACGCAGTCGGACATGTATTGACAAATCCGAATTAGAAGTAAGGATGGTGATTCTTATAGAGGCACGACTTTTAGAACAATTAAGGAACATAACAAGAGAAGAACAAGAGATATTGGATGGCAGAACACAGATAGACAAGACACTCTATATGAGTGAGGATCCCATGACAATTGACAGTAAGAGACTTTTAGACAGTGGAAAGTTGATAGAAGTGCGCCCACATACAAGGTTTCTTGCCTTTCCTAAGCATAAACATAATTATGTGGAACTAATCTATATGTGTCAGGGAAAAACAAAACATAAGATAGAGGGGCAGGAAGTGGAGCTTTGCCAAGGGGAATTATTGTTTCTGAATCAACATGTTACGCAGGAAGTAGCAAGGGCAGAAGAAACAGATATTGCAGTGAACTTTATCATACGTCCGGAATTCTTTGATACCGCCCTGCACATGATGGGAGAAGAAGATAATCTAATGCGGGATTTTATCATCGGATGTCTTTGTAATGATGCCGATGACTCTAAGTATTCCAGTTATTTGCATTTCAAAGTGGCAGATATCCTGCCGATTCAGAATCTGGTCGAGAATCTGATATGGACACTTTGGAATAATCAAGCGAATAAACGGAGCATGAATCAGATTACGATGGGTTTACTGTTTTTACAGCTTATGAATCATACGGATAAGTTAGTAGTGGGGCAGGATAATCTGGAGCAGGAACTGGTCTTTACGGTATTGCGCTATATAGAAGAGCATTATCGAGAAGGTAAACTTTCGGATTTGGCAGGACAACTGAAGTACGACCTCTATTGGCTTAGTAGGACGATTAAACAATTAACCGGGCATAATTATACTGAATTATTGCAAATAAAGAGACTGAATCAGGCGGTATTCTTATTGACGAGTTCCAAAATGCCCGTTGCTGATATTGCGTTAGCAACAGGTTATAGCAATATCAGCTATTTTCATCGCATTTTCAAGGAAAGATATGGCATGACACCCAGGGAATATCGATTGGAAAATAGAGAAAAATGAAGCATGCAGCTACGACTCAATGCTCGTCCAATCTATAAAATTTGGAAGGAGAAATTCCATATTTTTTCTTAAAACATTTACTGAAATAAAGGGGGTCGCTGAATCCGGATAGTTTTGCAACAGATTGTAAGTTGCTATATCCATCCAGCAGATACCCTTTTGCAATTTCTAATTTTAAGTTGCCGATATATTTCACGAGAGGTATTCCGGTTTCTTTATGGAATTGTTTACTTAAATAAGTTTCATTGAGATAAAGCTGAGAAGCCAACCATTTCACAGTTAGTGAGGGATTGACTATATTTTGTTCTATCAGTTCCATGCATTTTTCTACCAGTCTTTTTCCGGTAGATATTTGAGAAGATTTCAAATATGCTAAAATAGTGCTGTAGAAGTTTATAATAAAGTCAATACATTGTTTTGGTTCGTCCTTTTCCATAATCTCATTGACGGGATCTAAGTGCTGATGAAAGATATCTCTCAAATTTGTTTTGTTTTCTTGTACAAACATAATGCCGGTCATCATCATATCTACACGCAAAATATTAAATTCATCAACGTGAGTTTCGTTGATGTTGTTTGTACTTAAGATTTCTATTACCAGATTCGTTAATGCCGGCAAATCATAGGTTCGAAGATATTTTAATAACAGGGAGCGCATGGAATCAAAGTCAATAGAATGCAGTGAAGAAGTATTTAAAAAATCATCGAAAGAAATAATCCCTTTTTCAAGAATAGCAGGCGTGTACTTTGATAAATATTTTGTATCATAATAGCAGCGATAAATATTTTGATACCCTTTATATTTTCGGCTAAAGAGTATTGTTACTTCAAGATTCAGATCACAGAGCAGAGCAGAGCGTAGACTTTGGCAGATCATCTTTGCATTTTGTGCCATAGACTGAGCGCTTGGTACGGAACCGAGTAATATATTGATATTGTAAAAGGAGTCACTGAATACAATGCAATTGTGATATTCGCATAATACATTTTCCACACATTTACTTACTGTTTCAAGGAGCATTTCTAAGTTGCTGGGTAGCATAAGCTGTTTTTCCAAATGATTAATATGGATGCAGATCATCTCAAATTGTTCTGCCAGCAAAGGAATATGATAGAAAGCCAGCTTATCTTTGATTTGCGTCTCACTAAGCGATTGCTGTCCGGATACTAACCAATTTAAAAATTTGTCTTTAATCATTTTCTCGCTGATGGTTGCTTTTGTTTTGAGGTGTTCTATATATTGATCTTGTTGCTGGGAATGATCCAACACTTTTTTGAGTGTGAGCATTAATTCTATCAGTTTGTTTTTCTCAATCGGTTTCAAAATATAATAGAACACACCAAGATTGAGAGCTTGCTGTGCACAGCCAAAGCTGTCGTTTACGGTCAGCATAACAAATTGAATGTTTTTATATTGCATTTTAATCTGTTCTGCCAGTTCAAGACCATTCATATTAGGCATATTGATGTCACTGATAATAATATGAGGTTCTTGACGGGCAAGAAAAGCAAGTGCTTTTGTACCATCCGTGGCTTGCCCCATTATTTGAAATCCCAGGGATTCCCAGTCCAGGATGTGGGTTAATCTTCGTAATACCAGAGGGTCATCATCTACAATCAATATTTGATACATAAGTCAGAGTCCTTTCACTGTTAACAGATTTTGGGGAAATGAATGGTAACGGTAGTTCCTACATCGATGGCGGATTGGATGTCCAAGCCATAGGTCGAACCATATTTTAACTGTAACCGTTCATGGATATTGTGTAAACCAAAATGCTTGGGCATCATTAACTCGGAGGGCTTAAAAATCCGATCTAATAACGAAGAAGAAATCCCACGTCCATTATCTTCAACTTCAATAAAGATATCGTCTGAGTCAAGCCATCCTTTGATTACAATATGACCATGGACAGGGTAACCGGAGAATCCATGCATAACAGAATTTTCCACAATGGGCTGCAGGATTAATTTTAGGATGGTATACTCTTTTAATTCCATTGGAATATCTATGCTATAGGTAAATAAAAGCGGTGTCCTGATGAGCTGTATTTCCAAATAGTCTTTTACTAAATGCAGTTCTTCCCGAATGGTAATTATATTACGTCCCTTACTGAGAACTGCTTTATAATATCGTCCAAGATGATGAATCATGGAAGCTGCAGTATTATTCTCCTGTATTTCAATCAGGCCACTGATGTTATCCAAACAATTATATAGAAAATGAGGATTGATTTGTGCTTGCAATAGGTTGAGCTCATATTCTTTTTTATGGGTTTGTTCTGTATAAATATCAATCGTCAACTCCTTGATATTATGAACCATTTCACGAAATTGAACTGCAAGAATACCAATCTCATCGTTGGATTCCAAAGCAATATGTGCTTCTAAATTTCCATTTCCCACTTCTTTTGCAAATGCGGTTAAAGAGGTAAGAGGGCGTACCAGACTTTTGGCAAGCATGGTAGCTAATAATATCGTAATACAGATAAGAGCGATTCCTATTAAGGTAAGAAACCATAGTAGATGAAAAGCTTCTGTAAACAGTCTGGAATAGGGAAAGGTATGAATCATATACCAGTTTTCCTGTACAAGAGGTGTAATCAGTAAAACATTTTTTGCATGCTCCAGTTCGATTATGTGCTGTGTATCCAAATCGGTGTTGAGATAAGCAGCAATCTGGGGAGCGATTTTTGTATTTAAAAGAGAACGATCCTGAGCCGATAAAATCATTCCATTTTGATCCGTTAAATAGAAATGACTATCATCTTCGGAATTTAAGGTTCGATAAGCTTCATAAAAAAGACTTTCTTTGATATCAAAGGTAAGGATACCGAGGCATTTGCCGGATTGTACATCAATGAGAGACTTTGATATATTAATGGCACTTCCATTTTGAGGATTCTGAGAGGGACTCAATTGAATCTGCCCACCCTTTTGTGTGATAGCAGTATATCGCTCTCGTGCTTCCTGAGTGGGATTTTGGGAGATGGTATCTGTTTTAATGTCATAAAGTTTATTGTCGGCGGTGTGGATATATCCATCGGTGATGAGACTGCCAATATCCATAATGTTATAGATAGAAGAATGGATAGCGGTAGCAAAAAGATATTTTCCATAGGTTGTTTGAGGATAGGTCGAACGCAGTGTTTGCTGCAAGGTATTATCTGTGGAAAAAGCTTTGATATTATACTTTAAATTACTCAAGATACTATCGGTTTGGTTAGCAACCAGATGTAGTTTGTCGGTAGTATTTTGCATCACATCTTCATTACTGTTACGGATAATGAGAGAAACGGAAATAGTTAATATGATTAGCACGGAGATGATGTTAATCGGTAAAAATAAAATAATAATTTTATGCCGTAATTGTAAATTTTTCCAAAATGTTTTCATAGTCAGCTTCACCTATTTCGTAGTATTCTATAGGAAGAATTATACCCTAAAAAATATTAAAAAAGAAGTTATAACCGAGAAGAAGACGTTTTTTTCCATACCGCATCATAAAATTCCATTCTCTTCTTAAAATGAATACGATATTATGGAAAAGTGCACAACAAAGAACATAAGAACTCATAATTAGAAAATTTACAGGAGGAAAGCAATATGAAAAACTGGAAAAGAATGATGGCATTGGCATTAACGCTTACGATGGGATGTTCCCTGTCGGCATGCGGCAATAAAAGTGAAACAGAACAAACAGAGGTAAAAAGCGAAGCTGTTTCACAGAAAAACGAAGCAGAACAGACAGAAGCTGCAGGAGAAAAAGTTAAGTTAAATATGCTTTTCAATGATACGGATGAAAATGTGCAGAAAGAAATGGAATATGTGATGCAACATTTACCGGAAGTATTACCTAATATTGAAGTCACATTGGATATGAGCCCGGGAGATGCACAGACTTATGAAACCAAAGTAAGAACTATGATTTCAGCAGGCGGTGAGGGTTTGGATGTTTGGTGGGAACGTGGTGGCAGCTTTGCTACATCCATCTTGAATTCCGGCAGTGCCTTAGCATTGGATCAGTACTTAGAAGCAGCTAATTATTGGGATAAAGTAATCCCTTCAGCAAAGCTTCCGGCATCAGATGGAAAAATATATGCGGTACCGTTTGAGGATATTGCATATGAGATTATGCTGTACAATAAGGCGATATTCAAAGAAAACAATTTGGAGATTCCAAAGACGGTAGAAGATTTAAAGAAGGTAGTGGAAGTGCTTGCAAAAACGGAATATACACCTATTTCAGTAGGAGCAAAAGATGGTTGGTGTGCAGCCATGATGGTAGAGGGATTTGCGTACTCTATTGATCCGCAGATTACTAAAAAAATAGTAGATGGAGAAGCCAAATTCTCAGAGGAACCGTATCAACAAGCAGCACAAGTGATGAAGGAACTCTTGGATATGGGAGCATTTTCAAAAAATGTTGCATTAACGGGCATCGATGAAGCTTTACCATTATTTGAAACCGGAAAAGCAGCTATGATGGCAAATGGTTCGTGGGCAGTGGCTTCCTGTGCAGATAAAATGGGAGAAGATTTTGGATATTTCTATTACCCGGTTATCAAGACAGAAGATGTAGATAAATATGGAAAAAATGCAGCCGGAGGAGTAAAACAGAATTCGGGCATGATGGCTTATGCAGGGACTGAACATCCGGAGGAAGCAGCAGCACTTTGTCAGGCTGTGGCAGAACTGAGATGCAAATATGTATATGAAGAAAAAGGAAATCCATTTACGGTATATAAAGCAGACAAAATGGGTTGGAAACAGGCAGGAGAATTTGCAGAACCGGTAGCACAGCTTGCACAGGATATGCAGAATTTTGAATTTGTATATGGTTTGGTTCAAGATGTAATGCCTACCTCAGCAGCATCATCAGGTGTGATGCAGAATACCAGCAAATTTATGACTAATACCAGTGAGTATACAGTGGAAGATTATTTACAGGATATGGACAAAGCAGCTTTAGAAGAATAATAATTAAATAGGAAGAATCAAAATAGTGAGATAGAAAACTGGCTGCCGGAAGAAACTTAACATAAACTTTTGTGCAGCCATTTTTATCAATATTTATTTGGGTTTTAGAAGGAGTATATATGAAAAAAGTATTGGAAAACAAGTGGTATATTTTTATCCTTTCGGCGCCTGCGGTTCTGCTGTTTAGTGCTTTTGTGCTGTATCCATTAGGTAATATTATCCTGATGTCATTTCAGAAAACAGATGGATTGTCTCCGGCAACATTTGCAGGATTTGGTAATTTTATAAAGTTATTTTCTGATGAGGGATTTATGAGAGCCAATCTTGCATCAATAGGACTATGCTTGCTTGCGGTTATTTTTAATGCGGCATTGGCAATTGCAGTTGCAATTTTATTATTTGCATTGGGAAAGAAAGCACAAAAAATATTGCGTACCGCTTTTTTGATCCCGTTGGTATTATCGATCTCTGTTATTTCACAGCTATGGCTGACTATATATCATGCAGATTGGGGCTTGCTCAATACATTTCTAGATAAAATAGGACTTGGCTTTTTACAGAATGAGTGGCTTATTAATCCAAATACTGCGATGATATGCATCGCTGTCGTTGGTATGTGGTGGATGTTTGGTATGGATTTGCTGTTGGCATATTCAGGAATCAAAGCTATTCCGGAAAGTTATTTTGAGGCGGCTGAAATTGATGGAGCCGGTTTTTGGCAGATCGTTAAGAATATTACACTGCCGTTGTTAAAAGATGTGGCAAAGATATGCTTTATTATTTCAGCAACAGGTGGCTTATATACCTTTCCACAGGTATTCATTATGACCGGTGGAGGCCCCGGAGATTTGACGCAGACCATCATGATGTACATGTATAGACAGGCCTTTTCTAATCAACGATACGGCTTGGCAGCCGCAGTAGCAGTAATCGCTATTTTGGAAACCTGTGTTGTGCTTTTACTGATTACCAGAATATTTAGACAAAAAAAGGAACTATCGTAGAATTGGAGGGAAAAAGCAATGAAGTTTCAACATAAAACAACAAAAATATTATTTACGATTATCTTTACGATTGGCGCTTTCACATCGGTATATCCTCTTTTCTGGATGTTTCTAAATTCCTTTAAAGATACAAACGAGATTATGACCGGAAGTTCTTTTGGTCTTCCGGATGTGTGGAAAATCCAAAACTATACAGATGCACTATTTGAACGGGGGATTCTCCGATTTTTCCTAAACAGCGTGTTAATTACAGGCTGCACCATCGTATTGACTGTTGTGGTTTCTACGATGTTAGCTTATGCACTGACCAGAATGAAATGGAAGCTATCGGGAAAATTAAATTCCATTATCACACTGGGAATCTTACTGCCGTCTCAAATTGTTATAGTACCTATTTTTATTATGCTGCGTAATATGCATTTGATCAATAATCCGCTTTCTCTGATTTTGACGATTTCTGCTTTCAATATTGCCATGTCAACATTGATGGCAAGTAGTTTTATGAGAGCTATTCCGCAAGAGATGGAAGAAGCTGCGGTTATGGATGGGGCAGGTATCCTTACGATTTTATTTCGTATTATCACACCTATTATTAAACCTGCCATTGCTACTATGTGTATTAATATTTTTATTAATAGCTGGAATGAGTTTATCTATTCTTTGGTATTGATTAGTGGAGAACAGTTCCGTACTTTACCGATTGCGTTGATGAATTATTCTTCAGGTAAATATGGTACAGATTATGGTGGTATGTTTGCAGCTATGACGATTACCAGTATATTGCCGGTACTGCTTTTTATATTTTTTAGTAATGAAGTGGAAAAGAGTCTCTCAGCAGGTGCGATTTTAAAATAAAGTAGAATGATATGAGATTTTACAGAGGAGAATAGGTTATGGAACTGATGAAATTAGGCTATGAGGAGTATTATGATAAAGTATATGGTGGATGGTTGGGAAAATGTCTTGGTGGAGCAGCCGGAGCACCGGTAGAGGGTATCAAACAGCTTATAACAACAAAGCATTACCGAGAATTGTTTCGATCCGATCTTCCCAATGATGATTTAGATTTACAATTGTTATGGTTAGAGGTCATGCAAAAAAAAGGGTTTGCAATCACAGCCGAAGATTTGGCATATGCGTGGAACAAACAATGCTGGTATCCATTTAGTGAGTATGGTATTTTTCTTAAAAATTACGAACGTGGTATTATGCCACCGTATAGTGGATGGTTTAACAATCCTTTATTTTGTGAAGGAGAAGGATCACCTATCCGATCAGAAATATGGGCGATGGTCTTTCCGGGGCGTCCGGCATTGGCAGCAGAATATGCAAAACTTGATTCCAGTCTGGATCATAGCGGTGCTTCTGTATGGATAGAACAATACTATGCTGCGATAGAAGCTGCGGCTTTTTATGAATCTGATATCTTAAAGCTATTGAACACTTATTTATGCTATCTGCCAAAGGATTCCAGACCGTATCTCTGTGTGCAGGAAACCATCTCTTATTATCATGGTGGTAATAGAGACTGGGTTAAAGCGAGAACGCATATGCTACAAAGATTTGGACATCATGAGTTTACAAATGCTGTTACCAATTTAGGATTGGTCGTTATCGCCTTACTATATGGACAAAACGATATGGATTGCATTATTAATATAGCGTTTAGGAGCGGTTATGACGCGGACTGTACCTGTGCAACGGCAGGCGCTCTGTTTGGCATTATTGTGGGTGCTTCCGGAATCGAGGAATCTTTGAAACGTATGGTACAGGATACTTTTGTTGTAGGGATTGATTTAGAGAATAAAAATGATTCTATTCAAACGTTGACACAAGAGACTTGTGCATTAGGAATAAAAGCATTACAGGAGGTTGATTCTTCAATCTTAAAACCAAAGATCGAAACAGAAGTCACAATAGAGGTGAAATATCTGCAAAGACCGGCGATAGGCTTAGATGATACCTGCGAGATCATGATTAAGCTTACCAATCATACCGATCATATCATCAAAGGAACTCTAAAGCTGCAGAAGCTTCCGACTGGCTGGAATGCTGCAAAAAATGATATTTATGTGGAATTACAAGCGGGGGAAATGCAAAACATTGAAAATTGCATTACTACGGGAAAAGAAGTTTCATTTTTGAACAATACCAATATTTTAGAGATAACTTATGATTCCTATCGTAAGGAGTTTGGTATTGCAGGTGCCTCGATATGGAAAGCCATAGGTCCGTTTTTTCAGCAATTGGATAAGAAAGACAGAGAAGGACTGCCATCTCCACATGGCGAAAATTGTATCTTACCTTCTTTGGAATGTATGGTTAATAATATGGTATTCATCGATAAACCATATATTGATGAAACAAAACTTCAAGCGGAAATACAACGGGAAGAGAGCCAAATTATCAATGCATATGAGGATCTCATACCATGTGATGATGTATTTACGTATCGTGGGCAGGGCTGTGTATATCTGTCACAGACAATTGAGTCTCCGGCAGACAGAGAAGCGTGGATTGTTTTGGGCAATAATGATGGATTCCGTATCTGGGTCAACGATCAATTGGTTATGGAGCGTGACGAAATAAGGTTATGGACACCCTATAATAATTATGAGATTATTCCTTTGAAAAAAGGAAAAAACGAGATTGTTTTAAAACTGTTAAAAAGAACGGAACATCTACAATTTAGCTTTGGAATCCGTAAATATGAAGGAGAACATTTCCATAGAAAAAGGTGGTATGTGGATTTTAAATCATATCGGTAGTGAACTGCAAATAAGGACATCATTTTTTACAAGTGATGTCCTTATTTTAATAAAAAAAATCAACTATAATAAAAATAAAAAGGGGTGAAAAGATTGAATGCTTATTATTTGGCAATTGATATAGGAGCTTCCAGCGGAAGACATATTCTGGCACATATGCAGGATGGTAAACTGCAGTTAGAGGAAATACACCGTTTTACAAATGGGATGCATGTGCGGGATGGGAGCTTGTGCTGGGATGCAGAGACTCTGTTTGGGGAGATCAAACAAGGACTGAAAAAGTGTAAAGAGATTGGGAAGATACCGGTTAGTGTCGGCATCGATACATGGGGCGTAGACTTTGTTCTCCTTGATCAGGATGACAATATCATAGGAGATGCAGTAGGCTATCGAGATGATAGAACAAAAGAGATGGATATAGAAGTCAATAAGCACATCGCACCGGATGCACTATATCAGAGAACAGGTATACAGAAACAGATATTTAATACGATATATCAGCTTATGTCGATTAAGGTAAAACAGCCACATGATCTGGAGCTGGCTACGACGATGCTGCTGATACCGGATTATTTTAATTACTGTTTAACCGGTATTAAAGCAACGGAATATACAAATGCCACTACCACACAGCTGGTGAGTCCGCATAGTAAAGACTGGGATTATGATTTGATTGACACATTAAACTATCCCAAAAGACTCTTTGCTGAGATAAAGAAGCCGGGCTCAGTGCTTGGCAGCGTAACCAAAGAGGTGGCAGAGGAGATAGGTTTTACCTGTCAGGTGGTATTGCCTGCGACGCATGATACGGGATCTGCGGTAGTTGCGGTTCCCAGTTCACAAGAGCATACGCTCTATATCAGCTCAGGAACCTGGTCATTGATGGGTGTGGAAAGACAGCTTGCTGATTGTTCGATGCACAGTCACAATTTGAATTTGACAAATGAAGGAGGATATGAATATAGATTCCGTTATTTGAAGAATATTATGGGGCTATGGATGATTCAATCTGTTCGAAAAGAAATAGGAAGTGCCTATAGCTTTGGGGATATCTGCCAGATGGCAGAGAAAGAGCAGATCACATCTATCCTGGATTGTAATGCGGAGTGCTTTCTGGCACCGGATAGCATGGTTGATGCAGTGCAGACATATTGTGAAGCAACGCATCAGGAGGTACCGCAGACTCTCGGTGAGATAGCATGCGTAATCTATCACAGTCTGGCAGAGTGCTATGCCAAGACGGTACAACAATTGGAAGAGATCACCGCATGTCATTATGCCACGGTGCATGTAGTCGGCGGAGGAGCGAATGCCGCATATTTAAACCAACTGACTGCAAATGCTACGGAAAAGACGGTTTTGGCAGGTCCGACAGAAGCTACGGCAATCGGGAATATCACAGTACAGATGATCACAGATGGAGCAATTGAAAATCTACAGGAAGCAAGAACAATAGTCAGAGCATCTTTTGAGATGCAGCAGTATGAACCTAGGAGGGTAAAAGGATGACAACACAGAAACGTTATGACGCAGCACGTGAGAGGTACGCACAGATAGGGATTGATACGGAAGAAGTCCTAAAGCAATTACAGGAGATTCCGATATCCATGCACTGTTGGCAGGGAGATGATGTGGGAGGATTTGAAGGGGATACTGCTTTATCCGGAGGTATCCAGGCTACCGGTAATTATCCGGGCAAAGCAAGGACTCCACAGGAATTAATGGCAGATATTGATGAAGCATTAAGCCTAATTCCGGGGATTCACAGAATCAATTTACATGCCAGCTATGCTATTTTTGAAGATGGATTTGCAGACAGAGATAGCTTGGAACCCAAGCATTTTGCGGCATGGGTTGCCTTTGCAAAGGAAAGAAATCTTGGCCTGGATTTTAATCCTACTTATTTTTCGCATCCAAGAGCAGATAATGGAACTCTCTCTGCACAAGATGAGGATACTCGTAAGTTCTGGATCGCACATGGACAGGCATGTCTGCGTATCAGCGAATATATCGCGACGGAATTAGGAAAGCCTTGTCTTATGAATATCTGGATCCCTGATGGATACAAAGATATACCGGCAGACAGGAGTGCACCGAGAGCCAGATTAAAAGATTCCCTCGATCAGATTTTATCTGTAACGTATGATAAAACCAAAGTATCGGTAGCGGTGGAGTCCAAAGTATTTGGGATTGGAATGGAGAGCTATACGGTTGGTTCTCATGAATTTTACATGAATTATGCGGCTAAGAATGATCTTTTATGCTTATTGGACAATGGTCATTATCATCCAACCGAAGAAGTCGCAGATAAGATATCATCGATGCTTCTTTTTGGAGATAAGGTAGCCCTACATGTGACAAGAGCTGTTCGCTGGGACAGTGACCATGTTGTGCTGCTTGATGATGCAACCAAAGAAATCGCGAAAGAGATTGTTATGGCGGGAACGAATAGAGTTCTACTGGCACTGGATTTCTTTGATGCAAGTATCAATCGCATTGCTGCATGGGTCGTTGGAATGAGGAGTATGCAGAAGGCTTTATTGATGGCATTACTGACTCCTAACCGTGTCTTTGCTCAATTACAGGATAACAGAGAATTCACCAAGCTGATGGTACTGCGGGAAGAATATAAGCTGTATCCAATCGGAGATGTATATAATGAATTCTGTGAACGCAATCATGTACCGATGCAGGAAGACTGGTTCATCAACGTACAGACCTATGAGCGGGATGTTTTGTCTAAAAGAGTGTAGGGCAAATATGCATGATTTCTCTGGCTTCTTCGGGAGTCGCAGTTTCAAAATCCATAGCACGAATCAGATTTGCCAGCTTATCAACAACTTCATAATTATGGGTGGCCATGTGAGAAGCATTGACGTAAGGACTGTCTTCAAAGCCGATGCGTACGATACTGGCACCCATAGCTATGGCAGCGGCGAGAAAGTCCCAATTATCACGACCAAAGTGAGTGACACCCCAGAGGGCATCCTTTGGAACGAAAGAACGGAATGCCGTTAAACCTTCTATGGTAGGCTGCATACCTCCTTTATGTCCAAATACTAAATTGTAGATGATGGGATTGCGAAAAGGTTGTTCCCCGGCAGTCAACTCAATATTATGAATCATACCAATATCAAAAACCTCTATCTCCGGGATAATCTGATGGTCATAGACTGCCTGTGCACAATATCGAATATCGGAAAAAGAATTATGATAGATTGCCTCTCCTAAGTTGGTGGAACCACCATTTAGAGAGGCACTTTCTACTTTTGTGTAAGTAAGAGGGGCACAGCGTTGCTCTATGGTAAGATCAGAAACACCACCGGTAGAAGCCTGTATTACCACATCTGTTTTTGCTAAAATCTTCTCAAAACAAGTGATTAGAAATGAGGTATCAGGCGTAAGGGTGCCATCTTCCTTACGACAGTGCAAATGGCACATACCGGCTCCCAGTAAGACGCTCTTTGCTACATCAGCGGCTAAGAGATCGGCATCAATAGAGGTGGAAGCGGCTACAGGTGCCAGAGAAATAATTATTTTTTTCATGAGAAACTGCTCCTTTCAAAAGCGACACTAAGTTCTTCTACAATCAAGCGCAGGCTGTCTACCTGGCCAACATTACCGGGAAAGATAATATAAGGGGTATGTGGAAATTTACTTTCGGCACCGGTCATCCAAACAGGGATGCCTTTTTGAATTTGCCCCATGACCAATGCTTTTTTAACATGCAGACCTTTTGTACCGACATCACTGGAAGTAATGCCGCCTTTGGCAAGAATAAATCTTGGCTTTACAGATAAAAGATGTATGATATTGGTTAAAGAGTCTGAGATCTGTACATAAGCTTCCAAAATCCGATCCGCATCAGTGCTGTCAGGAATCAGGAGTTGTCTGCTGGTATAGATTACGACTGTCTGTCCGTTGGAGATATGATTCTCGGCCTGTGCCAGGATGCGAGTGACTTCCGCATTCAATCCCTGTGCAGCAAAGTAGGCAGACACATTAAATTCCAAAAATACAATATCCTGATTGCTTTGCATGAGACATTCCAGCTGTGCAGTGGTTTTCTGTACATAAGAGCCAATCATGACGATACCGCCATTTTGTGTTTGGTCAGTTATAAGATCTTGTTTGGTTAAAAGAGGAATAGAATCAATATTGCCAATAATCTTAGGTAGTGCAGCAGCGGTTCTTGCGATATAGTGTTTGCCTTGTTTCATAGCACGGATCCATGCGATACAAAATATTTTCACATCGATATAATCAATTGCATTTACCACGATTCTGCTAACATTTTCAGCATGAAGTAATCGATCAGTGATTACGTCTAGCTGTATATTTCGTAGCATTTCGAGAGAAATATAGATACAATCTTTAGCAAGATATGCTCCCTGACTTTTTTCTTCGATGTAATCACCCAGATGGGAAGCGGTATAGCCAAATGACTTATCTTTGGCAAATTCAGTAGCACCTGCGGGAACTAAAGTATCCTGATCCTGTACATAGTGTATGTTATTTAGAGTAAAACGCCCTCCTTCTTTGAAAAAAGGGAAGAGAATCTCACCATCGGTTATCAGATCTGCGGTGCGTAATAAGGTATCGGCTAAGCATTGTGTTTCCAATGGATAGTGACCACGAAGCGTAGAATCGCCTCGGGATAATAATATAAAATCCTGTTGTCGGCGTTTGGCTATTCTTCCAATTCTTTCGGCAATCAGAGTATGTACCTGTATGGTTTCTTCTTTTGTAAAACCTCGCGAATTGGTTAAGAGAAAGAACATAGACTCAGGAGCATCGAATCCGGCTTCGATAGTCGATTCTTCCCAATCGGTATAGACATAGACACCATGAACAGTCTGTACTCCGGTAGGATCGTCATCCAATACAATGATTTTTCTGGAGAATTCTTTGCGTTCTTCTGAAAGCAGGGAATCAATTGCACCTTCGTTTACAGTAGGATATTCGGTTAGGATGGAAATAGGCAGTATATCTTGGCTATTCATGGGAATCCTCCTTTGTTTGTTTCCAAAAAGTATAATGCTCTGTTACAGTTGTCTCTATTTCTTCATAGTTCTGTTTGGCCAGAATGTCCATTAATTTTTGATGGAGATCAATAAAACGCTGTCGTTCCTCAGTGTCCAGTGCTAAGGTAAGTGCATTTGTTCTGGAAGGAATAGTAATGCGGTCCACATAACTGTACATACTTAATAATAGGTTGTTGTGGGAGGCATTGACGATTGACATATGAAAGTCAATATCGGCTTGTAAAACCTGTTTTTTATTTATAGTGTTGGCACTGACAGCAGTAATTAGTGTTTGCAGGGTACGACTAATCGGCTCTAAACAAGAGCTGGTTATGGTGGGCATAATTGTCTGCATGACGCCGATATCCAACACTTGACGTAATTGGATGATCTCTTCCAGAGAGTTCTTTTGCAGCAAGATGCCGTAGAGCATGGGATCCAACATCTTTTGACTGTAACAGTCATTGATAAAGGTACCATCGGCACGTTTGATATAGACAACACCGTATGCTTCCAAAATTTTAATTGCTTCTCGGACAGAATTGCGTCCCACCCCCATACTGGAACATAGCGCAGTTTCAGTGGGTAACTTATCCCCGGGTGCAAGAGAACCCTGAATAATGGCATCTGTAATCTGATTTACAATCTGTGTTACGATAGAATCGTTTTGAATAGGTTTTCCAATTGCTGTGATATCTTCCATTATTTGTTTTCTCCTTTCGATACATAAGCAATGGGAAGCCATATCTTCATCTCACCAAAGCCGCGATTATCCCACGCAAAATAAGGGATCAGATGAATCGGAATCGGTGTCAGTCCTTCGTAACGTAAAGTCCGGTATAAAGTAGGCAGTCGGTCTTTTTCGTGCTTCATACAATAACCTGTGCCTGCTAATGCCGTCATGGATCGTTCTTGAATCTCGATTTTTTCTGGAGAAAAAGTAGTATCAAGATCCAGGTAAATGTCATCTAAGGTAGTAACATTGACATCAGGAGATTCCATACAGTAAACCAAAGGTCCCCGCTCAATGGCTGCCTGATTGGTATTTTCCTCTACCAAGGGATGTGCAACCGTATATCTGACAGGCATGTCAAACTTAATGAAAACATCTAACGTATGATCGGAAGACAAGGTATTCAAAGATGGTTGTATTTCGAGAGAAAAATAAGTCTGTGCATCTTTTTCTGTCAATGATATGACGCTTCCGTCATATGAGATTGAACCGGATTCTACCCAACCCGGAATTCGGATATTCAAGGTAATCTTATGTGTTGCTGTGATATCTTTTAAGGATAGGCGGATAGAACCGTCATAAGGGTAATCTGTAGTTTGGATAAGAGTAACTGTTACCGGTGTAGCTCCTTTTTTGGACGGAAGTGTTATTTGTGCTGTGCTGGCACCATACATCCCGATCCACAGAGTATCTTCACTGACAGCATAGGCATATTCGCTTGCTTGTGTAATGGTGCGTGCAAGATTAGGCGGGCAGCAGTAGCTGAGGATATATTCACTGCGTTCCAGTGGCCAGATTAATTCATAGTCTAATTTTTTGGCACGACGAAGCATATTTTCATAGAAATATTTATGCCCATCTAAACTAACAGCAGCTAGATTTACATTGAGCATCGTTCGTTCAATGATATCAAAATATTCTGCTTGCGGATCGATTTGAAACATACGATAAGCCCATAGAACACTACCCACGGAAGCACAGGTTTCGTTATAAGCAGTGATATTGGGCAATTGATATTCATACCCATATGCTTGATGTACCCGTTGGTCAATAAAGAAGTTTCCATAGGGAGAAGTACCATTATACAGAGCACCACACCCGCCTGTAATATAGAGTTTTTGATCCACTAGATTGCGCCATACGGTATCGAGTACTGCCTTATAAGTGGCGTCGCCGGTCTCAGCGTAGAGATCGGCTACTCCGGCATAGAGATAATTAGAACGTACGGCATGTCCGACGATCTTATTATGCTGTTTGAGTGGGAGGCGATCCTGATTATCATCGGTACCATCTGTCACAGAGTCTCGCAGCTCTATGGCAAGTTTAGCAAGGTCGAGATATTTAGTATCTTTGGTAGTGCGATATAGTTCGATCAGCCCCATATAATGAGAAGGGCATACAGCGGTCTGTACTTCACCCGTACGTGCATTCTGATGATACATTTCCTCTAAATAAGCAGCGGCTTTTTGAGCGATTTCAAGAAAATTAGTCTTTCCGGTTACTCTGTTATGAAGGCAGGCTGCCGTAAATAGATGCCCGAAATTATATACTTCAAAATCATTAATGTCTCCTAACCGTGTGACACCGGAGTGATTGCGTTCACCAAGAATCTGCTTGGTAGACAAATAACCATCTTCCTGTTGAGCAAGACCAATTAGGTCAATGTAAGAATCTATCTCGGATAATAAGGCAGTATTGTTTGTTTTGGCTGCACTATAGAGGGCGGCTTCCATCCATTTATAAAAATCACCATCACCAAAATTGGTTCCATCGAAATCACCCTCAGATTTGCCGGCACAGATTCTAAAGTTTTCTACTACATGGCTGATATCGCTAGCTTCAAACATACTTTGCAGGTGTGGAACCGTGTTATTCCTACAGGAAGTGAGAGCATCTGCCCAAAAACCATCGGTAAAATCTACAGCATCCCATGGTAAAGGGGAAACGACAGCATAGGGGGAGCGGGTGGTATCTGTTAGCATGGCAGTACCTCCTCTTTCAACAATCCTTTTTCAATCAGTGCATTTTTTAGAGCGATTGCACCATAACGAGGACTGGATAGTACGGGAATATGATAAGTGTCATGGATTAATGATTCACAATAAGCCATTGATCCCTGACATAAAAGAATGACATCTACTTCGCCAATCAGTTCCTCGACCTTATGAAGTAAACGTTCTTTGAATTGTGCTTGATCCAATCCGAATGCACTGTCAATCAGTCCATCTACCAGTGTAATCTGTTTTCCTAAGATTCTGGCAACACGCATTAAAGTATGCTTGGTGGGCTCTAAGGTCGAGGACAGCGTTGCCAATACACCGATTCGACACCCGTTCCTTACGGCATCTTTACACATATCTTCATCAATACGGACAATGGGAACACCGATGTAGTCGGCCATATCCTGTGCACAATCTGCTACTTCACCAACAGAGGAACATACATTTAGAATCACCTCTGCACCGTCTTGCACGGCTTTTAAATATAACAATAATAAGCGAGTAGCAGCCTGCGAAGTTACATAATTGGATTCGCGTACATCTGCCAGAATAGAAGCGTCTTCATAACTAAGAAGTTCCATGTCTGATCCCAATTGCATTTTTACTTCGTTTTCCAGTTGCTCGATTAATTCAGGGGTAGTACTGGTATATACTAATCCGATTTTCATAAGTTGTTATCCTTTCTTTGAAAAAAAATAGAAATAGGTAGTCATGTTACGGTATCTTGTGTTATAATCAAAACAACCAACGTAGGATGTTGGACAAATACAGTATGCCACACAATAAACGATTTGTAAAGTATGAAAAAGGAGAATGTATATGATAGAGATTACAAAAATTCAAATGGATTATGAAATCAACCCGGTGGGGGTAACACAAATGCCACAATTTGGATGGATTATTGGTGGTAATGGATTCAATGTGATACAAGAGGCATATAGGCTGCAGATAGCAGATAGCATGCAATTTCAGGAAGAGAATATACAATATGATAGTATGCGGGTAATCAGCGAAGAATCGGCACATGTATATCTTAAGGATATGGAGCTGCGGTCGGCACACCGATATTATGTCAGGGTTAAAATATGGGACACCTTAGGAGAAGAATCAGAATGGAGTATGCCGGGTTATTTTGTAACGGCATTACTACATCCAAACGAATGGAAGGGCCGATTTATCTCGGCAGAGACGAAAGAAGATGCCGCAACCTCACAGGGAACCTATGTAAAACATGACTTTATATTGAATGGAAAAGTGAAATCGGCTTATGCATTTACTACAGCCCTTGGATTGTATCATTTTTATATAAATGGAGAAAAAATAGGAGAAGATGAGCTGACTCCGGGGTTTACTTCTTATAAAAAGCGATTATTATATCAGACTTATGAGGTTACGAATGCCTTACAGGAAGGAAATAATGTAATCGCAGCATCTTTGGGAGCCGGATGGTATAAAGGCAAGATGGGATTTTTGGAAGAACGTAATAATTATGGAAATCAAACTGCCTTCTTAGGGCAGATACAGATAGAATATGAAGATGGAAGCACGGAGATTATCAGTACAGACGAAAGCTGGCAGGGGGCGAGCAGTCCCATTCTATTCGCGGAGATTTATGATGGAGAATATTATGATGCAAGCTTAGAACAACCCAAGGAGTGGTATCCGGTTGAGGTAGTTGAGTATGACAAGTCAGTTTTACATGCACAGGCGGGAGCCAGAGTCAAACAGCATGAGGGGATACCGGCACGCAGGATATTGATTACTCCACAAGGAGATAAGGTTATAGATTTTGGACAGAATCTGGCCGGATGGATAGAGGTTAAAGCGGCAGGAACAAAAGGAGCAAGGATAGAACTACAATGTTTTGAAGTATTGGATGCACAAGGAAATGTGTATTTAGAGAATCTGCGTGGTGCCAAAGAAACGATTACTTATATCTGCAAAGAGGAAAGGATGATTACCTACCATCCTAATTTTACCTATCAGGGATTTCGGTATGCCAGAATTAATGCTTATCCGGGAGAAGCAAAACCGGAATATTTTACAGCACGGGCGCTATATTCTGATATGAGACCTACCGGTACCTTTTGGTGCTCTAATCCGGATATCAATCAATTACAGAGCAATATTTTATGGAGTTTAAAGAGTAATTTTGTAGATATTCCAACAGATTGTCCACAACGTAATGAAAGAGTAGGATGGACAGGAGATGCACAGATTTTCTGCCGTACAGCCGGTTTTCTGATGAATACATATACTTTTTTTAGCAAATGGCTCAAAGATGTAACGGCAGACCAGACCAAAGAAGGCGGGGTGCCACATATTGTACCTGATTTAATATCGGGTAAGGAGCAAGATGACTGGCTACTCAGTCAAGGGACACATTCAGCAGCAGCTTGGGCGGATGTGGCAGTGATTAATCCATGGATTTTGTATCTGACTTATGGAGACAAACAGATATTGGAAGAGCAATATGACAGTATGAAAAAGTGGATAGAATTTATGCGGGCACATGCGTTAGATGGAATCTGGAATTACAAATTGCAATTCGGAGACTGGGTAGCGTTGGATGCTGAGGAAGGCAGTTATTTTGGAGCAACACCGAATGACTTGACCTGTACTGCGTACTATGTATATTCTACCGGATTATTTGCGAAAATAGCGAAAGTACTGAATCGGATGGAAGACTATGCGGTATACGATACACTTTATCAACAGATTAAACAAGGATTCCAGGTGCATTTTTTGGATAGCCGGGGCAATCTTACCGTACAGACACAAACGGCTCACATCATAGCACTTTATTTTGATTTGTTACCCGAAGATAAGAAACAGCAAAATGCCAATCAGCTGGTACAGCTATTAAAGAGGGAAAAAGGGCATTTAGTGACAGGATTTGTTGGAACACCTTATTTTTGCCATGCTTTGAGCAGTCATGGGTATCTTAAAGAAGCATATGAGTTGTTACTGAAAGATGATTTTCCTTCGTGGCTCTATCAGGTGAAAAAGGGAGCCACTACGATATGGGAACATTGGGATGGTTTGAAACCGGACGGAACCATGTGGAGTCCCGATATGAATTCCTTTAATCACTATGCTTATGGAGCAATCGGAGAATGGCTCTATCGTGTTGTCGCAGGGATTGAAGTGGAGGAAGAGAATCCGGGCTATAAGCAGGCATTTCTTTATCCGCGTATTGGCGGTGGACTTACGGCTGTCAAGGCGACCTATAGCAGTGTATACGGGGAGTTAAGGCTGGCATGGAATAAGGAGAAAAGTAAAATAATCTTACAGATAGAGATTCCGCATAATACAACGGCAAAGATTCGTCTGGAAGCGGTAGCCGAGATTACAGAGACAGCCGGGATTGCTTTTCTATCGACAGAAGATGGTACAAAGGATAGAATAGGAATAGCAGGATCCGGTAGCTATGAGATTCATTATGATAAGCAAGAGTAAAAAAGATAGGAGAATTGAAATGCACTATTTTCGCACCTGGTTTAGGTCTTGTAAGATTAAGAAACAGATACAACTCGCTATTTTAACATTGGCTATTTTATCGACGGTGCTTTTGGGCATTTTAAGCTATATGTTTTCTAAACATATTATTGAACAAAATTATAAAGATGACTTCTCTTACAATTTAGAGATTTCTAATGAAGTAACTAATATTCAATTACATAATATTATTGAAAGCACTCGTAATTTATTGACTAATGTACCTTTTATTTCAATCCTAAAGAACAGTAAAAACAGTTCTGATAAGTATTTTTCCAGTACAGAGAGTCATGCACTAGAGGCACAGCTCAGTAAAGTGATGGCACAGGAACCGTTGATTGTGCAGATACTGGTGTTTGATAAGCAGGGTAAAGCCTATAGCTATACTTCAAATTCTGCAGAAGGGGGTTCTTATAAGCAACAGGACATCACAGAAGAAGAATGGGTTCGGCAGATTGAACAGGCGCAGGGAAAAGAAATCTTTTACAGCGATAATATTCTTAATTCGGATCAAACGAAACAAGATATCTACATGGCCAAATATTTGATTGCACCCGATACCTATGAGGGGGTTGGCTATCTGCTAGTTAAGATTAGGAGTAAGCTGTTTGATAAAGCTTTTGGACCGACAGAGGAAGAGAACGGTGTTAATTCATTTATGGTAGTTAATGAATTGGCTGATAAAGCAAATGTATATTATCGGGGAAACGAAGACTATAGACACCAGATTGAAGAAGAAATTAAATGGAAGATCCGGTCAAACCAACAAAGTGCTACTCCTGCAAATAATAAATTCATCTATGCGACCGTTCAAAATGATCTTACAGGCTGGCAATTAGTGAGCATTGCCAATAAAAATGAATTAACGAAAGACAGTAACTTAATAGGTGGTATGATTTTATTATTTATTTTATTACTGGTTGCATTGGGTATGTGGATCGCAAACATAATTTCAGGCCGAATCTATCAGCCATTACAGCAGTTGGAGGGCATCATCGATGAAGTAGGAGAGGGTAATCGAAATATTACGGATGAATTTGATGATAGTGAAATCGGGCAAATCGGCAATCGTTTTAAACAGATGGTAAATAATAATTTAGAATTAAGAGAACGTCTGTTGTCGAGTAATCTGAAAGAAAGGGAAGCAGAATTATTGCTTCTACAGGCACAGATTAATCCTCATTTCTTATATAATACATTGGATTCCCTGTATTGCATGGCTATTATTCATAACATGGATGAGATGGCACAGATGGTAGATGCATTATCCAGAACTTTTCGACTGAGTCTAAATAAAGGGAATAAACTGATTCAGGTGCAGGACGAAATCGAACATGTAAAATCTTATATGGAAGTGCAAAATTACAGATATCACAATCGCTTTTCCTTGGATGTGCAAATCGAAGAGGCTTGTGCTCATCTTTATATTCTCAAGTTTATTCTGCAGCCTTTTGTGGAGAATGCGATGTACCATGGACTGGAACCCAAGGTAGGGAAGGGCTCTATTCGGGTAACCGGGCGACAGGATGGTCAAATGATTATATTTACTATCGAGGACGATGGCATAGGGATAGCAGATATGTCTGTTATTGAACAGGGGTATGCGGTACAAAATGTGAGAGAGAGGATTCGCTTGTATTATGGCGAGGATAGTCAGACAGGGGTTAGCTTTTCCAGTAAAGAGCAGGTCGGCACCTGTGTTACAGTCACTGTTTTAACATCCTATCAGGGAGGTGAAATCGTAGATGAAGAGCGTAGTTATAGTAGATGATGAATATATCGTAGTAGAAGGAATCAAGGCTATGATAGCAAGAAATCAGATGGATTATGAAGTGGTAGCTGCAGCATATGATGGAATCACAGGACAAAAGATGATATTGGAATATAGACCGGATTTAGTGATTACAGATATCAGGATGCCCGGTATGGATGGTTTGTCGTTAGTCGAATCTATTAAAGAGAGGGTTCAGGATACTATCTTTATCATTTTAAGCGGATATCAAGAATTTGAATATGCAAGAAAAGCACTTGACCTTGGAATCAAGGGATATATTGATAAACCCATTACAATGGAGAAGATTAAACAGACACTGACGATGGTGGAGACTCTGATACAGGAACAAACGTTATCCAAACAGAAGACAAACAGAGAGTCTTCTAAAAAGGAATATCAGATACAAAGCGAGAAAATGATGAATCTGATTGAGGAGGGTACAGTAGATCCGAAAGAAATACAGGAGATGGGAGAAATACAGCTATGCCATACCTTAAATCAATTACAGAGCTGTTTTGATGACATAACAGAGTATCGGAAAGAAGGCTATAAATTAGTCTGTCTTGCACTGGGTATTTTTTATGAACATAGGAGTGATAAAAGAGAAGAACAACATTTTCCTTCTTATCAGAATATGGAAACGATGATAGATTACGACCAGGTCAATCTTTTTATAACGACAATATTTAAAAGTATGTTTCAAAAAATGGAACTGGCTAAATTAGGTAATATGCATCATATTGTAGAGCGTGTATTGGAATATATGAACGAGAATTATAATAAAGACATTAGCTTAATTGAACTGGCAGATAAGGTTGCTTTGAATCCTGCATATCTCAGTCTTTTATTTAAAGAAGAAGTAGGAACCAGTTATATTAAATATCTGACAAAACTTCGCATGGATCATGCCAAAAAATTATTAATGGCAGGATATAAAGTAGCAGAAGTCAGTGAAATGGTTGGTTATAGTAATTATCGCTACTTTTGTGATATTTTTAAAAAAAACGAGTGCCTGACTCCAAATGAATACAAAGGAAATGTAAGAAAAGGAAAAGGTATAGAAAATAGTGCAGAAAACAGTCCAACCTAAAAAATACATACATTTTATAGAAAAATTCGGACTATAAATAATCGTAATAATCGTTATGATTAAGACATACCTAATAACGCAGCAAAAAGATACAAGATAATGTGGAGGGCAGTAAAATGAAAAAACGTATTATGGCAATGTTGTGTGCAGTAACGATGACAGTAGGACTACTAACAGGATGTGGTGCCGCAGAAAAACCGGCAGAGGCAGTTCCGACAGAAGCAGCAGAAACCAAGGTAGCAGAACCGGAAGCAGCGACTACGACAGTTGCAGCAGACCAACAAGCAGCTAAGACCTTTAAGATTCTTTCGATTTGGGCAGAGGATACAAGAGAAGGTAAGATGCTCTATGATTTAACAAAAAGATATCAGGAAGAAGTCAATCCTAATTTTGAATTTGAGTTTGAATTAGTTGCGTCGAATGACTTAACTACAAAAATAGCAACATTGATTGCATCAAATGATTTGCCGGATGCATTTGCTTATGTGGCAGGACAACCACTGACAGAATTAATTGAGGCAGATAAGGTTGTAAATATTTCAGAGCAATTAGAGACTCTTGGAGTATCCGATCAGATTGAAGATGGTGCGGTTACTTTGCTAAAAGGATTATCCAATACGGACAGCATCTATGATTTGCCGCTTGGCTTAAACATAGAAGGTTTTTGGTATAACAAAGCAGTTTTTGAAAAAGCAGGTGTTAGCGTACCGACTACCTGGGATGAATTAACCAAAGCATGTGACACTTTGATGGCAAAAGGCATTCAGCCTATCTCAATCGGCGGAGCAGATAAATGGCCATTGAGTCGTTTGGTCAATGCTTATGTAATCAGAACAATGGGAGTGGATGCACTTACCAAGGCAACACAAGAAAAAATTTCTTTTACAGATCCAAAGTTTGTAGCGGCAGCACAGGAAATCGCAGATATGGCAAAAAAAGGATATTTTGGAGAAGGCGTTACCACCGTTGATCAGACCACAGCCGGTAATATGGCGTTAGCGGGAGAATCGGCGATGTGTTATAACGGAAGCTGGTTTACAGAAGATATCACAGGTGAGAATAACCCGGCAGGAGAAGAAGGCATCGGATATTTCAGTATTCCGGTTGTGGATCCGGCTGTAGGTAAAATCACAGAAGTGCCTATGAACTGTGGCAATATTTTGGCATTATCCAAAGATAAATATGATGATGCAACGGCCGGTTGGCTAAAGTTCTTCGTAGAGAATGCAGGAGACTATGCGATGAAAGAAATGGGCTCTGTAAAAGGCTATCACTATACGGTTGAAGGCGATTTAAGCCCTATTAATCAAGTGGTTGTGGATACGATTGATTCAGTAACCAATGCAGCGACCTGGTTTGAGGCTATGATGAATAATGAGACTAAATCAGCAGCACAGGATAATGTACAGACACTTGTGAATGGAGAGATGACAGCAGAAGAATATATGCAATCCATTCAAGACGCTTTAGAAATGAGTAAATAAAATATGAAAAATGTATTGGGTAATAAAAAAGCGATTGCATTGTTTGTTGTACCGGGATTGATTTTATATGTGGGACTGGTATTTGTCCCGGTCATATGGTCTTTTGTATATTCGTTTTATGATGGTTCCCCCGGCCTTAACTTTACCTTTGCAGGACTTAAGAATTATAAAAAATTATTCATAGATACACGTTTTCAGGATGCACTGGTTGTGAATCTTAAGTATATTGCATTGGTTATGTTCGGTCAGGTAGCTTTGGGGCTTGCGATGTCTTTGGTATTTAAGTTTTGGCTGAAGAGATTCAAGAATGTAATCCGTACATTAATATTTTTTCCGGTGGTATTACCAACCGTAGCAGTGGGACAGCTTTTTGTAAAAATCTATGAGATACAACCGAATTATGGACTTTTAAACAGCATATTAGATAATATAGGACTTAGTAATCTGGTACAGCCTTGGATTGGACAGGCGAGTACTGCACTAAAAGCTTTAAGCGTTATGGATATCTGGGTCTCCATGGGATTCTATGCAGTTATATTTTATGGAGCATTATTAGATATCCCGGATGATGTCATGGAAGCGGCAAAGATTGATGGATGTAATGCATGGCAATTATTCAAACAGATTTTGATGCCATTACTCAGACCGATTATGATTACCTGCCTGGTTTTTAGCTTTTCAGGGACAGTGAAGATGTTTGAATCGGCTATGGCACTGACCGGAGGAGGTCCGGGTAATGCAACCACCTCTCTGTCCATGTATATGTATAATGCATCTTTTGGATTTGGTAAGGTTGGATATGGAAGCACCATTGCTATTGTTATCTTTGTTCTGTGTATCGTAGGAACAACGTTAATCAAAAAATTTGATGTAAGGGAGGATTAGCAAATGAATCCGGCAAAAACAAAAAAAACAATCAAATCTCTTTTGGTTAAACTCTTTATTCTTATATTGGTGCTCATTGAAACCTATCCTATCTTTTGGATGTTGACGGCAGCACTTAAAAAACCGGCGGAATTTGTAACCAAACCGGCCTATGCACTCCCGGATGGTCTTTACTTCCAAAACTTCATAGATGCCTGGACTAGGGGTAACATGGGTTTGTTTTTTAAGAACAGTTTAATTAATACCATTATTTCTTTGATTTTTATTGTTATTTTCAGTATGACAATAGGATTTGCAGTGACAAAGATGGAATGGAAGGGAAAGAAATTTTTTGGTAAATTCTTCCTGCTTGGCATTATGGTTCCGGTAGCAACTGCATTGATTCCGCTTTTTCAGATTTATAGTAAGATGGGTATTCTTAATACCAGAACCTGTTTGATTTTAACCTATATTGCATTTGGCCTATCGCTCTCCATCTTTTTGGTAACAGGATATATGAGGTCCCTGTCAAATGAGATCATGGAAGCCTCGGTCATCGATGGGTGTGGTATTTATAGTATGATGTGGTATATCGTGGTGCCTTTGATGAAGAATGCTGCTGTAACAGTATTGGTATTGCAATTTTTTTATAAATGGAATGACTTAATCTTTTCCATGACATTTATCAGCGATACAAAACTCAAGACTATCCAAACAGGGCTCTTGTATTTTCAAAATGAATTTGGAGCAAAAAACTGGGGAGCTATCTTTGCTTCGGTATCTATGAGTGTGCTGCCCATGCTGGTGCTTTATATGATTCTCAATAAGACCGTCATCGAGGGTATGACAGCAGGTGCAGTAAAAGGATAATAAAAAGAAAAGAAGAAATATATTCTTCAGCATTTCAAGTAATGAATAAAGAAGTATCACGGGAAACCGTGGTACTTTTTTCACGCCCGTGCTGTTGACCATTGCGTTAGGATTGACGAACTTATCTTTATTGGTTAAGATATGGATATAGTCAAATCATGGGAAAGGATGCTTACCGGTTTAAAATGAAGAAAATGAATCAGCGATATCTCATGCTTGTATTATCTTTTTTGTTTTGGTTTTCGCAAAGTACCTATACACCATATCAGACCACTTATCTGACTTCGGCAGGATATTCACTCTCTGTAGTAGGAACAGTACTGGGATGCTATGGAGTTACACAATTAGTACTGCGATTTCCGATAGGATTGTTTGCTGATCTTAAGAATAAGCATCGATATATTATCATGATAGGAGCTGTGCTAACAGGTGTCAGTGCTTTGATTCGTTTTATGATGCCGACCGCTTTTGGCTTTTTGGTAGCGAATCTATGTGCCGGGATCGCCTGTTCTGCATGGATTTCGTATATGGTCTTTTTTTCCGGATTATATAAGGATCATGAGATGCAGAAATCTACAGCCTTAATTATCGCATGCAGTAATGGCGGAGGTATGCTGGCTTATATTATGGGGACATTATATTATACGCGATATGGGATGCCATTGATGTGTGTATTAAGTTTGATTGCGGCTATATTTGCAGTTCTCTTATCTTTTGCCATTCGGGAGCAGGAGGATGTTCCGCTAGTTTTGACACAGGATTCGGAATCAGTGATGCATAAAATAGGCAATTCGATCAGAATAGCATGTTGTCACCCTCGGATTTTAATATTTTCTTTTGCAGCATTGGTACAACAGGGTATTCTCAATACGGTTACACTGAATATGACAGCACAGCATGCCAAGGAAATTGGAGCCAATAGCTTTGATCTTGGTTTATTGGCGGTGTTGTATATGGGAGAAGCAGTCATCTTTGCATTTTTAGCTACAAGTCGTTGGTGTATCAAAAAAGGAGCACGATTTTTTATTACTTTGATTTTTTTACTGCTTGTAATTTATTGCATACTCATGCCGTACACAACCACTTTATTACAGATTAATCTATTACAGATCTGCTGTGCATTATCACAGGGGATTCTGTTTACCTTTGCGACCAGCGAAGCATTAAAAGATATCCCGACAGAGGTGCGAGGGACTGCCATGGGATTTCATCAGGCGGTATTTGCGATTGGGATTACATTTGTACCTATGATTACAGGTAGCTGCATGCAGAAATATACCATGGGCATCGCTTATGGTATGCTTGCCATATTGTGTGTAGCCGCAATACTTGCCGTAAATCTGTTCTATACCTATGAACATAAAATCAAATGATTTTATACAAGCCCCAGTCCTCATTAGCAGTGGTGCTTCCAAATCAGCATACCCTCTACTGTGTAAGGGACGCTCTCGCTTGGTAAACAACGTAGCAGAACTAATGCATGATAGAACTATGCATAAGTGCTGACGTTGTTTAACACCCTTGTACAGTAGAGGATATGCTGATTTGAAAGCGCTTTACTGCTAATGAGGACTGGGGCTTGTATATAATCAAATAACTATAAGGAAGGCATGAATCAGTATGGGATTACGTTTTTATATAGGCGCCTCGGGAGCCGGCAAGAGTTACAGACTTTATGAAGATGTTATTAAATGGTCGATGGAAGATCCTATGACGAACTATCTGGTGATTGTCCCGGACCAGTTTACCATGCAGACGCAAAAAGATATCGTTCTGCAGCACCCCAAACATGGGATTATGAATATTGATGTCTTGAGTTTTGGACGTCTTTCACATCGTATTTTTGAGGAAATCGGTGGCAATGACTTAACGGTACTGGATGATACCGGTAAGAGTCTGATTCTTCGTAAAATAGCCAATGAAGAAGCGCAGAAGCTTACGGTTATCGGTGGGAATCTTAAGAAAATAGGATATATCCATGAGGTCAAATCTTCTATTTCGGAATTTATGCAGTATGGAATCGGCTCCAAAGAACTTACAGAGATGATTGACTATGCAAGTCAGAAGGGAGCTTTACAGTATAAATTACAAGATCTTAAAGTGCTGTATGAAAGCTTTCTAGACTATATCAAAGGCGATTTTATCACGACAGAAGAGTCCTTGACGATCCTTAAGAAAGCTTTGCCTAAGTCAGAGATGATCCCAAACAGTGTTATCCTATTAGATGGATTCACCGGATTTACTCCGGTACAAAATGCGTTGATTCAAGAGCTCATGATACGCTCCAAAGACGTGATAATAACAGCTGTTATAGATGGAAAAGAAGATCCTTATCATCAAGGGGGTGAGCAACAACTTTTTTATCTTAGCAAAAAAATGGTTACTACGATGGAAAAATTAGCATCTGATGCAGGTGTGACACGTAAGACGGATGTTATCCTACAGGGTAATCCGGTTAAACGGCAGGAACATAATGAGAGCCTTTCTTATTTGGAGCAAGCCCTGTTTCGGTTTGGAATCAAGCCTTATGAGCAGGAACAACATCAAGTGAGCATCTATGAAGCACAGAATCCCAGTGCCGAGGTTCATCACCTATGTAAGCAAATCCACGCATTGATTAGAGAGCAGGGGTACTGCTACCGTGATATTGCTGTTGTTACAGGTGATTTACCAGGATATGCACATTTTATAGAGAATGAATTTGAGAAGTATGCCATCCCATGTTTCTTGGATCAGACAAGTGGAATCGTTTTAAATCCTGCGATTGAATACATTCGAAGTGGTCTCAGTGTTGTAAACAGGGGATTTTCTTATGAAACCATCTTTCATTATCTGCGAAGTGGGATGGTACCATTAGAGACGGAACGAATCGATCGGATGGAGAACTATGTATTGGCAATGGGGATTTGCGGAAAAAAACAATGGACTTCTATGTGGACACGCAGACCATCGGTACCCAAGCTTATGGGAACAAACGATACGGCTGCGGAAGCACTGCTTCGATTGAATCAAGACAGAGCCTACGTTATCCTATGTTTACAGCCACTCATAGAACTAAAGAAAAACAGTACAGTGGAAGATATTGTGAAACAAGTTTATGCTTTTGTCATGCAGATAGATATGCAGATGCAATTACGCCGTTGGGAGGATCAATTTCAAAGAGAAGGGAAACTGTCAAGAGCAAAAGAATATGCTCAAATATATCCGCTTATCATGGATCTATTCAATCAGATTGTTGAATTACTTGGTAGTACCAAGATGACACTGCTAGAATTCGCACAGATACTGGATACCGGATTCGGTGAGATTCAAGTCGGAACGATACCACAAAATGCAGACCAGATTGTGGTAGGAGATATTGAGAGAACCAGATTAAAGAAGATTAAAGCGTTGTTTTTTATCGGTATTAATGATGGTATCATCCCTAAGCATAGTGGAAGCGGAGGATTATTATCCGATATTGACAGAGAGTTCTTACAGGATGCAGGATTAGAATTGTCACCCACACCAAGGCAGCAGATGTATATACAGAGACTCTATCTTTATATGAATATGACAAAGCCGACAGACCGATTATACTTATCGTATGCTGTTGTTAATGGGGAAGGTAAATCGCTGCGTCCGGCATATCTTATAGATACAATAAAGAAGTTATATCCACATTTAACAATTGAAAAAGACACAGATGTCACCTTAGAGCAGGAACTGGTAACACCACAGGCAAGCAAGCTGTATCTGGTACAGCAGCTACGCGAGTATGCAGAGGGGCACATGGAACAAACAGATGAATTATTTGCACTCTATCACTGGTTTCAAACAAGTGCACTGTATCAGAAAGAGTTATCACGTTTATTACAGGCCGCTTTCTACGAATACAAGAGCAGCCCCTTGAGTAAGATCGTCGCACAGTCCTTATACGGATCAGTATTAGAGAATAGTGTGAGCAGCTTGGAAAGATATGCAGCGTGTGCTTACGCTCATTTTTTACAATATGGGCTGGCATTACAGGAGAGAGATACCTATTCTTTTGAGGCGGTTGACATGGGAAACATATTTCATGGTGTCTTAGAAAATTTTGCTAACAGATTAGCGGATACGCCATATACCTGGATTGACTTTCCAAAAAAAATGGGGGAACAGCTCGTCGAGGAGGCACTGGATGCCTATACAGCAGCTTATGGAGAATCCGTGTTGTTTAGCTCTGCACGGAATGAATATATGATTACCAGGATGAAACGTATCTTAAGAAGAACAGTGTCCACGCTGCAGTATCAATTGCAAAAAGGGGTATTTCAACCCGGTCATGTGGAATTAGCCTTCTCTACGAGTCTGCAAGGCAGAATAGATAGGGTGGATCTCTACGAAGATGAGGATGCTGTATACATTAAAGTCCTTGATTACAAATCAGGTCATAAATCTTTTGATTTGGTATCTTTATATTATGGATTACAGCTACAGCTAGTGGCCTACCTTAATGTAGCGGTGGAGCTGGCTGCCAAGGAATATCCGAAAAAAACAATCATACCTGCGGCAGTATTATATTATCATGTATCGGACCCAATAGTAGAGACCCAATCTTCACAGATCAATCACGAACAATTAGAACTTCGCTTGTTAGAAGAACTTAAAACAACGGGCGTTATTAATGCAAACCATGACATTCCCTCTAAACTAGACACCTCAATGACTACGACATCGGATATCATTCCTATTGCCTATAAGAAGGACGGTACTTATACGGCGGCTTCCTCGGTATTGGATGAAAAGGACTTACAGAGTATCTCAAAGTATGTAAATAAGAAAATCAAGACAATAGGAAACGATATCTGTGCAGGACATAT
Source organism: Lachnospiraceae bacterium (assembly GCA_036652815.1). Lineage (GTDB taxonomy): Bacteria > Bacillota > Clostridia > Lachnospirales > Lachnospiraceae > SZUA-378. Next base: position 38,038 of record JAVVVE010000019.1, read on the forward strand.
CGAGGTAAATCCGTATCAGATGGGTATGCAAAGTTCCTGCAGCTACTGTGCGTATGCCGGTATCTGTGGATATGATAAACGAATCATAGGCTATGAGATGCGTTCACTGGATGGGATGAACAAGGAAGAGGCATTGAGGAAGATTGAGGAAGAATCATGAGTATATCGTTCACGCCGGATCAATACAGGGTAATAGAACAAAGAAATAGCAATATCTTAGTGTCTGCGGCTGCCGGATCGGGGAAAACAGCAGTATTGGTAGAGAGAATCGTGCGTCTGATTACAGAGGAAACACATCCGGTTGATATTGACAGGTTACTGATTGTTACCTTCACCAATGCCGCAGCTTCTGAGATGAGAGAAAGAATTAGCAGAGCGCTATCAGATAAATTGGAGGAAGATCCTACGAATGTCCATCTGCAAAAACAGATGACATTGATTCATAATGCACAGATTACAACAATCGATAGTTTTTGTTTATTTGTAATCCGCAATAATTTCAATGATATTGGCTTGGATCCGGCATTTCGGATTGCTGACGAAGGGGAACTTAGATTGTTGCGTAAAGATGTGATGGCAGAGATGCTTGAGAAGCAATTTGCTGAAGGAAATCCGGATTTTTATCATTGTGTAGAATGCTACAGCACCAATGGAAAAGAAAAAGTACTGGAGGATACCATAGAGAAATTAGAAGGCTTTGCTATGAGTTATCCATTTCCGGAACAATGGCTGCAGACATGTAGGGAGGACTATGCTGTCTCGACCATGCAGCAACTCAAACAGACCCAGTGGATGCAGGAAGTCATGATCATCATACGGCAAATGGCAGAAGACTGTCTGCTGATGCTCAAGGAAGCACTGCTTCTGTCCGAGCAGGCAGATGGACCTTATATGTACTGTGAATTACTGGAACAGGAACAGGAGAATCTGAAAAGGATCACGGACGCAGCAGATTATGAAACTACCTATCAATTATTGGAAGAAATAAAGTTTGAACGCTTACCGGCCAAAAAAGATGAATCGGTATCTGCATTCAAAAGAGAACAGGTTAAAAATATTAGAACCAAATGTAAAGAATGTATCTTAGACATTAAATCAACTTATTTTACAGTCTCACCGGAACAGACGCTGGCGGATATTCAAGCCTGTGCCCCGGCAGTCAATAAGCTGCTTGATCTTACCTTACAATTTATGGAGGATATGGCCGATAAGAAACAAGAGAAGAACATCATAGATTTTGGAGATATGGAGCATTTTGCATTGCGTATTCTATTGCATGAAGAAGACGGAAAACAAGTTCCAACCAAGACGGCATTGGCCTATCGTGATTATTATGCCGAAATCCTGATGGATGAATACCAGGACAGTAATCTGGTGCAGGAATATCTATTACAAAGTATATCCGGTGAGTCGATTCAACATTACAATCGCTTTATGGTAGGAGATGTTAAACAAAGCATCTATAAGTTCCGCTTGGCAAGGCCGGAACTGTTTATGAATAAATTTAATCAATATGATCTAAAAGATGAGACAAGTAAAACGATACGAATTGACTTGAAACAGAATTTTCGAAGCCGTGCAGAAGTGATAGATAGTGTGAATTATATTTTCCGTCAAATCATGCGTGAGGAATTAGGGGGCATTGCTTATGATGACGACGCTGCACTTTATCAAGGGGCAGACTATCCGGATAATGGACAGCAAAATGAGACAGAACTACTGCTCATTGAACCGGATGAGAGTAAGGAACTGAATAAAAAACTGAATAAGAAGGAATTGGAAGCAACGGTGATCGCACACCGCATCAGGGAGTTGGTTGGAACATACCTGGTAATGGATGCTTCTTCCAAGACGTTACGAACAGCTGATTATCGAGATATTGTGATTTTGCTTCGCAGTAATAACGGATGGGATGAAACTTTTCGCAGAATCTTAACGCAGGAGGGTATCCCCACACATATAACATCTAAAACCGGTTATTTTTCATCCATAGAGATTCAGAGTATCCTGAATTATTTAAGAATACTGGATAATCCATTACAGGATATTCCGTTATGTGCTGTTATGACTTCACCGGTCATTGGATTTACCAATGAGGATATCGCATGTATCAGAGCCTGGGAAGAGACTAGGTCGGGGCATAAAAAGAGAACCCTGTATGACTCCATGCAAGGGTATGAAGAGAGCGGTGAAGAGGAAACTATTCGAGTAAAAATACATGATTTTAAACAGAAATTAATTCAATATCGGGAACAGACAGCATATATACCGATTCATCAGCTACTCTATACGCTGATGGAGGAACTCGGATTTTATGCCTATATGAGTGCGATGCCTGCCGGAGAACAAAGGAAAGCCAATATGGACATGCTCTTGGAAAAAGCAATTGATTTTGAACAAACCAGCTATCACGGTTTGTTTCATTTCATTCGTTATATAGAGCAGATGGAACGATATGACGTAGATCTGGGAGAAGCCAATATCTTAAATGAATATGCCAATGTGGTACGTATTATGAGCATCCATAAGAGTAAGGGGTTAGAGTTCCCCATCTGTATCGTGGCAGGGTTGGCAAAGAGATTCAACATGCAGGACACAAGACAGGCCATTATCACTGATATCGATTACGGAATCGGAACAGATTATGTCAACCCAGAAGAACGCTATAAGACATCTACACTGCATAAAGCGATCATCGCCAATAAGAAACGGTTAGAGAATCTTGGAGAAGAATTGAGGGTGCTGTATGTGGCACTGACAAGAGCTGAGGAAAAGTTGATTATGACAGGGGTAGTCGATGATGTTGCTAAAAAGCTGACAAACATGTCACCACTGCTGATCAATCGTAATCAGGCTATTTATTTCACAAATCTCTCCAATATGGGGAGCCTATTAGACTATATCATAGCGTCGCTCATCAGACATCCGGCCTGTGCACCACTCTTAGAGCAAAGCGAGATTGTTTTTGAACCATGTAATCTGATGCGGGGGACAGAACCTAAGATGCAGATTAAAGTCTGTCGTGCACAAGAACTTGTCATAGAAGAAGTACATACACAAATACACAGAGATAGTTTAAGACAGCAATTGGAAAATTTCCATACCCCTAAGACACAGGAGACAATCGAGATACAGAAACTGATAGAAGACCGATTTTCTTATGTATATCCACATAGTATTTTATCTAAATTATATATAAAAACGACTGTTTCGGAACTTAAGAAAATGGGTCAGATGAATCAGGAAGAACTGGGATATATGCCCTTAGAGTCTGCGATTACGGCGGAAGACACAGGGATGGTTCCTTATATCCCAAAGTTTATGCAGGATAGTGAACAGATGTCCGGTACCACGAGAGGGAGTGCTTACCATAAAGTCTTGGAATTATTGGATTTAACAGAAGCGGATACCACTTCTAAAATAGCGACACAGATGGATCAATTGGTACAAAGCGGCAGACTAAGCAAAGTATATCGTGAAGCAGTAAGGGAAGAGAGGATAGCACAGTTTGCGACAACGAGTCTGGCACAAAGGATGGCGGCGGCAGAGAAACGCAAAGGATTATTTAGAGAACAGCCATTTGTACTGGGTGTGGCAGCCAATCAGATTCAACCGGAATTTCCTGCGGAAGAAACGATTCTGGTACAGGGAATCATAGATGTATATTTTGAAGAAGATGGAGAACTGGTTGTAGCAGATTATAAAACCGATCAGGTTACAAGTGGAGCAGAGCTATGGAATCGGTATCGCACACAGCTTGATTATTATGCAGATGCATTGGAACGCTTGACCGGGAAACAAGTCAAAGAGAAGATTATTTATTCCTTTGCTCTTGGAAAAGAGTTCCAATAAAATAATTACAATCTGGTTGACTTTGCAGATAGAATTCGGTATTATTTAAGGATAAGTAATAAACGAACAGGATTGTGACTGATAAGCAGGCAAAACCTAGATACAGAGGAATTGTATTTAGGTTTTTTTTGCCTTAGTAGTGAGGAATAAGATGAAGCAAAATAAGAAAATTATATTCTTAGATATAGATGGTACTATCTATGGAAAACCGGGCATTATTCCGGAGAGTGCGAAACAAGCGGTACGACTGGCACGCGAGAATGGGCATCGAATCTACTTGGGAACAGGGCGTAATAAGGCTGAGGTCGCAGAAGATATCTGGGATATGGGATTTGATGGTATGGTAGGTTCAGCAGGTGCTTATGTGGAACATCAGGGAGAATTGATTTTTAACCAGCATTTGCCACAGTCCTACTTAAATGATTTATACAGGTTTTTTGAAAAACATAAGATTGTTTATACGGTAGAGACCAATGATTATCTATACGGAACACGTGAGAATGTGGAGAAGCAGTATCAATATTTTGAACATGTTTTTACAGGGGATGCTGGAGAAATCAAATCACTTGAATTATTTGACAGTATTACAAAGATAGTGGATGATATTTATCAGGTGAAGGACGTAAATAAAATATTATTTTATGATGCACCTGTTACTTTGGAAGAGGTAAGACGAGAATTCGGAGATCATTTTATGGTAACACCAAGCAGTGTCGGCAAGATTACAGGTGAGAGTGCGGAGATGTATGATGTAAATATCAGCAAAGCCACCGGGATTGAGCACCTTCTTACTTATCTGGGAGAGGCACAAGAGGATACGATAGCATTTGGAGATGGCAGCAATGATTTCGAGATGCTCGAATATGTTGGGATTGGCATTGCAATGGGGAATGGAGTCAGCGCATTGAAAAAAACAGCTGATATGGTAACCGATACGGCGATTAATGATGGACTGTACAAAGGATTTAAGCTGTGTGGTCTGATCTAATAAAATGAATAGAGCACGGGAGGGAACTGTAGTATGCAGAAATTAAATGGTAAAAAAGTATTTGATGGTGTAGCACTGGGCAGGATATCTTATTATGGGAAAGAAGAACAAACAGTAAAAAGAGTTCGCATAGAGGATGCAGAGTCGGAGAAGCAGAGATTTAAGCTGGCACATGCACAAACGCTTACACAATTGAAGGCACTCTATGAAAAAGCAGTCAAAGAGGTGGGAGAAGCGGATGCAGCTATTTTTGATATCCATCAGATGATGTTACAGGATCCTGACTTTACAGATGCGATTCATAATATGATTGTAAGCCAGAATGTGAATGCGGAATACGCAGTGGCAACCATTGGCGATAATTTTTCTAATATGTTTGCTGCGATGGATGATGATTATATGAAGGCAAGAGCGGCAGATGTGAAAGACATCTCCGAACGCTTGATTCAGGTACTATCCGGCAAAACAAATACGAAGATGGATTCAGCGGAACCGGTTATTATCGTTGCAGAAGATCTGGCACCCAGCGAAACAGTGCAATTGGATAAATCAAAAGTATTGGGATTTGTTACCAGACTGGGCTCGACGAATTCACATACTGCGATTCTGGCAAGAACCATGAATATCCCGGCCTTGATAGGTGTCGATATTGACAAGTCATGGGATGGTATGTTAGCAGCGGTAGATGCGACTAATGCATGTATCTATCTGGAACCAACAGAGGAAATCATCTCAGAGATTAAGGAAAGAAAAGCAAAACAGGAAGCACTCAGACAATTATTAGCAGAGCTAAAAGGAAAAGAAAATATCACACTAGACGGCAGAAAAGTCAATTTATATGCTAATATCGGTAATATAGGAGATGCAGGATCGGCATTGCAGAATGATGCCGGTGGAATTGGTCTTTTTCGCAGTGAGTTTCTGTATCTGGAGAAGGATCATTATCCAACAGAAGAAGAACAATTTGTGGCTTATAAAGCTGTAGCAGAGACGATGGCCGGTAAAAAAGTGATTATCAGAACACTGGATATCGGAGCAGATAAACAAGTTGATTATTTCAATCTGGAAAAAGAAGCCAATCCGGCGATGGGATATCGTGCTATTCGAATCTGTCTGGATCGAACCGAGATATTCAAAACACAATTACGTGCGTTATTTAGAGCCAGTACCTATGGGAATATCGCTATTATGTACCCAATGATTACTTCTGTGAAGGAAGTCTTGCAGATTAAAGAGATTGTGCAGGAAGTCAAGTCAGAATTAATGGAACAGGGAATTAAGTTCAATGAAGTGGAACAAGGCATTATGATAGAGACACCTGCGGCGGCTATGATTAGTGAGATGCTTGCCAAAGAAGTAGATTTCTTCAGCATTGGAACGAATGATTTGACACAGTATACACTGGCAATCGATCGTCAGAATCCGAAGCTGGATGCATTTTATGATTCCCATCATGAGGCTGTACTCCGCCTGATTGAATTAACGACTAAGAATGCGCATAAAGAGAATATTTGGTGTGGCATCTGCGGAGAATTAGCGTCAGACACTACTTTAACAGAACGTTTCTTACGCATGGGAGTCGATGAACTCTCCGTATCACCTACCTTTATCTTCAAAGTACGGAAAGCTATTAGAGAATGTGACTTATCAATACAGTAAAGCTCCATTACATAAAAGTTCTGGCATTATCACGACAATATAGGGTGATAATGCCAGAGCTTTTTTTGGCTATTAGTTAAGAGCCATTGTTTTAATCCTGCTTAGTGCTTTAGCTACAGGTGGTAATGCAATTAATAGTAAGGTAAGAATAGCCTCGGAGCCTATGTATGCACCATTATAGATGAGTGAATAAACGGGTGCCGCCATATTAAAATCAGCAGCGTATGCACCAAAAAATATCATGCCGGATAGAAAAGAGAAGACATATCTTCCCAGAATACCAACGATATATCCTTTGATTAGTCCGTGCTTGGAATTGGAGAAGAGACCTGATAATCCCAAAGCTCCAAAGGCAAAAATATAGTCTGTAAATAGTTGCGGGATGCTGATAATGTAGGGATCGATGATTAACTGTAGTAATCCATAGGCAATCGCAGCCATCAAACCTGATTTTAGTCCATACCAATATCCAATCAGACAGATAAACAGCATACTAAATAAGGTAACGGAACCACCCATTGGTAGGTGAAATAACTTCAACATCGAAGTTACCGTTGCGAGAGCGATAGCCATAGCAGAGAATACCAACCGTTTGGTACGAATACGATTAACGGTACCGGAAGCTTCTGCTTTATTACCGCTGACCCAACAAGCGGCTAGTAGCAATGCAAGCATAATCACAATTAATGCGACATAACCTGCGGTGGTAAGTGAATAGGTAGTACCCCATTCATCGGTAACTTGTGTTGCAAATACGTTTAACATAAAAAATCCTCCTTGGTTTTTACGCAGGAGGGGCTACTTGGAAAATATGGAAATAAGGCTTCCTTCCGCCGGTATTATCCGGTTCAAGTAGTGAGGGTTAGAATCTTACGACTCATTCTCAGCATGAATGCTCCCCTAGCGTGACTTTGTTCATGGATTACTATACACTTATTGATGAGTGAGTGTCAAGAACAAATATAATTCTATTGACGAAAGTCTCCAAATTGGTTAAACTATGAATCACATACATCGTGCATTTTCTAATGCACATGCATTCCATTCCATGTTCATCAAGTCATATCCGGCTGTACAGCCAAATTTTCAACCAAATATTAAACCAAGACACAAAACCAGGACACAAAACCAAGACACCTACGACGATTATATCGTTACCACAGACAAAGGAGGAAGAAAAGTTTGGGAGATAAGGATATCATATTAAATGATTATTATGCCAGACCGGAAATATTTGCGGACTTAATGAATGCCGCTATTTTTAATGGTGAAGAAGTACTTACCAAAGAAGATCTATCAGAACTTGATTCATCAGTCAGCGAAATATGGCATGACAAAGAAGCAAAACGTACCAGAAGCGTCAGAAAATATCATGATGTAATTAAAAAAGCAGCACTGGGTGTTGAATATGCAGTTTTAGCGATCGAGAATCAAGATGAAGTGCATTATGCCATGCCGATTAGAGGCATGAATTATGATTCCATGGAGTATATCAAACAGATCAAAGAACTAAAAACGCAGAACAGAAAGAAAGGGGCATCTGTGCATCAAACCGGTGCAGAGTTCTTATCGGGGATATCAGGAGAAGACCGCCTGATGCCGGTGATTACGGTAGTTATCTACTATGGAAAGGAAGCTTATAACGGTTGTACAGACTTGCATAGTATGTTAAGATTAGAGAAAGAAAACCAAGGTTTATTAAAATATATCGCTAACTATAAGATTAATTTAGTGCAGGCATATAGGGTCGATGAGAATAGTTTTAAAACAGGGTTATAGAAGAAGAGACCTGTGATGCAATGAGTGTATTGTTAAATGAAAGACAGTTTACAACTTATACCAACCAGTGTAAAACGGAAGACGGAGGAATCAATATGTGTGAAGCATTTGCATTAATGAGAGAAGAAGCATCCTTACAGGGAGAAGCCAGAGGAAGATCGGAATTGATCAGCTCTTTGATTTGTAAGCAGTATGCGAAGGGAATACCGGTACCACAGATCGCAGATTTACTGGATTGTGAGGAATCCTACGTGGAGATGGTTCTTCGGTCAATGTAAATAACTTATGAAATCCAACTAAAATAACAGGTCTGCATAACCGATATCAGAGGTTATGCAAATCAGTTTTGCATACTCCAAAACATAATTATTAAGTTCTTTTATGATGCTTGCAGCTCCTGCAATGCATTCCATTCCATGTTCATCAAGTCATATCCGGCTGTACAGCCAAATTTTCA
>JAVVVE010000020.1:0-46638 GCA_036652815.1 Lachnospiraceae bacterium
ATTAATGGTTTTGGCCGTATCGGTCGTCTTGCATTCAGACAAATGTTTGGTGCAGAAGGATATGAAGTAGTAGCAATCAACGATTTAACAAGCCCTGCAATGTTAGCACACTTGTTAAAATATGACTCTTCACAGGGTAAATACTCAAAGGCAGCAACCGTAGTAGCCGGAGAAGATTCTATCACAGTTGATGGCAAGACAATTACCATTTACAAAGAAGCAGACGCAAGCAAACTTCCTTGGGGAGAATTAAAAGTAGATGTTGTTCTGGAATGTACAGGCTTCTATACATCCAAAGAAAAAGCTTCTGCACATATTACAGCAGGTGCTCGTAAAGTTGTTATTTCTGCTCCGGCAGGTAATGACCTTCCTACCATCGTTTACAATGTAAACCATAACGTATTAAAAGCATCTGATACTGTTATCTCAGCAGCTTCTTGTACCACTAACTGCTTAGCACCTATGGCAAAAGCATTGAATGATTTAGCTCCGATTCAATCAGGTATCATGAATACGATTCATGCATACACAGGAGATCAGATGATCCTTGACGGACCTCAGAGAAAAGGTGATCTTAGAAGATCCCGCGCAGGAGCTGTTAATATCGTTCCTAACTCAACAGGAGCTGCAAAAGCAATCGGACTTGTTATCCCAGAATTAAACGGCAAGTTAATCGGTGCTGCTCAACGTGTTCCGACCCCTACAGGTTCCACAACGATTCTTATCGCTGTTGTAAAAGGACTTGTTACAGTGGATCAGGTTAATGCAATCATGAAATCACAAGCTACAGAGTCTTTTGAATACAATACAGACGAGATCGTATCCAGTGATATCGTTGGAAGTACATTTGGATCTATCTTTGATGCAACACAGACTATGGTATCACAGATGGAAGATGGCAATACACAGGTACAAGTTGTATCTTGGTATGACAATGAGAATTCTTACACAAGCCAGATGGTTCGTACCATTAAATACTTCTCTGAGTTAGCATAATTAAAGAAAGTAAATAAGGTAACATAACTAAGACTTTATGGGTCCGGCCTCGTTGGGCCGGGCTCATTTATGTAAAGGTGATTATCATAAAATCACAGAATCATATTAAAGGAGGCAATACAGATGCTCAATAAGAAATCAGTAGATGATATCAATGTAAAAGGAAAAAGAGTTTTATGCAGATGTGACTTCAATGTGCCGTTAAAGGATGGTGTAATTACAGATGTGAATCGTTTGACTGCAGCACTTCCTACGATTAAAAAATTAGTTCAGGATGGCGGAAAAGTAATCCTTTGTTCTCATCTGGGAAAACCTAAGGGAGAGCCAAAGCCGGAATTATCACTTGCACCCGTAGCGAAGGAATTAACAAAATTATTAGGACAAGAAGTAAAGTTTGCAGCAGATCCGGAAGTAGTCGGAACAAACGCAAAAGCAGCCGTAGCAGCGATGCAGGACGGAGATGTGATTTTACTGGAAAATACACGTTATAGAATCGAAGAAACTAAGAATGGAGAAGCTTTCTCCAAAGAATTAGCTTCTTTATGCGATGTTTTTGTAAATGATGCATTTGGAACTGCTCACAGAGCACACTGCTCTAATGTGGGTGTCAGCCAGCTGGTAGATACTGCAGTAGTAGGTTACTTAATGCAAAAAGAGATTGATTTCTTAGGCAATGCAGTTGATAAACCGGTAAGACCTTTTGTTGCTATCTTAGGCGGTGCCAAAGTTGCTGATAAATTAAATGTAATCTCTAATCTCTTGGATAAATGCGATACTTTGATTATTGGTGGAGGTATGGCTTATACTTTCTTAAAAGCAAAAGGCTATGAGATCGGTACTTCACTTGTAGATGAAGAAAAAGTAGCTTATTGTGCAGAGATGATGGAAAAAGCAGAGAAACTCGGCAAAAAGTTATTATTACCTGTTGATACTACGATTACCAAAGAATTTCCTAATCCAATTGATGCTAAAGTAGATGTGCAAGTAGTAGATTCTGATAAGATCCCGGCAGATATGATGGGATTGGATATCGGTACCAAGACAGCAGCACTCTATGCAGAGGCAGTGAGATCTGCAAAGACAGTTGTATGGAATGGACCAATGGGTGTGTTCGAGAACCCGATTCTGGCAGCAGGTACCATTGCAGTAGCAAAAGCATTGGCTGAGACAGATGCGACTACCATTATCGGTGGTGGTGATTCCGCAGCAGCCGTGAACCAATTAGGCTTCGGCGATAAGATGACACATATTTCAACAGGTGGTGGTGCTTCCTTAGAGTTCTTAGAAGGCAAAGAATTACCGGGTGTTGTAGCAGCAAACGATAAATAAACATAGAACCAATCAGAAAATAGGAGAATAAAACCATGGCAAGAAAGAAAATTATAGCAGGCAACTGGAAGATGAATATGACTCCAAGCCAAACAGTAGAATTGATCCAGACTTTAAAACCATTAGTAGCAACCAAGGATGCAGACGTTGTATTCTGTGTTCCGGCTATTGATATTATCCCGGCATTGGAAGCAGCAAAAGGTTCTAACATCGAGATCGGTGCTGAGAATATGTATTTTGAAGAAAAAGGTGCTTATACAGGCGAGATATCACCTGAGATGTTGACCGATGTTGGCGTGAAATACGTTATTATTGGACATTCAGAGAGAAGAGAATACTTTGCAGAGACAGATGAAACTGTTAATAAAAAAGTATTAAAAGCATATGAGCATAATATCACACCTATCGTATGTTGTGGTGAGACTTTGGCACAGAGAGAGCAGGGAGTTACAATTGACTGGATTCGCAAACAAATCAAAATTGCATTCCTCAATGTAACGGCAGACCAGGCCAAGAGTGCAGTCATCGCTTATGAGCCAATCTGGGCTATTGGAACAGGAAAAGTTGCTACAACACAGCAGGCACAAGAAGTTTGTGCAGCGATTCGTGTATGTATCAAAGAAGTATATGATGAAGCAACCGCAGCATCTATCCGTATCCAGTATGGCGGTTCTGTATCTGCATCCAGTGCAGCAGAATTGTTTGCACAGGCAGACATCGACGGTGGACTCGTTGGTGGAGCAGCTTTGAAACCGGATTTCGGTAAGATCGTAAATTACAAATAAATAAAATTATTTTATAAAAAACAGCCATCGTTGTTATCACAAGGATGGCTGTTTTTTTATCTCTCTATTTTAGAATGGAAACAAAAGGTGTTAAATCCATAATGAAATATCTTTCTCGATGGTTTCGGCAGAGAAAACAGTATGATATAAGTCCCATAGTTTTGCAACCATCACTTCATCTTGTGGAGGAGCTTGATTAGATAAGAATAATATCTTATATTCCACACCAAATTGTTTACCATAAAGAGCAGTATCTACAACATGATGAGCAAAATAGAAGTCAATACGTTTTTGGCGAATCTGTTTCTTCGAAATATCTTCTGTGCCTGCAGGGTCTTCTACTTCTAAGAAGACGCCATCCAGAGCAGGAGAACCGGAACTGGCTAGGTCAGCCAGCCAGGTGTCTGTCAGACGTTCTAAGAAAATACCACCGACACCCAAGCTCCTATAAGGTTTCAGAACTGCATAATAGTCCAGTAAGGCATAGGAAGAGCAGGGTATGGTAATATAAAAAGCATAAGCCAATAGTTCCTCCTCATGATATAATCCCAGCCCTTTGTAGATTCCATCTGTATACATTTTCTGCATATGCTCCAACTTCTTTAATTCATTTGCCGGAAAATGTTCTTTCAAATAAGGCTCATACAGATTAGCCATATCCTCTATCGATAATTCTTTTATTTGTATATTCTCTGCATCCATGGTATTCTTATTCCTATCTTTTTTGTATGGTTTTCTTTTCCTCCATATCATACAGATACTTCGCCGTTTTGTAAAGTCTTATAGGGAAAAACACTGGCACAAATGATGCAGATGTAGTAACATAGCGGATAGGAATAGAAAGAACAGGAAAGGAGTCACCATGGCTTTTGATGGAATTACCATAGCGAATGTAGTGAAAGAATGTAAAGAAAGATTACTTGGGGGAAGAATCTATAAGATTGCGCAGCCTGAGAAGGATGAACTGCTATTGACCATCAAGGTAAATGCAGGACAGCAATATAGACTCTTGATCTCGGCGGATGCATCCCTGCCACTTATTTATCTGACTGATAAGAATAAGCCAAGCCCGATGACTGCTCCTAATTTCTGCATGCTGTTACGTAAGCATCTGCAAAATGCAAGAATTGTGGATATTACACAACCGGGATTGGAGCGAATCGTCAGAATAGAAGTAGAACATCTTAATGAATTAGGCGATGTCTGCCATAAGTTTCTTGTGGTTGAGATTATGGGAAAACACAGTAATATTATTTTTTGCGATGAGTTGGATACTATTATTGACAGTATAAAACACATCTCCGGAATGGTGAGCTCTGTGAGAGAGGTACTGCCCGGCAGACAGTATTTTATACCGGATACACAGGCTAAGAAAAATCCGTATCATGTGACAGCAAATGACTTTAAAGAGGAATTAACAAAACATTCTATGCCTGTATACAAGGCACTGTATAGCTCCTTTACCGGCATATCACCGGTGGCTGCCAATGAGATCTGCTATCGCGCGGGCGTGGAAGCAGCATTGACGACCGATGCCTGTGCCTTGGACCAATTGGAGGCATTATATACAGTGTTCTGCGAGATGCTGCAATCAGTCGCGGCGGGTAATTTCACGCCCAATATCATCTACGAAGCTTCGATACCGGTAGAATATGCGGCGATACCACTTACGATCTTTTGCAGCGATGAAACTTTCGTCTATGCAACGATGTCTGAACTTTTGGAACATTATTATGAAGAGAAGAATACGATTACACGGATACGGCAAAAATCAGTCGACTTACGTCATGTCGTACAGACGGCATTAGAACGCAATATAAAAAAATATGACTTACAGCTCAAGCAGATGCATGACACAGAGAAGAAAGATCAATACCGCATTTATGGAGAACTATTGCATACTTATGGCTATAGTGTGGAGACCGGAGCTAAATCGATGGAAGCATTGAATTATTATGATAATACGATGCTTAAGATACCGCTTGACCCACAACTGAGTGCAGGCGAGAATGCCAAACGATATTTTGATAAATATGGAAAGCTAAAACGAACGGTTGAAGCACTGACGACTCTGACGAAAGAAACTAAGTCAGAGATAGATCATTTACAGTCCATCTCTGCTGCATTGGATATTGCATTACAGGAAGAGGATTTGGTACAGATTAAAGAAGAATTGACCCAGAGCGGATATATCAGAAGAAAAGGTAATGTAAAAAAAGTTAAAGTTACCAGTAAACCCTTTCATTATATCAGCAGAGATGGGTTCGATATCTACGTAGGAAAGAATAATTTCCAGAATGAAGAATTGACTTTTCAGATAGCAGTCGGCAATGACTGGTGGTTCCATGCAAAAGGAATCCCCGGGTCTCATGTTATCGTAAGATCAAATGGAAAGACACCGCCCAATACGACTTTTGAGGATGCGGGCAGATTGGCGGCACATTATTCAAAAGGAATCGGGCAGAAAAAGATAGAGATCGATTATACGGAGAAGAAAAATGTTAAAAAACCAAGTGGTGGGAAACCCGGTTTTGTTATATACTACACCAATTATTCTATGATGATCGATTCGGATATTACAAGAATTAATCCCGCTCCTTGACGGTAGTTCATCCTTGCATTATAATATATAAGTATGTTGTCTTAGACAACGGATAGGAGCAGACCCATGATTAAGAGCATGACAGGATTCGGGAGATGCGAAATAACCGATGAAAACCGTAAATATACGGTTGAACTAAAATCAGTCAATCACAGATACTTAGATACGAATATTAAGATGCCTAAGAAACTCAACTTTTTTGAATCTTCCATCAGAGGATTACTGAAACAATATATTCAAAGGGGAAAAGTAGATGTATTTATTACCTATGAGGATTATGGCGAGTGCGATGTAAGGATTAAGTATAATCCGGAAGTAGCCAAAGAATATATGGCTTATCTGCAGCAGATGTCTAAAGAGTTCCAGTTGGAGAATGATGTCCATATTTCTTCGTTATCGAGATATCCCGAAGTATTTACGTTAGAAGAGCAGACGGCAGATGAAGAAGCAATCTGGAAGGGATTGAAGAGAACGATTGAAGGAGCAGCAGAAGCTTTTGTACAGACGAGGGTCACAGAGGGAGAGCATTTATTACAGGATTTACTGGATAAACTGCAGGCGATGTCAGAACTGATTTGCTATATTAAAGAGCGTTCCCCACAGATTGTTGCGGATTATCAATCAAAATTGCAGGATAAAGTGAAAGAATTGATGGCAGATACGACCATCGATGACAACCGTTTGCTGATGGAAGTCACGCTTTTTGCAGATAAGGTATGTGTGGATGAAGAAATAGTTCGCTTACAGAGTCATATAGAGACAACTAAGAATACTTTATTAGAAGGCGGCAGTATCGGACGTAAATTGGATTTTATTGCACAGGAGATGAACCGAGAGGCAAATACTATCCTCTCCAAAGCGACAGATATTGAGATTTCTAATCGGGCGATTGAACTAAAGACAGAGATAGAAAAGGTCAGAGAACAGATTCAGAACATAGAATAGCTGAATCGGGAGTCATATTATGAATAGATTAATCCACATCGGATTCGGTAATATTGTGAATACGAGTAAGATAATAGCTATAGTAAGTCCGGAGTCAGCACCTGTGAAACGTATGGTGCAAAAGGCGAGAGAAGCAGGTATGACAATTGATGCAACGCAGGGACGAAAGACAAAGGCAGTATTGGTAATGGAAAACAGCCAATTGGTTTTATCAGCATTATTACCAGATACCATTGCTAATCGGGCACAAGCAGAGAATGATACTAATAAATCGGTTTCCAATACCGAGTTTATACAATCAAACAGAGAAGATTCAGAGAATCTTTCAGAAGGAGAATAAAATATGTTACATCCATCTTACACAGATTTAATGGCAGTTGTAAACAGTGAGGTTGAAAAAGGAGATGATTTGGTTGTCAATAGCAGATATTCTATTGTTATGGCTACTTCAAAGAGAGCAAGACAGTTGATCTCGGGAGAAGACGCTTATATAGATGCGACAGGTAAGAAACCATTATCCATCGCCGTAGAAGAATTAAATCAGGGTAAAATTAAGATTACCGGCGTAGAAGAAGAGTAAGTATGAATATATTATTTATATCTTTGGGATGTGATAAGAATCTGGTGGATTCAGAAGTAATGTTGGGGATGCTGGCAGATAAAGGCTATTCCTTTACGATGGATGAGACACTGGCAGATGTGATTGTCGTTAATACCTGCTGTTTTATTGGAGATGCCAAGGAAGAGAGTATTAATACGATTCTTGAGATGGCAGAGCAGAAGCAGACTGGGGTCTGTAAAGCATTGATTGTATCCGGCTGTCTGGCACAGCGTTATGCACAGGAGATGCAGACCGAGATTCCCGAAGTGGATGCGATCATCGGAACAACGGCGATTGATACGATTGTAGATACTATAGAACAGGTATTACAGGGGCACAAGGAGAATCATCTATCAGATATTAATGCACTTCCGATCCATGGGAAAAGGAGAATCGTTACAACCGGTGGACATTATGCCTATTTAAAGATAGCAGAAGGATGCGATAAACATTGCACCTATTGCATTATCCCTACGGTTCGGGGTAACTACAGAAGTATTCCGATGGAGAGCCTGGTTGCAGAGGCACAGAGGCTGGTATCAGATGGTGTACAAGAGCTTATTTTAGTTGCACAGGAGACAACTCTATATGGTACAGATCTCTATGGAGAGAAGAGCCTGCCACAGCTATTGCATCGTTTATGTGAGATAAAAGAGCTGCATTGGATTCGTATTCTATACTGTTATCCGGAAGAGATTACAGAAGAACTGATTCAAACGATAAAGACGGAACCTAAGATATGCCATTATCTTGATATGCCGATTCAACATGCAGCGGATTCTATTCTGACAAGAATGGGACGACATACCAATCAGGAAGAACTAAGAGCGATTATAAGAAAACTTCGCGTGGAGATTCCGGATATTTGTATTAGGACAACACTGATTACAGGATTCCCGGGCGAAACGGAAGCGGATCATGAGACGCTGAAGCAATTTATCGACGAGATGGAATTTGACCGTCTTGGAGTATTCTCTTATTCTCCGGAGGAAGATACACCGGCGGCTGCGATGGCGGAACAAGTTCCGGAAGAGATCAAGGAACAGCGCAAAGCAGAACTTATGGAATTACAGCAGGAAATAGCATTTGAACGTGCTGAAATGATGATTGGTACTGAAATAGAGGCAATGGTAGAAGGAAAACTGACAGAGGAAGATGCCTATCTTACCAGAACTTATAAAGATGCTCCTAATGTGGATGGCTGCTTGTTTGTGCATACCCAGAAGGAACTTATCACAGGGGATTATCTCAAGGTAAGAGTCACAGGCTCTTACGAATATGATTTGATAGGAGAAATTGATGAATTTACCGAATAAACTAACGATACTCAGAGTACTTATGATACCATTTTTTGTTTTTTTCCTTTTAACAGATTATGCGGGTACATCGTCTAAATGGATTGCACTTGCCCTCTTTGTTGTTGCCAGCTTAACAGATTTATTGGATGGGAAAATCGCCAGAAAATATAACTTAGTAACCAATTTTGGTAAATTCATGGATCCACTGGCGGATAAACTTTTGGTTTGTGCTGCGATGATTTGTCTAGTGGAAATGGGTAAATTACCGGCTTGGATGGTAACGATTATTATCAGCAGAGAATTCATTATCAGTGGATTTCGTTTAATTGCATCGGACAATGGTATCGTGATTGCAGCAAGCTATTGGGGTAAGTTTAAGACTGCCTTTCAGATGGTTATGATTGTATTACTGGTGGCAGATATTCCAAAAATCGCCATATTGACACAGATTGTAGTGTGGATTGCTCTGGCACTTACAATCATTTCACTGATAGATTACCTAATTAAAAACAGCAATGTGATGAAGGAAGATGTAAAATAATGAACGTAGAGATTATTTGTGTAGGAACAGAACTGTTACTCGGCAATATTATTAACACCAATGGTGCATATCTTGCAACACAGTGTGCACAACTGGGGTTATCCTGCTATTATCAGAATGTAGTGGGAGATAATGAAGAACGCCTTAGTGATACGTTTAAAACGGCTTATAATCGCTCGGATATCGTGATTCTGTCAGGAGGGCTTGGGCCGACACAGGATGATATCACAAAAGAAGTTATCGCAAAGACTTTGGGAAAAACACTTTTGATGGACGAAGATTCTAAAAATAGAATACAGGCGTTCTTCTTAAAACGCGGATTGGAATTAACGGAGAATAATTGGAAACAGGCGATGGTGCCGGAAGGCAGTATTGTAATAACCAATGAGAATGGCACAGCACCGGGTATTATTATAGCAGAAAATGGAAAACATGTACTACTATTACCGGGGCCGCCAAATGAATTAATCCCAATGTTTGAAAATAATATGAGATCCTATTTGAGTCAGATTGAACCCATGACCATTTACTCTCAGACGGTCAAGATATGCGGTGTGAGTGAGAGTCTGGTAGATACACAAATCGCAGATTTGATGGAAGAGCAAACGAATCCAACAATGGCTCCTTATGCCAAGTCATGTGAAGTACATCTGCGTGTTACAGCCAAGGCAGAGACTGAAAAAGAAGCTAAAAAATTAGTAAAGCCATTGGTCAAAGAATTAAAAGTACGGTTTGGAGAAAATGTATATACTACGGACGATGCGGTTACGCTTGAGCAGTCAGTGGTAGAATTATTGCTCGCTAATCATCTTACAGTATCGACAGTAGAATCCTGCACAGGTGGACTGTTGGCGGGCAGATTAATTAATGTGCCGGGCGTGTCCGAAGTATTTAAGATGGGACATGTTACTTACTCAAATAAGGCAAAACGTAAATTGGTAGGTGTCAAGAAAAGCTCATTGGATAAACAAGGTGCAGTGAGTGAAATCGTTGCAAAAGAGATGGCAAAAGGTGCTGCGGCTATTTCTAAATCGGATGTTACAGTTGCAATCACGGGAATCGCAGGACCGGATGGCGGTACAGAGGAGAAACCTGCAGGGTTAGTCTATATTGCCTGTAATGTAGGTGGCAATATCACGGTACAGGAATATCATCTGAGTGGTAATCGAAGTAAGATAAGAGAAACAACGGTATCGGAAGCATTGATTTTAATGCGTAAATGTATTATGGATGCGGTTACTCAATAGAGTATCAGGAAAGGCATATTGGTATGGATGAGCAATGGAGCCAAGAGAATAAAACGCAAATATACAAAACTGAACAAGATATTGAGGCATCATTATCCAAGCAACCACCGGTAAAGATGGCACCTATCGGACTTATCATCACAATCATTGCTTGCACGTTTGCACTGTTACTGGGGATGGGAGTGGTTATCTTTTCTATTTATGATGAGGGACAACAGGTACAGGAGCGTATGCAGGAACAGAGTGATACCTTGGAGCAATATTTAAAAGCAGCTACGTCAGAACGTGATGTACAGGATAAGAATGGTGTGGAGAACTCAGATCAACCGGAGGATTCGACCATTCATAAATCGCAGGCATTTGAGGGGAAGACAACACGCTATACACAGGAACCCTTTGATGTACAGACCTATACATCGGATAAGGATTATTTTTTATCAAACACCTACCAGAACAGTTGGAACGGCAATCATGTGAATCATACGCGAAAAGAGTTTAAAGGCGATTTTTATCCGGCTATTTGTGAGTGTATAGACTATAGTGAACCGTATGAGATCAGCAGACATTATTATGAATATAAACCGGATGATGGGAATGTCACGATTCGTATGGCTTATATGCAGTTAGAAGGAGATATTCCTAATCTTAAGCAGCTGAATCAGGATATCATAGCCTATACTTCTTATTTGGCAAGAGCATATTATGATGCCGAGGAGCAAAATGCATTAACGGATGCGCCCGTCGTTATTCTTACAGATTCTTATGTGACTTACAATGATAAGAACAGAATAAGCATCGTAGTAGATGAGAACTGGGGGATTGCAGATAAATCTTACATGAATCTCTATCCCATTAATATTGATTTACAGGCGGGAAAGATTTTGGATAATTGTAAGATCTTAAATATCACACCGGAGTTCATTACAGAATATAAGCTTCGAAGTAATTATCAAAACGGAGAAGTAGAGATATTGAACCAGATGTCTGATGATGAGATCTTGGATTATCTGACAGATCCCGAAACGTGTATCCTATTTTATACCCCAATAGGTATGGAAGTTGGATACAATTATATGCTTGGCAATGACATTGGATGGCTCATGTCGAGTTATTCGGATTATGAGGATTTTCTTTCATAACAGACTGCTTTTAGCCACATCAGTATCTACTGATGTGGCAGTTTTAAAGAAAAAGACGGTCAAATATGATATCTGTATAGTTTTTCTTTTACTTGTATCTGTGAGCATTCCATGGTATCATCAATATATCTTTTACTTCTAGGTTTCATTTTTTTAGTTTAGGCGATTCCGCCGACGTATTCCCAGTAGATGATTTAACATAAGCAACAAAAATGTAACATAAAAGCGAGGTGATGACATTGAGGGCTTTTTATAGGACTCTTGATAGATTATTATTGAAATAGAAACAACATTAAATGAAAAATTAACAATAAGAAACAGTTGACAAAACAGAACAAATGTTTTACTATAAACGAATAGAACACCTGTTCTTGACAATTGTTTCCACAAAAAGGAGATTACTATGAATAAAGATGATAAGCAAAAAGCATTGGACGCAGCACTTGGACAGATAGAAAAACAATTTGGGCAAGGTGCTGTAATGAAATTGGGAGATCCGGCGGCATTGATGAATGTGGAGACGATACCAACAGGTTCTATTAGTTTGGATATTGCACTGGGTCTTGGAGGAATCCCACGAGGAAGAGTTGTGGAGATTTATGGCCCGGAATCAAGTGGTAAAACAACAGTAACACTGCATATGATAGCAGAAGTACAAAAACTTGGTGGGATCGCAGGCTTTATCGATGCAGAACATGCTTTAGATCCTGTCTATGCCAAGCATATAGGTGTGGATGTAGATAATCTGTATATTTCTCAGCCGGATAACGGCGAGCAGGCATTAGAGATTACAGAGACGATGGTACGCTCGGGTGCCATTGATATCGTGGTTATTGACTCTGTGGCGGCGTTAGTGCCCAAAGCAGAGATCGATGGAGATATGGGCGACAGTCACATGGGATTACAAGCCAGATTGATGTCACAGGCTTTACGTAAGCTGACAGCGGTTATCAGTAAATCAAACTGTACGGTTATTTTTATCAATCAGTTACGTGAAAAAGTAGGGGTTATGTTTGGCAGTCCGGAGACAACGACAGGCGGTCGTGCACTAAAGTTCTATGCTTCTGTTCGTTTGGATGTCAGAAGAATCGAATCCTTGAAACAAAGTGGGGAGGTCATTGGCAATAGAACGAGAGTGAAGGTAGTGAAAAATAAGATTGCTCCACCATTTAAAGAAGCAGAATTTGATATTATGTTTGGACAGGGTATCTCTGTAGAAGGCGATGTGCTGGATCTTGCAGCTTCTGTGGACATAGTGAATAAGAGTGGTGCATGGTATGCCTACGAAGGTAATAAGATAGGGCAGGGACGAGAAAACAGTAAACTTTATCTTAAAGAAAATCCGGATCTATTTCATGAAATTGCCAAGAAAGTACGAGCACATTTTGGATTGACAGAGGCTAATAATTTAGACGGAAGTGTAGTAAAAGATAATAAAGCACCGGATAAGGTAATAAAAGAGGAAAAAGCAAGTAAGAGTGTATAATCAATTACTGATATCGCATAGGAGGAATCATTTGTGATTGTCACAGAACTTATAGAAGTTTCCAAATCAAGAAGCAAAGTATACATAGATTATGAATTCGCCTTTGTATTATACAAAGGCGAATTACGTATCCACGGGATCAAAAAAGGGGAAGTTCTCACAGAGGAAACGTATCTTGCCATTATGACAAAAGTACTTCCCAAAAGAGCCAAGATGCGATGCCTTAATTTGTTAAAAGACAGATCTTATACGGAACATCAATTACGGGACAAGCTAAGACAGGGATACTACCCACAAGACTGTATTGATGAGGCCATTGCATATGTACAATCGTATCACTATATTGATGATGCAGATTATGCAAAACAATTTATTACTTATCAAATCGCTCATAAGAGCAGAAGAAGAATTGAGGATGACCTACGGAAAAAAGGCATTTCAAAAGAGTTGATAGATCAGGCATATATCGACCTTATGGAAGCAGGGATAGAATCAGATGAGAGCATCTTAATTATGCATTGGATAGAGAAAAAACAGTATCATAGAGATAGTGCGAGTGAACAAGAGACACAAAAGTTATATCAGTTTTTATATCGGAAAGGTTTTTCCGTGGAGTTAATTCGCAAAACAATTACGAGTTTTACTTGACATAACTTCAATTTCAGTTTAGAATTTAAGTGTTGTAGAATCGCTTATAATAATGTGAATCATTTATGAACATTTTATAATGATATTAGTACAATGAAAACTAAATAAGGAGGTGCTCCTGTACATGATGACTGGAATTATAGTTGCTGCCATCATCGCACTTGTAGTCGGAATCATTATCGGTACTGTTGTTGGAACTGCTAATCATAAGAAGATGGTGGAAGCCAAGATTGGTAACGCAGATGATAAGGCAAGAGAGATTATTGATGAAGCTCTAAAGAGTGCTGAATCAAAGAAACGTGAAGGGCTGCTGGAAGTGAAAGAAGAATCCATTCGTACTAAAAACGAATTGGAT
This sequence comes from Lachnospiraceae bacterium, assembly GCA_036652815.1. Lineage (GTDB taxonomy): Bacteria > Bacillota > Clostridia > Lachnospirales > Lachnospiraceae > SZUA-378. Next base: position 13,973 of record JAVVVE010000020.1, read on the forward strand.
AAAGAAATCAAAGAACGCAGAGCTGAAGTACAACGTTTCGAGAGAAGAATTCAGCAAAAAGAAGAGAATATTGATAAGAAATCAGATGCGATTGAGAAGAAAGAAAATGCTTTGTTAGAAAAAGAAGCAGAGATGGTAAAGCAAAAAGAAGACATATCAAAATTGAACGAGCAAAGAGTACAGGAACTAGAACGTATTTCTGGATTAACCTCTGAACAAGCAAAAGATTATCTATTGAAAATTGTTGAAGACGAAGTAAAGCACGAAACCGCTGTGCTCATCAAAGAGATGGAGAGCAGAGCAAAAGAAGAAGCAGACAAGAAAGCAAAGGAATATGTAGTAACCGCCATTCAAAGATGTGCGGCAGACCATGTGTCTGAGACTACTATTTCGGTAGTACAACTTCCTAATGATGAGATGAAGGGAAGAATCATTGGTAGAGAGGGACGTAACATAAGAACCCTAGAGACTTTGACCGGCGTAGATTTAATTATTGATGATACACCGGAAGCAGTTATCCTATCAGGTTTTGATCCGATTCGTCGTGAAGTTGCACGAATTGCCCTCGAGAAATTAATTGTGGACGGACGTATTCATCCGGCTAGAATCGAAGAAATGGTCGAGAAGGCACAAAAAGAAGTCGAAGTAATGATTAAAGAAGAAGGAGAGGCCGCTACTCTGGAAGTTGGAGTCCACGGTATTCATCCTGAACTTGTAAGATTACTTGGTAAGATGAAATTTAGAACCAGTTATGGTCAGAATGCATTAAAGCACTCCATCGAAGTAGCACAGCTTTCTGGGCTGTTAGCATCTGAGTTGGGACTTGATGTCAGGATGGCTAAACGGGCAGGCTTGCTTCATGATATTGGTAAAGCTGTTGATCATGAGATGGAAGGCTCACATATTCAACTTGGTGTTGAATTATGCAGGAAATATAAAGAGTCTGCTATTGTAATCAATGCAGTAGAATCACATCATGGAGATGTAGAACCTCAATCTTTGATTGCGTGTATTGTACAAGCTTCTGATACAATATCTGCAGCAAGACCGGGTGCAAGAAGAGAGACGTTGGATATCTATACCACGCGACTTCGCAAGTTAGAAGATATTACAAACAATTTCAAAGGTGTTGATAAATCATTTGCTATTCAGGCAGGTCGAGAAGTTCGTGTAATGGTAGTTCCCGAACAGATTAGCGACACGGATATGGTATTATTGGCTCGCGACATTTCAAAACAAATTGAAGCCGAGTTAGAATATCCGGGACAAATTAAAGTAAATGTTATACGCGAAAGCCGTGTAACGGATTACGCAAAATAACATTTTTAACTACAAAGCAAGATTAGAGGAAGATTCTGTAAACTAAATTGTTTACAGAGTCTTTTTTTTATAGTAGAATAGACAAGATATTAAAATGAGAAACAGGAAATAGTAAGGATGGTGGAAGAAATGGCATTAACGTTATCAAAGAAAGCACAGGAAGTGAAACCTTCTTCGACTTTGGCAATTACCGCAAAAGCGAAAGAAATGAAAGCAAATGGAATTAATGTAGTAGGGTTTGGAGCCGGAGAACCGGATTTCAATACACCTGAAAACGTATGTGAAGCAGCAATCAAAGCCATTCAGAGTGGTTTTACAAAATATACGCCTGCATCGGGAACCAATGAATTGAAACAGGCGATTTGTGATAAATTCAAGACATTTAATCATATTACGTACAACCCTAATCAAATCGTCATTAGCAATGGTGGAAAGCATGCGTTATCCAATGCCTTTGATGCGATTCTCAATCCGGGCGATGAAGTAATCATCCCGGCACCTTATTGGTTGAGTTATCCTGAGATGGTTAAACTATCCGATGGAGTTCCTGTTGTGATACATGGACCAAAAGAACAGGGATATAAGGTAACCGCAGAGCAAATAGAAGCAGCGATTACTGATAAAACCAAGGCTTTTATCTTAAATACACCAAGCAATCCTACCGGTATGGTCTATAATGAGGCCGAACTACGTGCGATTGCGGAGGTAATTGTAAAACATGATATCTATGTTGTAGCAGATGAGATGTATGAATACCTTATCTACGGAGATGAGAAGCACGTTAGTATTGCTTCTTTTAATGAAGAAATCTATAAGAGATGTATTACCTGCAGCGGATTATCCAAGAGCTATGCGATGACAGGCTGGAGAATCGGCTATACAGCATCCACAGTGGAGATTGCCAAGCTGATGGGAGCCATACAATCACATGCAACGTCTAATCCTAACTCTATTGCACAAAAAGCCGCTTATGAGGCACTTACGGGTCAACAGGATACCGTAATTAAGATGCGTGATGAGTTTGATAAACGTAGGAAATATATGTATGATAGAATCTGTAATATGCCTTATCTGTCTTGTGTAGAACCAAAGGGAGCTTTCTATGTATTTGTAGATGTGAGAGATGTTTGGGATAAGACCTACAAGGGAGAAAAAGTTGGGGATACTACTAGATTGGCATCTATTCTGATCGAAGATTATGCAGTAGCAATCGTTCCATGTGATGATTTTGGATTTGCAGATCATATGCGTCTTTCTTATGCCATCTCTATGGAGGAGATTACACAGGGACTGGATCAAATCGAAGCTTTTCTAAAAGAGCTAGTATAAAAGAGGAGTAGAATGATAAAATTCAAGCGACTGGGTCGTGAATTGGTATATCAGGGTAATCTGATTAATTTTTATAAGGATACCGTTCAGGTTCCTAATGGTAATGTAGTAAAATGGGATTTTATTCAACACAATGGCGCAGCGGCTATTGTTCCGGTTTTGGAGGATGGTAGACTTTTGATGGTGCGCCAGTATCGCAATGCACTTGATAGAGACACGCTGGAGATACCTGCCGGTGGATTGAATGGGATAGAGGAACCCACCAAAGTTGCAGCACTGCGAGAACTGGAAGAAGAAACGGGGTATCGTGCAGAGGATGCGGAATTTCTAATTAGCGTTAGAACAACGGTTGCTTTCTGCAATGAGAAAATCGATATCTATATCACAAAGAATCTGATCAAGAGTGAACAACATTTGGATGAAGATGAATTTATTCATGTGGAGCCATGGAAGGTGGAAGATCTGGAACGACTTATCTATGAGGGTAAGATGGAGGATGCAAAGACGATTGCAGCCATTTTGGCATATAAGAATAAGTATCTTTAAGTGGACAAACGCATATATTGAATAAACTGTTGAATGTAGGTAAATCAATCTATGCACCGAACCCAATTAAAGTATCCGAGTCATCAATACACGACATTACTGTATGCCTGTTTTATAGGTTTTGTAATAGGTGTATTGGTGACTAATCTATGGACAGATGCATCACTGTTACATACAGGACTACTCAGTCAAAGTACAATAGATCGCATCCTGTATTTAGAAGTAGACAGTAATAAATTACTTTGCTATGTGGTCAAAAACCGTATGCAGTTATTTATTACGATTGCAATTCTCACATCGACGATACTAGGACCTTTGTGTTGCTATTTGTTTTCCGGTTGGTTTGGATTGACAACCGGAATTATTTTGTCGAGTCTTACGATTAGATTTGGCATGAAAGGAAGCTTCCTGTTTCTGGCATGTATGTTACCGCACATGATATGCTATGTATATGGATTTTATCGTCTTTTACGGGAAAGCTGTTATCTTAGTTATAAGCTTTATTTTCCGGACAAAATATCCATAGATAATCTAATTGATAAACATCAGAACTTAAATCATATAGGAAGAATCACGACTGCAACCGGAGTTGTCATAATAGGAATTTTTTTAGAAAGTTATGTAAATCCACAAATTGTTGCATGGATTGTAACAATTTTAAAAATTTTGTAACTTTTTTTTATTTTTTTTTTACAAGATGTAGTACACTACTAAAATATTCCTGACGATATCTTGTGCTTCTATCTAAAAACCCTTGTATTAATGGGGTAAACACGCAAAAATAGCATTTGCTTTTCTTGATAATTCTGATTATAATGTTAATACATGATTTGGGAATGTGTGTAATATATTGTGGGGAAGGGTTTGTGCAGAACATGGAACAAGAGATTCTTGCTTTTATTTCTTATTTACATAATATTAAGAAAACATCAATGAATACAGAACTTTCTTACAAGAGAGATTTAGGTAAATGGCAGCTTTGGACGGCGGAACAGGGTATTATCGAGGTAAATCAGGTTTCCGTTGATTCTTTGGTAGCTTATGTTACTTTCTTAGAGAAAAGTCATTTTGCAGTGGCAACAATCTCTAGGAATATTGCTTCTATTAAAGCTTTTTTTCATTATTTATTGAAGATGGGATTAATTTCTATAGATGTTACGGATACTTTAAAAGCACCCAAGGTTGAAAAAAAGATTCCGGAGATTCTTTCTACAGAGGAAGTGATTCGATTATTAGAACAGCCAAGTGGTGATACCCCTAAAGAATTACGGGATAAAGCGATGCTGGAGCTCTTATATGCAACGGGAATCCGGGTGACAGAGTTAATCTCTTTAGAACTTACGGACTTGAATCTTCAGATGGGATTTATCCTATGTAGAGATGCAGCCAAAGAACGTATGATTCCGTTTGGCAATGAAGCTAAAAAATCATTGCTAGAATATTTAAATCATTCCCGAGAAGCCATGATTAGTAATATGGAAGAAAAGACGCTATTTGTGAATTGCTCGGGACAAGCTATGAGCCGGCAAGGATTCTGGAAGTTGATTAAGTTCTACGCTAAGAAAGCAGGGATACATACAGATATTACGCCACATACGATTCGGCATTCTTTTGCGGCACATCTGGTAGAGAATGGAGCTGACTTAAGGAGTGTACAGGAAATGTTGGGACATTCCGATATCGCAACGACACAGATGTATGTCAACTTGAAGCAAAGCCATATCAGAGATGTTTATACAAAAGCTCATCCTCGCGGATGAGCTTTTTTTAGCTTTCTTTTCTATTATCCTGTTTGGAAGGTGATACCGTTGGCGTACCAAAGGGATAGATGTCCTTGTAGACTTCTAAAGTATCTATCGTGGTGAGATTGGCAGGAATCAATCCGGTACAGTCTGTTGCAGAAGCAGAAGATAGATAATCTTCATCATCGGATATCTTATATTTATTGTTCATGTTTAGTTCTCCCATCTATTATGATATAAAATAGTATGTGGAGTTACATGATATTTTATTCATATTCTGCGATGTCATAAATCAGTCGTTCGCTGTCTTCCCAACCGATACAGGCATCTGTAATGGATTTACCATAGACACCACCTCCGACTTTTTGATTGCCTTCTTCGATATAGCTTTCTATCATAACACCTTTTACAAGATTATGGATATCTGCACTTAATTTACGGCTATGCATCACTTCTTTTACAATACGAACCTGTTGCTTGCATTCTTTATTTGAATTTGAGTGATTGGCATCAATAATGGTAGCTTGATTCAATAAATCCATTGCATTATATTTTTCAAGCAATAGATTTAAGTCTTCATAGTGATAGTTTGGAATAGAATTCCCATGTTTATTCACAGCACCACGTAAGACAGTATGTGCCAATTCGTTGCCTCCTGTATGAACTTCCCAGCCACGATAGATAAAAGAATGAGGGTGTTGTGCGGCATAGACAGAGTTCAACATCACAGATAGATCTCCACTCATTGGATTCTTCATGCCGGCCGGCACATCAAAACCACTGACGGTCAGGCGGTGCTGTTGGTCCTCTACAGATCTGGCACCGATAGCAACATAGGAGAGAATATCAGAGACATAGCCCCAATTCTCAGGGTAGAGCATTTCGTCAGCAGCAGTAAGGCCTGACTCTTCAATAGCACGAATGTGCATTTTTCGCATGGCAATCAGTCCTTGTAAAAAATCAGCCCCTTTTTCGGGGTCAGGCTGATGTACGATGCCTTTATATCCTTCGCCGGTGGTGCGTGGCTTGTTCGTATAGATCCTTGGAATCAGGATTAATTTATCCTTTACCTGTTCATTGATTCGAGAGAGCCTGTTGATATAATCGCAGACAGAATCTTCATTATCGGCAGAACAAGGTCCTATAATTACAAGGAATTTATTAGAAGCACCCGTAATTACTTCTCGAATCTGTGCATCGCGTTTCTCTTTAATCGCAACCAAACTTGCAGGAAGTGCATATGCTTTACGAATCTCCTGTGGTGTTGGAAGTACTTTAATAAAATCAAATCCCATCATAGTTCTCCTTCTGTGCATCAATTGCAAATCAAAAACATGTTCATTATAATCTATCCTGGAATGAAGTGCAAGGGAGAAAGAGATAGCGTCGTAAGGAAAAGATACAACATCCCGTTAAAAAGAGTTGACTTAATAATAGACCCCACAGATATCCTTTCATACCGATACGTGGAATCGCCTGATAGACAAATAGAAGGCGAATCAGTAAAGCAAGGATCTGAATGATAAAGGTAGTAATAGTACGCCCGAGACCATTCAGGATGCTGGTGAGTGTACTTACAATATAGAGAAAAGGACAGATAAAGCTTAAGGTCATGATATAAGAACCGGCTATTTGACTATGAAAGAGGAGAAGTCCTGCTGTTTTACCGCATAATAGAAACACAAACATACAAAAAAATCCTAATATGAGGCAATAACGAATAGATTTTAAAACGGCTTTTTGAATCAATGCGTCATTACGGTTAGATTCTGCTTCAGATACCAGAGGTAGCAGCAGAACAGATGCCGAATTCGTTAAAGCTGATGGAAATAGGATAAGAGGCAGTGCCATACCCATTAATACACCGTAGAGCCGCAAGGCATCGGAGGAAGTTGCACCAAATAAGATTAGATTACGCGGAATATAAATAGCCTCTATACTTTGCAAGAGATTAATCACGACACGATTGGCAGATAGAGGGGCGGCAAGCTTGATCAGGCTGCTGTTTACACCGATGACATGCTGTATAGAAGGCATCTTAAGTTCACTTTTATATTGATAAAAATGAAAATATATGGCAATCATACTAATTAACATGGATATTATCTCGCCTATGATAGAGCCAATGACAGCAAAACTAATCGTTACGCTGTAACCCTGCCCAACAGCATAGATAAAGATCAAATAAACACTGCCAACGCGCGCTATCTGCTCGGCTACTTGTGTAAAAGCAGGCATAGAAGTCTTTTTAATCCCATAGAAATAACCATTGATACAGGCATGCAAGGAGGAAAAAGGAAAGGACAGGGCAACGATTCTAAGGAGTGGAGCACATCGATGCTCTAATAGAATTCGGCTTGCGATGGGCGTAGAATAAATAAATACGAAACCTGCCAGAATCAACGAAATCGTAACAGAAAGCAGACTGCCACACAATACTACCCAAAAGGAATATCTTCGATTATGTGTACTCGGTTCACTGGCAACATACTTTGAGATGGCAGTCTGAATGCCGGATGCACTGAGAGAAAAAGATAAAGCCAGAACAGGAGCGATCAATTGGTAGATTCCCATACCTTCTTCTCCGAAAGTTCTGGATAAGAAAATGCGATAAAAAAAACCAATCATACGGCTTAGAAGTCCTGTAGCTGTTAAAATTAGAGTTCCGAGAATAAGCGGGCTGGTTCTTTTCATATTGTTTTTCCTGAACAATCAATTATTTCAAATATATGCGTCACGTTTTATTGACAGAACAAAATAGGAATGTTATTATGCAAGTAGTCAATCGGAAGTAGTTTACTAGGAATTGAGAAGGGTGTAGAATAAATGAAGCAAATAATATATTTGGATTATGCACAGAAGAATGATATTGTAATAGAAGCAGGAGAGTATTGATGAAAACTAAGGTAGTGGTTGGATTGTCCGGTGGTGTAGATTCTTCGGTAGCGGCATATCTGTTACAGGAACAGGGATATGAAGTGATTGGCGTTACCATGCAGATATGGCAGGATGAGAAATTAGAGATTCAGGAAGAGGATGGAGGCTGCGGTGGACTCTCTGTAGTAGAAGATGCCAAACGCGTTGCACAACATCTTGGCATCCCCTATTATGTGATGAACTTTAAAAAAGAATTTAAAGAAAATGTGATGGAATATTTTGTGGCAGAATATCTTTGTGGCAGGACACCAAATCCATGTATCGCTTGTAATCGTTATGTAAAATGGGAGTCTCTTCTACAAAGAAGCCTGTCACTAGGAGCGACACATATCGCAACCGGACATTATGCGAGGGTCGAGCAATTACCAAATGGCCGATATGCACTTCGCATGTCTGTGACCGCACAGAAAGATCAGACTTATGCACTCTATAACCTGACACAAGAGCAGCTGGCACATACGTTGATGCCGGTCGGGGCATATACCAAAGATGCCATCAGACAATTGGCAGAGAAAAGTGGGATACCGGTGGCTCACAAGCCGGATAGTCAGGAAATCTGTTTTATTCCAGACCATGACTATGCAGGATTTATCGAGAAAGAAACGGGTGGAGTTGTACCTCCTGCCGGTAACTTTGTGACGGCGACGGGAGAGATATTAGGGATACATAAAGGGATCACACATTACACCATAGGACAACGGAAAGGTCTGAATCTGGCAATGGGACATCCTGTTTTTGTAACAGAGATTAGACCGGATACCAATGAAGTAGTGATTGGAGAGAATGAAGAAATATACGCAAGTGAATTAATCTGTACCAAACTAAATTACATGTCGATTGCTGCACTCACAGAGCCAAGACGCGTATTAGCCAAGATTCGTTATAGTCATCGAGGTACGATGTGCCTGATAGAAACAATAGGAGAAGATTTGGTTAGGTGTATTTTTGAAGAGCCGGTGCGTGCTGTTACACCGGGACAAGCAGTCGTATTTTATGATGGAGAATATGTATTGGGTGGAGGTACGATACAGCGATGACAAAAAAAAGATATTATGAAGATGCTTACCAAACAGCATGTGATGCCAAAGTGCTTGTCTGTAAGGAATGTATGGAAAGTAGTGGACAACAGTTTTATGAGATTATACTGGAAGAAACTGTATTCTATCCGGAAGGGGGAGGTCAACCGGGGGATACAGGGTATCTGGTAGTGGACGGTTTGAATAGCGTTAGAGTAACGGATACATCTGAGACCCAGGAAGGTATTCTACATAGAACCAATCTACCGATAACTGTAGGCAGTTCAGTACATGGAATCATAGATTGGGACAGGAGATTCCAATATTCCCAACAGCATTCCGGAGAACATATTTTTTCGGGAATTGTGCATCAATTATTTGGATATGATAATGTCGGATTTCATATGGGACAGGATTATGTGACCGTTGATTTTAATGGATCGTTAAGCTTAGAACAAATAGAGAAAGTGGAAAGCTGTGCCAATGAAGCTGTATTTCGCGATGATGAGATTTTAATTACCTATCCAACGCAGGAAGAACTGCTAAACATTCCCTATCGAAGCAAGAAAACATTAGAAGGCAGTATCCGTATCGTGGAGATACCGGGTGCAGATATCTGTGCATGCTGTGGGACTCATGTGGCACGTACCGGAGAAATAGGTATCATTAAAGTTACGGAGATGGAAAACCGCAGAGAAGGATGCCGTTTGACAATCTTAATTGGTTGGCAGGCATTTTATGATTATAAGAAGAAGCATAGTTCGGCACAGGCAATCTCAAATCTGTTGTCGGTACCAACCGATAAGATAACAGAGGCGGTTACCAAGCTACTTCACGAGACAGGTGCGTTACGATATGCATTAACTCAGGCAAAAGAACAGCGTCTTATTATGCTATCAGATCAATTTAAGGAGGAAAGTCAACAAGCCATCCTATTTGAAGAGGATATGACACCGGAAGAAGTGCGAAAACTCTGTGATATGTTGATGCAGAAAGTAACCTTGGCATTGGTATGTGCAGGGGATGACCGGACCGGATATACCTATGTCCTTGGGAGTAAAACAGAAGATGTTAAAACGCTTAGTAAAAAGCTCAATGCAGCTTGTCATGGACGTGGTGGTGGTAAAGACACGATGTTTCAGGGCAGAGTGATGGCAACGAAAGAAGAGATTAGAGAGGTGCTTATACACTGGCACTGAATAAGCCCTCTATTCTCTACAAGCTTTTTTTGCCTTTTTAACAAGATACATTTTGTCATCCGCTCGCTCTAAGATCGTTTCCGGTAAGAGACTCATATTGCTTGTAACATAAAAGATTCCACAGCTAATGGATAAGGAATACTCTTTTTTGATAGAAGCAATTTGTTCTTGCAAGAGAGCTATTTTATCGCGGGCATCAGATTCGGTACATTGTGGTAAAATAATAATGAATTCATCTCCACCGACTCTGCAAGTGACGCTGTTAGGATGTTCAATCTCAAGCATAGCGTTGGCGATGGTTGTGATATAATCATCACCGACAAGATGTCCAAGACTATCATTGACACGCTTCAGACCATCTAAGTCAACCATACATATCGTAAAATCATTTTTATCAGCTACCAAATCAGTCAGCCTTTGCATGCAATAGCGTCGATTAAAAAGTCCGGTTAATTCATCTTTAAAGGCAAGACTTTCCAATTGCTCTTTTTCAACTTTCTGGTTGGTAACATCTGAAATAAAATGCACATATGCCATCTTATCATTCCACTGGATTGAAAAAGTCCTCGCATATAAATCTCTTCCGTTGATCGGACAGGAAAACGAGAATTCATCACTGTCGTTAGAAGCGGTGGAATAGGTGCGTAAATGATCAAGCAAAGCACAATCTTTACCTAAGCAAATCAACTGATCCTGCGAAGGATCGTAGAAATGCTCTTTGGCAGACAAATTAATATAGAGTACTTCTCCTGTTTGGTGCTCCGTAACAACAACCCAATCACGCATACCATCCATAATGGCAATGAGTAAGTTTATTGATTTGGTGAGTGCATCCGTTTTTGTTTTTAGTTTGGTTTCTCGTTCTTCTAGTTGTGTAACCATTTGATTGAAAGAATCGGAAAATTCACCTAAAAAACTAACTTTTTGCTTATAATCTCCATTAGCCACCTGATTAGCCTGCCAGGTTAGATGCTTGAGTCCTGATTGAAGTTCTTTTAAATTGGAAGCCATTCTATTATGTCTGTCAGGAGCTGGTACATCAATATTTCCAATCGATAAATTCCAAAGGAAATCATTTGATTCGGCAAAATCATGAGCGAGATAAGAGATAGCACTCTGTAAGTCTGTCAATTCTTTTGAGGAAACAATGGGCTGTTCACCGGATGGAAGCGGTGGCTTATTGAATACTATATTCTTTATCTGATCCAACAAAATTTCGATATCCTGTTTCTTCATTTTATCAGTCACCCTCTCAGATGGTGTTATTTACCAATGCTTCAAAACGACAGACGCGTGCACCGGTTGCCCAACAATCTATTTCGGTTACGAGGTAGTCATTTTTGGTGTAGGCTTTTAAGACTCCGGCTAAGAATCCTTCATCGTAATTGCAAACGGTTTCCCCTGTAATAGGTAAACCGGAGCAATCAAGATCCTCACCTACCGTTAAAATAGCTGCCCCTGTTTCAGCGTCAAATTTTTCTACTCTTAGAATCCCGATTTTACTTTTCTCAAGGGTGTCTTGCAATTGTGCTATAAATTCATTCAGAGGTAAAGTTAAATCAAGCAGTTGATTGGCAAGTTCTTTTCCGGCCAGTTCTCCGGCGTCTCTAAAGATAGTGATGGTTTCTTCATTGCCATAGCGTTTAGATAATACATCCCTAATCGTGTATTGCATTAAACGGTATACGAAAACAGGCATATCAGTTCCGAGGTTTCTTCTCCCTTCACTTACATCACCAATGGAACCCCATGAAAATCCATTATCTTCATTATTATCGAACATTTTAAACATAAAACCCCTCCTTTTAAGTTTACTTTTATAGATTAAGTATATCGTATATAATTGTAAAGGGCAATATCTTTATCTCACCATTTATCCTACAGAGGTATAATTCTCTTGCTTTTTTTTCAAAGATTAGGTACAATCTATTTCGGGTATTTGATTAGGATATTCAGATACCACGATAGAACAATTTAAATGAAGAAAGGAAAAGGACACATGAAAAGAAGTAGAGTTAGTAGACTCCTTCTGTTACTTGTGTTACTTACACTAACTATTGCACTGAGCGGATGCTCAGGTGATAAGGCAGGTGAAGATTCTTCCATGATTACGATTGGCATACCTTCGGATATAGAAGATAGTCTTGACCCCCACAAGGCAGTGGCGGCAGGAACTAAAGAGGTATTATTCAATCTGTTTGAAGGCTTAGTGAAGCCGGATAGCCAAGGTAATCTGAACCCTGCTGTAGCAAGTAAGTATCATATTTCAACAGATGGACTGGTGTATACCTTCACATTAAGAGAAGGCATTAAGTTCCATGATGGAAGTGAAGTTACGGTAGAGGACGTGAAATATTCGATTGATAAATGCGCCGATACCAGTAACGGGGAACCGTTGGTAGCGGCGTATTCTAATATTAAAAGCGTTACTATAGTGGATAAAGCTACGGTTGAGATTACGTTAAAAGAACCCAATACGGAATTTTTAGCGTATATGACGACTGCGATTATCCCGGCATCCAATACCGGTGCAGATACTACGCCGATAGGAACAGGACCGTATCAATATGTATCTCGCTCTCCGCAAGAGAATATCATCTTAAAACGATTTGATGGATATTGGGGAGAACCGGCTCATATTGAGCAAGCGATCTTTAAGATTATCTCTAATGCAGATACGATTACGATGAATCTAACAGGTGGAGCAATCGATATGTATGCAAGGATCACACCGGGACAGGCGGCGGAACTCGGAGATGAATTTCAGATTGAAGAAGGTACTATGAATCTGGTGCAGGCGATGTATTTAAACCATGAAGCCAAACCTTTCAAGGATGTAAGAGTGCGTCAAGCATTATGCTATGCCATCGATCCGAGTGAGATTATGCATATGGTCTCTGATGGAAAAGGAACAGAGATAGGCAGTAGTATGTTCCCGGCATTCGCCAAATACTATATGCCTGAATTGAATGAGGTATACAATCAGAATCTTGAGAAAGCAAAGGCATTATTAGCAGAGGCCGGATATGCAGATGGATTTACCTTTACGATTAAGGTACCCTCTAATTATCAACAACATATTGATACCGCACAGGTACTGGCAGAGGAACTGAAAGCAATCGGGGTAACCGCAGAGATTGAATTAATCGAATGGGACAGTTGGCTGAGTGACGTATATGCGAATCGTGAATATGAAGCTACAGTTGTGGGTGTAGATGCATCAAGCCTGACAGCGAGAGCGTTATTAGAACGTTTCACATCGACCTCTAACAGTAATTTTATCAATTATCACAATGCAGAGTATGATGCTGCATTTAAGGCGGCAACAATTTCGAGTGATGATAAGGAACAAATAACGCATTATCAAGATTGTGAACGTATTTTGGCAGAAGACGCAGCGAATGTTTATATTCAGGATTTACCGGAATTAGTAGCACTTCGTAAGAACTATGCCGGATATGAATTTTATCCGCTTTATGTGCAGGATATTTCTAAAATTTATGAAGTAACACAATCTTAATAGGTATCTTTTATAAAGAATCGAGAAGGGCGGGGAAGGATATGAAATATGTGTTGAAAAAGACGGCGACTTTGATTTTGACACTTATTATCGTATCCTTTCTTGTATTTTGTGCATTTAGTGTGATACCGGGAGATCCGGCGACTTCGATGCTCGGAACACAAGCAACGCCTGAAAAGGTAGCGGCACTTAGAGAAGAAATGGGATTAAATGACCCTTTATTCTTACGGTTTGGCAATTGGTTGATACGATTTATGCAAGGAGATATGGGCATGTCCTATAGTTATCAGATGCCGGTTAAGGATATGATAGCCAATAAGATACCGATTACATTGACTTTAACGGGGATCGCTTTTTTAATGACAGTCTGCTTGTCCATACCGCTGGGTATCCTCGCAGCGAAACATGCCGGAGGTATCATAGACCGCACAATCTACATCATGAATCAGATTACCATGGCGATTCCACCTTTTTTTGTTGGTATTCTTATGACTTATTTATTTGGAATCATATTCAAGTGGTTTATGCCGGGCGGTTATGTATCCTATGAAGTCAACATAGGTGCTTTCTTAAGTTATATGATATGGCCGGCGATTGCGATTGCATTACCAAAGAGTGCGATGACGGCGAAACTTTTACGCAGTTCAGTAGTGGAACAATCTAAGTTGGATTATGTTAGAACCGCATATAGTAAAGGGAATACAGTCAATGGAGTTCTCTGGAACCATGTCCTTCGCAACGCGTTAATTCCTGTCGTTACTTTTATGGGGATGGCATTGGCTGATATGATTGCAGGCAGCATCATTATAGAGCAGGTATTTGGAATACCGGGACTGGGGCGCATCCTGCTCACTTCTATTTCAAATAGAGATTATCCGGTCGTACAGGCGATTATCGTATTATTGGCAGTGTTGGTAAATGTTATTAATCTGGTGGTTGATTTGCTATATCGTTATATTGACCCACGGATTCAAAAGAAAGCATAGCAGAAAGCAGAGATGTTAAGTATGCAAAACAAGAGACATAAAAATTATAACTGTATCATCGGAGCTACCTTAACCGGTTTCATTCTTATATTGATTCTCTTAGGCTGCGTGGCGAGTCCGTATGAACCATCGAGCATGGATGCTGCCAATAAACTGGCGGATATCTCCTTACAGCACCCGATGGGCTGTGATAATTTTGGACGTGATATTTTCAGCCGTGTTTTACAGGGAAGCAGAACAACATTATTTGTGGCTGCGGGTACCGTATTAATCGGAACCACACTGGGTATTATTCTGGGTGCAGTAACCGGATATTATGGTGGCTGGCTAGATGAGATACTGATGCACATTAATGATGCTGTTTTTGCATTTCCCAGTATCTTATTGGCACTTGTATTTGTCAGTGTTATGGGCACAGGAACTTATCATGTGATGATTGCATTAGGTATTGCATTTGTACCAAGCTTTGCCAGAATCGTACGTGGAGAATTTATCCGTTGTAAAAATATGGATTATGTAAAACAGGCCAAATTGATGGGGGCAAGTGACTTACGCATTATGTTTGTACATATCCTGCCTAATACAGGGACTGTATTAGCCTCTTCTGTGATGATTGGATTTAATAATGCAGTTTTAGCAGAAGCAGGTATGAGTTATTTGGGCATCGGCGTACAGCCACCGGATGCCAGCCTTGGCAGGATGCTGTCTGAGGCACAGGCATATCTATTTTCCAGACCAAGCTATGCGATCTCAGTCGGACTCATTATGGTGATGATGATCTTGGGATTTAGTTTATTAGGTGAGGGATTGAAGACAGAATAAGGAGAGTAGTATGTTACTTGAGATCAAAGACTTAAACATAGAATTCCATGATCATCTGATACCGGAAACTGTTGTACAGGATGTGTCGCTGACTTTGGAACGAGGACAGATCATGGGAATCGTGGGAGAGTCAGGTTCGGGAAAGACGATGACAGCGTTAGCGATTGCCGGATTATTAAGCAGACATGATATGAAGAAAACAGGAGAGATTCTCTTTGATGGAGTGAATTTATTAACTTGCTCCAGAGATATCTTGCGTAGGTACCAGGGCAATGATATTAGTATGATATTTCAGGAACCTATGACTTCTTTAAATCCGGTCAAGAGAATCGGCTGGCAAGTGGAAGAGAGTCTGCGTTTGC
This sequence comes from Lachnospiraceae bacterium, assembly GCA_036652815.1. GTDB lineage: Bacteria > Bacillota > Clostridia > Lachnospirales > Lachnospiraceae > SZUA-378. Next base: position 29,752 of record JAVVVE010000020.1, read on the forward strand.
ATACCAATCTGACCAAAGAAGAACGTTACAGCAAGACGATTCAGATGTTAAGAGATGTTGAGTTAAGCGATGCAGAACAGGTATATCGGCAGTATCCACATGAATTATCAGGAGGGATGCGACAACGTGTGATGATTGCATCGGCCATGATCTGTGACCCACAAATATTGATTGCAGATGAAGCAACTACCGCATTGGATGTGACGATACAGGCACAGATCGTCAGATTGCTTTTTAAATTAAATAAAGAAAAGGGAACAGCCATTCTCTTTATCTCACATGATTTAAGCTTAGTCAGACAGCTATGCAGTGAAGTCATCGTTATGCAGAACGGCATGATCGTAGAGGCGGGACAGACCGAGGCGATTTATCTCACGCCAAAGGCCCCTTATACCAAGCAGTTGATTGAAGCGATTCCAACCTGTAGCAAGAAAATAAGCAAAGTGTGAACAGAACCAGGAAGCATGGAAAAAATAGAATGAAACCGATAAAATCAAGTAAGCAGGAAGAACTCCATCAAAATATTTTAGAGGTATCTCATTTGCAGGTATCTTATAAAAAAAATACTGAGGAACAGGATCCGGCTTGTCAAGATATCTCTTTTGAGATTCAAGAGGGTGAGATCGTAGGTCTGCTTGGAGAGAGCGGATGTGGAAAATCAACGCTTGCCAAAGCCATCCTTGGAATCGTAACACCGACATCGGGGGAAGTGCGACACTACTCCTCTTATCCACAGATGATATTTCAAGATCCCTACAGCTCCTTAAATCCAACCAAAACTGTTGGATGGATATTACAGGAACCCTTTCGGATACAAAAGCGCTATTCCAAAGCGGAACGAAAAGAGCGGGCAATTAAGATGCTTTATAAAGTTGGCTTATCAGAGCAATATATGGAGAGATATCCCAGACAATTATCCGGCGGGCAGAGACAAAGAGTCTGTATTGGTGCAGCGTTAATGCTGGAACCAAGATTATTGATTGCAGATGAACCGGTTTCAGCTCTTGATGTAACGATTCAAGCACAAATTATGCAATTACTGTTAGAACTGCATAGCCAGATGGGACTGGCAATTCTTTTTATTTCACATGATTTACGAGTAGTCTATCAGATGAGTGACCGCGTGATGATTATGCAGCAGGGGCGTCTTGTAGAGCAGGGAAGTACACAGGAGCTTTATGCCAATCCACAACATCCGTATACCGGAGCTTTATTGGAAGCGGCAAATCTTCGTTAAAGACATACCCATTTATATCCAAAAGCTTTTTTTCAATAAAAACTAAAGTATTCCATAAAACCACCGATATATCTATTACAAAGTTAAATGTAAATCGTACGCAGGGAGGTGTAACGATGGCAATCCAGGGATTGGGTGAATATGGTGGATTTTATAATCAGTATAAAACGAATGATATTCCCAAGGTAGATTATCAAAAAGTATCAAAGCCGGAGCAAACATTACAGGAACAAACATTACAGGAGCAAATATCACAGGATAACGATCAAGAGATACCGAGTATTCCTACCAGAAGTAAAAGTGCCGATCTTGAGAATATATCGTTAACCTTTAATCAGGAAGATAGTTTTGATTATATAGGAACCGATCGCGAGATTGGTAATCTGGATGTACAAAAAGCTGTTTCTGATATGCAGAAGGATTCGATTTTATCGGAATATCAATATTTTGTTGGAAACCTAAACAACAATACAAACCTAGGATCCTCTTTGGATGGTACGGTACTTGCTAAGACCGGCTTATAAGTCGGAAATTCAAGAAGAAACCATATTGTTTTTCCTCCATAAAAGTGATATGATTATGGCATTATATCGCAGGAGGACATTACAGATGAAGAAAGCGGATCATAACAAAAACGAGAATAAGATTAAAAGAACAAAAACTTCTAAAAGTAAGCCCAATTCTTTGGCAGGAAAGTTATCTAAAACATTAATAAGATTATTATTAGCAGTTTTTCTTGTCTTTATTATCATTACAGCAGTGAGTGTAAGTAATTCCGTATCGAAAGCTGTTTATTCGGATTTTGCAAATCGCTCAGAGTCTAATGCATTAAAGGTCCAGGAGATTTTTAATGAAGCATCCAGTACGGCATCCAATCTGACCTCCTATATTGCAGAGGAATATAAAGCGGATCAATCAGGTGTTTATCAGGAACATGGTGGTAAATATGTCAGTGAGTTATTTGGCAGACCATTGCCTGAGATAGCTTATATGGTTGAGAGCTATATGCTTCGCAATGCAGCCAATACTTTAAAAAACAGCGATAATCTACAGGGTATCGGTGCCATGTTTGAAGACAGCAAATTTAATGAAAGTATTAAAAGCTATTCCTTTTATCTAAAAGATGGACAGGAAGCAAAGGAAGCAGTGCCTTTTGGCAATTGCACAGAATATTGTAAGGAAGTATATTATGAAGAAGTAGCTAAGACCAAGCAGCCATATTATACAGAACCATATGATTATGACGGAGTGCAGATGATTACTGCAGCATATCCTATTTTATTTGAAGATGAATTACAAGGTATTATCGTTGCAGATATTAGTTTAGATACCTTTGGAGAAGTTCAGGTTCAGGATGAAAGATATCCAAGCTTATATGCGACTATCTATAACGATAAGGCGGATATTATCTACGATACGGAATCGGCTGCTGATATTGGACATAATCTGAGTGAGTTTTTAACGAAAGAAAGTGAATTGAACTATATGAAGGAACAGATGGCTGCAGGAGAAGCATTTAACTGCAAGACCGTACGTTCCAATGGGATTAGATATGCCCGTTTTATGTCTCCTTTACAAGCTGGAAATGCTACCTGGTGGGTACAAACAGCCGTGAAAGAACCGGAACTTAATAAAACAGTTTTGATACTTTTAGCACTTTTGATTACGATGACGATGGTAGCATTGGTTCTCATTATTGTTGTGGTTAAGAAGCTGTTAAAGAAGATGCTGGCACCAATCGGCCAGATCGTTGGAGTGGCCAATCAATTATCACAAGGCGATTTTGATATTACACTGGATACCGGTTCGGATGATGAAATAGGGCAGCTTGCAGTAGCATTTAATGGAACAGCACAGACATTAAAAGCTGTTATTTCTGATATTTCAAGAGTGTTAAACAGCATGGCCAATAAAGATCTGACGATATCCACAGAGACGGAGTATGTGGGAGAATTGATACAGATCCGTGACTCCATGCAACTGATTAGAGATAGCTTCAATGGTGTGATGCATAGCATGCAGACTGCGTCCGGTCAGGTAGAACAGGGTTCTTCTCAGATAGCACAGGGAGCACAGTCTCTGGCAGAGGGAGCGAGTGATCAGTCAAGCTCGATCGAAGAATTGCAAGCAACGATTACGACGATTTCCGAACAAGTCGATAACAATGCCAAGAGTGCACAGGAAGCGAACCGGATAGCGCAGTCTGTAGGCGGAGAAGTGACTGAGAGTAATGAGCAGATGAAACGCATGGTACAGGCGATGAACGAAATTAGCGAATCTTCCGCTAAGATTAGTGAGATTATCGTGACCATCGAAGAAATAGCGTCACAGACGAATCTACTCTCTTTGAATGCTTCGATTGAAGCAGCCAGAGCAGGAGAAGCAGGCAGAGGATTTGCAGTAGTAGCAGGTGAGATAGGTCATCTCGCAACGGAGAGTACAGAAGCTACAAAAGTAACAACAGACCTCATTAAAAATTCTTTGGCGGCGGTTGAACGAGGGATTAAGATTACAGAAGAAACAGCTAAGATGTTAAATGATTCTGTGGAGCAAGCGAATGTGTTAGCACAAAGAATCGATACGATCTCCGTGGCCTCCAATGAACAGGCAGCAGCGATAGACCAGGTAACAGCAGGAGTAGAGCAGATAGCGGCAGTCATAGAAGAGAATTCTGCGATGTCTGAGGAGAGTGCTTCTGCATCGGAAGAATTAACAGCACAGGCACAGGTACTAAATGAATTAGTAAACGAATTTGTGCTAAAAGAATAAACAATAAGAATAAGTAATGCAGGATAGGCATCCGGCTAGGAAGGGTTTTATTATGTTCCAGAGATTTTATCCGGATGTGTATCTGGATTCCACCTATGAGATTGATTTTGATGCGTTGTATAAAGGGGGCTACAGGGGGATTATTTTTGATATTGATAATACACTGGTACCCCATGATGCACCGCCGGATGAACGGGCAATCGCTTTGTTTCGGCATCTTAAGGAAATTGGGTTCGACGCTATGCTATTATCTAATAATAAAGAACCTCGTGTGAAAAGCTTCAATGATAAAGTAGGAGTGCATTATATTTATAAGGCAGGCAAACCGTCTCCTAAAAATTATATGCGTAGTATGGACATCATGCATACAGATGTCCATACTACACTTTTTATAGGGGATCAGCTATTTACAGATATTTGGGGAGCGAAGAGAGCCGGGATCAAGACTTATCTGGTAAAACCGATTCATCCCAAAGAAGAGATTCAGATTGTTTTGAAGAGATATTTAGAACGAATCGTACTATTTTTCTATCAAAGGCGGCAAAGATGATGATCAATGGAATCACTAAATTATATGGTTTAATTGGCAATCCGGTAGCACATACGTTATCTCCACTGATTCATAACACCCTGGCAGAAAGATTGCACCATAATATGGTCTATGTACCCATGCAGGTAGAGGAAGGGAATTTAACGGATGCACTTAAGGGTGCTTATGCATTGCATGTGTATGGTTTAAATATAACAGTACCTTATAAGAGTGAGGTACTCAAGTCACTGGTATCGGTGGAAGAACTGGCGGGTAAAATAGGGGCAGTAAATACACTGGTGAGGACTGACGGAGGATATCGAGGCTACAATACAGACATGACGGGATTATATCGGGCTATGTGTACGCAAGGCATCTGTATGCGTGGAGAGCATGTCATCATATTAGGAGCCGGTGGTGCTGCGAGAGCAGTGGCTTTTATGTGTGCATACTATGGAGCGGCACAGGTGTATCTGATGAATCGAACACGTGAGAAGGCAGAAATAGTAGCAGAAGAAGTCAACAAAGTACTAACAACAGATTGTGTGATACCGATGGCGATAGAAGAGTATGCGACATTGCCAAAGCAGCAATATCTGGCGATTCAGGCGACGAGTGTTGGATTATATCCGCAAGTCGAAGATGTTGTGATAGAAGATATGGATTTCTATGATAAAATACACATAGGATATGATCTCATCTATAGACCGGCACAGACCAGGTTCTTATCTTTGGTAGAACGAGCAGGTGGACAGGCATATTCCGGATTGACGATGCTTCTATACCAAGGAATCGAAGCTTATGAATTATGGAATCAAACCAAAATAACAGAGGAATGTGCCATAGATCTCTATCAAGTATTGCAGAAAGAGATGGAAACCAATGTATAATATTATTTTAATCGGATTTATGGGTTGTGGTAAATCGAGCCTTGGCTGCAGATTATCTTATCAGCATCAGTTGCCATTTATTGATACAGATAAGTATATTGAGCAGCAACAAAAGCAAACAGTAGCTGAGATATTTGCACAAGCAGGAGAACCCTACTTCAGACAACTGGAGACAGAAGCCTTAGAACAGTTGTGTTGCCATAAAGTAAAAACTATTATTGCGGTCGGAGGTGGACTGCCAATGCGCGCAGAGAACCGTCGATTATTACATAAGCTTGGATGTGTTATTTATTTACGTGCATCTGCGGAGATATTATATGATCGATTACAGCATGATACAACGAGACCTTTATTGCAGGGTACAAATCCAAAACAGACAATTATAGATTTATTAGCTCAGCGTGCAGCAATTTATGAGAAAACAGCAGATATTGTGATAGAGGTAGATGGATACAATGGGGAGCAGATAGCGACACAGATATGGGAGGCAATAGAACAATATGAACCTATTAGTGATTAACGGACCGAATCTGAATTTTTTGGGTATTCGGGAAAAAACGATTTATGGGACACAGGATTATGACTATTTATTGCAGCTGATTGCACAAAAGGGAGAAGCAGAACATTGTCGGATAGAAGTGTTCCAGAGTAATCACGAAGGTGCTATTATCGATCGGATACAGGATGCTTACAGTGATGGAACACAGGCTTTGATCATTAATCCGGGGGCATATACCCATTATAGTTATGCGATTCGGGATGCATTAGCGAGTATTACGATGCCAAAAGTAGAAGTACATATTTCGGATATCACAGCCAGAGAAGATTTTCGTAAGGATTCAGTAACGGCAGAAGTGTGTGATAAGCAGATATTTGGACAAGGTTTACAGGGATATTTGCAGGCAATTGATTATGTAATAAAAAAATAGTTGAATTATATTTGATTTTATTATACACTAGGTAAGAATTGTAGTAAAAACATTAGGAGGAGACAAGATGATTTCTGCAGGTGAGTTCAGGAATGGTGTTACGATTGAGTACGATGGTAACATATTTCAGGTAATTGAGTTCCAACATGTGAAGCCCGGTAAAGGAGCGGCATTTGTTAGGACAAAGCTAAGGAATATTAAAAATGGTGGGGTTATTGAGAAAACGTTCAGACCTACAGAGAAATGTCCGCAGGCACGTATTGATAGAAAAGATATGCAATATTTATATGAAGATGGTGATTTATACTATTTCATGGATGTAGAAAATTACGAGCAGATTGCACTCAGCGAAGAAACCGCCAAAGAGGCACTTAAGTTTGTGAAAGAAAATGAAATGTGTAAAGTATGTTCTCACAATGGAAATGTATTTGCGATTGAACCACCTTTATTTGTAGAATTAATGATTACAGAGACAGAACCGGGATTTAAAGGTGACACAGCAACCGGAGCTACAAAGCCGGCAGTTGTAGAAACAGGAGCAACTGTTTATGTTCCTTTATTCGTGGAAGAGAATGATGTAATTAGGATTGATACCAGAACAGGGGAATACTTATCAAGAGCATAATTCGGAGGTATCATCAGATAGCATATTTTATTTTATCTTAGAATCGAACTATTCTAAGCTTGTAAGACAACGAAGAACTTTGCGTTCTTTTGTTGTCTTTTTTTATTCGTTGTCTGACATCACAGACACGACACCACTTATCAAAGATAATCGGATGCATCTGGCATAGTCATGCCAAATTTCCAAACCCTATTAATGCGAAGTTGATTCGCACATCACATGATATGCCTATTGCATCCTGTTTGCATGGCATCGGGACAATAAAGCATACAGAATGGAGTTACGCATGGAATTAGAACAATTTGTAGAGAAAACAAGAAAAGCATTACAGGATTATTATGGAAAGGAAACACAGGTTATCGTAAATCAAGTTACCAAAAATAATGGTATTATTTTGCATGGTTTAACGATTATGCCAAAGGATAAAAATGTGGCACCCACTATTTATATGAATAGCTTTTATATACAATATGAGGAAGGAACTACATTTGCGAACCTTTTTAAACAAATAACGGATGTGTATGAACAGAGTAAGCCGGAAAATGATATTGATATGAAATTTTTCCTGGATTATAAACAAGCAAAGAAAAAAATAGTATACAAACTTATTAATTATGATAAAAACAGAGTGTTACTTGATGAGATACCCCATGTTAAATATTTGGATTTGGCGATTGTATTCTACTATCTATTTGTACATGATGCAATCGGTGGCACTGCGAGTATTTTGATTCGTAATTCACATTGTAAATCGTGGCAGGTGTCAACGGAAGATATCTACGCAGATGCCAAACAAAATACACCTTGCCTTTTAAAGGGAGAGTTCATCAATATGGAAACTCTGATACAAGAGTTAAGCGGCAATCAGGATAGTGCTATCGAAGAAGAGAGGATGCCGATGTATATATTAACGAATCATAGTAAGATGCATGGAGCAGCTTGCATACTCTATCCTGATATGGTGAAACAATTCTCAGAGCAGCTTGGTGTAGATCTCTATATCTTACCCAGCTCCATACATGAAGTGATTTTAGTGCCGGTCAGCAAGGTAATGGGAGTAAAAGAGCTGGCAGATATGGTACAGGAGGTTAATGAAACGCAGGTGGAGGAAGAAGAGATCCTATCCAATCATATCTATAGATACAGCAGAGAGGATGAGTCAATCAGTAAAGTATCCTAGAGTAAATCAATGCAAACATAATAGATTATAATACCATAAGATGATGCGGGTGCAAAATTAACAGAAATTAACAAAAACTGTAATTTGAGAAAGTATACTAGACAACAAGTTACAACTATGTTATTATACAGTTTGTGATGTAACAAATCTGTAACAATTATACACAAAACACGTGTAAGCACCCGTAGTCTAATGGATAGAACGTAGGCCTCCGACGCCTTTGATGCAGGTTCGACTCCTGTCGGGTGCGTTTGTATTAAATGAATGAAATAGGAAGGTGCTTTATGAGAAAACCCCAAGAGTATAGTAATGGATTATCTGTACGATGTAAAGATTGGATAATTCGCAACATAAAAATAGTTATTCCGGCAAGTATTGTAATTGTCGTATTATTAACAGTACTTGTCTTTGTTGTGACAGCACATAATCATGCAAAGCCACAAGAGACAGGTGCACAGGCCGGCATGGAGCCAACTACAGCGGATGGTATCGTACCGGAAGAACCATTGGAAGAGAATGCCTATCCTGAAGTAAATGCATTGATTGATAAATATTATAAGGCACTGGCTGACGGAGATATCGGAGTCATAGAACATTGCAGAAATTATACGGAAGACACTGAGAAGACCAGGCTGGAGAAGAAGAGCCAGTATATTGAGAGCTATCAGAACATCACTTGTTACACCAAGAAGGGAATGCTAGAAAACACCTATTTGGCGTATGTATATTATGAAGTGAAGTTTAAAGGAATCGATACTGTGGCACCGGCATTAAATACACTTTATATCTGTCCCAATGAGGCAGGAGAACTCTACATCTATGAAGGCGAGATTGACAGTCATGTGTCATCTTATCTCACAGAGCTGTCGGTACAGGATAATGTTGTAGAATTATCAAATCGCGTGGAAGTAAAATATAATGATGCTATCGCATCAGATGAAGCGTTAAGCACTTTTTTAAATGAATTACCGACTAAAATCAAAACCGAAGTTGGAGAAGCCATCGCAAAAGAAGCAGCCTCTGAGACGGTCAGTGATAATAATGTGGAGACTAAGCCGGAGGAAACAACCAGTGAAGCACAGGATACAGAGCCTGCAGTACCTCAAGTCATAGAAACAATCGAAGCCACTGATACGATTAATGTACGCAGTTCTGACAGCGAGACAGCAGATAAGATAGGAAAAGCTCCTAAAGGAGAACAGTACAAGAGATTAGAGAGCAAAGCGAATGGCTGGAGTAAGATTGAATTTGAAGGCAAAGAAGCTTATGTTAAATCTGAATATGTAAAAGTAGTCAATACGACAGAAGAGAAACCTCAAACTGATACAGCAACAGACAACGAGAGTCCTGCTGCAACAGATGCATCCTCAGGTGGAAAAGCGACAGTGAAGGAAACCGTAAACATTAGAAAATCAGCCAGTACAACCAGTGATTTGCTGGGAACGGCTTATATGGGTGAAAAATTCGATGTCATGATGAAACAGGCGGACGGCTGGACCAAGATTAAATATAAGGGACAGACAGCCTATGTGAAATCAGAATTTCTCGAGTAAAGCTTAAACCTGACATAGAATAGATTGATAAAATCCGGTTATACTCTTACTGAATGCAGTAAGGGGGATAAATCAATGAAGAATAATCAAAATAATGCGATGGAGATATTACAAGAAGTCCAGAGAAACACCAGTATGGGAATGCATGCGGTAGATACCATCTCTGCAAAAGTATATGATGATGATCTGGCAATGCAGTTGTCCATTCAGTCAGCCAAATATGCGGATATTCATAATCAAGCTATTCAAGAGATGTTAAAAGCAAGAGAAATGCCGTTACCGGACAATGCGGTTCAAACATTTATGCTTTCGTCAGGGATTCACATGAATACCTTACTGAATACAAGCACGAGCCATATTGCTGAATTACTGATTCGAGGAACCAATATGGGATTAACACAGATGTGGAAATCGATGAACCAATACGGACAAACAGAAGGCGTTTGTTTAGAAATAGCAAAAGAACTGATTGATTTTGAAGAAAAAAATATTGCAAGATTGAAAAAATATCTGTAATGAAATACTTGTACTTTTTTTATATGCGGTATATAATACAACACGAATATATCGATTGTATAGAAATAAATACAAAAACAGATATACAGGAGGAAGATAAATGTCATATGTAGATGAGATTATGAGCATGGTAGTAGAGAAGAATCCGGCACAACCGGAATTTCATCAAGCAGTGAAAGAAGTATTAGAATCATTACGTGTTGTAGTAGAAGCGAAAGAAGAAGTATATAGAAAAGAAGCACTGTTAGAGCGTTTAGTGAATCCGGAGAGACAGATCATATTTCGTGTTCCATGGGTAGATGATAAAGGGCAGGTACAGGTCAATACAGGATACAGAGTGCAGTTTAATAGTGCCATCGGTCCGTATAAAGGTGGCTTACGCTTACATCCGAGTGTTAATTTAGGCATTATCAAATTCTTGGGATTTGAACAGGTATTTAAAAATTCATTAACAGGGTTGCCAATCGGTGGTGGAAAAGGTGGTTCTGATTTTGATCCAAAAGGAAAATCAGATAGAGAAGTTATGGCATTTTGCCAAAGCTTTATGACAGAACTGTATAAATATATTGGTGCGGATACCGATGTTCCGGCAGGCGATATTGGAACCGGAGCCAGAGAAATAGGCTATATGTTTGGTCAGTATAAGAGAATCAGAGGCATCTATGAAGGTGTGCTTACCGGAAAAGGATTGAGCTATGGCGGTTCCCTTGCCAGAAAAGAAGCTACTGGATTTGGATTATTATACTTAACGGCTGAGATGTTAAAGAGCAATCAAGAGACGATTCAGGGTAAAACGATCGCTGTTTCGGGTTCCGGTAATGTAGCAATCTATGCTGCACAAAAAGCAACAGAGCTGGGCGGTAAAGTGGTGACGATGTCAGATTCGACCGGATGGGTATATGATGCGGATGGAATAGATCTTACAGCCGTCAAAGAACTTAAAGAAGTGAAGCGTGCAAGATTAAGTGAATATAAGAACTACAGACCCAATGCAGAATACCATGAAGGCAAGGGAGTATGGAGTGTGAAAGTAGATATTGCACTGCCATGTGCAACACAGAACGAGCTCTTAATGGAAGATGCTAAAATGCTTGTTGCCAATGGATGTATAGCTGTCTGTGAGGGTGCCAATATGCCTACGACATTGGAAGCAACAGAATATCTGCAACAGCAGGGAGTATGGTTTGTTCCGGGTAAGGCATCTAATGCAGGAGGCGTTGCTACCAGTGCACTGGAGATGTCTCAGAATAGCGAGAGATTAAGTTGGACATTTGAAGAAGTAGATGAAAAATTACAACATATTATGGTAAACATTTTTCATAATTTGGATGCTGCGGCAACCCGTTATGGACAGGCAGGCAATTATGTTGTAGGTGCTAATATAGCCGGATTTGAAAAAGTTGCAGAGGCTATGATGGCACAAGGCATTGTATAATCACCATAAAGATAACGTTATAGAGAAGTAGCAAAAACCCCAAGCATCGTAAAAAGTGCTTTGGGTTTTTTTGCTATACAGACTTGTTTTTCAAGACTTTAAATAATATTCTTTATCAAAATGTTATTAAAGTATAAAGTAAATATTAAATATATATGAATAAAATATATGCAGTATTCCGCTCTAATAATAAATAGCCAAAACAGGTAAAATATGATAAAATAAACCAATGTAAAAGAGAAAGAGCATTATATAGAAGAAAGACAGGAGACAAAACATGGAAAGAAAAGTTGTATTAGCAGGAGCATGCAGAACAGCCATTGGAACAATGGGGGGTGTATTGAGCACGATTCCCGCAGCAGATCTTGGCACTGTTGTTATTAAAGAAGCATTAAAAAGAGCAGGTATCACACCGGAACAGGTAGATGAAGTATATATGGGTTGTGTATTACAGGCCGGACAAGGTCAGAATGTTGCGAGACAGGCTGCTATTAATGCGGGATTACCGGTTAGCATCCCGGCAACTACGATTAATGTTTTATGCGGCTCAGGATTGCACTGCGTAAATTTAGCGGCTAAGTTAATTGCATGTGGAGATGCCGATATTATTGTGGCAGGTGGTGTAGAGAATATGTCGCAGGCACCATATGTATTAGATAGTGCACGTTTTGGATATCGTATGGGTAACGCTACGATGGAAGATGCTTTGCTGAAAGATGCACTGACAGATGCTTTTGGTGGATACCACATGGGTATTACGGCGGAGAATATAGCAGAGCAGTGGGGACTTACACGGGAACAATTAGATGATTTTGCGGCTTGGTCTCAACAAAAATGTGAAAAAGCGCAAATAGAAGGACGATTCAAAGAAGAAATCGTGCCGGTCGAAGTTAAGAAGAAAAAGGAAACGATATTGGTAGATACAGACGAAGGCCCTAGGGCAGGGATTACGGCAGAGAGCATTTCTAAATTACGTCCGGCATTTAAAACGGATGGTGTCGTAACAGCAGCCAATGCATCCGGTATTAATGACGGCGGTGCAGCCATTATTGTTATGAGTGAAGAAAAAGCAAAAGAACTGGGAGTTACACCGATGGCTACTTGGATTGGCGGAGAATTGGCAGGAGTAGAGCCTTCCATTATGGGGATTGGACCGGTAGCTTCTACACAAAAAGTGATGAAAAAGAAAGGTATGAAGATAGAAGACTTTGATTTAATTGAAGCCAATGAAGCCTTTGCTGCACAATCAGTAGCAGTCGGACATGACCTGCATATTGATATGGATAAATTAAATGTGAATGGCGGTGCCATCGCACTTGGACATCCGGTAGGTGCATCGGGCTGCCGTATTTTAGTAACATTGCTCTATGAAATGCAAAAAAGAGATGCCAAGACAGGACTTGCAACCTTATGTGTCGGTGGTGGCATGGGATGTTCAGCTATTATAAAGAGAGATTAATCAAGGAGTGTTCTTATGCAGGAACGAGAAGAATTCATTGTAGATGGCTATCAGTTTGCAACAACTAAGGATGTAGCAATCGCCAGAAATGAACAGCAGAAGATAGTGATGCTTGAGAGCCGGATGGATTATGATAATCCGGCGCAGGTATATACCATTTATACCAAAGCGATCGAGAACAGAGTGTTTCAGACCCCGATTGGGTATGCTTATCTAAAAGGTCTGCAGGATTATTTGTATAGCAATCCTATCGCAGGCAAAGAAATGATCAGTATTCCTATTTTTACCCATTATGGAAATCAAGTTCGAGAGACATCACAGCCGGCAAAGCCGAGGGTAAAGCCCAGTCAGGTGAAAGAAAAAGCTGCAACACGTAAATTTGGTATGTCATTGACTTTAAACTTTATTTTGGGGATTATTATTGTCTTACTATTTGTGATTACATTAACTGCGGATAATCCTAATATATTAAATTATGAGAATGCTTTAGTAAATAAGTATGCTACATGGGAAGAACAATTAACCCAAAGAGAAGAAGAGGTTAGAAAAGCAGAGCAGGAATTACATCTTAAATGATTCCAATTTCACAATTTCAACATATTTATCGGATATAATATCATTAGATTGATAAGATTAAGAAAGAAGAGAGCAAACCGATGGATAAAGTAAAGATATTAGTTGTTGATGATGAAAGCAGAATGCGTAAATTAGTTAAAGATTTTTTGATAAAAAACAATTACGATGTTATAGAGGCGGAAGATGGGAGTCAGGCACTGAATCTCTTTTATCATATGAAAGATATTGCACTTATTATCCTCGATGTTATGATGCCTAAACTAAATGGGTGGGAAGTATGTAAAGAAATAAGAGAGACTTCCAAAGTTCCTATTATTATGTTGACGGCGAAAGCAGAAGAACGAGATGAATTACAAGGATTTCAATTGGGAGTAGATGAATATATTACGAAACCATTTAGCCCTAAGATATTGGTGGCAAGGGTTGAAGCAGTGCTGAAGAGAAGTATTCAAACAGACACCGAGGTAAATTTAAACGTGGGTGGGATTCAGATGAACAAGTCAGCACATGAAGTTATAATAGATGGAATATCGATCGAACTCAGCTATAAAGAATTTGAGCTCTTGGCTTATTTTATGGAGAATAGAGGCATTGCATTATCCAGAGAAAAGATTTTGAACAGTGTATGGAATTACGATTATTTTGGAGATGCCAGAACCATTGATACCCATGTAAAAAAACTAAGAAATAAAATGGGCAGCAAAGGCGATTTAATTAAAACAATCTGGGGTATGGGGTACAAATTCGAGGTATAGAGATGCGTTATTCAATTAGAAAACAATTTGCATATATTTTTATTGGATTAATGGCCGGCACAATATTATTGTGCTGGTTTCTTAATACCACATTTCTTGAGAAATACTATATTCAAAATAAAGAAGAAGTTTTACTGTATGCTTACACACAGATTAATCAAGCAACGAATAGTGGCAATTTGACTTCGGATGAATTTGATATAGAACTTCAAAAGATATGCAGTCAATATAATATTGCAGTGGTGGTTATTGATGCTAATTCTAAAACGATCAAATCATCTAATATGAACACAGAATTATTAATTGCGAAATTGCTGGATAATTTTTTGAAAGGAAAATTACAAGGACATCAATATCGAATTGAAAATGCGATTGATTCACGAACACAGTTTGAATATCTGGAATTATGGGGAGTTTTAGATAATGGTAATTTGTTTTTATTCCGTACACCATTGGCGGCGATTAGGGACAGCGTTACCATTGCAAATAGATTTCTGGCCTATATAGGTATTATGGCAGTTCTGGTAGGTGCCATTGTCATATATTTTGTATCAAAGAAGGTAACAGAACCTATTTTAAAGTTGGCTGAGATTTCCAGTCGAATGACCAATCTTGATTTTGAGGCAAGGTATAATGGAACAAGCAAAACTGAGATTGCATTATTGGGTAATCATATGAATCAATTATCTGCCACCCTGGAAAGAACGATATCAGAACTCAAGACTGCCAATTATGAATTGCAAAGAGATAATGAAAAGAAAACACAAATAGATGAAATGAGAAAAGAATTTATATCTAATGTATCGCATGAACTAAAAACACCAATTGCTTTGATTCAAGGATATGCAGAAGGTCTGCAGGAAGGTGTGAATGATGACGCTGATAGCAGAGATTTTTATTGCGATGTTATCATGGATGAAGCAAATAAGATGAATACGATGGTAAAAAAGCTTATGTCCTTAAGTCAATTGGAATCCGGTAATGATACTATGAATGTGGAACGCTTTAACCTATCGGATCTTATCAATAATACAGTACAGTCAGTGAGTATCCTGACGAAACAGCAGAAGATTACTATGGATTTACAGGGAGTTATAGATCCCATCTATGTATGGGCAGATGAATTCAAAATAGAAGAGGTATTTCGCAATTATTTAAGTAATGCGATGAACCATGTTAGTGGAGAGAAAAAGATTCGGATATGTATAGAACAATATGAGAATACAGTAAAGGTCTTTGTATTTAACACAGGAGACCACATACCGGAAGAAAGTTTACCTTATATATGGGATAAATTTTATAAAGTGGACAAAGCAAGAACGAGAGAATATGGAGGAAGTGGAGTGGGTCTTTCCATTGTACGTGCTATTATGGAGACCATGAGTCAATCTTATGGCGTGAGCAATGAACAGGGCGGGGTTACATTTTGGTTTACATTAGATACCAAATAACTTGCCCTTATGCTTAAAGAGTGATAAAATTTGATTATCTGGGGGTAATTAGAATGATAGAGAACGATCGCAATAGAAAAAAGGGAAAACAATATCTTACAATGGCAGTGGTCATGAGTCAAGTATTGTTAATAACAGGTTGTCAAAACAGTACTATCCCGGAGATGACAGCGAAACAGACAGAGTTAGTATCAGAATATGCTGCTAATCTTATGCTGACACATAACAAGAATGCCAGCACAGGCATAGCTACCCAAGAAGAGATCGCCAAAGAAGAAGCGAAACAAGAAAGACAACGAAAAAGAGATGAAGCAGCAGCCAATGCGGCACAAAAAACAGAAGAAAGCAATGCGGCAGGCACGACTGGTACTACAGAAGCTTCCCCTACTTATGTAGAGATGAATCAGATTCTGGGTTTAGAAGGAACGACGATTACTTATCAAGGATATGAAGTATGCTCTTCTTATCCATCAGGAGAGGAAGAATCCGACTACTTTGCATTGGATGCAGCAGAAGGCAAGCAATTATTGGTTGTTAAGTTTGCATTGAATGCAACGGAAGAGAGGGAGATTAACATTTTGGAACAATATCCTCTTTTTCGCATCGCTATTAATGGTGGCAATCCAAAGCCAATACTTACGACCATGCTTTTAAATGATTTGTCTACATATAAGGATACAGTCTTAGCGAATACTCCGGTCGAGACAGTTTTGGTAGTAGAAATTCCCCAGGAAGAAGCAGAGAATATATCAGGAATCACCGTTACGACGAAGAATGGTGATGCGATAGGAGAGACCTTATTACAATAAAAAAAGAAAATTGCAAATAGTTGTTGACAATAGAATCTCATTGATGATACAATGAACTTCGCCGTCAGAAAAGGAAGTAAACAGAATTATCTTGGATGAATATGGCGAAAATAAAATAAAAAAAGTGTTGACATTGAATGACGCACATGATATTATGTCTAAGTTGCGTGTTTG